>DAINSS010000065.1:0-2205 GCA_036741195.1 Clostridiaceae bacterium | reverse complement strand
CTTTTTACCTAAGTAGTTATGCCTGACTTCCAAAAGCTCATTTAAAGTTTTGGCATTGCTTATTTCCTGGGAATAGCTTGTTTTGATATCAGTATCCACCTTACACCTCCAAATAATATAAATAAAAAAGCCCACGAAAATTCATGGGACGAAATTTCGCGGTACCACCCTTGTTGCAATTAATTGCCACTTTCATGTTTATAACGGATTTTCTTCCGATACGGACTACATATCACCCGTATTGCTCAATGGTGAACTTCATTTTATGCTTGCCGCAAAGGATTTACAGCCTGTGATCCTTTTTCTCTTACCGGTTTCTTTTAAAATTACTTTTCCATTTCCCTGCATTTCCATTATATTTTAGACGAGTTGATTATCAAAGTCAATTCAGTAAAAATCAACATCACTAAAAGGGACGGTCTTTTAAGTTGAAAACTCCGAGGATGTTATTGTATTATAGACTTACACTAAAAATGTACTATACTTAATTAACTTGGTTGAATAATTTTAGGAATATATATCTATTATTTGGGAGGCTGCAAATGAACAGGGTAACAGTGAATATACAGGGATTTGATTATAACCTGGTTGGAAGTGAGTCTGAGGAGTACTTAAACACCATTGGCTTTACAGTGAATAAAATGATTGACTCCATGCTCAAATCCAATAAAAAGCTGAATATGTCTTCTGCAGCAATATTAACAGCCTGTAATCTTGTTGATGACAATATGAAGCTTGAAAAGTTGTCAGAAACCATCAAAGATAAAGAAAACAGCTTTTCATTGGAAAGAATCAAACTTGAAAAAGAAATCAATGACTTAAAAGAACAACTGTCTAAAAAAGATATTGAAATTGAAAATGCCAAGGATTTGGAAAGTGAAAGTCTGAAAGCAAAGGATGAGGAACTTAAAAAATCTCAATCCGAAATTAAGCTATTGCAAGAGTCCGTTAAAGAGTACAGAGATGATAACGAAAAGTTCTCAAAGGTGAATAAGGAACTGAAGTTTGAGCTTCAGTCTTATAAATATAAAGTCTTGGACCTTCAGAATAAGCTTTTCGAAAATCAGATGAACGGAACAAAGGATAAAAAAACTTCCCAGCCTAAAGCCAAAGAAGAACAGAAGGATTCATAACTGAAATTGCATTAGTATTAAACTGAATAACTTGGATTATAAAAATTGGAAGGGACCCGTAGGGGTCCTTTTTCTTTTGGGTTAGCAAAACCCAACTGTGCTATAATTTAAAGGATATGAAAAATATAAATAAACCAGAATTATTGAGTCCCGCAGGGGACATAGACAGCTTAAAAGCCGGCATATACGGTGGCTGTGACGCTATATATCTCGGCGGACCGAAATTTTCGGCCCGTGCCTATGCATCTAATTTTACAGATGAGGATTTGAAAAAAGTTATTGAATATGCACATACATATGATGTGAAAATATATATCACAATTAATACTCTTATAAAAGACAGTGAAATCAAGGAGGCCTATGAATATGCTGTCAGGGTATGGAATATGGGTGTTGACGCAATAATTATCCAGGATCCGGGATTGATTTCACTTATACATAAGAACAATCCCGACATCGAACTCCATGCATCCACACAGATGACTGTTCATAATAAGCTGAGTGCCGAGTATTATGTGGAGAACGGATTAAAAAGAATAGTATTATCCAGGGAGCTTTCCTTGGAAGAAATAAAAGATATATCAAAGGATATTGAGACTGAAATTTTCATCCACGGAGCACTTTGCATATCATATTCCGGTAAATGCCTAATGAGCTCAATGCTTGGAGGCAGGTCAGGAAACAGGGGAAGATGCGCCCAAAACTGCAGAATGCATTATGAGTTATTGGATGAAAACAATATTTCCGTTGCTGACGGCTTTCTAATGAGCCCAAAAGATTTGTCCACCTTGGATATTATGGATGCTGTTTTAAATACCGGAACTGCTTCTTTGAAAATTGAAGGTAGGATGAAACGAAGGGAATACGTTTATGAGGCGGTAAATCAATATAGAAAAGCCATTGACGGCGATGATGTTAATGACAAGGGGTTAAAACAGCTTTTCAACAGGGAAGGGTTTAACCATGCATTCATGCTGGGAAATGACGGCAGGGATATGATGGCATTTAAAAGCCCTAAAAACACAGGGCAGTATCTTGGTAAAATCGATAAAGGCAAAATCACCGTTGAAGA
>DAINSS010000064.1:0-2427 GCA_036741195.1 Clostridiaceae bacterium | reverse complement strand
TCTTTTAAATTATCATAGAAAATCTCTATTTACAGAAATTTCTTCACAGACTCTCCGTCGGAATAAACGGAGTCTTGTTTTTATAAAAATATTAATCTTCCTTATCCAGCTCCACGGCTGTTTCAAGTGCTATTTTCATCATGTCCGTGAAAGTTTTTTCCCTTTCGGCTGATGTTGTTGCTTCCCCCGTAACAAGAGAATCTGAAATAGTAAGTATTGTAAGTGCTCTGACTCTGGCAAGTGCCGCTTCAGTGTATAGTCCCGATGCTTCCATTTCAACACACAGTGTTCCTGCCTTGGCAAAAAGTTCGTGTGAATTCGTCTCGTCATAGAATATATCGGATGACAGGATATTGCCGACTTTTGTATCTACACCAAGTTCCTTAGCTTTGTTATACGCTGTCAAAAGAAGCTTAAAATCAGCAGCCGGTGCAAAGTCAAATCCTCTGAATCTGTTTTTATTTGCTCCGTTTGTTGTTGATGCTGAAGATGCCAACACGACATCCCTTATTTCAACTTCTGGTACTATTGCTCCTGCAGAACCTACCCTGATCAAATTTTTGACTTTATAATCATGGATTAGTTCATGTACATAAATAGAATGGGAAGGTATACCCATTCCCGTGCCCATTACAGAAACCCTGACACCCTTATAATAACCTGTGTATCCCAGCATTCCTCTGACTTCGTTGAACAATTCAGGTTTCTCCAGGAAAGTTTCGGCTATAAATTTTGCACGCAAAGGATCCCCTGGTAAAAGTATGGTTTTTGCTATCTGACCTTCTTTAGCTCCGATATGTATAGACATTATTATCTCCTTTAAAATATTATTTATACCAATATTGCACTGGCTTTTCTAATATTATACATTGAACAATACACTTTTTTTATGAATTATTCGGGTATTTACATAACTTTCATTATCACAAATTGAAATATACTGAACAAACGTTTGATTTTAATCCATATCATGATATAATTAAAAAAAGCAAAAATCAGAGAGGTGCATATATGTCCGTAAAAGGTGAAAAGCAAAAAGAAGTATATAACTTCATTTTAAGTTATGCCTCAAATAAAGGATATCCCCCATCAGTAAGAGAAATTTGCGAAGCAGTGGAATTACGCTCAACTTCTTCGGTACATAATCATCTTCAAAACTTGGAAAGACAAGGGTTGATCAGAAGGGACCCTACAAAACCCCGTGCCCTTGAAATACCCGAACTGGCAAGTCCTGAGATAATTAAAATTCCTGTCATCGGAAAAGTAACAGCCGGTGTACCCATACTGGCTACTGAAAATATAGAGGATCACTTCATCCTTCCAACCTCGTTTGTAAAACACGATAAAGATTTGTTCATACTCAAAGTAATGGGCGAATCCATGATAAATGCCGGTATAAATGACGGTGATTTTGCAATAGTTGAGAAGACTTCTTCAGCAAGTAACGGCGAAATAGTCGTGGCAATGATTGAAGATGAAGCAACGATTAAAAGGATTTACAAAGAAAGAAACCATATCAGACTGCAACCCGAGAATGACTTCATGAATCCCATTATTGTCGACAATTGTGAAGTGTTAGGAAAGCTTGTAGGAATTTATCGTAAAATTTAAATTATAATTACAAAACCGGTTAAGCCACCTTGCTTAACCGGTTTTGCGATTTTTTTATTTACTTTTTTGTTGTAAGTCTTTATTTTTACTGAACAAGGTCAATCCGTTAATCAATACTGATGCTATTAAACATACCCATAGAATTTTACTCATGGAAGGAACAACGTCAGATAGAGCACTAAAGTCATTTTTTAAAACATAATCGGCATCCAGTTGATAAATAAACCCTGTTGTTATAAGAGTCAAAGTCATACTTAAAAATCTGAACCACTTTGTTTCCCTGTGGTTAAGATAATTTCTGATATTTAATATGGCAAATAGTATTGCAGCCAATCCTGTCAATATAAACATATTACACCTCATCCGCTCTGTATTAATGCTGTAAATAATATAATCCTTTATGAAAAGTCTCCTGTATTTTTATTTACAGGAGATTTTATCAAATTGAATTAATGATTTAGTTTTATATTTTATTTCATGGTATCAGGCTTTTCAGAATATTTTGTCATTTCTTTCTTATACTCGTCATATTTAGAATTACTTCTTTTATCTTTCCTGAATCTTACATTATCAGGTGAAATGTATAGAAGGATTATACAAATAAGCATAATTAGAAACTGAACCACAATTAAAACCAGGAACCTTGTATCCTCTGTTTTGCTGAAAACTATTGTCGGTGTGTACAAAAGCAAGAACAGAAAAGAATTCAGGTAAGTATGTAAGAGTCCTGAGGAATTCAACTTAAAAATTAGGTTTATTGAAGCTAATATAACGGAGACAGCTAAAATAAACGGTATGTATTTTGCCAGACCAAAA
>DAINSS010000063.1:0-3248 GCA_036741195.1 Clostridiaceae bacterium | reverse complement strand
GGAACATCCTGCCCGTGAATCCATGGATACTTATTGGATTGAAGGAACCGAAAATGAAAGAGGCGCAAAAAGACTGGCTTTAAGACCCCATCTGACAGGTGCTTCCGTAAGATACCTTCAAAAGCACGGCGCTCCTGCAAGATTCGTTTACCCTGGCAGAGTTTACAGAAATGAGAGCACTGACGCCAGACATGAAAGAGCCTTTTTCCAATATGAAGCTTTGATTGTGGACAAGGACTTCTCCTTTGCATCAGGAAAGCTTTTGGTTAAAACTATATTGGAAAAAGTATTCGGTATGGAAGTTGATGTAAGAATGCGTGTAGGATTCTTCCCCTTCGTTGAACCCGGATTTGAAATAGACATGAAATGCCATGTATGCGGCGGAAAAGGTTGCAGAGTATGTAAAAATGTCGGTTGGATAGAAGTTATGCCGGGCGGAGCACCACATCCCAATGTCTTAAGAGCTGCAGGATTGGATCCCGATGAATGGACAGGTTTTTATATCAACATAGGTTTGGACAGGCTGGTCATGATGAGGTACGGAGTGGATGATGTAAGATTATTCCACAGTGCCGATTTAAGATTCCTGAATCAATTCAGATAGGAGGAGAAATTATGAAACTATCATTAAACTGGATACGTGAATATGTGGATCTTCCGTCAGATCTAAGTATGGACAAGCTTTCCTATGACCTTACAATGAGGACTGTGGAAGTAGAAGGAACAGAAAACCTGGGTAAAAAATTAGAAAATATAGTTGTGGGCAGAATCGTAAGCGTAGATCCCCACCCAAAGGCTGATAAGCTTAGAATGGTAACCACCGATGTGGGACTTGATGAAAACAAGGTAATTATATGCGGAGGTTCGAATTTAGAACCGGGTCAACTGGTTGTAGTCGCAAAACCGGGTTCATACGTCGTTTGGCACGGTGAAGGAGAACCGGTTGAAATAAAAGAATCAAAGCTTCGCGGAGAAACCTCCTGGGGAATGATCTGCGGTGCCAATGAAGTTGGTTTGGAGGATCTGTTCCCTGTTTCAGACGAGACAGCTGCAGAAATCGTTGACTTATCTTCAATTGACTGTAAACCAGGAGATAATATTTCAGATGTTCTGGGATTAAATGACACAATCTTGGAAATCGACAATAAATCCCTTACAAACAGACCTGATCTTTGGGGACATTACGGAATTGCCAGGGAGCTTGCCGCCATATACGGAAAAGAATTAAAATCCCTGCCTGAATTTGAATTAAGTAAAAATACTGATGTATACCCCGTTGAAATAGAAGACAGCGAGTTATGCAGAAGATACGTGGCAATATCATTGGAGAATGTGGTTAACGAGCCCTCGCCAATGTGGCTAAAATCCGCATTATTAAAGGTCGGTTTAAGACCCATCAATAATATAGTGGATATAACAAACTACATTATGCTTGCAGTGGGACAGCCAACCCACGGCTTTGACAGAACCCATGTAAACGGCGGAATTGTCGTAAGAAATGCAAGAGAAAATGAAAAGCTTTTGTTATTGGACGGAAAAGAACTTAATTTAGGACCGAAGAATCTGGTTATTGCGGATCATAAGCAATCCCTGGGACTTGCCGGTATCATGGGCGGTGTGAAGGATTCAATACTTCCCGATACAAAAGAAGTCATACTGGAAATTGCAAACTTCTCCCCTTCCTGTGTCAGAAAGACAACTCAGGAATTTTCACTAAGAACTGAAGCCTCCATTAGATATGAAAAAGGTGTGGATACCCAAAGAGTAGATCAAGCACTTGGATTGGCTCAGAAATTATTAGGAGAAATCATTCCCGGTTCAAAGATTACGGCATTCAATGACAACTATAAGACAGAAACCCAAAAGACTGTAATTCCTGTTTCCCTGGATTTCTTATCAAGAAGACTGGGCAAAAAGGTGGATTATTCTGAAGTTGAAAAAGTATTGTCTCCTCTTGGATTTGTAAGTGAGGATAAAGGCGATTATTTAACCGTCACATCCCCAACCTGGAGATCAACGGGTGATATTACACTGCATGATGATATTTTAGAAGAAGTAGCCCGTATGATAGGTTACGAAAACTTCGAATATATTGCTCCCGTAATTACTTTGGATAAACCGATAAAGCAGCTTGAACAGCAGATGGACAGGAATATCAAAGAATATCTTGCAGAAAGATGCGGTTATCAGGAGGTATTTACTTACCCTTGGACTGAAGAGGAATATATCAAAGCATCAGGCATACCTACAGATAATATGATCGCTCTGGCTACTCCTCCCTCACCGGAAACAAGATTGTTACGTTCATCTCTGGTACCGGGGCTAATCGAAACCATTGTAACCAACTTAAGATATTATGATGAGTTCAAGGTTTTCGAAGCAACTGAAGTTTTCAAAAAAGGCAGTCATTCCCCTTCCGTGGAAATTGAAAAACTTCCTATACATGAGTTAACGGTAGCCGGAGCATCAGTTGGCACCGATGTGGAGGAGCTGTTCTTCGGAGTAAAGGGTGCCATTGAAAACATGGCTAAGTACACCCATATTGAACCTCTTGGATTTACAAGGGAGGTTGAACCTACATGGGCTGAAAAGAAAGTTTGGCTAAATATAACAGCAGACGGCGAAATCGTGGGATCACTCGGATTATTATCCTTAAAGGCGAAGAATGCAGTTGGAATTAAAAAGGGACAGGCAGTTATTTTTGAAATAAATATGGATAAGCTAAAACCCCTTCCTTCAAGAACCAATAAATTCACTCACCTTCCTTTGTTCCCATTGGTTGAACAGGATCTTTCGGTACTGCTGGATATCGATACTCCTTGGAAAGACATTGAAAACCTCATCGGTCCGATGGTGAAAGACATTGAATTCATTGAGGAATACAAGGGCAAGCAAATACCGGAAGGAAAAAAATCGGTAATGCTCAGAGTTCATTTCGGTTCTGATACGGGAACCATGACAACTGAACAGATTGATTCAAAGATGGCAGGTATAATTAAGAGACTGTCAAAGCAATTCAAAGCTGAAGTCAGAGGAATCTAAAACAAAACTAAATATAATTTGGGGGTAACGTAATGGATAAATTGGAACTTTATTATTTCAGTGACAACCCTGTTCGATGGAACGGGGAAATCTTGACGTTACCCTATTTCAAAGCAGAGCTCCTTCTCTACATATTGGGTATGAAAAAAACAGGCTCTTTGTCAAACTGTGTTGGTTGACAATTATTAACATAGTCTAATCTGTTC
>DAINSS010000062.1:0-4412 GCA_036741195.1 Clostridiaceae bacterium | reverse complement strand
CATCTGCCACTAGATGTTCTACAGTTACTTTGCTAACGGAAATGCCTTCATTATTACATACAGGACAATAGCCATTTATTTGATCTGGCTTTTCTGTTTTGCTTCCACAACAACATTCATTATTGATACTCATATAGTTAGCCTCCAATTGTTTTTTCCTTTTTCTTTCCATAGTTCTTCGGGAAGTACTCTTTCCCAAGCTGCCAAACATACTGGTCGATTTGCTTAAGTTTATGTTTTTCCAAGCCATAGAAGGCACGGAATTCAATCAGAATGTTTTTGAATTTTGCGTAGTCCTTCAAATCAACATCTTGAAAATCTGAAAAGCCATCACGCTTTCTAAAATAGCGAAGCACCTCATCCACGTAGCTATCATAAATTGGATAGTCGATCGGATTGTGATGGCTACAATATTTTGTGGCAAAGGAGTAAAAATTCTTCAATGTCTCACCGATTGTTACATACTGGATATCTCCAACCAGGGTAACATCACCGGCTTTAAGTCTCGCATCAATATCCAGAGCGCAGATATGCTTTGCTACTGGATAGATTGAAAAAATGTTTGTGCTATAAAAGTTGTTAAGTGTTGAAGCTTTCAAAAGAATATCAGTTATGTCTTTATTCTTCGGGCATAGCTCAAAGAACAGTTTATTAAGTGCATCCTCCTGAAGTCGGTAGTTCTCAAGGCCATCCCATTTTTTAAGATAAAGCTCAACCTGATCGCTTGATGGATCGGGGACGATAACGCTTACTTTCTTCTTGCGTATATGCGTAGGTCTTGCTGTCTTTTCCTGCTTAGGCGCAGTCAGATCTGCAGTTCCATCAGAAGCTAAGAATAAACGGAATCTTCTCAGATGAGACAAGTAATTACTCGCAAGCGATTTAACGTTTCCGGTCGTGTTCTCAGAAAGAGCCTTTATTAGTTCACTCTTTGCCGCATTTTCAAAACCAGTATCTATCACTGTATTCCAGAAAAGTTCTTTGCTGCCTTTTCTCCAAAGGTAGAAGGTGTCACTATAAGCAGTATCGATTGTTAATTTTGAAATGTCTTGGCTATGTAGGAAGTTCCTATACAAAGCGCGCAGCTCATCATATGATAAAGCTTTCAATTTGTTTGTATCCAATTTTGAACCTCCTTCACACAATCAATTTTACTCATCCTCGTCCTCCTCAGTTTCGTCAATGCCAAATAACATCTGGAACTTATTGAAGTTATACGGGTAGGAGTTGTCACCATCGATTCTTACCGGTTTATGTCCATTGCTATATTCAAATTCCAGCTCCCACTGTGTACCATCACACACCGTATATCCGAAGCGCTGAGTTGAATACCGTCTGCGCCATTCACCAATATGAAGATCCATAAGAGCAGCCATGAAAGTGTCTCTTGTGAAGGGTTCTTCTTTATCAACATCCATCAGAGCGAGTGGTTCTTCGTCTTCCCATAATTTTGTATAGGCCTTCAATCCATCTGATAGTTCTACAACATAACTACGGTAGCCGCCAAAGAAACCGCCAATGCTGAAAGTAATCTTTGAGATGGCATCTATATTTGCATCAAAGTCAGCAACTTTTTCTTCTAATTTAGATAAGGTATAAGTACCACCGGCTTCAGCATAAGCTTGCTTGGCTCGCTCCAAGTATTCACAATTCCAGTGGAGGCGCGTATCTTCGCTCGGATGCATAATAAGCTCTTTGCCATAGTCCGGGCTTTCCATCGTATTCTTAAGATGACCTATTTCTTGTTTAAGACCACGTATAGCGGTCATAATCTGCTCTTTCGTTTTACCTTTAAGATGCTCTTCATAGTATCCTTCCGGGCTGATCATCATAGTAGGCCGCCTCCTTTACTCGCTTCCAGTCTTTATTTCCTTGCCATCAGATAGAATGAAAGACTGTTCAAACTTAACATCCATCACATCTGCTATGGCCTTAAGCTCTTCTAAGGTTATGGTTTCACGTTTCAGCTTCTTTCCAAAATTCTGTGGCGACTGACCTAAGCGTCTAGCCAATTCGGAGACACTGATATTCTTTTGTTCACATAGCTGTCGTATCATGTCCGAGGTTTTCATAATAGTCCCTCCATGCCTCAATAGAAATATTGTAAACCATTTGGTTTCAAATAACAATTGAATGTTTACAAATTGAAAACCCGCAACTCAATAAAAAGAGCTGCGGGTAAAATTGTGTTAAGAATTACTATCCGATATTGTCCTTGAAATCAGGTCCAGATTAAAATGATGGAGTCCTGTTTTTTCTCGGAAATCCGTGGGTGTACGTATATCCTTGTACAGCACACCAGCCAGTGTTTTTTTGTTCCTGCTTCGTTTTATTTCGGGTCTAATCTCAAAAGCATTGCATTGATCGCAACAATAACGGTCGATAAGGACATGAGGACGGCGCCGAAGGCCGGACCCAAGGTAATGCCGATAGGAGCAAGGAGGCCAGCAGCAATTGGAATCGCGATAAAATTGTAGCCTGCTCCCCATACCAAGTTTTGTTTCATTTTACGTGTCGTCTTGTTTGCTAACTCGATAAAGGATTCAATATCCCCTGGATCAGACTGAGTAAGGATAATATCCGCAGAATCCAAAGCTACTTGCGTTCCAGCTCCGATTGCAATACCTACGTCTGCCAAGGCAAGGGAAGGTGCGTCATTGACCCCGTCTCCCACCATGATTACCGTCTTGTTTTGGTTTTTCATGGACTCGACCAGCTTGTACTTATCTTCCGGAGATTGATTGGCTTGGTATTGAATACCTAGAACTTCTGCAACTCCTTGTGCAGCTTCCTCGTTATCACCAGTAGCCATGAGTGGTTCAATTCCGTATTTTTTCAGCACCTCGATCAAGTTTCTGCTGGTTTCTTTCAGTTCATCTCCCAATGCGACAGCGCCGATTGCTTCATTATTTTCTACAAGGATACTTAAAGTAGCGCCTTTCGGAATATCCATACGCAATGCTTTTCCGTATGCCTTTTGGCTGATTAATTGATAGTGGTGGCCGTTCGCCTCCCCTTCTATTCCTGCTCCCGAAACGATTTCAATGGAGTCAAAGGAAACTGACTTAATGCCTTTTGCTTCAGCGTGGTTCACAATCGATTGGGCAATCGGGTGACTGGAGCCCGCCTCTATACCCGCCAACAAGCCTGTAATTTCTTCTTCAGAATATTTATCACTCAAAACAGTGACGTCCAACACTTTAAATTCACCAGTTGTTAAAGTACCTGTTTTATCCAATACCATAACATCCGCTTTAGTAGTTAATTCCAAAGCTTCTCTATTTTTAACCAGTAATCCTCGGCTTGCACCCAAACTAGTACTACGTGATACTACCAAGGGAATAGCAAGACCCAAAGCATGTGGGCAGGCAATAACTAACGTAGTCACAGTAAAGATAACGGCTGTAGGTAAATCTGCAATGATCATCCAGGCTACTAGAGCGATTAAAGCTACTACAACGGCAATGTAGAACAACCAGCTAGCTACTTTGTGAGCCACATTCTCTGCTCGAGATGGTTGGCTTTGTGCTTGGCTAATTAATGTTTGTACTTGTGAGATAAAGGACTTATCCCCTGTTTCTGTTACTTCTACATATAGGACACCACTACCATTTGTTGATCCACCAATGACTTGATCTTTAACATTCTTTTCGATTGGCTTAGATTCACCTGTTAAGAGGGCCTCGTTTACACGGGATTCTCCGCGAATAATGATACCATCAGCTGGAACATTTTCTCCTGCTTGAACACGGATAACATCTCCAACCTGAAGTTCAGACACAGGACGAGTTTCAATCGAATCATCTTCTAAAACAACATGAGCGTCTTTTGGCAATAATTCTGCTAGAGCTTTTTGCGCATCCCCTGCTTCACCCAATGCCTTCATTTCAATCCAGTGTCCTAATAACATGATTAAAATTAACGTTGTAAACTCAAAGAAGAAGTCCATGACATGTTCTCCGGTCACATATCGAGCGGCCACTGCGTAAACACTATAGGCATAAGAAACCGTTATTCCCAAAGTAATCAAGGACATCATGCCTGGAGCTTTTGAATTAAACTCATCTTTCGCACCCATGTAGAATGGTTTTCCGCCATAAATGTATAGAATTGTTGCCAATACAGCTGCTACAACGTCTGCATAAGGAAAGATAATTTGGAAAGGCAACTGAATATCCATCATAGGAGTAATGAGTAAGATTGCAATTCCTAATGGGAGTGACTTCAAGAAAATCTCCTTAAAGCTACCGTGATGGTGGTGGGCATGCCCTCCCATTGCGCCATGATCCATTTCACTGTGATCCATCGCACTATGGTCCATCTTGCCTTGATCCATATTGCTGTGATTCATCTTGCCGTGATCCATATTGCTGTGATCCATCTTACTGTGGTCCATCTTGCCGTGATCCATA
>DAINSS010000061.1:0-4624 GCA_036741195.1 Clostridiaceae bacterium | reverse complement strand
TTTTGATTTTATCATAGAAGACCTTTTGTATTTACAGAAAAACTTTCACTCTCTCAATTAAAAAGCATTAGCACACCGGCATGTTGTTGTGCCAGTGTGCTAATGTACTGTCTTTCATTACTCGATCATGATGCGTTTAAAGGTGTCGACCTGTTCCTTTTTAGGTACCTTAATTGTCAACACACCTTCTTCTAGTTTTGCCTGAACACTTTCTTCATTTGCATCTGCAAGCAATATGCTTCGTGACATCTGAGCATATTTTCTTTCACGATGAATATATTTTTTGTTTTTATCTTCAGAAACTTCTTCTTTTTTCACTGAAATGTTGAGTCTTCCTTCGTTAAGCGTAATCTCTACATCCTCTTTTTTTACTCCCGGAAGCTCTGCTTCAATTGTGTACTCTGTGTCATTGTCCTGAATGTCAATCTTAAATGTATCTCCAACTAGACTTCTTTGCAATGGCCAGCTACCTGTAAAAAAGTCATCAATCATGTTGGAAAAATCTTCAAAACCAGTATCCATTACATCATTTCGCTTTCTGTTGAATGGAATTAATCCTGCCATAATAATCACTCCTATACTTATTCTTATTTTCTATGATAACGTTGTTAAACACGATTACTCGATCATGATGCGTTTAGAGGTGTCGACCTGTTCCTTTTTAGGTACCTTAATTGTCAACACACCTTCTTCTAGTTTTGCCTGAACACTTTCTTCATTTGCATCTGCAAGCAATATGCTTCGTGACATCTGAGCATATTTTCTTTCACGATGAATATATTTTTTGTTTTTATCTTCAGAAACTTCTTCTTTTTTCACTGAAATGTTGAGTCTTCCTTCGTTAAGCGTAATCTCTACATCCTCTTTTTTTACTCCCGGAAGCTCTGCTTCAATTGTGTACTCTGTGTCATTGTCCTGAATGTCAATCTTAAATGTATCTCCAACTAGACTTCTTTGCAATGGCCAGCTACCTGTAAAAAAGTCATCAATCATGTTGGAAAAATCTTCAAAACCAGTATCCATTACATCATTTCGCTTTCTGTTGAATGGAATTAATCCTGCCATAATAATCACTCCTTTACTTATTTTAATTCTCATTATTAGCACTCTCTGTCGTTGAGTGCTAACTTTAATTATTATATACACCAATTTTTAAAACCTGTCAATAGTTTTTTTATTTTTTTTACTAAAAAAATCTGACTCAGATCATTGATCCAAGTCAGCCGCTAATCCTTTATTATTCCCCATTGCACTCCATCTCCGTTCTGTCCATAAAGCGGATGATGATTCTCCCTGTTTCAAAGACTTTGATGTGGTCCAAGGTTCTTAAGATGAAGTCCGTATCAATTTCTTTTATGTGTTTTACATCTTCTGTGATATCTGCAAACTGGACAGCTCTGTACTGTTTCAGCGGGTTTCCAAACTCTGAGGTTATTTCCCATTTCTTTTTCAGTTCTTCTCTGTTATCAAGGAGTGACCTACACCCCATTTGATGGACTGAAGGTTTTCGCATACTATTAAACAAGACAGAGTTTGAGGAGTATACAAAATGAGTACCAAGAGATATTCAGATGAATTCAAGGCCGAAGCAATCAAAATGGTCCTGGATGGGAAAATGAGTCAAAACCAAATTGCAGATGAACTGGGAGTAGCGGGAACCACCCTGTCTGGCTGGGTTCGAAAATACAAGGCGGATTCTTCCCGCGGCATTAAGAATGCCCTACATCCGACGGATGCGGAACGGGAGCTACGGCTGTTGAAGAAGCAGAATCGGGAACTTGAAGAAGAGAATGCAATATTAAAAAAAGCGGCGGTCTACTTCGCGAAGAATCAAAAATAGCACGATTCGAATTTATCCGGGCCCATAAAGCTGAATTTTCAATCGCGAGGATGTGTAAAGTACTCGAGGTCTCCAAGAGTGGCTATCACGCATGGATCAAGAAACCAAATACCCCCAGAACTGCAGAGAACAAGGCATTAGAGAACGACATCAAAGCAATCTACGACGGGTCAAACGGCGTGTACGGCGGTAAAAAAATCAAGAAAGCTATTTTGAAGAAACCCCTGAAGGAGCGCAACTTTAAAGGGAGCCAGATCAATCATAAGCGCATCGAACGCCTGATGAGAAAGCTTGAAATCCGAAGCAAAGTCTGTAAGAAATACAAAGCAACCACCAATTCCAACCACAAGCTCCCAGTTGCGGAAAACCTGTTGGACCGCGATTTTGAGGCTGACAGGCCCAACCAGAAGCTTGTCTCAGACATCACCTATATCGCAACTGATGAAGGCTGGCTGTATGTTGCTGCCATCAACGACCTTTTTGGCGGACGGAATATTGGGCTATCCATGTCGACAAGGATGACCAAACAGCTTGTAATCGATGCCCTGGAAGATGCCCGCAGGCGTGGTGGGAAGCCAGTGGACACGATCCTACATAGTGATCAAGGGAGTCAGTACTGCTCTCATGACTACCAGAAGAAAAAGTCGGATCTTTTAATCCTGATTTTATTATTAAACTTGATAAAGAAGATGATGTATATCTTTTCATAGAGATAAAAGATAATGGGGACAATTCTGTAGAAAATAAAGGAAAGAATAAGGCAGCAAAGGAACATTTTAAACGATTGAATGAAAAACTGTCTGTAAATGGAACAGGTGAAAAATATATATTTCATTTTTTAAGTCCTAATGATTACGAGATATTTTTTGAATATCTAAGGACTGACAAACTAGATGCATTTATTAGTGGGTTGGATAATCTGTTGGATGAGACAGAGAGTTAATCCCTCTCCATCTCTTTCCCCATATATTTCTCATAGTATTTCCTGATTTGATATAGTTCGGTCATTTCAGATTTTGAGGAAGAATACTCTTGCATAAGGGTATTCTTTTTTTCGTTCAGTTTCTCAAGCTCATCAAAAATCTGCTTGGAATTTGGCATTTTAGAGTACGACTTTTTAAGGTTTGCAAGGGATTTTTCGTACAAGAGAATTTCCGCTTTATGCTCACTGGCAAAGGCTTTATCAGTAGGGTCTTTTTTATATGCCTGATAAATTTGGCGGCATTTCGTTACAGTATGGACTTGTTCCATAGTAGCGGAAAGGGTAGCTATCTTTTCGACAAGCAGCTTGATTTCGTCCTGTAGGCTTTGCCTTCTATCCGCACTTTTCTTGATGTAATTGTCAAGCTGGGCAATAGATTTAAAGCCTTTTTCACGCATTAAAATAACAGTATCTGAAGCTACTTGCAGGTTATGTTTGGTAGCCCAAAATTCATATCCCTTGCTTGATTGTGCCTTCTCATTGTTCTTAATATCAATAATATTTCCGACACGCTTTTTAACGGCGAATGTCTTTTGATTAGCGTTTTCTGAAATTCTTTCCTTGAGCTTTTCTTCCGTATAATCTTCCCCGATAGTTTTTGCTCTTGTAAATCTTTCCTTGTCTTTGTGCTTGAAAGCGATGTGGTTGCCGTACTTGATTTCATAGCCGGGATCTGCCATCTTCTTTAAGAATTCGTCCCAGTCTTTTGACTGTTTTATCATTCTGTCAATGTCAAATTGAAGTTTGCTTTTCCAAGAGTTGCTACGCTTTGCCTGTTCATTTTCATACCAAGATTTGCCGTTAGTTTTATATTTTATCTTAAATCTTTCGTAGTATTCGTCTATGACTGACAGGCTATTTTCTTTGCAGAGCTTATCGCTTTGATAACGGATTTGATGATAGCTTCTTTTGTTGGACTGATAGCATTTTCCCGTTACCATATTTACATTATTAAAGATGATATGGTTGTGGATATGTCCTTTGTCAATGTGGGTGGAGAGGATAAATTCATACTCATCTTTAAGTATTCTGTTGCAAAGTTCCAATCCGATTTGGTGTGCCATTTCGGGTGTAGCTTCGCCCGGCAAGAACGACTGAATAAGGTGTCTTGCAAGAACAGAACCTCGAATATTTGCTTCTTCTCTTCGCCTTAGAAATTGTGTATGAGCGGAAGCTGTATGGCATTTATTGGTGCTGATTAGGATTTTTTCATCCGTCTTCTCGGCATTGGTTATATAGTCAATTGCCAAGTTCAGCGTAGATTTTATAGGGTGAATTTTCGTTATTGCCATTACTTATCATCTCCCGTTTCGGCGGTTCTTCCAAGCAGAAGAGAGTGAATTTGCCATATCTCTTTTGAAATGTGGTCTATCTGTTTTTTCATATCATTGATGTCATCGCTGTAAATAATGCCTGTCGAATTCACTCGTTTTGCAATCTGATTGATGTTGCTTGTAGCGTTATAAAGAAGTCCCTGCAAATCTGCAAAGGGCTGTAAATCAACCTGATAAATCTCCTTTTCAAGAACGCATTTTCTAATAAAAAGGTTCATATTTTTGCACTTGGCAAGTTTTCGTTTCTCTTCAAAAAGTGCCTTTTCTTTTTCATTAACTCTTACGATTAGCTGAATATTTCTTTCTCTGTTTTCCATAATTTTTTTTCTCCTTTCGGTGTATTTTGGGGTCTTAGGGTCTCCCTAACAAGCTAAAAATTGATAAAAAAGAAGCAGTACCATAAAGGTCTGCTTTGAACTAGTAAAGTAAAAGTAGACACATAAAAAAGTGTTTACTTTTACTTTTTTT
>DAINSS010000060.1:3294-5109 GCA_036741195.1 Clostridiaceae bacterium | reverse complement strand
TGTCTTGTTTAATAGTATGCGAAAACCTTCAGTCCATCAAATGGGGTGTGGGTCAGTTCCTCTGCCCGTCGGTCAATATCCGCAAGATATTCGGGTAGCTTGCCGCTTGTCAGCAAATTTGCATAGATTACCTTGTGGTGGCGTTTCAAATGGCGTAAATGCCGTTGTCCCCATACCCCGATTGGCTGATCTTCCTCTGGCTCATCATCTCCGACAACCAGGTAATAGTCACCGACCAATTCATATTTCAGCCCTGTGCGTTCATCGGTAATGTACTTTTCCATCATCAGCGCCTCCATCCCCACAACATTGACTTCTGCGGCTTTGCCTTGGCGACTTTGATTAATATCTCATCTACAGCATCTGTGTACCGTCCCGCCGCAATCAACTTGTTGCGGAACCGGTTCAGCCCCTCAATGATAAGCCGCCATTCCTGCCGGTTCAGTTCTACATAGTATTTCTGCTTCATACGCTGTTCCTCCTTTGATTTTCTGCAATTATTGTAGCAAGAGAATTAGCGTAAATCGAATGTACGGATATAAGAAAATCACCGAGAAAAGTCTGTGATAGACTGATCTCGGTGATTTTCCTTGCCATTGCTACGCCTGACAGCTAAGTCCTTTTAACATTTCGTTTTCAGTCCGTGGCTTTGCAACTCGGTTTTTCTCCCATTGCCGATTCAGCTGCGGTGATAATTTGATTTACTGCCTTATCAACGAAAACCGAACGGTCACAGGGATTTTTTACTTCTAAAATATTGTTATTATTACAAAATTTATTCACTATGTTTATTGATTCAGATAATCCAGGGCAATCTGAACCTCTGCCTTGACACCCTTAATTAAGATATCCTCAATTATGTTGAACTTTGGATTGTGGTTAGAGAATCCATAGCCCTCTTCCTTTGTTCCCGCTCCCATGAACATGTAGCAGGTAGGAGCCAATTTTTCAAAGGATGAGAAATCTTCCGATCCTGAGCTGATTTCTGTAGTGAATTCAGCCGAATCTTCTCCGTTGACCTTCTTTAATGAGGCAAGGGCAAGATTGGAAAGCTCCTTGTTGTTGTTCATAGCGGAATAAGCTCTGAAGTAGTTTAAATCATAATCTGCCCCGTTTGTTTTACAAACATAGTCAGTTATGGTTTTAAGCCTTTCTTCAATAATATCCCTTACTTTTGGAGTTGTTGATCTTATTGTTCCGGATAATTCTGCAACACTTGGTATTACATTGTTCGCAACACCTGAATTGAAGGTTCCCAGGGAAATAACGCCGAATTCTCCCGGTTTGACGTTTCTTGAAACTATTGTGTTTAAAGCAATGACAAGCTGTGATCCGGTTAAAATTGGATCTATTCCTGTATCAGGCATTGAGCCGTGAGCTCCTTTTCCTTTAATAGTTATTTTGAAGGTGTCGGCAGCTGTGCTGGCAGCTCCCTCTTCAACCAACTTGATAAGTCCGGTTTCCATGTTGGTCAGAACATGAAGCCCGAATACTGCATCAATTTTCTTATCCTTCATAACGTCGCTGTTGACTATTTCTATTGCTCCTCCGGGAGGCAACTCCTCTGCATGTTGGAAAATGAATAATACGGTTCCGTTGATCTGCTCCGCATTTTCCGACAGAATCTTGGCTGCTCCCAAAAGCATTGCAGCATGGGTGTCATGACCGCAGGCATGGGATACACCCGGATTGATACTTGCATAATCCACTCCTGTTTCATCGGGAACCGGCAATGCATCTATGTCGGCTCTCAGCATAACCGTTTTTCCGGTCTCTGCCTTAGGGCCTTTGCCTTTAAGTGTTCCAAGGACGGAT
>DAINSS010000060.1:0-3284 GCA_036741195.1 Clostridiaceae bacterium | reverse complement strand
CGGTCTTTCAATTGTAATCCCCTCAAATGTACTAAGAACTCCGGCAATATATTCGCTTGTTTTAAACTCCTTATTGACAGCTCCGGATGCTTATGAATATATCTCCTCCAAGCAATTACCTGTTCCTCCGGAAGATTATCCAACCAATTTTTCTCCAAATGAATCACCCTCTTATGCATAATTTTATTATATTTTATCACCTTGCTTTTCTTAGTCAACCTGGCACATTGGCATAAAAAAATAAAATTATCCTTGCAAACCCGTGATTACACAACGATTACAATCTGATAACTCCAACGTAATCCGGATTTTCTGCAGTGTTCCTTTTTTGTCACACTGTATAAAAATTAAAAAATATTTATTAATATGTATTGACAAGGATATTTTTAAAGGTTAATATCCGAACAATAAGTCAAAGCGATTGTGGAGACGGTATTTAAGGGAAAGCTGACAAAGAGAGCCGGTGTTTTGGTGAAAACCGGTGATGCTCGATTAAGTACAAATCACTCCATGGCTTATCTTCCGAAGAAATATAGGGAGATACGGATGCCCCCGTTACAACGGCTAGAACTGTCAGGTTTGAAGAGTGATGGCATAGCCATAAATTGGGTGGTACCGCGGAAGAACATTTCGTCCCAGATAAATATATCTGGAATGATGAATGGTCTTTTTTTTATGTCAAAAATTAAAAAATGGTCAAAGACCGAATCTAAAAAAGGAGAGTTATTATGGAAAGAACGATCAGAGCAAAGCTTGGTACAGGAATGGATTCATGTGTGAGAGTACTTAATCTGTTCAGAAGAAAGGGATTGAATCCCACATCATTCAGTATGGAAGAGGACGTGATCGTCATTTCCGTGGCTGATGAGAAATGGTCGAATATGGTTGCCAACCTAAAAACACTGGCTGACGTATTTGTACTGTAGATACTGTTTAAAACTTTCAAATTAAAAGATATAGGCAATCAGGAATAATTACTATTTTAGAATTTAATTAATCAGGAAATAAAATAAAAGTTACAAACGGCAGGTTTATATATTTTAAAACCGCCGTGTCGAATAATCGGAGGGTAATATGTATTACGAAAAAGATGGGGATTTAGAGTTACTTAATGGTAAAAAAGTAGGTGTTGTAGGCTATGGTTCACAGGGACGTGCACATGCTTTGAATCTAAAGGATTCGGGAGTGGATGTTGTTGTGGGTCTTTATGACGGATCAAAGTCATGGGCTAAGGCAGAAGCGGACGGAGTCACAGTGGTGACCGTATCTGAGGTTGCAAAGACCTGTGATGTTGTCATGATGCTTCTTCCCGATGAAAAACAGAAGAAGGTCTATGATTCTGAGGTGGCACCTTACTTGAGAGAAGGCCAGTATTTGGCTTTTGCCCACGGCTTTAACATCAACTTTAAACAGATTCAGCCTCCGGCTTTTGTCAATGTGTTCATGGTTGCACCGAAGGGCCCCGGTCACTTAGTCAGAAGAGTTTATGAAGAAGGTCAGGGAGTCCCTTGCTTGATAGCAGTACACCAGGATCCAACCGGAAACACAAAGGCAGTCGCCTTAGCTTATGCCAAAGGATTGGGAGCATTAAGAGCCGGTGTTATAGAAACAACCTTCAAAGAGGAAACTGAGACAGACCTTTTCGGAGAGCAGGCAGTTTTATGCGGCGGTATAACGGAGCTAATCAAGGCAGGCTTTGATACCTTGGTTGATGCAGGTTATCAGAAGGAGATTGCATATTTTGAATGTCTCCATGAAATGAAACTCATAGTTGACCTAATCTATGAGGGTGGTTTTGAGAATATGAGATTCTCTGTTTCAGATACTGCAGAGTTCGGTGACTATGTCGCTTCAGGCAGAATAATCACCCGGGATACAAGAAATGAGATGAAGAAAATATTGTCTGAGGTTCAGGACGGTACCTTTGCCGAAAGATGGATCAAGGAGAATGAAGAAGGAAGACCTTACTATTCAAGGAGAAAGACGGAAGAGCTTGCCCATCCATTGGTTGAAACGGGAAAAAGCTTAAGATCCATGATGACCTTCATAGGAAAGAGGAAATAGTATGAATTCAGATAACATAAAGAAAGGTTACGAAAGAGCCCCTCACAGATCCCTTTTAAAAGCTCTGGGGCTCGGCAGCGATGATATGGACAAACCCTTCATAGGGGTTTGTAACATGTTCAACGAAATCGTACCGGGACATTTGCATCTTAGGACTTTAGCCGATGAAGTCAAAAACGGGATATACATGGAAGGCGGAATCCCCTTTGAATTTCCCTCCATTGCCGTTTGTGACGGTATTGCAATGAACCATACAGGCATGAATTATTCACTTCCCTCAAGGGAGCTCATAGTGGACACAATTGAGGTCATGGTAAAGGCTCATTGCTTTGACGGTCTTGTTATAATACCCAACTGCGATAAATCAGTACCTGCTGCCTTAATGGCTGCAGCCAAGCTTAACATACCCACAATAATATCCTCGGGAGGCCCAATGCTTTCAGGTAAAATTCCGGGAAGGGACATTGACCTTGTGACTTCCTTTGAGTCTGTAGGCAGTTTGACTTCAAATAAAATGGACGGGAAGATGTTTGAACTCATTGAAGATTCGGCATGTCCAACCTGCGGCAGCTGTTCAGGAATGTTTACAGCCAATACCATGAATTGCATGACTGAAGCCCTTGGAATGGCTCTGCCGGGCAACGGAACGGTTCCTGCTGTTTATTCAAAAAGGAGGACTTTGGCAAGGGAATCAGGCAGACAGATAATGAAGCTTGTAAAAAACGATATTAAACCAAGGGATGTCATGACCAAGGAAGCCTTTGAAAATGCAATTGCAGCTGATATGGCCCTTGGCGGTTCCACAAATACTGTTCTTCATTTACCTGCCATAGCAAGAGAGGCAGAAGTATATTTAAACCTGAGTGATTTTGATTTTATCAGTCAGAGAACTCCAAACCTTTGTAAGCTTTCACCCTCGGGAACACACCATATAGATGAGCTCGATTCATCCGGCGGAGTAATGTGTGTTATGGATGAACTGTCAAAAGCTATGCTTATACACGAGGATGTACTTACAGTATCCCTAAAGAGCATGGGCGAGCTTTCAAAGGGTGCAAAGAAACCCGGAATTATTAAAAGTGTTTTATCCCCCTTTTCAAAAACAGGAGGCATAAAAATACTTTACGGAAATATGGCACCGGACGGTGCAGTGGTCAAGGCTTCGGCAGTACTGCCTGAAATGATGAAAAGAAAGCTAAAGGCAAGAGTATTTGAATCCG
>DAINSS010000059.1:0-5186 GCA_036741195.1 Clostridiaceae bacterium | reverse complement strand
TGATTTTATCATAGAAGACCTTTTGTATTTACAGAAAAACTTTCACTCTCTCTTCCCTAGTGCAATTTTTCCCATTGCATCAGCCTGCATTATGGCGTCATACAGTTCAACCGATTGAACATCCCCAGCAAGATTATGGATTGTCTCCCCCGGAACACATGCATTTTCAGAAATAATCTTTACCTGTTCTGGAGTAGTGACACCTATCTCTTCCAGTGTTACAGGAAGACCTACTTCGAGACAGAAATCCTGAACTTCTTTGAATTCCTCCTTTGTTACACCTTCAAGCACAAGCTGAACGAGTGTACCGAATGCTACACAGCAACCATGATCTGCGTGGTTTTCGCCAAGAGAGGTAACACCATTGTAGAAAGAATGTGCGGCTGCACAGTTTACATTGTCTGCACCAACACCTGAAAGATATACATTTGCTTCAATGATTGCTTCAAGTGCCGGGGTAACTGCATGTACTTTACAAGCTTCAATTGCCTGTTTCCCGTAATCTCTAAGTGTATCATAACAAAGTCTTGCAAGTGCAAGTCCGGCTCTTGTGATACCAGTTCCTTCAAGGCTGGCAGATTCTGTACGGATAGATGCTCTTCCTTCAAAGTAGGTGCCAAGTGCATCGCCCATTCCGGCAATCAAAAATTTAACAGGTGCGTTTGCGATTATATTGCTATCCACCATTACAGCATCTGGATTTGTTGGGTAAAATAGATATTTATCAAAGCTATGATCATCATTGTAAATAACAGAAAGACCTGTGCATGGTGCATCCGTTGCAGCTACAGTAGGAATAATCACAATATGTTTACCTGTGTAATAAGCGGTTGCTTTTGCGGTATCTACTGCGCTGCCGCCACCTACAGCTACTACAGTGTCGATTCTATCTTCTTCTACGATTGCCTGCATCTTAGCAATTTCTCCATTACTTGAAATACCACTAAATATTTCATATCGTCGATAATCAGCTAAATCACCAAAACTCGTTTCAATTTTATGGTGACAGGTTTTGTATCCGCTGTTTGAGCATACAAACAACCAACGGGTTCCCATGTATCCCATTTCCTCATGAAATTTCAATAACGCATCTCTGCCCTGTACATACTTGAGTGGCTCTCTCATTGCTCTTAATCTGTTCATCATAATAAATGCCCTCCATCTTTACTTTGCCAGTTTTTTAACAATATGCTATATCAGTTATAGTACCACGCAAAAAAAATGATTTCAATACACTTATTAGAGATATTGTGATCTATATTAATTAAGTGGACACAGAATTAATCCTTAGGCTATTTCAACAATGCTATCTCCTCAACCTACCCTAAAGCTATTCTGTCAACTCAACCCTACAGCCTTTTTCCCCGCTGGATATGTTCCCACAAACACAAAAATCCGAGAACCGGATTATCACTTGGATAACCCCTCTCCCGGAAATGCCTCATTTCAAGGCTTTTTCATGTACCTACTTATCCACCCTCGTCATCAATACAACACACTCAACATGTTTTGAAGTGTTGTCATAGCTATCAAATTCATTGTATCAAACTCTGATTTTATTCAGGGTCGTACTTGGAAACATATCCAATACTGACTGTCGTCTGTGGGAATATATCAATCATTACTAATTACTAAGTAAGTGAAACTCAAACAAGTTGGACAGACACTTCAAAAACCCTCTATTCTGAGGACATAATGTCTTTTCTATATTTAGCTCACAACATGATGATGAAAGTTCTCTTAGTTGTGTGGACTATGTGTTAGAAGAAGCTTACTTAATTAAAATTTTATTGCTTTTGTAGTCTAACCACAGAACTTTGTTTTCTATCAAATCTGCACCTAATAGCCCTTGTACTCTATACTTGGTTGTAGGAAATACATCTCTTTCTAACATTGTTAAGTTCTTTAACTCAATTTCATTGCCACATACTTTTAAATTTAATTTCTCTAGTTTTTCAACTTCCATTTCTTCTCTTCCATCAATTCCAACCATCAGTTCTTTTTCGTGATATGTTTTTCTTAAAGTTGCATCAAAGTTTGATCCCAAAACACTTTCAGTGTTACCTGTATCAAAACCAAAATGTGACTCTTCATTGCCTATATAAACGGAGATAATTGGCATGTTGTCCCAAAATAAATTTTTATCCTTTTCTGTTTGCACCGAAGTAGAAACTTCAATATCATTATTTATACGATCTACTTTCCAAGAAAAATTTTGAATTATATCCCAACCTAAAAATCCATCAATTTTCAAATCATTACCGTGTTCATCAACCCCAAAATCTAGTCTTGAATCTTCTACAACAATGACTTCTAAGTCAGAAATTATTATATTACCAATTGTAATTTCTTCAATAATCTTAGTATTGCTACTAATTTTTGTACCTAAATTTCCAGCTCCAACAACTTCCTTTCCATCTCTAACAATACTAACTTTTTTTAGCGTTGATTCATTTATGATTGTCATTGAAGCTCCAGTATCAAACACCATTGGTATTTTGTTTCTTTTAACTTCAATATTAATTAGTGGAAGATTTGCGAATTTCTTTTCTACAGTTTCTAGCAATTGGGGCTCTATACCGTATTTTATTCTCATTTTTTTCTCCTTAAGTTTCGTCTAACTTCTTCTTTAGGTAGTTCTTCGGGAATCAATCCTTTCCAAATTGCCAAATATATGGATACTTCGCTAGGATAACCTCCATCATTAACTTTCTTTGTTTTACAAATAGTATTAAGGTAAGCCTTTATTTACTCATCTTATTACACTCTTACTCTTTCACCCTTGATAGAGTAGAGCAGTGGGATTGCCACCGCCCCCTCATCAAACCGTACGTGCGGTTTTCCCGCATACGGCTTTCCGATATTCTTCTTCCTTCAGCATTCAGCTGCAAATACTCGCCAGTCCTGCCTGCTGTGTCAATTCTCTGATTTTCGCAGCATTTCCCAGTCTATAATTGCGTTGTTTCTTCCGATTGTACCATCGAGTAAATTTCAAATTGATATACTTCTCTATTTTCCATAGCCAAGGCCTGGAAAATCGTCTGGCATAATAATTTCTCATGCCGATGATCTTGGGATTAAGCAGTTGAACCATGTCAGGCACGCTTAGCAACAATCTGCTTGGACTCGCAAAGACCTCTTTGATGTTGGCTCTCATTTTCTTCATTGCCTTCTTTGTTGGCACTTGCTGCAATGTCCAATACCATTTCCAGTCTTTGTTTTTGAATCGCTGAAATCTATTGTTGAAGCCAAGAAAATCAAAACTGTGTTTTCCAAAATACATATCTACCAGTCTCGTTTTCTCGGGATGCAGTGTCAATTCCAGTTTTTTCATAATCCATTCCACTGCCCTCAAAGCTTCTTCTGCCTGCGCTTTGCGCTTACTCAATATCACAAAGTCATCTGCGTATCGTACCAGCTCGCCCAGGTGCCCGAAGTGCCTGTTCCAATATACATCGAAATAATTTAGATATATATTGGACAATAGCGGTGATATTACACCACCTTGTGGTGCTCCAACTGTGCTTTTACTGTATTGACCTGATTCCAACACACCTGCCTTCAACCAGCCCTTTATCAGCTTAATCACTTTGCGGTCAGTTATTCTTTGGTCTAATAACAACAGCAGTTTATCATGGTTTATGTTGCCGAAATAGTCTTTTATATCAGCATCTATTACCCACAGCGCATCGCCTTTGTCCGCAACCTCGAATATTTTGTCCATTGCCTGCTTCGCACTTCGCTTTGGACGGAATCCATACGAGCACGGTTGAAAATCCGCCTCAAATACCGGCTCAATTACTAACTTCGCCGCCATTTGCACGATTCTGTCCTTGATTGTAGGGATTCCTAATGGTCTTTTTCTGCCATCTGCTTTTGGAATATAGGTTCGTCTGACAGGCTTGCACCGATATTTCTCCATCCGCAATTCCTCTGCTATATCACACAACAACTTATTTTCGCCGTATGCTTTCACATCTTCTATGCTGACTTTATCAATGCCGCCTGCTCCACCGTTCGCTTTTACTCGTTTCCATGCTTCATTCAAAATATCCTTCCGGTATATCTTGTCATACATTGCATAGAACTTTTTCTTTCGGTCAGCTTTGGCTGTAAGGTATAGTCTGTTTTGGAAGTTTCGCACCTTTTCATGGGTGTTAATAGCATCATCTGCAATCACCGGCACCTACCTCCTTTGCAGACATGAATAAAGTCGTGCCTCTTTCCTATGAGCAGTTTTGTTGTCTGCACAATCATTGGTACTATGGGCACTTCTGACTGCCTCTTTGCAGGACCGCAATTTCACTTTCGCTTATATGTGTCCTCTTTACTGTTTTCTGTGCAAAGTAGGCTCTCTCCAGTTCCGACAAATACTTTCCTGACGTGTCGTTACCTCTACACCGCAGGGTTCTTAGGTACTGCATTAGGGTTCTTCATACCGTCTTCTGTCTTCGCCGTTGATGTCTCGGCTCGACTCCCTGTTGTTCCCTTTCGGGAATGTCAATAACGGTGCGGCAGTATTCACTTAATGTTACGACCCGTCAGTTTGCCTGTTCCTTTCGGAACATTCCGTAACGCTTCAACGCATAGATTACTCCATACGCTGGTTACTGACTAAGTGGCTGCCCTATCTTTACCACTACAGGACTTTCACCTGTTAGCATTTGCCAGCTTTGCTGGACGCACACATCAATACTACCGTCTCAACGTGGCCCGAGTCCAGGTTTATGATATCAGTTACCAATTCTCGTATCTTACGTTAGTGGGAACAGGTCAACGGCTTTTTAGCGTTTTCGGGGTATGAGGAAACATATCAATGGTTTTGTCTGTTCGTGAGAACATATCAACTCATATCATTTCATGGTTAATCCCTTATCAATGGCTTCCTGAATAATCTTATGGCAGCATACCCCCAAAGGATTTTTTTCTTTACAATTAGAATTTCTCATTGCTCCAGTTATGACATTTACTTCTTTAACGGTTTTCGCACCGTGCTTTACAACTGCTTCAATTACCTGATCTTCTGTGACTTTGTTGCAATAACAAGCATACTTAGGATCTGCATCTTTCTTAAACCAGATAGGCACCCTAACTTGGGCTTTTAAGAATTTTATTTCTTTATCTAGGTTATAGTAAATAACGTCACAGTCCTCATTCATGCAAATCATATATTGATCTCCGTCAAC
>DAINSS010000058.1:0-5754 GCA_036741195.1 Clostridiaceae bacterium | reverse complement strand
TTGGATAAAAAATGATGCTGGTAAATATTTACCAACACCATTTAGTGTAGAGCCCTTTTCAGCCGGTCTAGAAATTTGATCTGTGTTATAAATTAATGAGCAATCATCATTGCCAACGGATATCCTACAAATGTTACTATCATTGTTGTAATCAATACTGTGAAGAAACCGTATTTAAAGGTTGTCGGCCCATGACTGTATTCATTACCGTAAAGAACAGCAATTGATGCAAATGATGCAGGAACCATATATGCCAATGCTCCTGTTATTGTTGTTGATAAGGCGATTCCAACCGGACTTACTCCGTTAGTTGCCCCTACTGTCAGTAACATGGCTACATTTGTCATCAAAGTTATTGTAGTTACATTACTTGTAAAGTTAGTTAGTAATGAAGTTAAGAATACCAAGAATAATACTATCATTATCGGAGA
The DNA here is from genome assembly GCA_036741195.1 of Clostridiaceae bacterium. Taxonomy (GTDB): domain Bacteria; phylum Bacillota; class Clostridia; order Clostridiales; family Clostridiaceae; genus JG1575. The sequence goes on along the minus strand of DAINSS010000058.1, from coordinate 5,323 downwards.
CAGATTATTAGTTACCGGCATTATATTCTGCTGAACAAATTCAGTCATACCAACGTTTTTCTGTGTTATAACGTCTCCTAACAGCACTGCTGCCGCAACCAGGAAAATAACTCCCCATGAAAAGCCTTCTTTCAATGCTTTCTTTAAATCAAGCACCGGTGCATTGTCAGCTCTTAATATGGCCAATATGGCAACTGCACTTATCGCCGGGAATACCGGTCCAAGGGTCTGTAATGTCTTTTGTACTATGGTTCCCGGCATAATCATACCCAATACTCCCGGAAGCAACCAAAGTATTACAACAATGAAGAATGTTGCAACTGTAATTCTTTCTCTGTTTGTCATTGGTTTTACTTCAGTTAATATCTTATTTATGTCAAAATCCTTGAATTTACTCATATCCGGTTTTGCAAATAATCTAAGCATGATAAGCAGGCATATAAATATAATCAATCCGGTCGGGAAAGCATATAAGATATACTGTAACAGTGATAACTCATTACCCGTAGCTTTCTTATATATATTCATACCTAAAATAGCCAATGGATGGGAAATTGGAGTCATACCCCCTGCTATGTTTATAGAGAATGCAAGTGCCATAGTAACAATGTGCGGATACTTGTCTTCTTTCTTGTAGCCTAGTTCCTGGAATACTTTATTTGAAAAATTCATGAAAAATGCCGTGACAGGAACAGGATCCAATACTAACCCCACAAGTAATCCTAATGTTATAAGTGACACTGTAAATATCCATGGGCTTCTGTTGACGAATTTCCTCGACATGAACCACATGGTAAGTCTGTTTGTAAAACCTGTTTCGTTTAACGCATAAGTTAAAATGAAACTCATTAATACGAACATGGTAACCCAGGAACCAAGTGATCCTTTAACCAGGTCATTCATAGGTGTAACCCCTGTTAATGCGAATAATGGAATACAGAGAATTGCAGGCCATGTAGTATCAACAAGTGATATCAGGATTACAGTACCTATGAATACCCCCAATGCCATCATTCCCACATCCGTCAACGGTGCCACCGGCGGAATCACAGCAAAAAGCAGCATTATTGCAAAGGCAATAATTGTGTAAATTGTTGTTTTTTTCATATTATGCTCCTTTTATTTTTAGTCATATATATAAAACGAGGAATGCATGCAATCCTCGTAATAAACAATCTGTTTATTTTTCTAATTCAATTACACACTATTTCAAGTATATATAGAAATAGTACTCCAATCAAACTAACCACCGTTGATTGTTGTTAAAATATGAATCAAATCTCCGTTTTTAAGTAATGAATTTAATCCTGCTCTGTTCCCGTTCAATAAAACGGTCATATTTGTTATGTTTAAATCTTCCGAATCCTCCTCAAAACTTAATATCCCGAGTAAATCCTTTATTGTTGATTTATCCAAAATATCTAATTCCCCGGAAAAGTTTTTTCCGTTTACATTTATGCTATGGACCGTAACAATCATTATTTTTCTCCGTACAGCATTTCATACAGGAACTCAAGCCCGCCGATTTTATCTAATACTTCTCTGCGTGGTATTAGGCTATCAGGATCAATTCCGATTTCATTAAAGAAATCATCACCCAGTTTTTCTGAATCAATAACTACTCCTTTATTAGGACCTTCCGAAAGAGGACCGTTCAATCTCGGAGCTATCTTCATATCTCTTCTTCTCATCCCCTCTCTGTAATTAAAGAGATGTCTTAAAAAGAAAATTCTCTTCCCAACCTTATCCTGCATGTCTTCATCATATTTTGTTCCTGTAATATAAGTCAGAAAATCATTAATTGTGTTTTTCTCGAATCCGAATCTTCCGAAAGCACAAAATCCGGCGCAGTTTAAAATTTCTCTTGCTGTCATTTCTTCAGCATCAATTGCAGGCCGATTTTTTAAATCCATGGGCATATAAGCTGCTCCACCCTTCATATGTCTTCCGGGAGTCGGGTCAAACTGATAAATCCTGTTATATCCCAGGGCAAACCTACCGTCATGCATTCCGGGCTCTACTCCTCCGGCTGTAGCATCAAACTCAAAACCTTTGCCAAAGGCTTCCATGGCGAATTTTTGACCGTTCATGAGCTTCTTTCCGACACCCTCTGCATTAATCATTTTATTGAGTAATGTAACAATGATATCAGGATCACCCCATTTAACTGTCAACCCGTCCAAATCGTCCTCTGAAAGAATTTTGTTTTCAAAACACTCCATGACCCAGGCGATGGTGGAACCTGCAGCTATAGTGTCCATTCCTGCTTCATTGCACATTTCATTGCATGCAATTATTGAATCTCTGTTCCCATTGAGACAGTTAGGACCGAATGCCGCCCAGGTTTCATATTCCGGTCGATCCGTCTTACCGGTAAAATACTTTCCTTCTTTTACATCATAATGAGCTCCGCATCTTATGGCACAATTCGAACATCCATATCTGCCGGTGTTATAATCTTGATCAAAATTCGGAAGATCTATGTTTTCAATGTTTTCTACGCCATAATCAATAAGTCCGGCACCGCCCCAGTTTTTTACAGGGGTATCACCGCTGATTGCATTTGATTTATTACCTTGAGAAGTGCCCCATTTGCTGAAATTCTTAATTCTTCCGCTTGCTTTCATTTCCGGTGGCGGGTCAGCCAAAATCTTTGTAATTTTGATATTCAAGTCCTTGAAATTCAAAGGATCCGCTACTTCAATTCTCTTTGTACCCTTACAAGCGATAGCCTTCAGATTTTTCCAGCCCATTACCGAACCGCTGCCTGCCCTTCCCGCTGCTCTGTGTGAATCAGTCATTATAGTTGCGGTATAAGATAAATTCTCTCCTGCTACACCAATTGAAACAGTCTGAAGCTTCGGCTCACCGGTTATTTCTTTTAAAAGGGCTTCCGTTTCTTTAACGGACTTTCCCCATAATGAAGAGGCATCTCTTATCTCGATTTCACCCTCATATATCCAAATATATACAGGTTTGTCGGATTTTCCTTTTATAAATACCGCATCATAGCCGGCTTTTTTAAGTTCCGGGCCGAAATATCCGCCACTGTTTGAATCATTCCACATACCGGTCACCGGAGATTTACTTACAACATTAAATCTTCCTCCCATAACGGTTCCGGTGGCAGTTGCAGGTCCGGTTGTAAATCCAAGGATACTTTCCTCAGAAAAAGGGTCAGTCCCAGGTTTCATGTTATCAAACAGAATTTTAGCACCAATTCCGTACCCACCTAGAAAATCTGTGGCCAGACTTTTGTCCAGTACATCTTTTTTTATTTTTCCCGTTGATAAATCAATAAAGAGTAGTTTGCCTGCGTATCCATATAAAGTCTCCATAATATCTCCCTTTTCCCCTTAAATATATCTAAATATCTTTCTGCATTAATATTTAAATTAATTCTACCATTAAATCAGTATTATTTGGAAACACTGTGTTATTTGATGCTTAACACACTTAATCAAGGGAATATTCAATTATTTCGTCAATCTCGGATTTGTGTATTATTCTGACAGTTCCATTCTCATTGACATATAAATTCTTGACTTTGATTTTTTCAACGGTACCGACTATATAAAAGTATTCCTCTCCCATGCGATTTATCCTTAGTCTCAGATACGCCTTGTCATATAGCGATTTTCTTAATAAGGCATCCCATTCTTCCAATTCCTGTTCACTTTGGTTGATATATTCTTTCTCAATTCCTTCGCTTACTTTATCTTCAGCAATTCTTTCATTATGGTCAGATAGAATCATCCCCTGCCACTTCATCATGCACCTGTCAGGGTATAACATTTCATTCTTGTTATAGCCCCTTGGTTTCTTCCAATTCATTTATCCACCTCGGACATACCCTTATGTCCGCCCACATTTTTAGCCCTTTCAAAATATGTGGATCCTTCCGTGAGACTGTGACCTTTAAAGATTGAAGTTACACCATACCGTTCTTTTATTTCATCCATTACCCTATCCAACTCTGCTTCTTCATTAAACTCTTTTAATTCCCAGAAGCTCATCTGATGTCCGGTGTCTTCGATTAAATCATTAAGTGCAATATTAAACTGTCTTACCTTCTGACCTTTCCAGTTCTTGTTGAAAATAGCTGTCAATGTTTCCAAAATTTCCTTTGTGCTAGATGTTGCAACTTTGAATCTTTTACTCACTGAGAATCCAAAGTCATTTTCGTCACTTGAATATCCGCAGTATATACCTACTGATCTGCAAAGATATTTGTGATGCCTTAATCTTACTGCAACATCTTCGGTCATTTCAGACAGGATTGTAAGAATATCATCCTTGTTTGTGTAGTCCCTCATTAATATCTGTCCCTTAGAGAAGCCCTTGGATTTTTGTTCGGTTCTTTCCCTGAGAATGGAATAATCAACGCCGTTGGCATGATAAAACTGCTGGAGCCCTACAATACCAAATTTAGATCTTAAAACCTCAGGATCAGCATGTGCAAGGGAATACACCGAATAAATCCCCAGCTTGTTGAACCTTCTTTCATACCCCCTTGATATTCCCCAAAAATCGGTAAGCTTAGGTATTTTCCAAACGGTTTCCGGTATAGATTCATATGACCAATAGGCAATTTGGGATGTCTTTTTTTTAGCTTCGTTATCCAATGCAAGTTTTGCCAGAAGCGGATTATCCCCGATGCCGATGGTAACTGCCAAACCAAGCTCTTTCTTTATCCTGTCCCTTATAATCACTGCTATTTCATAGGGATTGCCGAATAAATGGGCAGTATCGGTAACATCCAATATAGACTCATCAATACTGTATACAACAATATCCTCATCGGCAGCATAGTCTCGGAATATCTCATGTATCTTTCTGTTAAATTCCAGATACAATGCCATTGAAGGGTTTATAACCATCAGTTTGTCATCCGGCGGGATTTCAAACTTTCTGTTGCCCGTTTTAATTCCAATTTCTGATTTTACTTTTGGTGATGATGCAAGAACAACTGCCCCCGGTCTTTTCAAATCACTTACTACAATTATGTATGCTTCCAACGGATCAATGCCCCTTCTCACTGCCTCAACGGATGCAAAGAAGGATTTTACATCGATACATAAAATATAACGAAGCGGTAATTTATCATAATCTATTTTCATAAAGTCTCCTCATATAAATAGATTCAGCTGTAATATTTAGCTTAAACTTATTCATGGAACTATTGTTCGATTATATTTTACCATAGACTTATTTATTTTTGTGGGCTATTCTCTTTTCCATTCCTGAAACAATCATAAAACCTAGAAATTGTGTTAAATCAATACCGCCGGCTTAGCCGGCGGTTTGACTAAGCCCTATAAGG
>DAINSS010000057.1:1310-6111 GCA_036741195.1 Clostridiaceae bacterium | reverse complement strand
GGAGGTTTATTGTTTCGCTCGTTCCGAGCTCAACCAACTAAAGTCCATAAAATAAGCGCGGACCAAAAAACCGGTCCGCACTCTAAATAACTACAATTGTTTTTTTAATCTTTTAACTTATTCTTGAACTTTTTCACCTGAGATAAGAGCGCCGAGAAGAATTGAATAAAGCTTGGCTTCGGCTGTGTCAGCCCTGGATACTAAAAGTACCGGTACCTTTGCTCCCATAACCAAACCTGCATTTATTGAGTCGGCGAAATAGGTCATGGATTTTCCTAAAATGTTTCCTGCTTCAATATCCGGAACTAGAAGTATATCGGCATCACCGGCTACTTCTCCCGTAATTCCCTTATGAGCTGCAGCTTCCTTGCTGATTGCATTATCCATGGCAAGGGGACCTTGGATTACGCATCCTTCAATCTCCCCTCTTTTATTCATTTCTTCAAGTTCCTTTGCATCCAGGGTACACTGCATTTTGTCGTTTACTTTCTCAACGGCACAAAGTGCTGCAACCTTCGGTCTTTCAAAGCCAAGGGCATGATGTACTTTCACTGCATTCTTTACTATTTCAACCTTTTGAGCCAGATCCGGGCTTTGAACCATACCTCCGTCAGTATTGGTCAAAAGCTTGGGATACTTTTTCAGGTCATAAACCATAACATGGGATAAAACCGGAGATCTTTTTAAATCGAACTCCTTGTTAAGAACTTCCTTTAAAAGTATTTTAGTTTCTACCAATCCTTTAAGGATCATATCTGCTTTGCCTTCATCTGCAGCCTTGCATGCCAAACGACATGATTCCTGAGGACCGGATGTGGGAACAATTTTTATATCTTTGTTATCCCCTAAAAGCTCTTTTATTTTGGTTTCATCTCCGTAAAGAATCGGCTCAACCAATCCGGATTTTTTAGCTTCCAGTACGGCTTCTATTACAACATCGTCCTCTGCTGCAGCTACAGCCAGAACGGCCGGTTTTACAAGTTTGACATTCCTTAATTCCTTAAAACTTTTTATCATTTTCCTTCACCTGATTTAAAATATAGATTAAACAATTATCATTGTTCTGTTTATGTCTTTTAAGGTGGCAGCTCCGGTTAAAAGCATAGCTCCCTTTAACTCGTTCTTAAGCTTCAAAATATAATCCCTGACTGCATCTTCTCCTCCGCCGAAGGAATAAGTTACAAAAGGTCTGCCTATTAAAACAGCATCTGCTCCTAAAGCCAACATTTTAAATACATCAACGCCGTCTCTTACTCCGCCGTCTACGAATATGGTCATTTTTCCCTTGTATTCATCTGCAATTTCAGGTAGTACTTCACAGGTGGCAACCGCACAGTCAAGTACCCTTCCGCCGTGGTTTGACACAACAATGGCGTCTGCACCTGCTTCATAGGCAACCTTTGCATCATCAAGTGTTAAAATACCTTTTATAATCAATGGAACTTGTAAGTTTGCTTTTATTTCCTTAATTTCTTCCATGGATTTTGGATAGACTCCCCTGCCGTGCATGTTCAAAGTTACAAGTCCGCAGGCATCCACATCAATACCGATTGCCGATACCTTTGAGTCCATTGCTGATTTAACCCTTGCCAGAATCTCATCATTTCCCCAAGGTTTAATAACTGCGATGCCGGGTTTTTCAACTTTTTTAAGTGCTGCCAGGTTATCTGTAAGAAAACTCGGCAGTGCCGAATCCCCAACCATAGGTGTAATACCGGCATTGTGACAGCCGTTTATTACATTTGTTATATACTCTGTTTCGGTAAGTTTGCCACCCATATTGAAGGTTGTACCGGTTACCGGAGCTGCAAAAACCGGAAGAATCATGTCATCACCGAAGAAATTACAAGAGGTATCTGCTTCTTTAACATTGTGCAATACTTTCATTCGAAGATTTATCTCTTTTAATTTTCTGTAGTTGTTTATAAAGGATAACCCTGATCCTTTTCCACCCATACCGGGAACTTCACCCCTGCAGGCTACTCCGTTACACTCAGGGCAAACTCTGCAAAAAGGTTTTAAAAGCTCCCGAGCTTTGTCCCTGACTTCTTTTTCATTCATATTTACTTATCCCCCTAAAAATATATTAATATAAGAAAATTCTAATTAATAACCGGCTTTATAAACTAATAATCACAATCCCCAGGAAGCAGTTCCTGCCAGTTAGTTTCAGAATAAACTGCTATGCCGTTTTTCTTCAAGAGATTTGCGGTGATTCCCTCGCCGCTTATCAATGTACCTGTGTGTGTTCCGTCATAAACAAAGTTTGATCCGCAGGAAGGTGACTTTTCTTTTAGTATCGCAGCTTCAATCTTATTTTCTACACAGTAAGCCAATGTTATACCTGCGCCTTTCAAGAATTCCTCCGTTACATCAACATCGGATCCTGTATAAACTCCCCCCATATCACCGGATAAAATGTCCTCGGGATTTCCTTTGATTTCAGCCTTTTCCCTTGGTATGGGAAGACCGCCTGCTACTTCAGGGCATATGGGAAGAAGTTCATGATATCTCGTTAAAAGCTCCAACCCATCCATGGTTTTTGATGTACCGTCATATCTTACTTTATTCCCGACAAGACAGGAACTGATCAATATTTTCATTTACTTCACCTCCACCATAGTAACACCCATACCGCCTTCACCATACTCGCCCCTTCTGTATTTCTTTACATGAGGATGATTCCTGAGAAGCTCAGATATGCGTCTTTTAAGTACCCCGGTACCTACACCGTGGATTATAGTAACCTCGCTGATTCCCGCCATTGAAGCTTCATCAAGGTATCTGTCAGTCCTCATAGCAGCTTCTTCACCATCCAGTCCCCTTAAATCAATGGAGAGAGGAACAGATTTCAAATTCAGGGAAACTTCCTTCTTTTTCTTTTTTACATCGGATTTCATTTCCTTAGTGACTTTAAGATCTGCTGCATTTGCCGATAGTTTTATTATGCCTGCTTGTACCATTACATCACCTTTGGAATCCGGGTTGGACAGAACGGTGACTTTTTGACCTATGCCCTCATGGAACATTTCCACACCCGGTTTAATTTTGCTTAAAATCCGTGAATCAATCTCTTTGGATACTTTTTCGGAATCATTATTGTCTTCAAGTAAGTCAAAGGTATCTCTGAGTCTTTGTCTGGAGTCCTCAAGTTCCTGGCGGATATTACCGGTTTGACCCGACATTTCAAGCTTTCTTAAGGTCTTGAGTATGTCGTCTGCTTCTTCTTTGACACCGCGGAGAATGGATCTTGCTTCTCTTTTTGCTTCCTCCAGCTGTTTTTCGCGAAGTATATCAATCTTAGAAAGCTTATCATCAAGCTCTTTTTGTTTTTCTTCAAGTTCTCTTCTGATTGTATTGCTTTTTTGAGCATCCTCTTTAGCACTTAAATTACTGATTTGGAGATTTTCAATGAGGTCTTCGAATTTTAAAGAGTCCTCTGAAATTAAACTCCTTGATTTATTGATTATTTCATCGGATAGACCAAGTCTTTTTGAAATAAGGAAGGCATTGGATTTTCCCGGAACTCCTATTAATAACCTGTAGGTCGGTCTTAAAGAATCCACATCAAACTCAACGGATGCGTTATCAACCCCTTCGGTTCTCATGGCATAGGCCTTTAACTCAGAGTAATGGGTTGTAGCAATTACCTTTGTATTTCTGCTCCTTAATTCCTCCAAAATTGCAATGGCCAGTGCAGCGCCTTCTGTAGGATCGGTGCCTGCTCCAAGTTCATCAAACAAGACAAGGGATTCGGAATCGGCCTTCTCCATTATTCTTACAATATTTGTCATATGTGAAGAAAAAGTAGACAAGGATTGTTCTATGGATTGCTCATCACCTATATCGGCATAAATCTCATTGAAAAATGAAATATGGGATCCGTCATTGACGGGGATTAATATCCCGGATAAAGCCATGGCGTGGAGGAGCCCTACGGTTTTTAGAGTTACCGTCTTACCACCCGTATTTGGTCCTGTTATAACCAGGCTTGTGTATTTCTCTCCAAGGTATATTGTTGAAGCCACGACTTTCTTCTCGTCAATCAAAGGATGCCTTGCACTTATCAGTTCGAAAGTTCCCGTGGTTTTGATTTCAGGACGGGTTGAGTCAGTCTTTTCTGCATATTTTGCCTTGGCAAATATGGAGTCGAACTCATAAACAATATCACTGTTTCTTTTTACCGCTTCATAGGAATCTGTAACCTTGGTGGATAATTCCCTCAGTATTCTTTCGACCTCTGCCTTATCCTTCAAAAGTAGTTCTTTAAGCTCATTATTCAGTGTTACCAAGGACATTGGTTCAATAAAAAGTGTCTGTCCCGATGAAGATTGATCATGTATGAGTCCCGGTACCGAGGCTTTATGTTCGGCTTTTACGGGGAGTACGTATCTATCTCCTCTGATAGTATAAAGACTTTCCTGCAGGTATTTTGAATTGGACCTGACCAGGCTTTGAATCCTGTCCTTTACAGAAGAAGACTTTTCCTTGAAGGTTCTTCTTATATTGGAAAGCTTTGGCGATGCATTATCGTACAGCTCATCTTCTCCGGAAATCGCCGAGGTTAAGTCATTCTCCAAAGCTGATAAAACAGTTATTCCGGAAGCCAAGTCCAGGAGTCTGTTATTTGAGATATCCTCTGACCTTAAGTACTTTATCAGCAATCTGGAGCTCCTTAAAACATTGGCGATTTTTAACAATACTCCGGGAGTCAAAACACTTCCCTTCCCAGCCCTTGAAATACCGTCCCTTACATCATATAAGCCTTCAAAGGGAGGAGCTCCTTTAACTGAGAGAAGCT
>DAINSS010000057.1:0-1300 GCA_036741195.1 Clostridiaceae bacterium | reverse complement strand
CAGCCTCTGTTTTGGATTCGAAGGGTTCAATCCGGTCAATCAAGTCTTTTCCTGCACCGGACACGGCACCTTTTTTAATCTCTTCTTTTATCTTATTAAATTCAAGTTTTATTAAACTCTTTTCATTCATATTAATTTATGTTAATCGATACCCCGTTTGTAATGCCCACGGGTATATTCAGTCAGTTTAACACTACCCTCCGTTTTTATTCCTTCTATGACTGCCTTGGCTTCTTCATAGGATTCGTTTGTAAGATCGATTCTGAAGGATTTTATTCCCATTCTTTTGAATTCATCAATGAGATCCAGATTGTTAACAGGCTTCGAGTTCATAATATAACTTCTGCAAAAAATATCCGTCATAACCGGGAAGTTCTCACCCTTATCATCTTTCAGTGAATAGGCCATGCTTCTGCAAGGAACCGAACACTCTGTCCCACGGGCTCTTCCGCCTACCGTACTTCCCACGGGACAGTATTCCGAAATCATAAGTTCGGTTCTTCCGTAAAGTACGGCAATAAGATTCTCTTTATCTGAGATACCTTTCATTTCGTTACCGTTAAGTTCCTGGGATACGGTGAAATATTCAGGTTCCTTATAATAGTATTTTGAGAAGCTGTTTAAGATATTCAGTTTGTAATCACCGACAATCCTAATCCTGTCACCGTATTTTTTGAATATGGCGGGATTGTCTGAAATTAGTCCTTTTAGATTTTCTAGTGAATCAATCAATCCTGTTATGGTATTAAGTTCGGTTTTTATTATCTCAGGGCATCTTAACATATAAGACTTTCCTGAACCGTCAAAATCTTTAACATCCGTGAAAGTGACAGAACCTTTATACCTGTGGAAAGGATATAATACAGGAATAAGGGAACCGTCATTTATCTCATTGAATGCCTTTAATTGATCCTTGGTTGAAATAACAACCAGCCTCAGTTTTTCCGATACTTTATTTGAGGAAGAGCTGTTAAAGGACAAATCTCCTGTTGTTTCTATTCTCTCCTGGGTATTGAATGATTCTTGGAGCTGTTCAATCAAAGACCTTCTTAATTCGTTTATTTCGGCTATTCTGTAATACCCTTCTTTATATTCATTGAAGATGACATCATCAACTGAAAACGGAGTATCCCGTGTTTTTGATAATGAAGTAGCAATTCTTTCCATGGATAAGGGACCGTTTATCGGAGATTCCGGGTGATTTCCTATGACCTCATAGGAATTTGTCCTGAAGGCAGTACTGATTTTAAGAGGTTTATCCGGTGTAAATACTACTTCCATCGTCAAAATGTGTTTTTTA
>DAINSS010000056.1:0-6169 GCA_036741195.1 Clostridiaceae bacterium | reverse complement strand
TAAGCTCTGTAAGTCATCCCGTTTGGTTTATTCGAAGAGTCCTGTCATATACCTTGTTGATGGTTTTCTTGCCAACTGTGCCAAGTCGTGTTAATAGTTCTGAGACGTCCGCAGGAGTAAAAAATTCCCCTCCGGATTTACCCGCATTTGATGCATACATAGTCATCAAGTATTCATATGCGTCTCCGAAAGCATCGAAATCGTGATCTTTAACAGAACCAAGATTCATCGCTGCAATACCATCGAGAAGCTTTGCAAGTCTTTCGTTTCTTTTTGCAACAGTGCTGCCAAGCTTGTTGCTATTGACGTCCAAATCATCAAAAAGACCAGCAAAACTATTTTCAGATGCTCTGCCCTTTGCAGATTCTTCGATGTTGTGGAAAATACGCTCTAGTGTTTCATTCAGATTGTCATCAAGCATCGCCTTTGCTCTGACATTGCAGAAAAGTTGACTGGGCAATATGAAGAATCCTTTTTCCTGAACCAAATCAGCACGCGCTTCCTCAGCTTCTTTATCTGAAAGTTTTGCATAATCAAAGTCGGTGTTTCCTGCTTCAATCTCACCCTCGTTGATATACGCGGTCAGATTTTCCGATATATATCGGTAGAACATAATCCCAAGTACATAATTCTTAAAATCCCATCCGTCTACTGCACCCCGCAGATTATCTGCAATTGCCCAAATAGCGCGGTGTAATTCCTCCCGCTCTTTCTCTTTTTTCATATCATTCATGATCTGTACCCTCCAATATATTAAGTTTGTCCGCGTCAGCACTTGCGCCACTTTCAATCCAAAAATCAACTTCAGATGCTCTAAATTTATACAATCTACCGACTTTGTGATATGGTATTGCCCCTTTTTTTATCCACGCTCTAATTGTATCCTTACTACAGCCCACATGCTTTGATATTTCTTCAAGGCTTAACCACCGTTCTGTGTCATTTGGTTTATCATTTTTCATGACCATTAAACTCCTTCCTAATAATCAGTACCATATTTTTTTATTAGTTCTTCATAATATTCTTTTATTTTGCAGTAAGCTTTCCAAACATCTTCTTCCGGCGTTTTTAAGATATTAATTAAAGCACTGTAGGTTTCCGGTGCTTCAAGCACTATATCTAAGTCAACCTTGTATTCGTATCCAAAGCATATGAGACGCTGATTATCATCACGAACATAATTCTCCACCGCATGCGTTCTCTCATATGCTTGCAAATCGTTAGTATCCTGGCGCAGCAATCTACGAGGAATGATTTTCTTTTTACCATCAAGTGAGTCGAAATAGTGCTCTCCAAATATCCCTACTGTCATGAATTCTGGATAGTCAAGTGAATTTTCAAAGACAGCCAAACACAAAATCCCAGAAATATCCAGACGTCGCAACAAGACTGAAAAAATTATGCTTGATGGTTCTACGATAATGGGTTTCAACGGAATCCACTCAGCGCTACTTTTAGATACACATACGGCAACTATATCAGTGTCAATCACCTGATATTCGAACTCTTTATACCCATATCTCAGGAAAGATACAAATTCGGCAACTTCAGATTTACCATTGAAAATATTATATAGGTATGGTTTAAGAAAATATCTTTCAAACTTTTCCGTTGAAAACTCATTTAACATTTCAAAAGCATCATATCCATCAAAATCGGTTACGGACACATCCCAGAGAGTACGTCCAAGGGTCTCCAATTCTTTAGGGTCAGCTGAAAAATAGTACTGAGCAAATAAGTACTCCTGAAAACCAGGGTCAATATACAAAAGCTTTATATCCTCTTCATACATCATGCAGGCTGTTGCGCAAGCATCATGGATAAAATTCTTACTGGTCATGATTTTAGGGTTTTCAAGTGTATCCTTAGTAACTAAATTATTAAAGTACTCATCGAATGTATCGAGGTCGAACTCCACTTCATGCTTTATGTATGTGGCGGCACAAAACTCCCTAAATACCCTTGTGAACTCCTCGGCATTCTGTGCACTCCTAAATACTCGTGAGTAACCTTTCTTTTCCTCATCATGCCCACACACAATTGCATCATAGACAGTTCTGTAGAACAATCTCTTTTGTCCTTGAAAAGGATCTACTATCGGATACTTCATAATGACGAAAGTCAACAGCATTGGATTTGAAGAAAAAACCTTGTGCTTTTGAAGATATTCGCCCTCTATGTAATTTGAGATCTCATTTCTTATAGTCTCGTCTTCAGAATCTGCTAAAAGATTATTAATTAAGGCTGATGACTGTTCTCGATTAAATGGACGTAGATATAGTTTAGAGAATCCTTTGACAGCTTTTATTATGTCGCACTCTCTAGATGCTATGACATACTGGTTATGAGGATATCTATCAGCAAGTTCAGCTATTTGTCGCTGAAAGGCATTTGCGTCCGGAGGGTCAATCTCATCAGCCCCATCCATCAGGATTTGGCACTTACCTGATGACATTAGCTCGTCCATCTTTTTGCTAGTCAGCTTTCTATCAAATGTCCCAGCTGTCTTTACTATATAATCATTAAACAAATCGTTGTTTTCACTGAAATCGCGAAGTTCAATCATTATAGGGAGTAGACCTGTTTGCTGATGCTTATTTATGGATTCGAGAAATAGATGCTGAAGCATCATTGATTTGCCCATTCCTCCGTTTGCAACAAGAATGACTTTCTTTGAGTACTCTGAAATCAAGTCAAGATTTGCATTCAAGATAGTTTTTTCTTGTGTCCTACTGTGCCTATTTTTTGTAGCTGCAAGTCGGCTACTCAATATATTACAAACATAAACATCTGCTAATAAACGCTCTTCTCCATCTGAGAAGGGCGTTTCTGTTTTTTCATATTTTGATTCTGTTCTATCTACATACTCAGGAAAAGAAATTATGTGGGCTTCTGGCTTGTAAAAATGTTCAACTACATCATCACTACTACCGTTACCCTGGGCAATCGCATAAAACTGCTTAGCTAAAGCATAGGCAAAAAGGCGTTTATCCGGGGTTTCCTCTTCGGCCAATTCAATTTTGAAACTGGCCATGATATTAAGTAGCACGCTATCGTTCAGGTCCCTTGTAATTTTATCGATAAAACCATCTTCGTTAAAGCGGGAGACAACCAAACCCCATATCACACTTTCCGGGCTACGTGTACCATCGAACCATTTGCCGTAAGTGCTACTTGATGTCGGTAAGGAATCATAGCAATCCTCAATCAGTGCAGCCTTCATGAAGTATTCAGGTATCTTTTCTTTGGATTTATGTCCAAGGATGCCTCCAGTGCTCCTACCCATATAAAATTTTGATAAAAAATCTGTATATCTCACCTTAGCATCCCTCTCATATCCGTTGATTTATACCCTTGTCCGAATTGTCGGAATGATGTCCTAGTCTGTCCGAATAATGTCCAACCCCCTGTCGGTGATGACAGAAGCGAACGCTTCTACAATTAACTTGTAAGGTAGCACAAGATTTACATCATTGGGCACACGAGGCTGATCTTAGAGAACTTGATTTAGTCCAACTTAATTACACTCGTTTATTTTGAAACTCACTAAAAACAACTTATTCATATTTAATCATACTTAATTATACAGCGATATGAATAAGTTCACAATACCAAATTAAAAAGATAGTTCTATGAGAGCAAATCAATACTCCAAGAAGACCGACCTTATAACAACTTAAGGTCCTAAAACTCCTCAAAACTGAGGACAGACAGTCCGCAAGAGCCTCGGATTATAAGGCTCAAAAATATATCAACATCGCTGAGATGGCCATTAAGCGGTGGAGGTGACATAGAGGTTTCTGGAGCGGTAATAAAAACCGTTTCCGAAGCTCCGATGTACCACCACCTTAGTTTCGTGCGCTCACTTTCAGCGAAATAGGGTCTGTGTCCATCGGATGCAGACCCTGTTTTTGTTTCCTCCTCCGCTTGCATCCAGCAAATCGAAGGAGGAAATCAAATGAAAAACAATGCAAATCACGACCAACCAACGAACAAGGACTTTTACGACGGTACATGGCACTTAACTATCGAGGACCAAGTCGTTGAAGTCACAGAGGAAGTTTATCGCGCTCACAAGCAGCCGCTATGGGCCGAACGCAAGCGTCAAGAACGTGAAAGGCGCTGCATCATTAGTAATGGAAAAGGTGGCACAAAGCGCTGCATGGAGGACTGTAGTACATGCGATAAACAAAGAACCGGCAGTGTTCTGTCATTGGACAAGTTCAGTGATGATGGTTTCGAAGTTTCTGATTCAGTCAATATTGATGAACTTGTGGAGGACAAGCTTCTTCTTGAGGAACTCTTCGCCGCCCTGGATGAACTAGACCCAGAGAATCGACGCATTGCTGAGCTCTTCAGTATGGGAAAAACCGAACGTGAAATCGCAAAATATATCGGTTGCTCTCAAAAGACTGTTAACAATCGAAAACCTAAGATTTTTGCCCAACTAAGAGAAGCCTTAAAAGATTGGAAGTAATTCATTACTCAAAATGCCCTCTGGTGTCCTGTGGATATCAGAGGGCATCATCAAAACTATTTTTCAAAGCCATTACTCAAACTTTCAACTTTTGTCCTGTGATGGTTGAGGGGAACAAAAACGGCCCTCGGAAACGGAGGTTAAACAATGCAGAATCAAGCAATCCAAACTGACACTCAGAGCCGGAATCCTGAAATGGATGAAGAGCTGGCCGATGTTCTTACCGCCATCAGCGTAGTGTCAAAGCGCCTTGCTAAGAAGCTTACAACGCTATCGCAGCAAGAGAAAGAAAAAGGAGGAAAACCAGATGGGCAAAATGAGTGAACTCTCTTTATTAGTTAAAGAGCTGAACCAATGTGGTGAAACGCTTATAGGCATATCTCAGTCTCTTTCCAGCATGTTCAGTAGTAGCGATGAACCAACTCAAACTAAACCAGAAACACCTGCACCAGAAGAAAAGGCCATAACTCTTGAAGAAGTTAGAGCGGTTCTGGCTGAAAAAAGTCGAGATGGCCATACAGCAATAATTCGTGAGCTACTTCAAAAGTATGGCGCTGATAAGCTATCAGAAATTAATGCTTCAGATTATCCAGCACTCCTAGCAGAAGCTGAGGTACTTGGAAATGGGTAAGCATGCACTTCTTTCAGCCTCTTCATCTCATAGGTGGTTAAACTGTCCTCCTTCTGTCAGGCTCAGTGAGTCTTATGAAGATAAAGGAAGTAGCTACGCCGCAGAAGGTACCGACGCTCATACCCTATGTGAGTACAAATTAAAAGTTGCTCTTGGACTTCTTTCCAAGGATCCAACAGAGAGTCTTACCTACTACAGTGAAGAGATGGAAGAGTGTGCGAATGGCTATGCAGCTTACATTCTTGAGTTGGTAGGAGCTGCAAAAGAAAAATGTGCGGACCCGGTTGTTCTTATAGAACAAAGGCTGGACTTCTCTAAGTACGTTGAAGGCGGCTTCGGGACCGGAGATTGCTTGATCATCGCTGATTCTCAGATCCACGTATGTGACTACAAGCATGGACAGGGGATTTTAGTTGAAGCAGAAGACAATCCGCAGATGAAGCTCTATGCACTAGGTGCCCTAGAAATCTTCGATGGAATCTATGACATCGACACGGTTTCCATGACTATCTATCAGCCTCGTAGAAACAACATATCCACCCACACAGTATCTAAAGAATCCTTATACCAATGGGCTAATGAAGTTCTTAAACCAACTGCAGAGCTGGCCTTTGCTGGTGAAGGGGACTTCAAGTGTGGTGATTGGTGTGGGTTTTGCAAAGCAAAGCACGAATGCCGCACCAGAGCTGAACACAACATGGAGCTGGCCAAATACGACTTCAAGATGCCCCCTCTACTGGATGATTACGAGGTTGAAGACATCCTAAGTAAAATCGAAGGTCTAATCTCTTGGGCATCAGATATCAAAGATTATGCACTGCAATCAGCAGTCAGCGGAAAGCAGTGGAACGGATGGAAGCTGGTCGAAGGACGCTCCAATCGAAGATACACTGATGAAACTGCGGTTGCTAAAGCCGTCAGTGCAGAAGGCTTCGATCCATATGAACAAAAGCTTCTTGGCATTACTGCCATGACTTCACTTATCGGTAAGAAGCGATTTGAGGAAGTTCTAGGAAGCTACATCGAAAAGCCCCAGGGCAAACCAACGCTTGTGCCGGAGA
>DAINSS010000055.1:0-6473 GCA_036741195.1 Clostridiaceae bacterium | reverse complement strand
ACCCTCGCGCCGGTTACCCGACCTACACCCTTAGCAGGGGCGCCTCTTCGGCCTCTTGAGTAAATCCCCGAATTACGTATTTCTATGAAATTGACAAATTTAATTATAACAATGGGTTAACAGTAAGTCAACGACCGAATTTTTGAGGTACAAGTGTTAGTATATAGGTAAGTAAACATAGTTTTAAAGGAGTTGATGATTTTGAAAGCAATAGTAGTATCTAAATTCGAAGTTAAAAACGGTATGGAATTAATGGATATTCCGGAACCCTCAACCGGTCCCGGTGAGGTTAAGGTAGCCCTTGCCGCAGCGGGTATTAATCCAAATGAAACCTATGTCATGACAGGAAAATATGCATTTTTCATTCCTGAATTACCCTTTACTCCCGGCTTTGACGGCGCAGGTATAGTTGAAGAAGTCGGAGAAGGAGTAGAAAATTTCAAGGCTGGTGACAGGGTATATATTGCCGGTTTCGGGGCAGAGAAAAACACAGGAACCTATGCTGAGAAGGTTGTGGTCAGCTCTGAAGCTTGCCATATTCTTCCCGATAATATAAGTTTTGAAGAAGGTGCTGCACTTGGTATTCCCGGTACAGCTGCATACCGTGCTCTATTTATCAGAGGACAGATAAAAGAGAACGACACTGTTTTGATTCATGGTGCCAGCGGCGGAGTAGGTCAGCTTTCCGTACAAATGGCAAAGGGAATAGGTGCAAAGGTTATAGGAACTGCAAGCTCTGAAGAAGGAAGAAAAACAATTTTGGACAACGGAGCTGATTTTGCCATAAACCATGTAACTGAGGCCAATAAAAATGAGCTGCTGCAACTTAACGGAGGTAATGGTGTTGATTTGATCATTGAATTCTTGGCAAACGTAAACCTCCAAACTGATTTGGATATTTTAAACCAATACGGTAGAGTTGTTGTTGTGGGTAACAGGGGGACTATTGAAATCAACCCAAGGTCCATGATGGGTAAAGATACTGATATAAGAGGCATGGGAGTTCCAAATTATACTCCTGAGGAGCTTCAAAAATGCTTCAATGAACTGGATGAAATGCTGAAATCGGGAGTTTTAAAACCGGTTATAGGACAAACCTTCAACCTTGAAGAGGCAAATCCGGCTCATGTCGTAGTATTAGACAGAAAATCCACAGGTAAACTGATTTTTAAAATCCAGGATCTTTCAATTTAATAAAGCTTATTGCTTCCGATAACTGTTTTTAAATTACAATTGACAGTACATTAACGCCCTGCAGTGAACTCATTTATGGTTCAATGCAGGGCGTTATTATTTAAGAAATTAAAATATTAATTTTACAATCAATCAAACAGCTGAGTTTTAAAGTTTCCTGTGACATTGATTTTTCCCCAATCAACTATGAAAATATCCGGATCCATCTCATTCAATACTCTTTTAAGGTTATGGAACTCATATTTGTTCACTACGGTGAATATAATGTAGCTGTCATTTCCGGAGTATACACCCTGACCCTTCCAGGTAGTTACTCCCCTTTTTACGGTGTCATTTATGTACTGTCCAATTACAGGATTTTTAGTTACGATAAGTGCACTTACTTTGACGTTTTGGAAGTGGACTGCGTCCAAAACAAGGGAATAAACCAAGGTGAAAATTATACTGTATATAAGTATAGATATGTCATACTTTAAAAGAGCAAATACAAAAACTATTGAACTGACTAAAATTGATACCTTGCCAACACTGAAGTTTTTATACTTTAAAGAGACAAATACACCGAGTACATCCAATCCGCCTCCCGACCCTCCGTACCTTAAGGAGAAACCGGCTCCGAAGCCTGCAATCACTCCGCCTATAATACAAAGTGTAAGCGGGTCGTTTAATAAAGGTGTTTTTAAAATCGGAAACAAAGCCATTGCGATGGACTGCGCCGTAACTGTAAGTACCGTTTTGACAAAAAATTTCCTGTTAATAACCTTATAGGACAATAAAAGCAGGGGCAGGTTCAGCATTAAAAGAATTATTCCCGTAAATTCAGCTCCAGTGCCAAACACTGATTTTATAAGATCCTGAATTATCTGGGCAATACCTGTTATATTACCAATGAAAAGCCCCATGGGAAAAACAAAAAAACTGATACCGACGGCATAAATAATTCCGCCTAATATACATAAAACATAATCAGTAACTTCTTTTTTCAAATGAGAATCCATACATGCCTCCGCAAAAATAAGATATTTCAGTCAAAACTCAATTAATACAGCCCTTCTCAGTCTATTCTACAATATATCTTACTGCATTTGCTATTGTCCCCCGGGACTTTGAATATTATTCCTAATTTTTGATTAAAATTAAAATATACATGGTGGATTTACAAATGAATCCGGTATATAGGTTATAATTAAGATTAAGGGTAAATAAAAAATGATTCTTTTAAAACGGGGGTAACTCACATGAGTAATGTATATTTTATTCCGATGAAGGAATATGATGACAAAAAGCTTTCTGATGCAGCAAGAAAATTATTGGAAACTGTAATTGAAAAAGAAGGCGTAAAGCTTGAGGAAGAGGTTCCGCTGAAGGTACACTTCGGTGAATACGGAAATGACACATATATTAAGCCGGCAGCCTTTGAAGGTGTTATCGAATACCTGAATGAAAATAATGTCAAAACCAGATATATAGAAACAAATGTGTTATACAGGGGAAAGAGAACAACAAGGGACAGCCATATAAAGACAGCCAAGGAGCATGGTTTTACAAATCTTCCGATTACCATTGCCGATGGCAATCATGGGGAAGAATTCTCCGATATCAAAATAAACGGTGAAATTTTTGATCATGTAAGACTTGGTAAGGCCTATGGTGACTTCAAACAGTTCATCATATTGGCCCATTTCAAAGGCCATGCCGAAGCGGGCTTCGGCGGTGCAATGAAACAGCTTGCCATGGGTTTTGCAGCCAGAGGCGGAAAGCTGGCACAGCATTCAACCTTAAATCCCGTTGTTTCACAGGATGCATGTATTTCCTGTGGTTCCTGCGTTGAAGCTTGTAATTACGGAGCCATTACCTTGGATGATAAGGCATTTATAGATGACTCAAAATGTGTAGGCTGTGCAGCCTGTGTTGCCGTATGCCCTGTCGGTGCAATAAAAACTGATTGGGGTGCAAGAGACTTCCCTAAGAGAGTTGCTGAATATGCCTGGGGTGCAGCAGGAGGAAGACCGAACATCTATATCTGCTACATAATGAACATAACTGAGTTCTGCGACTGCAACGGCTCACACATGGAATTTGTTGCTGAAAACATCGGAGTTGCAGCTTCAACAGATCCGGTATCCCTGGACACTGCATGCCTCGAGTTCATCCAGAAGAATGAAAACAACAATATTTTTGAAGAAGGAAGAGATGCTCTTCTCCACGCTGAGAAAATCGGCTTTGGCTCCATGAAATATAATCTTATTACGGTTAAATAAAATCTAAAAATCAATTAAGCCCTATGCCTGAATAATCCGGCATAGGGCTTAATTATCTTGCATTCTTTTTTTCTGCTTCTTCCTCAAAGTGCTTTACTCTGTCTTCAAAGCTTACCACTTCATGGATTTCATGGAGCATCCAAGCATATCCGAAGGAATCTGAGAATACGGCATTGGCAGCACCGAAGGCCGGCATTTCAACAATTCCCTGAATTTCCTTGCATCCGGCATCCATTGCTTTCCTATAGGTTTCTTTGATATCGGGAACAAGTATGTTTACCCAGAATGGATTGGGTTTATCTCCGGTTGGTGCATAAAGATTATACTCGGGATTTTCATCAAGCATGTGAAATCTCGTTCCATAGATGTTGAAAACCACCTCGTTCATGCCTCTGTCAAAGGCTGTTACCTCAACCCTTTCCACCTCAAAAATCTTTTCATATTGTTCCAGGGCAGCCAAGCTGTCCTTAACAATAAAATCAAACTCAACTCCAACCATAAATATCTCCGTTATACTTATTTTTCTATTTTATTTCCTTTGTAAACTCATGGTGACATTTGGGACAGTCAACGGTTATCTTTCCTACACCCTTTGGCACCCTCATTCTTAGATCACAGTTTGGACAACTGAAATATCTGTGGTCCCTGTCCTTAAGCTCAGAGAACCTCAGCTTGGATTTCACCTTGTTTCTTAGCTCTATATAGCTTCTGTTCTCCTCCTGCCTGGTACTGATACTTGTAGAAAAGAACCTGTACAAGTAGAAAAGAAGGAAGCCCCACATGGCGCCGAAAAGTATTGTTCTTAAAATTCCGGATACAAACATCCTAAGCAGAAAAGCAAGCAGATAGAAAATTATAAGATCTGAATTCAACAGATCATTTCCATATCTTCCTACCATCAGCTTTTTAAATTTTATAATTATTTGGTCAAACAGTTTATTCAAAATTTCCACCTCGAAAGCATTTTAGTAATTATATCAAAGTTTATTCAAACTTACCTTAATTAATGATGCTCTTCCGTGTCTTTTGGATGATCGACCTGAAGCATCCAGCTCACACCGAATCTGTCACGCAGAATTCCGTGGGCCGGTGCCCAAAATGTCTTTTCAAGAGGTTTAATCACTGTTGCACCTGTATCCATGAATTTATTCCAAACCGCTTCTAAATCTTGAACAGTCCACGAAGTCCAAGATAATAAATTTCTGTTGCCATCCATCAATTTTTCTCCGTATTTATCCGAAACCAACAGGTAATCCTCTCCAAAGGAAAGAGTGCCATGAATCAATCCCTTGGTTCCTTCTTCAATACCAGGAATTCCCCTTGGTAAGTCTTCATATCTGATCAAAGTCTTTTCAGCCAGATCAAATACTGAGGCGTAATACTCCAATGCCTCTTCCGCATTGCCGTCAAAATATAATAAGCTTGTAAACTGCCCTTCATCCTGCATCTCCTCTTGTATCCAATTCCTATAAATGCTTATTCTCCGAAGTTCGGAACGAAATTCTGAATCATCCATTGAATTCCGAATCTGTCCCGTACAATACCAAAAGCCGGTGACCAGAAAGCAGGCTCCAGGGGCATAAGAATCTCTGCACCTTCATCTAAGAATCTTTGCCATACTTTCTTTGTATCCTCAAGGCTTTCTGAGGCCCAGGACAAATAATGCTGATTTCCGGGAATTATGTTTTCCGGCTTATCATCGGAAACCATAAGGTGAGAGTTCCCGAAATTCAAGGATCCGTGAATAACTCCCTCCAAATCGCCCATATCATCCATTCCACCCTCAGGTACTTCCTCTGCAGTCATGTTATATACATCATCGCCATCAATCTCGAATATCCTTGCATAGGACTCCATGGCTTCCTTGGCATTGCCGCCGTAATAGACATAGCTTTCAAAATATCCTTTTATCATATATCTTCACTCCTATATTTTTAAAGTTTGTTCTTTCAATATATCAAAACAATAAAGTGTGTATGTAAAAAGCCTTTGAACATTGGATGAATTTCATTCTTAATAAATTATCAAATTATATCTCTTAATCACCTCCTCACTATAATTCTGAAAACGTATTGCAAAATTGCTGTATGATTTGGCAGAGAAATCTTATTAACGGTATTGTTTTAACAAAAATTGAGTTTTAGAGTTAAAATTCTAAATTCAATCAAGAAAAAACCGTTTTAATTTTAATATTCCTATATATTCAGCTTATTCGTTGACAAAATACGCGTTTTATTTATATACTGGTGCTAATTTGAAAAGCGATGACGGAGACGGCTTTATTATCATCAGCAAAGAGAACCGATGGTTGGTGTAAATCGGTGTGAATGAAATATTAGTGTATCACTCCCGAGCTACAGGTCCGGAAAATCAGTATGGATCTGCGATTGACCCCGATAAAAGGTCAGGACTTGTCAGAGTCTTGTTGAGAGACTGGATTTATCCAGTAATCAGGGTGGTACCACGATAATTCGTCCCTGGAGCAATTGCTCCGGGGACTTTTTAAATATAAAAAAGGAGGAAAAATCAATGGGAACAAATGACATGAAATATGAGGTAACTCAGGATCTTGAAAGCTTTATGGAAGCATTCAACCAGGAATCGGAAAAGATCTTTACAGTCGAAGGAATGGAAAGAACAGACTATCTCGGATAGCCAAAAGAAATCAAATTTATGGAGGTATTGTAATGAATAACAATGAAGAAATGAACAATGTTGAAATGGAAAAATGGGACTGCACCTATGCAACAGATTTTGATACGCTGTTTACTGTCGAAGGAATGGAAAGATTTGATTCCGAATCAGTGATGTAGTATGGAGAGTGATATTAGAATCAAGCTCTTTAAGGTTATAGTAATAAACGAGGTTAGCTCCTCTTTTGTAATTAAAAGGTAGTGCATGAATTTCTAACAAGTTTACTTTGTTTGAAGTCATGCACTACCGTATTTTTTGAAGGTTTAATTTTTGGCTCTTTGTCAAACTGTGTTGGTTGACAATTATTAACATAGTCTAATCTGT
>DAINSS010000054.1:0-7620 GCA_036741195.1 Clostridiaceae bacterium | reverse complement strand
GTCTTCCTGGGTAATCATTTTTTCGCCGTTCAAAACTTTCTTTGCAAGTCCGGCAATCTTTTTGACATCTTCTCTCATTGATGCTGCACTGTTTCCGCCTGGCATGATATAAACATCCTGCTTGAACATTTCAACACCG
Organism: Clostridiaceae bacterium; assembly: GCA_036741195.1. Lineage (GTDB taxonomy): Bacteria > Bacillota > Clostridia > Clostridiales > Clostridiaceae > JG1575. The sequence continues at coordinate 7,481 of DAINSS010000054.1, read as the reverse complement.
GGATTCTCATGGTTCATTGAAGTAATTGCAGTTATACCGTATTTATCCTGGAAATGCTTTGCTACAGTTCCGCAAGCCACACCATATCTTCCGGCTTGGAATGCAGGTCCGGCAAGTAGGATGTCGAACTCAAGACCTTCAACTAAAGCATCTATTTCTTTTAAAGCTTCTTCTGTATGTGATCCCATGTAGTTATCACCACAGATTATTGTTCCGACTATTTCAGTTTCCGGTAGCTCTGCTTTGTAAGCCAAGCCCGGACCTTTAACTTCTTTAAGTAACGAAGGAGTGACATCAGCCATGTCTTCTCCGCCTATTCCTGCAAAAAACTGGTTTAGATATAATAGTACTTTTTTCATCTTAAGCCACCTCCTAAAATTCTACCATGGTCTTTGGAGACCAACCGATAATCTGATCACCGCAGAACATATTATTGTTTTCCATAATCAATGAGCCGTCTTCTCTGACTGTAGGTCCAAGCTTTTCATCATAAGCCCAGCCGCCTGACATTCCGTCACGGCCTGCTGCAGCCAATTCTCCGATTACTTTCTTCATTGGAGGTAGTTCCAGAAGTTCAGAAACATTACCGGTTGATACTATTGCATCTGCTAAAGGATCCAATACAACAAGCGGCTGGCTCTTTCCGTCTCTTCCGGTACATTCATTTGTAAGTCCGACTGTCTTTACGCCTGCTTTTTCAAGTTCAACGAAGCATGCTATAAAGTCAGCATCAGGGTTTCCATAGCCTTCTTCTGTAAGGATTGCTCCGTCAGCTCCGAGGATGTTTGCAAGTCTTGCTACCTGCTGTGCAGATCTTTGTTTCTGCTCCAAGGAAACGTTCAGGTTAGACATTATAACGCCTAAGAAATTCAATGTTTTCCCGTGGTTTTCATATAGAAGCTTGATTACAGGGTTGTTCTGGAAATCATATGTTGCCCATTTTGATGAACAAGGCATGAAGGATCCGTCAATAACCGCACCGTCAAGCACTTCGTTAGGATGTACCAATGTAGGTATGAAATGATTCATGTCCCATCCGTAAAGCAAGTCATTATATCCCATTTCTTCCATCTGGGTCTGAGGCTGCATAACATAAACAACTGAAGGAAGCTTTTCGATTTCCTCTCCTCTTCCTCTTACAGAACCTAATTCAAATACTTCTACATTGTCAGGTTTTGCTTTTCTTACTGAGTATGCTATATATTCTGCCAATTTATGGGTAGCCCATCTGATTGCATGGTTTTTCTTCTGCTGTTCTCTTTGTTCAAATAACTCGTCAGTGTCACATACAAGACAGATATTGATTGTCTTGGAGAAATATGTGAGTTCTGCACCCTTGCCGCTCATATCGATAAGTCCGTCTCCGAAGCTTCCCCAATGTTTGCCGACACCTAAAACTGCCACACCTTTTAAACAGTTGGTTCTTCCTGTACCGGCTGACAAAACGTCACCGGTTACTCCCGGAAATGCGGGTCTTCCGTCAGTTTTAGCCCTTGGTTCAACTGCTTCTTTTACCGGTACAATTCTTGTTTCGTCACCGGGCTTAGCAATTTCGATATCACACTCTGTGATATGTTCATCCTCCATGACAAAGCGAATAAGCTCTTCTTTATTCAATGTCAATAAACCATTCTCAAATAATGTCTTGTCACCGAATACAACATCGTCCACAATGAAATTTGCCAATTCAAGTTTCAATTTTAACATCCCCTTCTGATTAAAAATGTTTTCATTTACATTATATAACCTAGTTCGTTTTTGTAAACATGTTTATTATATATGCTTGTATCTTTATGAGAACGAAAAAATACCTGTGAATTAAATATCAAATCACAGGTATTTTGATTTATTTCCAGGTGGATAATATCAATTTAATATAATCGAGCATTAATTTCGTTTTTTTATCAAGATCATGCTCAGTTTTTACGTCTTCAATAACTTCGGTCAAAAATCCTCTATAAATGGTAATCATCATGTCATTGGAGTCCATCATAACATCATTACTTATATCCTTATAAGCTTTATCACGTAAATCTCTAAGGATGGATAAATTCCTTGCATGAATCGTACAGCCCTTCATCATCCTTTGGATATCGTCTGCATGTCCGCCTAATTCTTCAGGGAACATTTTAAAGTAATATTCAAAGAGCTCGCAAACCGTGAAGTTTGGTGTTGTAAAAAAGATGGCTCTGTAAATTTTGGGTTTTCTGAACGAGAAGAAACAGAATTTTTCCCAAACCTTCAAAAATCTCTCAAGGGGATCTTCAACCTTCTCCACTTCATCCAAAAGACTCTTATGGTATTCATTCAAATACTTGATTGATGCAAAACCAACCAGGTAATCAATGTTTTCAAAGTAATTATATAATGTAGCCGGATTATAGCCTGCCATGTTGGCGACTTTTCTGACAGTAACGGAATCAATACCCTCTGTCTCAATAATCTTGTTGGTGGCTCTCACAAAGTAAGACATAATCCTCAATTTTTGGATTTCTTTATTTCTGTCCATGGGACCGCTCCATTCTTGGTTTAATCTTTGATTATATTAACATACAATTCAAAGGATAACTATTATTTCCTTTTAATATTTTATCTTCAATGATAAACCAAGCATTAGATCAAGGTCTAGAGCATATAAAAATATATAAATATAAAGTGGAGAAGAGAACCTAAAAGCACAAAGCAATGGAATAATTCATGGAAGCCAAATAACTTAGAAATATTAGGCTTCTTTAAACCATAGATTACTCCTCCAATGGTATAGGACAATCCTCCCGCAACCAGTAAGGACAGTCCAAATGGTCCCGAGTAACTCAATACATGTCCGATCAGAAATACCGAAATCCAGCCCATTACCAGATAAGTCACAGTGTACAGCCACCTTGGAGCTCCTATCCAGAATACTCTGAAAAAAACACCTCCCAAGGCCATGGTCCAAATTAAGGTCAGCATAAAAATCTGTGTAGTTCCCGATACAACCCTCATTAATATCGGTGTATAGGAACCTGCTATTAGGACATAGATCATTGAGTGATCCAATTTTTTCAGTCTGAGAATAATATCCTTGCCGGCTTTGACAAGATGGTACACACCGCTTGTCGTATAAAGAGCAATCAGGCTTAACCCGAAAATTGCAGCCCCTATTATAATATTTACATCCGATTTCAAACCAATTGATTTAAATAAAAGCAGTATCAAGCCTACCAGGGACAGCAGCGCTCCTCCAAGATGTGTAAGCGAGTTAACCGGCTCTCTGATGGATTTATTCATTTCATCACCCTCCATGTTCTAATTTTATAATAAAATTCTTGTTAGCACTAGTGCTATATATCAACATTGCTTTATTATAATGTTAAAGGAAGGTAAATTCAACCTAAAAATACTATCTATACAATCTGAAACCTGTTAAAAATGCCGTTGCATACAAAATCAGGAACAGAAGAAGTACATAGAAAACAGGCATTAAAGCTGTATCCTTCTTCTCTTTTCTAACCATAAGTACATATCCCATTATAAGTACTATCCCAATAATCAAAACCGGATCTTTCATAACAAACTGAGAAATCACTACAAGAAACAGTCCGGGGTATAATAAATAATTTCTGAATTTCATCTTAACCAACCCTCTTTAAAACTGTTACTGATAATGGACTCATCTTGATTTTTCCTTTTGTTGAAACAATATTCTTACCGTCTTTATATACCTTTAAATCTTCATACAGTGTTTCATAAGTACCCGATCCAATGTCGACGTTCCTTGTCTTTTCATTGGAGTTCAAAATCACCGTAATTTCCTCTTCTTCATTTTTCAATCTAAAGGCTAAAATTCCCCTGCCGGCATGCAAAAGACTTATCGATTCAGTTATTTCTTTTACCGAACCTAACCTGAAAAGTTTATGTTCTTTCCTAAGCTTTATCAAATCAGAAATATAATTGACTGCTTCCCTGTATTTATATGCCCTGGACCAGTCATACCTGTTAATGATATCCTCTGATTTATATGAATTTTCAACTCCATACTTAGTTCTTAAAAATTCCTGTCCTCCATGTAAAAACGGAATACCCTGGGATAAAAGTACTATGGCTGTTCCAAGTGCATGTCTTCTTATTAATTTAGACTCAGGATCATTTGGGTCGACTTTTATCAATTTATCATACATTGTGTAGTTATCATGGGCTTCCACATATTGGACCACCCTGTCAGGAGAAGGAAATGAAGGTATTTTACTCGGCATGTTATAAGCTCCGGACATGTTGAGATAAAGAAGATTCTCCACATGCTTACCTGAAATAAAGCCTTTTTCTTTGTCTAAAAATACACTCCCTTTTACAATATCCCTCACTGAGTCATTAAAATGTGCAATACCCGGCATTTTGCCTGTATTCCATTGGTTTGCCTTCATTGTCTCAGGTATTGGAGTATCTAGTTTCCATCCTTCACCAAGTATTATTATTGAAGGATCAATCCTGTCCAGCTCTGTTCTGATATTATTCATTAGCTCTACATCATGTATTCCCATAAGATCAAACCTGAATCCGTCCAAATTGAATTCCTTTGTCCAATAAATTATTGAATCCAATATATACTTCTTCATCATTTTTCTTTCAGATGCAGTGTCATTTCCGACTCCGGTCCCATTGCTCAATTCGCCTTTATCGTTGTATCTGAAGTAGTACCCCGGTACGGTTAAGTGAAGATTCTGAAGTTTGACATCGAAAACATGGTTATATACCACATCCATGATTACCCTTATGCCATTTTCGTGGAGCTTCTTAATCATGGATTTGAGCTCTATTATTCTCCTTAACGGATTCCTTGGATCAGTTGAATATGAACCTTCCGGGACATTAAAATTCAAAGGATCATAGCCCCAGTTATAATTTGGATGTTCTGCCAGTTCATCAACGGATGCAAAATCAAACATGGGGAGTAACTGCAGATGGGTTATTCCTAATTCCTTAATATAATCAAGGCCGGTGGGCATTTCTTTATAAGTTGTGCCTGTCTCAACCATACCTGAATATTTACCCTTATTTTTAATCCCTGAGTCAGGAGATATTGAAAAGTCTCTTATATGAACCTCATAAATCACTGCATCAACGGGAGAAGAGAATGAGGGCATCCTTTCAAAGTCCTCAATCACTGCATCCTCAGGATCAATAATAACTGTCCTTCCTCCGTTGGCGGTAACTGCCTTGGAATAGGGATCACAAGCCGTATTTACCAAACCGTCGCTGAAAGTTAGTCTATAAGTATAAGCTTTATTTTTCATGTCTCCGTCCAAAGATACTTCCCAAATCCCTTTGTCCAGCTCAATCATAGGTATTACTTCATTAACTTCAGAATTCGGAGTTAAATCATGATAAATTACTGCTTCTACGTTTATTGCAGTGGGAGCCCATAGTCTTAGAACCGTCTTTTCCCTTGAATAAATCGGTCCAAGTTCCCCGTGAAAATAGTATTTCTCATCAAACTCAGGAGTCCTCATGGCGCTGCCGGTAATTACTTTTATCTTTCCTACATTTTCAATGTCTACCTTTAATTCTTCTTTCAAGGGCACATCAAAAATTGTAGGTATCAATTCAGCCGTTTTCTCCTCCGGAAGTTCCTCCATAGTAAAAACGGGCTTTTTGACTTTTTTATATTCTGCATTTGCTTTATTCTTTATTCTTTTAGGTTCACTCTTTTTCATTCCGAACTCCAATTCAAAGATACTTAATTTATTCCAACTTACTTAACTCTTACCTGATTTTACAATAAACCATCCTGTATAAACATAAAATGGATAAAAGTTAATTTACTTAACATTAAAGAATGCTTTAATCCCCCTATAAGCCTTTAATATCCCCTGAAAGATAAAGGGCAGGATTGCTCTACAGCAGTCCTGCCCACATCAAAATATACAATGTAATGATACTCTCACCTGATTCTTTTAGAAACCAATATCCTCGCCGACAAGAATAACCTTAATCTTTTTCGCAGGTTTACAAACTCTTATCTGCTGGATATATCCGCAGATAGTTCCCTGATTCTTGCAATCTATGCAATATCCCGTATTATAACAGCCTGCTGTTGTAACATTAAGTCTTTGTACATTTACACAGGAAGCATATTTTCTGATTCTTTCATAAGCAGCTTTTTCATCCGGAACAACCTTGTTCATTCCTGCTATAACTATGACGTTCTTAGGTCCGAATGCAAAGGCTGCCACTCTGTTGCCATTTCCGTCAATATTGAATATCTGACCGTCCTGAGTGATTGCATTTGCCGATGCCAGGAAAGTATCTGCCAATAAAGCCTGCCTCATTATTTCCCATCTTTCTTCCATATTTGAAGCGGAATCCCTGTCTATTACCCTGTAATTATCAGAGTTTTTGACGACATTGAATAAACCAATCTGATCCACTGATACCGTTCCTCCCCAGGAAACCACATCACCGTAGGGTATCAGTTCCAAAGCTTTTGCCAAAGCTTCTTCTTTTGATTGTACATAGTATGCATCAAAGGATCTAGCTTGTAACTCCTTAACTACTTTCGGAGCCAGCTTATCATATCTTGTCCCAAATTGATTTCTGTCCATATTTCACAATCCCCCTAATAATATTCTTATGTATATTGTATCAAAAATTAATAGCTAATAAAAATAAATCGGATGACTGAAACCAATCATGCGACAAAAATCTATAAACAAATAACTTACTGTAACTAATTTTGATTATGAACCGATATTATCCTTGTTTTGATCCACCAATGTCTTTGGCTTAGTATAGACGATAATCTCACCTTCATTAAACTTTTCATTCAGAAGTTTTTTATCCTCTTCAGGAAAATCCAATTGATTGAAAACACCAACTACTCCTCCAAGAGCTCCGCCTACAATTCCTCCTGTTGCTGCACCTGCAATAACAGCTGCAATAGGTCCTGCAGCGAGGATAGGTCCTATGCCCGGAATTACGAATGTTCCGGCAGCCAACAGCAATCCTCCGATACCTCCCAGAGCTGCCCCTGTGGCTGCACCGGAAACCAATGAACCCTCGTTGGCAACGGAATCAGGAATCTTGCTTTTGATTACAGGACTGTCCACTGTCTCAAAGCCTGTACGCAGACCGGATCCTGTGTCATCGCTTGCTATTCCTCTGACTTCATCCAGTATATTTTTATCCTTGGCTACTATTGAAATTTCATCCCTGGTATAGCCTAAGCTTTCCAGTCTCATTATTTCCCTCAATGCTTCATCCACGGTTTTGAAACTTCCGAATACTCTGTTGTTTTCCAAAATATAACCTCCGTTAACTAATTAAAAATACGAAAGGAATATTAATATCCTACATCTTTATTCTATAGTATTTTAGATTGTAATCAACTTAATAGCGATGAATATATAAAAATGGGTAAAAAAATAAAGCACTCAATTAAGAGTGCTCATTAACCGGCATCAACCTGCTTTCCCACACAGCTTCCCATGCAGTATCATCGGCAC
>DAINSS010000053.1:0-8298 GCA_036741195.1 Clostridiaceae bacterium | reverse complement strand
TATTGCTGTGATCCATATTGCTGTGATCCATATTGCTGTGATCCATCTTACTGTGGTCCATCTTGCCGTGATCCATATTGCTGTGATTCATATTGCTGTGATCCATATTGCTGTGATCCATATTGCTGTGATCCATATTGCTGTGATCCATCTTACTGTGATCCATCTTACTGTGGTCCATATTTCCATCTTTAAGATTGTTATCTTTTTTATTCATTATTGGCCTCCTTGTAAAATCATACATTCCGTGAACTTGAAAGACTGTTGAGCGCCTCTATACTTCAATGAGATAATTATAAACCATTTGGTTTCAAATAACAATTGAATGTTTACATATAGAAAAACCCGCAACTCATAAGAGCGGCGGGTAAAATTGTATAACTGACTACTCGTCTATTTGGATTTCGATTCCGGACTTAAATTCTACAACGAAGTAATCATCATAGACCGTGATTTTGTCGATGAGTGTCCTGGTATACTGCTCATCGTATTCGTTAAGCTCGCTTGACAGACAGTCGAGGAAAGTCATCATATCATCTATTCGTAACTTCAGGTCCTGATGGGATGCCTCCTCGGCCTGGAGTGCTTGCTTTTCATTGCGCAATCTTCTGACCTCCATGCCAAGGTCATCACCCGGGTTCTTCAAATCGGCTTTTGCTAAAAGCTCGTGCTGAAGCGTTTTTATTTGCTCATCAAGCGCTGCCATGCGATCCGTTACATCCTCTGTCAGACTGCTTTCGATGTTTTCTCGTAAAAGCGGCAGGATGCTTTCTTTTTCACGGAAGGCTTCATTTATTGCTTTTACCACCACTTCGTGAAGGTTTTCTTCACGAACGGTTCTTGCCGGGCAGTCAGGCCCATCTTTATCAACTCTGCTGGTGCAGCGCCAAACCGTAGATTTGCAACCGCGATTGTTCCATTTGATTCTGCGGAATATGTCCCCACAATGTACGCAGAAAACCATTCCCGATAATGCATACCGACCGGAGTAAACTCGTCTACGCTCTGTGCTGCCTTTGGTGAGGTTCGCGCGTCGTGCAATCTCCTCCTGGACTTTTAGGAAGATGTCTTTTGGAATAATGCCTTCGTGGCTATTTTCAACATAGTACTTCGGCACCTGTCCCTTATTGGCTTCGCGCTTCTTTTCTAGAATATCCACTGTATATGTTTTTTGAAGCAATGCGTCGCCGATGTATTTCTCGTTGGTTAGTATCTGCTTGATATTAGTTTCATGCCATTTTTTGTGCCCAGCACCGTTCAGAATTCCATCCGCTTCAAGTGATCTTTTTATCTTTAAAAAGCCACCGCCACTTAAGTACTCGCGGTAGATTCGTTTTACGACCTCGGCTTGCTCCTGATCGATGATGAGGCGTCCGTCTTCGTCCTTGGTGTAGCCTAAAAACCAATTGTGGTTGACTTGCACCTTTCCTTGCTGGTAGCGAAACTGCAAGCCCAGTCGAACGTTAGCCGATAAGGATTCGCTTTCCTGCTGTGATACTTAGGTTATTTAGGGAACAAGTTTACATACGCTGAAAACTATTGATTCTAGAGGATTTTCAAGCATCGCCTAACAACCCAACATCTAATCTATCACTTCGTTTAAGTAGGCTATTTTAGTTTCGCTGTTAAAATCAAGCCCATTTTTATCTGTGAATGTAAATCCTACTCATATCCGATTCTCCATCCCCTTGAGCCATGCAAAGAAATTCCCAACCATATCTTTCATAAAAGCCTGTGTGGTCTGTCAGCAGATAAATTGGGAAATTCCCTTTTTCTTTATTATTAACGACAATAAAGTCGAGAAGCTTTCCCGCTATTCCTTTGCCTCTATATTGTTCCTCAGTATAGACTGCACACACATTTGGCGTTAAGTCTTTTCTGTCATGGAAGTCATTCTCAATGACTCCTGCTCCAGCAATGATTTTATCCCCATTCAAACATAAATACCACTCCTGGATAGGATCTCCGTTTAATGCCGCTTCCATGCTTTCAAGATATGCTTCAAGCGGCACACCCCATTTTTCGTGGAACCATTTTGCCGCTTTCTCTTTTATTTCAGGCATTTCTGTTAATTTCACAATCTGTATTAGCTCAAAATTCCTTGCTTGAACTGCAGTGCTAAGTTTTTCAATATATTCCTCATATCTCAAAGGCAATATAGGAAAGCTATCAGTCATCCAGATAATATTATGGTCGTTATCAACAAAGCTGCCGACTAGTTTAAAACGCTCACAAAAACCCTCGAAATCACCAAATAATTCAAAATGCTTTTTATAGAAGTCGAACGAGTTGTAGAGCCGATCAAATTTGTCATTGAAATTAGATTTATTGCGGAATTCTTTAGGCAAAAGAGCGTTAGCTCTTTTTAAATATTCTTTCTTGTCTTCTCTGTATTTTTCAATTTCGTAAAATATTTTCAGAAGTTGCAACGTCCAGTCAATTCTATCATATACGCCACTACATCCACTTTTAGCCTGATTTGGAGTGAAAACTCCTTTGGGCCTTTCACCACCCCTTGGCCAAATTATATGCCCACCCAACGTTCTGCAAATATTGAGAAATTCTATTATCCCTCTGTCACTTATCCCTAATTCTCTAGCCCAATATACGGATGGTCCTATATAATCTGATGAGAAAAGATATGTTTCTCCGTTCTTCTGTATTTGAACCGTATAAAACGGAGGTTTATTTCCATATTGTTGTTCTAAGTTTTTCACATCTTTATCCTCGCCAAAAAAACTGTTCACTACATCATCGTATAGTTTTTTACACGATTGATCTGGATCTTCTCTTTTATTTATATCGTAATTTAAGGGTAGTACATCATAGGAACCTGTTAGATAATTGTAATGATTCATCATTGTTGCAAACCTCCACAAATGCATTTCTTTACTTCTTTTTCGAACTATACTTCTTACTACTGCGCCGCGTTCCACCATCACCTGTGACAATATTGCTTCGCTTTTTCTTTTCTTCCTGAACAGCCCTGAACTCGCTCTCCGTAATGATCGGCGGATGACATTCTTTCATTTGGAACTCATATTGCTGTGTAGCAGAATCCAAAAGAGTTACTGTGCCTGTGTACTTCTCATTTTGAAGCATTTTCTCTATCGCTCGCTTATTCCATTGTTCCTTACCGGCAGGAGACGGAATGCCAGCTTCCGACAACTTCTTAATAATGCCAAGCACGCTGGCGCCATCAAGATACCATCTGAAAATGTCCCGCACAACCTTAGCCTGTTCATTGTCAATTACAAGTTCGCCATTTTCATTTTTTGCATAACCGTACAGCTTTCGCTTGTATAATCCAGATGTTCCATTTGCTGCTTTCATGGCAAGTCCCATGCGGATATTTTCACTTCGGCTCTCATTTTCTGCCTGAGCAAAAGATTCCATCACCGAAATCATGAGGTTACTGTCAACCTCATCGGTATCCAGATTCTCCTGTTCAAATATTACTCTGACTCCTGCTGCCTTCAATCTGTTAAGTGCAGAAAGTGTCTCAACGGTATCCCTGCCAAACCTGCTGATGCTTTTTGTCAGAACGACAGAGATGTTGTGAGCTTCACATTCTCGGAGCAGTCTTTCAAATTCACGTCGAGGAATTTCTCCCTTCGCTGATGCAATATCGATAAAAACATCTGCCAGGCGCCATTGGCTGACATTCGCAACCGCTCTTGTCAAAGCAGAAATCTGTGCCGCAAGGCTATAAAGCTGTTCCTTTTCGTTTGTACTGACTCTGCAGTAGATTCCAACATTCTTGTCCAAACGGTCATTCCTTGCCGGAATATACCAAATCTTTGAATCCATCAGCTCACCTCCACATCATTAATTAGCCTAATAATATCACAATTTCATGTTTATGATAAGTAGGCAATTTATGTTTATTGAATGAGCAAAAACACAATATATTGTTTACGTACTTTTGTAACACACTACATACTGTGCGTTATCAATACCACGCACTCAACGTGGCTCGAGAGGTCTTGATAGCTGTCAAAACGGTGTTTTAGTTATATTTTTACCTACTCTCGAACTTAGGAACATATCCACGCTCGTAAATGGAAACATATCCAAAATTGACTCTCGTTTATGGAAAAATATCAAAGTCAAATTTAAATAAAAAAATTCTCAAAAATATATTGACAAGTGGAACATTCTGTGTTATATAATAATTAGCACTCAATAAACGAGAGTGCTAACAAAAAAATAAATTGAAAAGGAGTTGTTATTTATGGCTGGATTAGTACCTTTTAACAAAAAGAACAAAGAAATCTCTACAAACACTGGCTTTGAGGACTTCTACAACGTACTTGATGACTTTTTTTCCAATGACTGGCCTTTTAGAAGAACCCTCACACATGACACTTTCAAAGTTGATGTCGAAGATAATGGCAATGAATACCTAATTGAGGCTGAAGTGCCAGGTATAGATAAAAAAGGCATCAATGTTGAACTTAACGATGGAAAACTTATGATTTCTATTACTAGGGATGAAAACAGTGAATCAAAGAAAAAGAATTTCATCCACAGAGAGAGACGTTATAGTTCTATGAGTCGTTCAATTTATTTGGAAGATGCCAAGCCAGATGGTATTAAAGCAAAACTGGAAAATGGTTTACTTAAAGTTGTAGTTCCTAAAGAAGAAAAGCCAAACAACAGCATTACAATTGATGTTGAATAAGGCAAAATAAAGCACATCGGGTTATTCACCCATGTGCTTTATTTTTTATACTATCAATTGCTTTTTTTATTTTTCTTGTTTGTGTTCATTTTATTTACTGCTTTTAAATTAATTAGTGTTTCTTTATGTAATTTTGACGTTATATTGGGGAAAGCAGCAAATACTCTTTTCACAAACTCTTTATTTTGTTTTGATATATCATTAAATTTTTGGTTAAGCTCATCGATTTTATTTGTTAATACCCTAATCTGAGACAGTTCTTCGTCAGATTGTATTGATTTTAATTTTATAAAAAGTTTCTCTGACATCGTCTCTTTGATTTCATCCGCAATCATATGAAGCTTCGATAGGTTGGTATTCAATTTTAAAGCATTTAGAGTAGATATTATATTATCAGTCAAGAATATGGATAGTAATATTAAACTTGATGTGTAACGCATGCTTAATGGCAACTTGTTAATCATATTAAGTAAAATAGGATTTAGAAAATATATTGCGATTAATGATAATCCTCCAAAAATCAACGAATTATGTAATACGACTCTTCCATGAATATTCAACTTATAATTTGAATAATCCCACCATTTTAAATGGTATATTCGTTCTAATAAGTATCCCGTAACATATTCCAAAAGACTAGTTATAATCACTGCAAGAAAATAAACTATTATAGGATTATTTGAAAAAGGTGTCAAAATATTTATGACTGCAAGTGCTCCAAAGCCATAAATAGGACAATATGGGCCTATTAAAAACCCTCTGTTCACAAACTTTTTATCCGGAAACGAACAATATATTACCTCACATACCCAGCCAATAAAGCTGTATGTTAAAAAAAGCAAAAATTCTTTTATTATATACTCCATAACGATCCCTTTCTATAATTCAATATTATTCGAGAAACTTTTTACTAATCTGCATTTTGTCTCAACAACTCTTTTAAAGCTTTCCTGTTCGATATTAGCCATACAGATGAAAAAATCTCTGATTTAAAAGCATCCGAAAAGCTCTCGGACTTAATAAAGCAAAGGAACTTATCCGATGAGTATGAACAAATCCAAGGCAATACCAATATTTTATTTGCTGTAATATCATTTTCCATCTGATGACATCTTTGAAAATAATATATCTCCACAGACGACGGTCTCTTTACTCCTTTTTTGCTTTGTAAATAGTATTTAGAAATCTTCTTTGCATTTCTTCTTCTAAATCATTATCGTAGTCCTTTGTGTGCTTATGCATTGCATTAATGAAATCTTCAAAATAAGTCACATCATCAAACAGGCTCCTGTTTTCAATAAAGAAATTATAAATTTCTCTGTAATAAATGACAGTATACTTTTCACCGCACGAAAACTTGCTTAGTTCAATGTGATTGTAATTAGGTGAAAAAATAAAGCAACTCACAGATTTCTTGCGATACTCATCATCAGTTGTGACATATTGATAGTATTTTTTAAGCTGTGATTGTACCTTATCACTGTAAATATCGTGTCGGTCATCAATACCATTGATGCTTGATTTGATTTTATTTTCTATTACAATGGCATTGTTTTTGTCAGAGATTAGCAGGTCAATATTTCTCTTTTCTCTCTCTATGGTGAAATCTGTTTGTATCTTGATAGATAAAACTTCATGCGCAAACTTAGAAAAAGCTTCTCTATTTATATTGAAAAAGTAAGCAAGCATATTGGAAAAAGCGAGTTCATTGTCTTCCTGCTTAATTATTTTAAGGAAATTGAAATATGGATCTTTTTGAAGCTTTGGCAATTCAGAAATTGCTTGGTTCGTATTAGTATCTTCCCATAGCTCTTTGGCCTCAATTATCTGATTCAAATCAGCAAAGGAATCCGGCTTTTCATTTTCGTTGTAGAACTCTCTTAATGTTTGTTTGCCAAATCCTTCATTTGTACGAATGAAAAAAGTATTATCTCCACTAACAAATTCATCGTCTGTAATATAAATATGATTTTTTGGCTTAATAACCCTATCAGCGACAAATGAGGTATAAGCATTTTTTTTCTTCTTCAAGACTACCACTATAGGAATTTTCATTAAATAAATCAACAAGACTTACTCCACCGTAGGTTAGTCCCAATGCAACTTGTCCTTTATATCTTTCTATTCGCGGAAGTTTGCCATCGGCGAAATCAAGAATTGTAATACCCTCTGCCTTCGCCAGTATTTTATATGTTTTTGAGGCAAATTTCCGTACCAACAAAACGGTTATACAACTTTCTCCATGAGATGATTCTATTGTGCCTTGAGAATTTAGATAAATATAATTTTTCCCATCATCTGCTTTGTATAGGTTTATGATTTCATGCCCTATATTATCTCCCTCTGACAAATAGGTTCCGACATACATTTTGTTGATTATTATTTCACGGCTCGCACGTTTTGGCTTTACTGTGGTCTGTTGTTTATATTCAACTGGGGACACAGTCTCATCCAATGACAAAAACAATCGAAATCTTCTAAGATGAGACATGTAACCACTAACAAGTGATTTAACATTGCCTGTCGAGTTCTCAGAAAGAGCTGTTATTAATTCATCCCTTGCCTCATTCTCAAAATCAGTAGCAGTCACCGCATTCCAGAACAGGTCTTTGCTCCCTTTCCTCCAGAGGTAAAAGGTGTCACCATAAGCAGTATTGATTGTTGCTTTGGAAAGGTTCTGGCTATGTAAGAATTTTTTATATAATGATCGTAACTCTTCATAAGATAAAGCTTTCATGTTGTTTATCTCCAAAGTTGTCCCTCCTTTACCCAACCAAATCTACTCATCCTCATCCTCGTCCTCCTCAGTAACATCGATACCAAATAACATCTGAAACTTATCGAAGTTATAGGGGTACGAGTTATCTCCATCAAATCTTACAGGTTTATGGCCATTGCTATATTTAAATTTCAACTCCCACTGCGTACCATCACACACCGTATATCCAAAACGTTTAGTTGAATATCGTCTTCGCCATTCACCGATATGAAGATCTTTAAGTGCAGCTATAAAAGTATCCTTTGTACAAGGCTCCTGGTTATCATCATCCCATAACGAGAGAGGTTCTTCATCTTCCCATAATTTTGTATAGGCTTTCAATTCACCAGTTAGTTCTACAATATAATTTTGGTGGCCACCAAAGTAACCTCCAATGCTAAAGGTTATCTTGCTGATGGCATCTATATTTGCAACAAAGTCAGCGGCCTTTTCTTCTGACTTTGATAAGGTATACGTTCCACCAGCTTCAGCATAGGCTTCCTTGGCTCTCTCTAAATATTCACGATTCCAGTGTAGGCGGGTATCTTCACTTGGATGCATAACAGTTTTAATACCACCATGCGGGTTTTCCATTGAATTTTTTAGACGTCCTATTTCCTGCTTATGTCCCCGTATAGCGGTCATTATCTGTTCTTTAGTTTTTCCTTTAAGACACTCTTCGTAATAACTTTCTGGACTAATCATAATATTAGACCGCCTCCTTTACTCATTGCCTGTCTTTATTTCATTGCCATCAGGCAAAATAAATGCCTGCTCAAACTTAATATCCAATACATCGGCTATAGCCTTCAACTCATCCAAGGTTACAGTTTCACGTTTTAATTTCTTATTGAAA
>DAINSS010000052.1:0-8409 GCA_036741195.1 Clostridiaceae bacterium | reverse complement strand
TTTCAAGATCCCTACCAATACCCGCCAGGCTTTTGCCCTCAAGGTATTCTCTATAAATTCGTTTAATGATTTTTGCCTCTACAGGAACTATTATTAAGTTGCCGTCTTCGTCTTTTGTGTACCCCATGAAACGCTTGTGGTTGACCTGTACCTTTCCTTGTTGATATCGGTATTGAAGTCCCAGTTTAACGTTCTGCGAAAGGCTCTGACTTTCTTGCTGGCTCGATACGACAGGAAGTACGTCATATCAGGCCGGTTGTTTACGGAAACATATCCATAAACTATTTAACGTTATTAACGTTAAATGGTGAACCCATCTTTATCGAGATTCTGTGTTTTTCCCACACAACTTGGAAGTTAACGATTCCAAACCATTAAAAATTCCTTTTCTCCCGGATTGCATTGTTTCTTTTACAAAAATACCCTCAATATAGTCATTATTCAATCCGATAAATCCATCTATCTGCTTTGTACTGTCGTCTTCATGCACATATATTTCTGCGCGAGGCAACATCTTCAGATACAAGATGCTGAATAATACATTTTTCTTCCAAAACACGCTCTCCCTTATGCCTATAAAGACTGTTTTAAGGCCTAACACCTATTTGTCTCAATAGACTTTCAATAAAATCACGAGCATATTTACGTCTCAACTTGCTGTGATTTGTCTGATTGTAATAGTTTCTAAGACAGTTATAACAAGAGGTGTTTTCATCACAACACTGCTGGGACACTTTAACATACGCTGCGTTTAACGATGTGATTACAGCATTCTTTTCGACTAATCGCTTAACATGACCTGCTCCTCCTGGGACATTGTCATAAATCAAAATATCGTAGCTATGCTGTTCAAGATTCAGTTCAAGAACACCATCTATATCATTTCTCTCAATCCCAAGTCCAATACTTATTCCTTCAAGAAATGCATACATAAATGACAACGCAATCGCATAATCTTCCTTCGTAAAGGATCCTAACATAGGAATAGTAAATCGAGCTACATCTGTTTGGAATCTATGTCCAAGCTTAATTTGAGTAAGTTCTTCACAAGAGCAATCAAATTGCCTGTAATTCTTGTGTTTCTTTAATAATGTAGGTGTAATTACTTTTCCTTTTACTATGTCGCTATATCCACATACTGGACACATATTGAATGATGACTTGTTCATGACAAGGAGCTCGTCATTGGTGCTTGTCTCAATGGTAATAGCATTTGATAAAGAAACAACATTCTCATCCTTTATACCACCACCAAGATATGATACTTCACCAGCATATGACCTTTTTGGCTTCGCACGAGTACTTTCTTTCGTGATACCAGTTTTAAATCCGTTTACTGGTTCAATATAAAATTCTTGTACCACTGTACCAAGAGGTTCTCCACAATACTTGCACTCATTTCCAGTTCTTGTACTTACAGACACATTTTTTATATCATTAATTAGTTGCCTATGATAATAACATCTCCAGGCATCAGGAGAATTGTTTATTATTTCCCTAAGTTCTTTTGAATAAGAATTAATCTTATCTACCCTATATCTAGTAGCTTCGTTACTCCCATAAAAATTGCTGTTATAATATTTTTGATTCGTTTTTCTTTCTAGTTCTAAAAAAAATTTCTCATAGCTTATCAAATTTTCTAGTTCTTCTATTAATTTTTTTTGCTTATTTTCTTCCTTTTTTAAATATGTTCTATATTCTTTTATTATTGAATTTTCCGACTTTGATTCTTCTCTTTTGTTTTCTTTTTTTCTAAATCTTTTATAAAATTCACCTAAATGTTTCAAGTCATTTTCTTCATTTGCCCTAGCTTCGCTTCTTAAAATATCTTCATATATGGATTCTATTTCTTCTAAAGTAGGCACAGCTTGATTATTCAAGTTATTATTCATTTTTTGTCTCCTTAGTAAAATCATAACCACCCGTAAAACGGGTGGTTTGCTCCACGGCAATATGCCGTGTGAAACTAGCCAGCGCCTCAAGACGCTGGCTTTCACTTCGTTCAAGCCACCGAGGCACTGACTACGCTTTACCCGTAAACGGGTCTTTATGTTCCTTCAGACTCAGCTTATCGGACAGCATATCCTCTTTCTCCTGTTCCTGGATATACTTTCGGATCGTTGCTTCATTGAGCCCGACCGTCGACACATAGTAACCCTGCGCCCAGAAGTTCCGATTCCCAAATTTGTACTTCAGATTGGAATGTTGTTCAAAAATCATCATAGCGCTTTTCCCTTTTAAGTACCCCATGAATGCCGCTACAGAGATTTTTGGGGGTATCGCCACCAGAAGATGCACATGATCTGGCATCATGTGCCCTTCCAGTATCTCAACCCCTTTGTACTTACATAACCGCTTGAAAATATCGATCATGTTCGTTCTAAGTTGATTGTAAATAATTTTTCTTCTATACTTTGGAGTGAAGATGATGTGGTATTTACACATCCACTTCGTATGAGAAAGGCTATACTCTTTGGTGGCCATTGATGTCACCCTCCTTATTATTGAATAAGTGGCTTGAACACTCACTATTCTAATATGGAGGGTGACATTTTTGTAGAACTGGCTGACGCGCTCCCGCATAGCGGGAGGTTTATTGTTTCGCTCGTTCCGAGCTCAACCAACTAAAGTCCATAAAATAATGGGACGATATATTATCGCCCCAAATTTGTTATAAATTATTAAATAATATTAAATTCTTTTAGCATCTCCTCCACATCTGTACCTTTGATTAGTTTTGCAACTTTCATTTTTTGTAATGGTGAAAGTGGAAGGTCTGGTTTTTTGCCATCTGATAGGGCAACCATTCCATTTAGAAGATATCTTAGGTCATATCTTGAAGCATATACTTCTGGGACAGCTTTTTCTACGCCACAAAGTACATAAACAGCTTCCATTGCAGTTCTTCCAGAATATTCTGTAGTGAATACAGTATCTCTTCCTGGATCATCTAAAGTTTCTGCAAATTGTCCAAGGAATGCAAAGTTTACTCCACCTTTTGGAACAACTAGTGGTCTATCACCAAATTTTCTTGGCATAAATTGAGATGTGATATAAGGCATCATAACAGGAACTGCGCTGCAAGTTTCAGCAAGGGCGTCAATTTCATTTACAGGAACTCCAAGATGGAATAACCATTCTTTTGTAATTTCCTTACCTGTACAATCTCTCATTTTCTTTTTGATATAGTCACCTTCAACATCTGTAAATAAACCGTAAACCCAAACACAAACATCGTTTTCTGGTTGTTCTGGATATTGACCTTGTCTATTAATTGTCCAAGACATTAGCCAGCTTGAATCAACACAAGTTACAATACCACCTGTTACAGTTTTTCCACCATAAGGGCTTCTTTTTGTGATTTTTTCAATATATTTTGGTACTGATTCATCGTGACAAGTTACTGTACATGATTCCCAGTTACTCTTTTCAACATCGGAGCAGAATACTTCAGGCTTTCCAAAATCATCTGATTTTTTAGCAATATTTTTCCACATTTCCCAGCAACCAGTTTGTTCATCACTAAGTTCTGCTGGTGTATTGTCATCACCATAGCTTGAATTTTCTGTCATAGATCCATTTGTAATAAATAATAGATCGTTTTCAGTTAGTTCAATTGACTTATCATTTCCAATTTTATCTTCAGCGATAATTTTTGTTGCAACTTTTTTATTTTCTGAAATATCAAAGTCTACATCAACCACCTTGGTGTTGTATTGGAAATTGCATCCGTGATCTTCAAGGTATCTAACCATTGGTTTTACAATTGAATTGTATTGGTCATATCTTGTAAATCTAAGAGCTGATAGGTCTGTAAGACCTCCTACGTGATGGATGAAACGGTTTAGGTATAGTTTCATTTCTAGAGCAGAATGCCAGTTTTCAAAGGCAAACATTGTTCTCCAAAGTGTCCAGAAGTCTGAATTTAAAAGTCCATCTGAGAAAATATCTTCGATTGCCTTATCTTCAAGAAGTTCGTCTTTAGTCATACATAGATCTGCAATTTCTTTAACTTGTTTTTGAGTTAGATTGAATTTGCCATCGTCATAACGTTCACCTTGTTTATGAGTGATACGACAATTACTATAGTTTGGATCGTCGTAGTTAGTATAGAAGTAATCATCTAAAACACTTATTTCTGGGTTTTCTAGACTTGGTATAGAGCTCCAAATATCCCATAGACATTCAAAGTGTGCACCAGTTTCTCTACCACCACGGGCAACATAACCTCTTGTATCCATGTATTCACCGTCAAGTGAACCACCAGGTATATCTAATTGTTCTAAGAAAGTAATTTTATTGCCTTCCATATGAGCATCTCTAATTAAGAAACAAGCTGCAGTTAGTGAAGCAATACCTGTTCCTATTAAGTAAGCAGATTTTTCTTCAATTCCTTCAGGCTTTCTAGCCTTAACTAATCTTTGAAAATCACCATTAGTAAGTTTTAATCTTTTATCATGAGTTTTAAGTTCCATAACTTCTCCTTTCATAACTTAACATTATCATCTTATATTTGTATTATGTCATGAAAAGAGAAAAAAATTCATCTACCAAAACTAGTTTTTTGTCCAAAGTTTACTCAATCTCTATACTTTGGGTAACCTTTTCCAGGTTTTCACTCCTTTTTAATGACAATAAAATATTACCATCCATTAATTTACCTATCCTATTAGTAATCACTAGCGGATCAGTTTTCATATTTGTAGCTATCCATTGTATCAGTGCACTACTTAAGGCGCACTGATAAAAATAAGAAATTAGATTAATATCAATATCTTTTGCCCTGGTTTCCTTTGATATGTGACTAACATACCTACTAATTACTTCACCCGCCATAGAAAAAACATATTTTTCTACATCAGCTTTATAATCTGATTGATACATATGTCTTATAGCTTTTTCATTATCCAAGATAAATTTTGCAGCCAAAATAAAACTATCCTCCCAAGAGAAATGTTCGTTAAATTCCTCGATAACAATATCAAGCTCAGATTCAAATATTTCTCTTATTAATTGTTCCAAATTTTCATAATGATAATAGAAGGTTTTTCTTTCTATCTGACATTTTTGAGCTAACTCGGTGACAGTTATGTTATCAAGTTCTTTTTCATCTAAAAGTTTCATAAATTCTTTTTTTATCAGATCTTTAGTGTAGTTTCTACTCATATAATTACACCTTCCTTTTGATTAATTGATCTTGGTAAGTAAGGCTATGGATTCTATATGATTTGTATTTGGATAATTATCCAGTATTACAAGTTTCTCGTGGGATACCTTGTCTCCCATTTTCTTAATGTCTTCAACAAAGGTCTTTGGATTACAGGATACATAGATTATTTCTTCAGCTTCAAATTGCAGCATATACTCCAATGCTTTCGGATGCAGCCCACTCCTTGGAGGGTCTATGATGATAAGATCCGGTTTGCCGGTTAAGTCTTTAATGACATCTTTCACATCGCCTGCAATAAAAGTAGTGTTTTTAAGTCCGTTTACTTCTGAATTTTCTTTTGCAATGACTGCTGCTTCTTCTATCAGTTCTATGCCTGTAACTGAACTTGCATTTTTCGCCATTATATTGCCGATTGTACCTGTGCCGCAGTAAAGATCGAATACATGCTTACCTGATACTTCACCGGCCAGTTCACGGACGGTTTCATATAGTAGTTCACAGGATCCGGTATTTGTTTGAAAAAAGCTGAATGGAGTAATTTTAAAGTTCATACCCAGGACAGACTCGGTTATATGATCTTCTCCGTATATTACTTCAACTTTTTCCGGTATGACTGCGTCTTGCAGCGAGTTATTTATACAGTGTACTATGCTTTTAATCGCAGCATTTGTTTTTATTCCCAGAAGCGTATTAATAAAGCTTTCCTTGTCGAAATCATCAAAATCCGTAGTTACCAATATCACCATTAATTCATTGGTGTTTTTGCCTTCTCTAAGTATCAGATTTCTGAGTATTCCTGTATGAAGCATGGTTCTGTAGTACGGAGTTCCGGTTTCAGTAAAATAATCAAGAGTGGCTTTCAGTATTAAATTAAAATCATGGCTGACAAGCTTACACTGATCAGTCGTTACAACAGCGTTCTTTCTCCCCTTAAGATGCATTCCAAGACATAGTTCTCCGTCCCTTACTTCGTCTCCGAAGGTATACTCCATCTTGTTTCTGTAGCCGTATTGCTGGGGGCTCTCTATCAATCCGAGATACTCTTTGAATTCCAATCCGTTGGATCTAAATAACTCTATCACTTCTTTTTCTTTAAAATCAGTCTGAATTTTATAAGGAATCTCCTGACTCATGCAACCTCCGCATTTATCATAATGCAGACATAATGGCTCAGTTTCATACTCAGCTTTTTTAAGCTTCTCCAAGGGCAAAATTATTCCTATTCCATTATGATTTTTCATATGCCTTCCCCAATAGGATTGGCCCGGAAATGTATTTTTTACATACATGGTTCTGCCTTCATAGTATCCAATTCCCATTGAAGGATATGTGGTTTCTTCTATATTTATTTCAAATTCTTTTTTTAATTTCTTTGGTTTCATTAAGTTCTCCGAATGATTATTGTTCTGTTGAGTTCAAAAACTCCATTAAAGCAAATAAGAATATCACCATGTTCAGGATTATAAATAAATTTTTTATCAATACGGGGAATGTCAGGAATATATATTTGCTTGTTATATTTAGATTTAGCTGGTCAAATTTTGTGAATACAAAATATGAGGACGACAAAGAGAAGAACAAAAATAAACCATTGTAAAACAGATTTGCTTTTGACTTATACTTGGTTATTTTAATTGCTACTATGGCATTTAAAATAGCACAAATCAAAAAATATATTCTGATCTCCCCTTCCATACTGAAGGCTGAACCAAAGTATATCATTGTAAAATAAACGCTAAATATCTGTATAATAACTCTTCTCATATGGCTGATCCCTTTATGCAAAGATAATTTATTTGCTTTATAAATTATATCACAGACTAGTTTACATGGGATATGTGGTAAAATATGAAGGTATGCCAGTTTGGTTTCTGCCATACCCTACATTTTATTCTGGAGTTTAAAATGCCTCATATTTTTTCCTTTAATTTGATATTTTTAGTTATTGCCTGCTTTATTGCAGGGTTAGTTGATTCCATAGCAGGCGGAGGCGGTTTAATCTCAATTCCTGCGTACATGTTTGTAGGATTTCCTCCCCATCTTGCACTTGGTACCAACAAGTTTTCTGCAACATCCGGATCTTTTACTTCATCTGTTGAGTTTTTCAGAAACGGAAAAATAAATTTCAAGCTTTTAAAGTTCATTATCCCTTGCACTCTTTTAGGATCAATCCTGGGTGTTTGGTCCGTACTGAGACTAAACCAAGAATTCCTATATCCCCTGGTATCAATAATGATTCTGATTGTGGGCGTTTATACCTATTTTAAAAAGGATCTTGGTCTTATAAATACATTCTCCATTAAATCGAGATGGCAGATAGTTATGGGTATGGGCTTTGGCTTTCTCCTTGGTTTCTATGACGGATTCTTCGGACCCGGTACAGGTTCGTTCCTGCTTTTTATTTTCATTAAATTCTTTGGTATGGATTTTGTTAATGCAGCCGGTAACGGTAAGCTTTTAAACTTTATTAGCAATATAACTTCACTGTTGGTTTTCGCCTTTGCAGGTAAGATAGACTATTTCTATGGGATATTGGCAGGATTAGCTTGTATAATGGGATCCATTATCGGTACAAAAATTGCCATAAAAAAAGGAGCTTCTTTTGTGAAGCCCATTTTCCTAATCATGAGTTTTGCTGTTTTCGTTAAAATGATTTTTGAAATCATAAACAATTAAACTATTCAAAATATACTTGAATACTATATTCGGCTATAAAAGATCCTCATCTTTTATGGCCTTTTTTAGCGAAATACCAAAGGTTTTAACACCTTTGCCCAGTAGTTGAAATACGCTCTTTTTTTCTTTATTTTCTTCTCGTTCAAGTTCTTCCCTTACTTTTTCTCTTATGGATTCATCATTTAACAAATCCTGACTGTTTATCGGAATCACAGGCTTTGTCAAAGCACTTTCGGATTGTCCAGTGCTTTCATTTTCTTTTTTATTTATTCTCTCGTATTTACTCATATATATCCCTCAAAATCTTAATCTAAATCATTCGTTTAAATAAGTATATTCCTTCAAAATTAAAATAGCCAAAAATGAATGTTAATAATATTATACACAATGTTAACTTCTTAAAGGCACTGTTCAAGCCAATGTAACTTTACTTTGAAAACATTTTAAGTTAAAGTGTACTTAACCTATATTTAACATGTATTTAACATAGCAAATTAAAACAAAATTTAAGACTGACTATATGAAGTCAAGTGGTAAATGAGAAAAAAGTAGCGTAGACGCTA
>DAINSS010000051.1:0-8814 GCA_036741195.1 Clostridiaceae bacterium | reverse complement strand
AAAGGCCCTTATAGGGCTTAGTCAAACCGCCGGCTAAGCCGGCGGTATTGATTTATTCTTCAATCCAAAGGGATTCTTTAGCCTGTTTTATATTTATTAAGCTTTGATTTTTCCTGTGATATCCAGCATTCTCTTAACCTGAACCTCAATTGCCGGGTCTATTGCATCTGCCATTGAGCCGTCCATTTCAACCTTGGTTGATGCTCCGTAAGGGTTTCCACCTGTTGTGAATAAAACCGGATCTGTGTAACCGGGTGCAGCTATTATTGCTCCCCAGTGAAGCATAGTTACATAGAATGCTACTGAAGTCATTTCCTGTCCGCCGTGTACATTCTGTGCTGAAGTCATATGTGATACAACTTTGTCCTTCAACAAGCCCTGAGCCCAAATACCGCCCTGACCGTCCAGGAAGAACTTCATCTGTGCAGTCAGATTACCAAACCTTGTCGGTGATGAGAACAGTATTGCATCTGCCCATATTAAGTCATCGCTTGTTGCTATCGGCATATCCTTTGTTTCATCCATGTGCTTCTTCCAAAGCGGATTCTTTGAGTATCCCTCTTCCGGTACCAGTTCCTTGACTTTCAAAAGTCTGACTTCCGCTCCCTGAGCTATGGCATATTCTTCAGCCTTCTTGGCCATTTTATAATTTGTTCCTGTTGATGAGTAGTAGATAATTGCTAATTTAATTTTTTCCATTTTTATTCTCCTTGATACTTAAGTTATTTTTATATTAGTTACTATTTGTTATTGAGTTACTTTCTATAACTATAATAACCGTACGCCATATTTTTTGCAATAGGTTAATTGTTAACTTTATTGAAACTCATTATCAATTAGAAATTTATTCCCAATTACCAACAGAAAAAAGGCACCGTCTTTAAACAGTGCCTGCATTCCTAACAACTATTCAGTTAAATTGTGTACATTTTGTTAATGAACTTTCTAAAGAGTACTTCTCTCAGTTAATAAATTGAATGTCACCCTTATATTATTTTATAAGCCATGTCTTTATACTGCCGTGCTTTGAAATATTCTCAGGTATTTTACCTTCTCCGATTTTGTAGACCTGTTCAAGCTTACCGGTTACCACCATGTTTGCACCGCTTCCCTTCACGACAATATCCTGAAGTTGTAGCAGCACAAGCTGGTAAGGCAGGATATTATCCTCAGCATTGAGCTTCTGGCCGTTGATTTTCAAATCAATTGTTTTGTAGTTTCCATGCTTGTCCATTATATCAATGACTCTGGTATCTACCCTTTCTTCGTCAAGGCCTATAGCAAAAAATGGACCCCCGTCAGCCAAAATAGCATTGATGTAGTCGATATAGTTGGAAACATTACCTTCTCTTACCATGATTCCGTCATCCCAGCCCGTCTTTAAATAACCTTTTTCCAGGTCTATTTCACTGGCATGAATCAACTCAAAGGATCCGGAGGAATCTGATTGTTTATTCCAAAGCTGGATTAATTCCGGAGTTGGCTTCCAGTACTTTGCTTCCCAATATCTTTGGTCCAGGTTGATAAACGGAAGTGCATAGCCGTCCCAGATAACCTTTTTCTTTGCAGTTGCCGTGGCTTCTACAACAGAAGAGTTAAAGTTCAAGACCTTTGCGAAAAGATGATCAACCTCTTCTTTTACGGTAACTTTGACGGTACTAAGAGTATTATCCTGTTCTGTCGTATGGGTGGTTCCGCCTCCTGCATTAAGGTTTATGAAGCGCTGTACGTCTGCCTCAACCTTTGTAGGGTCGGGGAGCTTCATTGCCCCTGCCAATGCTGCGGCATCTGCCGCGGCCTGTAGGTTTGACCGCTTATCTGCCAATAAACCCGTATCCACTACCAGTGCTCCGAATCCCAGAAGGACTACGAACAGCAAAGCTACAAGAGCCATGGCCTGGCCATCCTGGTCGTCCTTAAACCTTTTAAACTTATTCATCTTAACGTCCTCCTTTCATCTATTGAATTGACAGGATGTCTCCCATTTCAACATCCTTGAACACGCCGGCATTTGCTTCAATCACAGCCTTGGCTCCGAGTACAATGGGACTTACCATCCAAGGCTTCATTGAATCAATCTTTCTAACTACTTTATTCTCATCATCTATAAACAGTACATCTATGGGTACCTTCATGAAAAAGCAATGTATGCTGTTACATGGTTTAATCAATAGTCCTTCATCAAACGACGGAGTTTTTCCCATTAAACCCATGAATCTGGACCAAAATGTGGATGCTATTTTCATTTCCTTGAGAATAACCGATCCGTTTTTCCCGTTGATTAGCTTTTTTCCATTCATCAGCTTTTTTCCATTCATCAGCTTATTTCCGTTAACCTTTTATTGTTTTTTATTATTTTTCCGTTAAAGCTTTCCTGAAAGCATATCTTTTCCGTCTTCTGCACTGTTTCCGGAGCGATAAACGAAGTCTTTGCTTCCCATGGAGAATTCTTCTTCTCCGGTCAGTATTGTTGAGGTCATTATCTCTCCGTCCTTTTTAAACATGCCCGGAGCGGAACATTTTAATTCAACCGATGTACCGCTGTCAGAAAAAATCGGAACGATGAAAAATCTGAACCCTATAGGGATATTTGAAAAGACATGCTGCTCGGCTATTTTTTCGGGACCGATGGAAAATTCTGCTGCTTCCCTGCCTTTTAAAGTAAGGGTTACAAGCTCTTCTGAATCCTTGTCCTTGTATTGAAGTGTTCCTTTAAGCTCAGCCGGTTTTGCTTTTCTCGGTCTTTTTCTTAAAAACATTATTCCAAGAAGAGCTGATACCAGTAATCCGGCACCTACAAAAATAGGAAGTGTGTTGTCTTTCTTCTCAGGTTCTGCTGCCGGCTTGGAAATTTCGGATATATTTTGTACAACTTCAGTCATTGAATGTGTGGGGGTAAATGAGATCTTATAATCATCCTTCATTTCTCCCACGTTTATTGCAAGTGTTTTATCGGTTTTTTCTCCGGGTGCAAGGTCTATCTTATTTCCGGGTAAGGGTTCCCCGTTAATCATGGGTACCAATTGTTCCGGATACTTGCTTACATTGTTTGCGGATACCTTTATAGAAACCAAGTCACTTGATACAGCATTGAAACTCTTTGGTAATTCCAGATATACGGTACCCTTCGGGAGTACTTCGATTTGCACTTTGCTGCTCTGGAAGAATGCCTCGCTTCCGTAATCACCGCGCGCATTAAGCGTTACTTCTAACGGTCCCTTCTTCAAATCTTCCTTTATCACGGAATATATTCCGTCGTTGGCAAGAATATCTCCGGAAGTATCCTCTCCGTCATCAAGAAGAGTCAGGGTTTTTTTTGCCCCATCCTTCTGCAAATCAAGAGTAAAAGTCACATTCTTTAAGCCTTCGGTTACTGTCCTCCCGTTTGTTTTCAAGGAGGCTGTTATAATTTCTTTTGCACCTTCGATAACCGGATTTATACCTTGTAAAATATCAGAGCTTATCACGGGAATATTTTTAACCTTGAAAAAGGATTGAGATCTTGCAAGAACTGACTCTCCGTCTAAAAGATTTCCGATGTATTTTTCCAAAATTTTTATTATGAAATTTAATTCAGAATAGGAAAGTAAATAACTTTCTCCAAGATAGAATATGATATATCAAGTTACTTATTAATGATTTTAATAAATGGATAGGGATATTTTGAAATTTAATTTGATATTCAAAGTATTGTATTAATATAGTATTCATATTTATGATTGTGCTGGTCAGTGGATTTTGGGCATAAAAAAACGAGGGTTGATTCCCTCGTTCTTTTTTTGCTACGGGTTGGATTACTTAACTTCTACAGTTGCGCCAACTTCTGCAAGCTTAGCTTTGATGTCTGCTGCTTCTTCCTTTGAAACTGCTTCCTTAAGAGTCTTAGGAGCTCCGTCAACAAGATCCTTAGCTTCCTTTAATCCAAGTCCGGTTAATTCTCTTACAACCTTGATAACCTTGATCTTCTGATCGCCAACTACTGACAATACAACGTCGAACTCAGTCTTCTCTTCTTCAGCCGGTGCTGCTGCTCCAGCTGCAGGTGCTGCTGCAACTGCTACAGGTGCTGCTGCTGATACTCCGAATTCTTCTTCACAAGCCTTTACCAATTCGTTTAGTTCAAGAACTGTCATAGCTTTGATTGCTTCAATAATCTGTGTCTTATCCATTATAAAATCCTCCAAAATTGTTAAATATTTTTTTGTTTTTTGCCCTCTTCAGGCTTTTTTAAAGTGTTTGTAAGTGTTTCTTATGCTTCAGCTTTTTTGTCAGCCAATGCCTTAACCATATAGGTAAACTTGTTTGCAGGGTTGACTGCATTCAATACGTATACCAGGTTTGAAATAGGTGCCTTCATTGAACCCAGTAACTTCGCGATGAGCTCTTCCTTTGAAGGTAGATCTGCAAGTGCTTTAATTTCTTCAGCGTTGTATACATGTCCACCGACATATCCGCCTTTGATCTCAAGCTTCTTCTTCTCAGCGATGAACTTCTTCAGTAGCTTTGCAGATGTTACTTCGTCAGCTCCGAATGCAAAAGCGTTCGGTCCGTCAAGTAGTTCAACAAATCCTGTAGTTTCCTTGTCCTTCATAGCCAATTCCACCATTGTGTTCTTAAGAACCTTGTACTGAACTCCGTTCTCTCTCAACAGTTTTCTAAGTGCTGTATCATCTTCGGTGTTTATACCCTGATAGTTTACTACAACCAATGACTTGGAATTGTCGATGAGTTCTTTGATTTCAGAAACAACTTGTTCTTTCTGCTCTCTGATTGTTGCCATATGTACACCTCCTTGTGAGTGACATTAAGTAAAAAGGATCTTTTCCGAAACGAAAAAGATCCTGAATATACAATATATATCGGTTTTCTTCCTCGGCTGGATTTATTTTTGTACCTGCTTTCTCCGGAAAATATTATGTTTTGTTTTATTCGCTTAATCAGAATATCATCTATTCTGTTTTAAGTCAATTTTTTTTAGAACTTAACCGGGTTGATTTTTGCTCCGGGTCCCATTGTTGATGAAACTGAAACTGACTTAACGTACTGTCCCTTTGCTGCTGCCGGCTTAGCCTTGATAACTGCGTCCATAACGGCCTTTAAGTTAACATTAAGCTTTTCTACGCCGAATGATTTCTTACCGATTGGAACGTGGATTATAGCAGTCTTGTCAAGTCTGTACTCAACTTTACCGGCTTTGATTTCTTCCAAAGCTTTGGCAACGTCGAAAGTAACGGTTCCTGACTTAGGGTTAGGCATAAGACCCTTAGGTCCCAATACTCTACCTAGACGACCGATGGTTCCCATCATGTCCGGTGTAGCTACGACAACATCGAAATCGAACCAGTTTTCCTTTTGGATTTTGTCAACAAGATCCATATCTCCAACATAGTCTGCTCCGTTGTCTCTTGCTTCCTGAGCCTTTTCGCCCTTTGCAAATACAAGTACTTTTACAGTCTTACCGGTTCCGTTAGGTAAAACAACGGCACCTCTGACCTGCTGGTCTGCATGTCTAGGGTCAACACCCAATCTTACATGTAGCTCTATAGTTTCATCAAATTTAGCTCTGGCTGTCTTTACTGCCAGATCCAAAGCCTCTTCAGGGCTGTAAAGCTCTGCTCTGTCTATGAGCTTAGCGCTTTCAATATACCTCTTTCCCATTTATCTTTGCCTCCTTGTGGTTATAACGGGTTTAACCTCCCACTTAACGTGAGTCCAATATCCTACTTATCTTCTACTGTTACGCCCATACTTCTTGCAGTTCCGGCGATCATAGCCATAGCGGCTTCAACGGATGCTGCATTCAAGTCTGGCATCTTTGTTTCTGCAATTTGTCTTAGCTGTTCCTGTGTCAGTTTTGCTACCTTTGTTTTGTTAGGTACGCCTGAACCTGACTCCAAACCGACTGCCTTCTTTATAAGTACAGCTGCCGGAGGGGTCTTCAGAATGAAGCTGAAGGATCTGTCTGCATAAACAGTGATTACTACCGGAATGATATAACCCATCTGGTTTTTAGTCTTTTCATTGAATTCTTTACAGAATCCCATGATGTTAACTCCGTGCTGAGACAAGGACGGTCCAACCGGTGGTGCCGGGGTCGCCTTTCCTGCAGGAAGCTGTAATTTGATCATTCCTGTGACTTTCTTTGCCATTAGTATTTCCTCCTGTATTGTGGTGATTTCGGCCGGTAATAACCGACCTCCCACTATAAAAGCCAACTGGCTTTATAGGCTAATTAAGTTTTTCTACCTGGTCAAAGTCTGTTTCAACCATGGTTTCACGGCCGAACATTGCAACTTCGATCTTAATTTTGCGTTTTTCTTCATTAACATCCTTGACCGTACCTGAGAAGCCCTTCATAGGACCTTCATTGATCTGGACGTATTCACCGACAACAATGTCGATCTTTGCTTTTACTTCCTTTATCCCCATGGATCTAACTTCATTTTCGGTTAAGGGAACAGGGCTGTTTGATTTAGCTCCTACGAAGCCTGTACATCCTCTGATGTTACGGACAACATACCAGCTTTCCTCAGTCATAATCATTTTAATCATGACATAGCCCGGGAATTTTTTTCTTTGGACGACTTTCTCAGTTCCGTCGTCCTTTCTTTCAATGACTTCTTCAACCGGAATCTGTACGTCTTGGATCAAATGCCCGAGATCTCTGTTCTCTATTGCTTTTTCAAGATTTACTTTAACCTTGTTTTCGTAACCTGAATAAGTATGAACCACATACCATCCTGCTTTGCCCATTTCCATCAGATTATGCTATCTCCTATAGTCCCAGAATGTATCTGAAGACAAGTCCAATAATAAAATCCGCAACTCCGGTCATGAGGGCGTAAGCAATAACAACGACTGCAACGGCAGCCAATGCTTTCTTCACCTGTTCCCATGTAGGCCAGGTGGTCTTTCTGATTTCGGCCCTAACCTGCTTTAAAAACTGTAGGATACCACTTTTAGAAGCCATGCTTTCACCTCAAAAAATTCTTACTTTGTTTCCTTATGTGCAGTATGCTTCTGACAGAACTTACAGTACTTCTGCATCTCAAGTCTTTCAGGATCGTTTTTCTTATTCTTCATTGTATTGTAGTTTCTCTGCTTACATTCTGTGCAAGCCAAAGTGACTTTAACTCTCATATTTGCACCTCCGATATTACTTATTAAATATAAAGGATAAAAATAATATGTCCCACGGACATATCACTTTGTAACTTTATCACAAACCATGCGGAAAAGCAACATAAAAAATATCCCAATTAATGCATTTTCCATTATACCACTCCCGTGGCAGTAATGGTAAAAAATATGTTACAAATATTGGGCTAATCGCTCAACAGTCCTATTCCCACATATAAACTATGCATCAATGGGATATTTTAACCCGGTATATCCGGGTAAATTTACTGAAATATTTTTTCCGGTCAGTTTAAAAATTTATCCTTCTTCTTCTTTTTAGCGGTGATGAAGTTGATTATATTCTCATCCTCACCCGCCAACATATCTACTTCCTCTTCATAGTAGTCATCCAACAGATCCATGTCCTCTTCGTCAATTCCGGACAAATCCACCCAACGGCTTGCCAGTTTGATTTCATCCTCCATATCCGTCTCATCTACTACATCTAAATCCATTGCTTCAACTTCCGCTCTTGTATACCCTTTATAACCAAATCTTGGTATGTCGAAAAGTGCGTTTATGAAGTGTATATAGGACAACCCGTCCTCATATTCCTCCAGTTCGAATTCATCCCTTAAATAGTCGTTTATAAACCTGCCGTCCGGATTCTTCATTGAAATTATCAAGGAGGTCAGGAATGCCAGTTCATTAAAGGGCTCCGTTTTATCCAGAGGCTTATTAAAAATGAATGAGTCATTTAGGTATGTTGTCAGTACCAGGTAGTCGTTCGGAGTTATGCCCATATACATACTCATTACTTCATCCAATGTAGGTACTTTATAGTCTACATTGATCTTTTGAATGTTCTCTAAAATCAGTTCAGGATTGATGCCTCCGGCTTCCGTCAGGAGATATTCCTTCCCGTCGATATCCTCCCAATAAACCTCATCGTTGATATTGAGGGCTATAAAGTAAAGCATGAAGCTCAACATGTCCTTCTCCATTAGGAGATTGTGATTTACAACCTTTTGATATATTTCCAGTAAAGTATCAACCTCTATGGCACCGTAATAACAGATCAGGTTCCATACAAGATTGGATTGAATGGTTAAACTCAAGGTTTCATCAATTATATAGGTTTCTGTTTTTAGGACAGCCTCATAGTGCCCGTTTTCCAAAAGATAGTTGGTTAGGGCCACGGAGCTTTCGAAATAGCTTTTTGGCTGTTCCAGCTGGATTTTTTCCATATCAATGGAGTCAATGCTTGATTTAAAATCCTTAATAAACTTCTTTATGACCGGTGCAGTCATCTTTTTTCCTTTCAGCGCGTCATAAATATCAATAAATTTGAAAATCATCAAAGGGTTCATGAAAAAAATCGCCATGGAGGGATCTTCATTCAAGACTTCAAATATTTTATTTAACAGATTCCTTTTCCCTCTGATTCCGTCATATTCAACGTTTAACATGTCACAGGCCCTTATCAGCCACTCCTTGTCCAACTGTTTTAACAACGCGGAATAATGCAATTCATTCATAGCTTTTCCTCTCCTTTTATATGGGGGGTTTATCTTTAGCATAATAAAAGACAGCCTTTTACAGCTGTCTATATTATACCATTACCGGTATTTATTAATCAGATTACTCGATTATCTTAGTAACAACGCCTGAACCAACTGTTCTTCCACCTTCTCT
>DAINSS010000050.1:0-9382 GCA_036741195.1 Clostridiaceae bacterium | reverse complement strand
GAAGCGTATTTCCGAGTGATACAGCACTGCTTAAAGCCTTGTATTTGGCTACATTTATTGATTTACACTGAATATTGACCCCCTTTTCACGCTGAAAGTTGCCCCCCCCACTTAAATGATAATATCCTTAGGAAGTTGGAAATAGCAGCCTAAGGAGGACAGAGCAGGTGAAGGACATGCAGGACTGGAACGCAGTGAAAAAAATGTACGACAAGGGGGTGTCCAAGAAACAGATAGCAAGGGAACTGAAGATGTCTAAGAATACGGTGAAGAGGCTTCTCGCATTGGATGAGGAACCGGTCTACAGGCGGGAACGAAGCCCCACCAAGGTGGATGACTTCAAGGATATCATCAGACTCTGGTACCTCGATGACCAATATGCCTTCATCGGGACCAGAATATTCAACGAACTGGTTAAGATCGGGTACACCGGAACCATCAACCCAGTTTACCGGTACCTCCAGACACTGGATACCGAGAAAGGGCATATCAACAAGAAAGCTACAGTAAGGTTCGAGACACCGCCGGGTGACCAGGCTCAGTTCGACTGGGCGGAATATATGATGGACGTCGGCGGGAAGAAGATTAAGATCTACTGCTTCACCATGGTTCTGAGCTATTCACGGAAGAAAGCGGCTATCTGTTCCAAGGAGGTCAACGGCTTATGTATCTACGAGGCCATCCAGTACCTTTTCAAAGTCCTTGGCGGTGTTACCAGAGAACTGCTCATCCCTATGTGTTAGCATAGTTGTCGTAGGAGTAATGCGTTATAATTAGACAATACTACTGCGAAAGGTGGAAGAGAAAATGACTGGAGCTTATTCACAAGAGATCAGAAAAGCTGTGCTGGGAAGAGTCACAGGAGCGAATAAAGAAAGTGTAAGAAAAGTAGCAAAAGAACTGAACATCAACAAAGCCACCATCTATAACTGGATTCATGAAGCTGAACTAGAAGGAAATGAGCAGGACCACAAAAGAAGTTCTTTATTAACCTCACAGGATAAGTTTCACATGGTACTGGAATCGGCAGCCCTTTCTGAGCAAGAACTTGGCGAATACTGCAGAAGAAAAGGAATTTATGCAGAAGATCTCAATAGATGGAAAGCACAATGTTCAGCTTCTATAGATTCTGTCAAAGAAGATACCAAGAAACTAAAATCAGAGCTGAAAGAAGAGAAAGAGAAAAACAGAAAAATTGAGAGAGAGCTTAAGATTAAGGAGAAGGCGTTAGCGGAGGCGGCTGCTTTACTAGTGCTAAGAAAAAATGTCCAAGCGATTTGGGGGGGCCAAGAGGAAGAATGATCAGTGCCTCAAATCGCAAGATTGCTATAGATCTGATCAAGGTAGCACTAAACTCAGGCGCACGCCTGGAGCCAGCCTGTAAGGAACTAGGGATTACCCCTAGAACATATCAACGATGGGTTGGAAATATAGATACACTTCAGGATAAAAGGCCTTTGGCCAAAAGAACTCCTCCCAAAAACAAACTAACCGAAGAAGAACGCAAAGAAGTTCTGCGAGTGGCCAACAGCTCCGAATATACGGACTTAGTTCCAAACCAGATTGTTCCCAAGCTCGCAGACCAAGGAATCTATCTAGCTTCTGAATCTACTTTTCATAGAATTCTTAAGGAGGAGAAATTAAATACGTTCAGACTGCGATCGAAAGAGCCCGTCAAACGCGAACCTGCAACCCATGTTGCTAAGAGCCCTAATCAAGTGTGGACGTGGGATATTACATGGCTCAGCGGACCTGTAAAGGGCCTATACTACAAACTCTATCTCATTCTTGATATGTTCAGCAGATTTATCGTAGGCTATGAAGTATGGGATACGGAAAATGCTCTTTACTCCGAACAATTGGTAAGGAAAGCTCTCCTTAGTCAAGGTATCGCAGGGAAACCTCTGATTCTTCATTCAGATAATGGAAGTCCTATGAAAGCGGCTACTTTCCTGGCGACGTTAGAAAAACTTGGTGTCCAAAGTTCATTTTCCAGGCCTCGAGTAAGTAATGATAATCCGTACTCAGAGGCTTTATTCAAGACGCTGAAATACCGTCCAGAATATCCATCACGAGGATTTGAGAGCATTCAGGAAGCGAGAGAATGGAGCAAACGTTTTGTGGATTGGTACAATAAGGAGCATTTGCATAGTGCTCTTGGATATATCACACCTCAACAACGGCATTATGGAAAAGATCGAGAAATCATGAATCAAAGAAAAATCGTATATGAGGAAGCACGTCAAAGACATCCAGAAAGATGGACAAAAGGGATAAGGAGTTGGAAACTACCAGAGTTTGTATCTCTTAATCCAATCAAGAAGGAAGAGGAAGAGTTTCTCCAGGTGACAAAGTAGGATACATCAAAACAGAAGAATTGCGACAACTATATTGACAAATAGCGTCATCGACAATCCAAAGGCGCTAGTCACCAGCCACAGGAAAGGTGAAGAAGTGGAGTTCAACACTAGTGCTTTGAAGCTGTTCATGCATCTGAAGACGGATCCAAACGCCTGTGAGCCTCTGCGCCCACGTACAAAAGGCAAAGTGGAGAAGCCGAACCAGTACATCGAGGAACAGTTCGTTAAGGGAAGCCATTTCGAGGATATGCACGACCTCAATGACAGCATTCGGAAATTCATGGAGACCTGGAACCAGAAGGTGCATGGGACAACCAGGCGGACGCCTGAGGAAATGTTCGAGGAAGAGAAGTATTCGCTCCTTCCTGTTCCGTCAAGGCTGGTCCTGGATGTCGGGATGGAACAGCGGATAGTGAGCCCCGACTCCCACGTCACGGTAGGGACAAATCGCTACAGCGTTCCGGTTGAGTATGTCGACCGCCATGTGAAGGTACGCATTGTCTTCGGATATCTCCTGGAAATCTACAATGAAGAGATGAACCTTATCCGAACTTGGGACACCAGTGAAGGCAGGTACGAGCGTATCTATAACGACACTGACTACAGGGCGATCGCCTCCAGGGTGCCAAGTTCCATTCCAGAGATTCAGCGTGTCTTCGAAGCGACATTCTCGCATGGACCGGCTTTCTACGCCCTGGCCAGGCGTGTAACCAACCAGCCCCACTTTCACGCGAGGGAAATCCTGAAGCTGCTGGAACTCTACGATGTGGCAGACCTCGACCTCATCCTTGCCTACTGCATCGAGAACAACATCTTTAAGATCGATGACATGCGTAGGATCATCAAGGAACGGTACTTTGAATTGATCATGACCTATGAACGGACAAAGTTTCTGCTCAGCAAGGAAAAGGAACGGAAAGAAAGGTTCAAACTGAAGAATGAGGATGCGCTGGTCAGGAACCTGACCTACTACTAGAAAAGGAGGAAACCGCTTGAACCAGAATGAAAACATGGTGGACAGCGAAATAAGGCGGCTGTTGAAGCAGTTTAAGCTTCCGGACATGCATGACCGCTTCAATGAAGAAATTGACCGTGCGGTCGAAGAAAACTTGGGCCACAGGGCGTTCCTGCAAAGGCTGCTCATAGTGGAGGAACAGGGAAAGAAGGAAAGACTGAGACAGAAGAAGATCAAAGAGGCGCATTTCGAAGAACACAAGGTGATTGAGGGATTCGATTTCGGATTCCAGGGGAGTGTCAGCCAGAGCAAGATTCTGGACTTGGCCACACTTAGTTTCCTAGACAAAAGGGAGAACGTCATCCTCGTCGGTCCGCCTGGTGTAGGGAAGAGCCATATCAGCACCGGCCTTGGAATGAAAGCCTGCGAAGCAGGGCGTTCGGTCCTGTTTGCAAACGCCATCGAATTGATGGACTACCTGTCTGAATGCCTGGAGAAAGGGACCCTGCGGCAGCGGCTGAAGAAGCTGTCAAAAGTGGACCTGCTCATCATCGATGACTTGGGCTACCTAAAAATGGACAAAGAAAAAGAGAGCATATTTTTTCAGCTTATCCGGCAAAGATACGAAAAAAAATCTCTCATTGTCACGACCAACCTACCTTTTAACAGGTGGGATGAAATCTTCACGAACGAGCTCGCAGCTGCCGCTGTGCTCGATCGTCTCCTTCATCATTCTCATGTGATTAGTATATCAGGAGACAGCTATCGCGTAA
Source organism: Clostridiaceae bacterium (assembly GCA_036741195.1). Classification (GTDB taxonomy): domain Bacteria; phylum Bacillota; class Clostridia; order Clostridiales; family Clostridiaceae; genus JG1575. The sequence continues at coordinate 5,294 of DAINSS010000050.1, read as the reverse complement.
ATAAGAAACTGGAGGAGGTCCTGGATGCTTAAGCACGATCCAAGCATAGACTACGAAGGATTCGTTGATACATACAACCAACAAGGCAAGGCGGAGGCCTCAAGACTCGCCAGGACCCGTTATAACTTAAGCTTTCAGCAGATGAAACGTCGGCTGGAGAGGTTGACAGACTACCGCTTTGACGTTACTACAGGCGAATACCGGCACCGTGAGGTGCCGATGAGCCCACCTGAGAAGTTCCTGAGTCTGGAGGACCTGGAGAGGTCTAGAAAACCGGTTCAGATTCCGGAACCTGTCCCTTCTGATCTGGACTTCGCTAAGCTGGTAGTGGAACTTGTCTATGACCGGGGCCTGGAATTGAGCCGATATATCCGAGTCAACCATGGTACCCGGACTGTAATAATCGACAGGAAAGGTCTGGTCCAGGACGGTTTCCGAGTTGTTGAAAAATGACACCAGGGGGGTCAGATTTCGATGTAAAAGGGGGTCAAATTTGCTTGACAAACAACAACATTCGAAGCGACGAAAAAATGGATTAATAGCATCAGGGATTGGGGCAAAGTCCATGATGAATTCAGTATAATGTATCCTGGCAGAATGGACTAAAAAACTTAAAAATAGATTACCGGTGGTAATTTTAAAACTACCACCGGCCATTGATATGTTCAAAATTTAATGCTATACCTAAAGTAGGTTTATGGGAAAAATCCCACAACCGATCTTTTAAATTATCATAGAAAATCTCTATTTACAGAAATTTCTTCACAGACTCTTTTAAATTATCATAGAAAATCTCTATTTACAGAAATTTCTTCACAGACTCGTTGATATGTTCAAAATTTAATGCTATACCTAAAGTAGGTTTATGGGAAAAATCCCACAACCGATCTTTTAAATTATCATAGAAATCTCTATTTACAGAAATTTCTTCACAGACTCCAACATAACAATAAATTAATCAAAAAATATTTTATGGAGCAACAAACTCATTGAGATTTGTTGCTCCATTTCTTTTACTTCATATGTTGTTGTAAATCACCTTAAACTAATTGCCGCCAAACAGTTTCATGATAGCTGCGACTATATCGCTGAAGAATTTAGCAATCTTGTCCAAAAGACCTGAAGCCTCGGCATTTTTATAAATTTCCTGAGCCTTCGACAAAAGATTTGAGGAAAGGTCCTTCAGCTGATTGATAACCTCTTTTGAGTTTATGGCATCAGTCTTGGCATATTTTTCAAAAAGTGATGTAAGTTTTTCAATCTGGTCCTGAGTAACAACCTTGTCCAGGTTATTATCCTTTATTGCTTTCTCAACGATAGCTCTTATATCTTCCAAAGTGATTTTCTTGTCAGCGGGAAGATTGTTGTAATAAATATTAAGCTCGTTTTTTATATTGATAATTACCTGGTCAAAGGATTTCTGGCTGAAGCCTGATTCATCTTTAAGATTCTTGCTTATTTCATTAACGGTTTCGATTTCTTTCTGAGCTACTTCCATCCTGTCCTTATTTAAGGTAACGCCGTTTGCATCCAGTGCTTTATAAACACCTGTAAGAGCTGATTCTCCCGTTACCTTGAATACAGAACCTACTTTGATTGAAACATCCTTGACACCTGCAGTTATTGCAGCATTAGCATATTGAATCTCATTGATATCGGTAATATTTTCCTGATTTACAATAGATACTTTAACGCCGGTGCCTTCCTTGGCTTTGTCCACGACTACAGATGAGATCATACCTGAATCGGAAGATTCTCCGTTGATATACTCTTTGATATCCTGCCCGTCAACAACCATCTTCAGAACATCCGCTTTATCCACGCCAAGGATCTTAGCTGTTTCTGTTATCTGTGATGAATTTAATCCCGAACCATAAACATAGGTTGGTTTGGACCAGGGAGTCTCCGCAACAACAAGAGGAGCTGCATTTGTTACGGCTGCTGATATTATTGATATAGCAGTGACTGCCGAAAGCATTAAGCCGGTTTTCTTAATTATTTTTTTACTCTTCATTTCAAATTTCCTTTCTTAAAGACCAAATATATATTTTTAAGAGGTCTTTTTCAAATTAATACTTTTATTTTTTTACTTAATGATCTTTTCAGACGGAATAATTTTCCGTAATTCATTCTTAAGTTTTAAACCTTCCTAATTATATCATTCCAGATTAAAATACTATTTAAGATTCGGTTACAATGATATTTCATGGATTTTCATAAAAATCCGATTGAAATCCATGAAATTCAAAGCCGACAGAATATTGCCTGATATTGGTATATATGATATAATAAGTTGTTATTTAGTATAAAAGGAGGTAATCAAATGGGAACATTTTTGACCATAGTTGAGTATATATTAGCTATAGCAATGATCGCTGTAGTCATGGCCCAGCCGTCTAAACAGGAAGGGTTAAGAGGCTTCATCGGTGGTGCTCAGGATACTTTCTTCTCAAGAAACAAGGGAAGGACCAGTGAAGTCATGTATGCAAGACTGACTGTAATTCTTGCGATTCTTCTTGCACTTAATACAATCCTTATGAACTATATAAAGTAAAAATATGTATTATAAATGAGGACTTTCAGTCCTTTTTTATTTTTTTGACATATTTTCACCTAAAAGCATAGAGATATATTTAGGAACTCAATGTGTACAATAATTTAATTCCTGTGGATTTTTGTTTATGCATTAATGTGACAGGTATAATTAATATAAGGATGTCATCGCATCACTGGAGGATAATTAATGAAAAGAGATGAAATATTAGAATACCTAAAAACCAGGAAACAAAAGAAGACACCTACAATGGAAGAACTTGCCTCAGAACTGAATGTTTCCGGCAAGGAGCTCACTGAACTTATTAGTACCGTAAGAAATATGGAACTGACCGGTGAGGTAATATTCACAAAGAAGAAGAGAATTGCCTTACCGGAAGACATGGGCTTTTATACCGGTAAAATACAACTCCATCAAAAAGGGTTTGGATTCTTGATCAGAGAATCAGAGAAGGATAAGAAATCCAGGACGGATATATTTCTACCGCCGGGATCAACAATGAATGCAATGAACGGAGATACCGTCCTTGTCAAGGTCAGCGAGTTTACACCCATCGACTCTCCAAAGGTTGAGGGTGAAGTGGTAAAAATAATCAAGAGGAATACAACCACAGTAATAGGTGTTTATAACGAAAGTCCGAACTACGGCTTTATTATTCCGGATGATAAAAAGGTCCGAGGAGACATATTTGTTAAGAAGGAGAATTCACTGAATGCAAAGAACAATGATGTTGTTGTCAGTGAAATAATAAAATACTCCAGCGATACACAGAGTGCCGAGGGTAAAATAATTTCGGTCCTTGGCAGAAAGGGAGAACCGGGGGTTGATATGCTTGCAATATTTGCAAAGTATTCATTGCCTGACAGATTCCCGGATAAAGTATTGGAGTATGTTTCAAATATTTCGGAAGAAATTCCGGAGGAAGAAAAAAGCAGAAGGCATGACTTAAGAAACGAAACGATTATTACAATAGACGGAGCGGATGCTAAGGATCTTGATGATGCTGTAACCGTGAAGAAGCTTGATAACGGAAACTATAAGCTGGGAGTTCACATTGCAGACGTTACTTACTATGTCAGGGAAGGCTCTATTCTGGATGAAGAAGCACTACAGAGGGCTACTTCGGTTTATCTGCTGGATACGGTAATTCCCATGCTGCCACAAAAGCTTTCAAATAATTTGTGTTCATTGAACCCCGGAACTGACAAACTTACACTTTCCTGCGAAATGGAAATAGATAAATCAGGTAAGGTGGTTAATCACGATATTTTCGAATCAGTTATAAAATCTTCCGAAAGAATGACCTATGATGATGTAACTGCAATGTTAAGGGACAAGGATGAGGCTTTGACTGCAAAATATGCTCATATTTTAGATATGCTCAAAGAAATGGGCGAGCTTTACGCAGTTTTAAATGAAAAGCGCCAAAAGAGAGGCTCAATAGACTTTGATTTTACCGAAAGCTATATTGAATTGAATGAGAAAGGTGAACCCATTGATGTAAGGCCTTTGGAAAGAGCAGTATCCAACAGAATAATTGAAGAATTCATGTTGGCAGCAAATGAAACAGTAGCTGAGCATATGTTTTGGACCAGGGCACCCTTTGTATATAGAGTCCATGAAGATCCGGACCCGGAAAAGCTTGAAATATTTGCAGATTTTGCCAGTAATATGGGGTTCCCCATTAGGATGGGAAAAAATATTGAACCAAAGCATTTACAGCAGGTTTTAAATGCTGTGAAGGGTACCGAAGGAGAACAGGTACTTTCCAAACTGCTTTTGAGAAGTATGATGCAGGCTCGTTACTCTCCTTCAAATCTGGGACATTTTGGTTTGGCAGCGGAATATTATTGTCATTTCACATCACCCATCAGAAGATATCCTGATTTACAAATTCATAGAATAATCAAGAAGTTCATCAACGGACAACTGACTCCGTCTGAGGTAAACAGGTATGTTCCTATTGTTGAAAAGGCTTCATTGATTTCCAGTGAAATGGAAAGACATGCAGATGATGCAGAACGTGAAGTGGACGATATGAAGAAGACGGAATATATGCATGCGCATCTGGGAGAAGAGTTTGACGGTATAATCTCATCAATCACTAACTTTGGCTTCTTTGTGGAGCTTCCTAATACAATTGAAGGATTGGTGCACAGCTCGGATCTTCCAACAGGTTATACCTTCGATGAAAGAAGAATGATACTTGTTTCTGAGTTTGGTCTTGGTGATTTCAGACTAGGGCAACATGTGAGAGTTAAAGTAGCTGCTGCAGATGTAGATGCAAGGCAGATAAACTTCATGTTCATGGGAAGGTTGGATGAAGACGGCGATTTCGAAGCAAGGACAGACAGCAGACCTATGACAGCTCCATTAACTCTGGGCAATTTCAGGGAACCGACAAAAAGAGAAAAGGCTACGGGAAAACCGGGAAGAAGAGATAAGAAGGGCAGTTCAACCGGAGTTTTTGGTGCAATCAGCAAGAAGGCCAAATCCTTTGGTAAAAAGAAGGGTAAAGGTCAGGGTAAATCTAAAAATAAAGCAGACAGAAGATATTAATATATAGTCACTTCTGATTGAATAAAGATAACCAAAACGCAAGTCAGGGCTTAAACAAACCCTGACTTGCGTTTTAACATCACTCGTTTAAGATAGAATGGATTTTTTCAGTGAAATTATTGTACAGGAGTCTGTGAAGAAATTTCTGTAAATAGAGATTTTCTATGATAATTTAAAAGAT
>DAINSS010000049.1:0-10067 GCA_036741195.1 Clostridiaceae bacterium | reverse complement strand
TTTAGGCGACTTCTATATATTATCAATTCACCCTTTCACTGTCAAGCTGTTTTTTGAACATTTTTCAATAAAATAGTGAGATAAAAACCGCATTACGCGGTAATTAATATAGTACTACAATTCAAAACGTTTTTCCATAATTTTTTTGCTGATTTCTTGGCTAAAATTACATACTTTTTTCATTACTCATTAACACTATTAGGTTATTCTGAAATAGAACTTTCAACTAAATCAAGAGAGGTACACATAATTGGAAAGTATAGTTACAAAAACCGGCGATCAGGGAACAACAGGCACATTATCCGGTGACAGAATCTCCAAGGGTTCTGCTTTAATAGAGTTAAATGGAAGTCTTGATGAGCTCAATGCATCCTTAGGCTATCTTACTTCACTTCTTAAAAATATTTCTTCCTTTAATAATAAGGAAGAAATAATAAAGGACATAGAGTGGATTCAAAATGGGCTTTATAATATGGGCACAGAAGTCTCTTCAGATTTTCTTACCGTAAGATTTTTACCGGAGCATGTTAAAAAAATAGAGGATAAAATTTACTCTATGACTGATTTAATGCCCCCTCAGACAAAATTCATCCTTTATTCCGGAAAAGCTGAGGCAACCTGGACTCACGTTGCCCGAGCTGAAGCAAGAAAAGCTGAAAGATCCTATGTCAGACTCATGGAAGAAATGAAAGAAACAAAATATCCTGATTCTTATAAGTTCTTAAACAGGATATCAGATTATCTGTTTACTTTAGCCAGGTATCTTAATCAAGAGCTTAAGGGAATTGAAGTAGTAACGGAAATCTGGGAATAGTTGTCAAATTATGTTCCTATGTTTGAAATAAGAACAATGGAAATGCCGGCACAAAAAAGTGGCCGGCATTTTTCATATTTCTCATTATTAATCAGGTTCCTTCTATATCTTATTGATGAAATCAATGAGTCTTTTTCTCATGCTCAGAATGTTTTCTTCATCTGAATAGGATGCAAGATCCTCCATGTCCACCCATTTCAAATCATTGGATTCTTCAGAAACTTTAAATTCTTCACTTTCTGCTGTAAATAGGTATCTGATATCAAAATGCAGGTGTTCGCCCCCATCCTTCCCCGGAGGGAAAGTGAATATGCAAAGCTTGAATATTTCCTTTGATAACGGGATTAACTTTTCCAGGCCTGATTCTTCAGTGGCTTCTCTGTACGCAGCTTCATAAGGAGTTTCATCATAATCTATATGTCCACCGGTTTGTACCCATTTACCCATTGTTTTATGATGATTCAGTAGTGCTTTTTTATGGTCTTTTGTCAAAATCCAGGCACTACAGGTAATATGGCCTGTTTTATTATCCCTGCCGAACAGATTCTCATATGTATTGATAAATTCAATAAACTCTTCCGAGATTTCTTTATCTTCCGGGAAAAGCTTACTGTAGTGCTTAATATCACTGATCAGCTCATTTTTAATCTTATCATTCACCATAATTTAACCCTCCTGTCTGTAATTTTTAGGATACTTCAAAAAATAAAAAAAAGATATCACTTGGATATCTTGTTTCTTCTGGTGGTCGACCGGGGGTTCGAACCCCGGACCCCACGATTAAGAGTCGCGTGCTCTGCCAGCTGAGCTAGTCGACCAGAATGAACCGGCATCAACCTGCTTTCCCACACAGCTTCCCATGCAGTATCATCGGCACTGTAAGGCTTAACCATCGTGTTCGGGATGGGAACGGGTGTAGCCCTTACTGTCATAGACACCGGATGTCTTTTTACTGACAAAGTCTATTATATTCATTTAGAAATTACATGTCAACATATATTTTACAATAAATTTTATGGTTATGATTCGTAAATGATATTGCCGTCTTAATTCGTAAATGTAATTGTCGCATACTATACTGTTCATGCCGGATTTGAAGGTATAGCTTTAAGAGTAAAGTACCCTTATCGCTTTATGGGAGCCTCCGGTAATATCAGCAATTACACTGTGTTTTTCTTAATAGAATCTATACTAAGTTATTTTTGCTATAGTAAAAACTTTATTTAACCTACTTTTTATATTGGCTGAACATCTAAATACCTGTAAAATTAGACATTTACTTTTCTATCTTTCATCTGGTTTTTAGAATAATGGAATATAATTCTGTAAAGAATTACAACTATGATAAATTTACCATGTGTAACATGGGGTAAAATAGGAAATTAATTCCTAGAAATTCGGAAAGTCCCTGAATTCCGTATATTTAGGGGATAAGTCAAGAAATGAATTTCTAAGATGCATGTGTTAGATATGGTAAAATTAAATCAGAAACATAAAGGAGGAAACGGAATTTGGATGATCTTTTCGAATTCTATATGCCTACTAGGATAATCAGTGGTACCAACTGTTTAAACGAGAAGAGCAGATATTTAAAGAACCTCGGAAAAAGGGCTCTTATTGTTACGGGAGAAAATTCCAGCAAGTTCAATGGATCATTGGATGACGCCATTGAAGCTCTGGAAAAAGAAAATATAAGATATAAAATATTTGACCATGTTGATGATAATCCGACGGTAGATTTAATCCAGAAGGCTTTTGATGAAAATGAAAGAGAACAAATCGAATTTATTCTGGCTATAGGAAAAGGTGCAGTTATCGACACTTCAAAGGCTATCGGGGTTTTGTTCAGAAACAGAGGAATAACCGCCATGGAAGCCTTTAACATGAAAAATTTAAAATCTATTCCCATTGCAGCTGTTCCGACATCAGCCGGCTCAGGGAGTGAAGCAACACCATTTTCAATTATTGCAGACCCGGTTTTAAGGACGAAGAAGGATTTAGGTCAGGAGAGCTTCCCAAAGGTGGCATTCCTGGATCCCAGGTATATTTTAAATACCTCTTTTGATGAAATGATGCTGAACGCCTTTGATGCCTTCAGTCATTTGGTTGAAGGTTATCTGAATAAAAACGCATCCCTATTCAGTGATATGCTGGCTGAAAGAGGCTTTAAAATATTCAGTGAATTATGGGATCCAATTTCATCCAAGGAGCTCACTCATGAAAACAGAGAAAATTTGATGCTGGCCTCTTCATTGGGAGGAATGGTTATTTCTCAGACAGGCACAAACTTGCCCCATGCCCTCGGTTATATTTTGACCTACGAGAAAGGCATGCCCCATGGGTATGCCACAGCAGCAATATATAAGGGTTATCTTGAAAATTATAAGGATGATAAGAAATTAGACAGGATGTTAGGCTTGCTTGGCTTCAATTCAGTTACGGAACTTACGGAATTTATCGATGATTCCGTTCCTTACAAGCTAAATCTTTCTGAGGACGAAATCTCATTATTTACAAACAGAATGCTTACCAATCAAGGTAAAATGAAAAACAAGATAGAAAAAATCAGCAGAGACCAAATCAGTACCATGTACAGAAGAGCTATCAGATAATCAATCCTTAAGCCTTATTACTAACGGCAAAACGTTCTTAGTCATAGGGCTTTAATCTATGAAGAAGCTATTCAAAAGTTTAAAAAGGAAGTGAGACAATGTGCGGCAGATTCAGGCTTGAAATATCACCAAAGGATATCATTGGATTTTACAAGCTTATAGAAGAAATAGATAAGAAATATAAAAAGGAACAGGAAATTCTAAATACATCCATGGAAAGGGATTTCTTTCCCGGTTCTGTACCCCCTGTATTGACTGTCAATGGGACAGCTCCGATGAAATGGGGATTTCCGCTGGACAAAAAATTGGTCTTTAACGGAAGAAGTGAAAGCATGGAAGAAAAGTCAATGTTCAAGAATCTAATTCCGTACAACAGATGTCTTGTTCCTGCTTCTTTATTCTATGAATGGAACAACAAAAGAAAATTTACGGTACAAACTGAAGAGCCATATTTTTTTATGGCAGGTTTATACCGGAAATATAAGGATGAAAATGGTGTAGATGAGAACAGGGTTGTCATTTTGACTACGGAAGCAGACAAGGATATGAAACAAATACATACCAGAATGCCTGTAATTATTGAAAATAAAGAATTAAAAGCCTACCTTGATCCACAACTCCCTCTTAAAGAAGTAAATTCCTTCATGAAGCCTTGGAATAAGGGACTCAGGATTGAGCTTGCGGATAATGAGCAGATTTCATTCTTCTGATTATTTACATTAAACTTAAAAAGTATTTGTTCAAAAAGATATATCGCCGGTTTTCAAGACCGGCGATATATCTTTTTATTTGTTATTCCTAAACTAAATTATCCAAGAAAATTAATATGCAGCTTTAATTTATTTTAAGCTTTTAAAAGGCATTTAGAAATTAATTTAAGGTTTCCAGATATTCATCATAGGTACCTCTGAAATCAATGATACCTTCCTCTGTAATTTCAATTATCCTGTTAGCTACCGTTTGTACAAACTGGTGGTCGTAGCAGGAGAACAGCACCACTCCCTTGAAATCTATCAATCCGTCATTTACGGCAGTGATGGACTCTAAATCCAAGTGGTTTGTCGGCTGATCCAAAATCAACAGATTGGCTGATGAGAGCATCATCCTTGAGAGCATGCATCTGACTCTTTCACCGCCCGATAACACCTTTGCCTTTTTTAATGCTTCATCTCCCGAGAAAAGCATCCTGCCTAAAAAGCCTCTTATGTAGGTCTCAGTCTGATCAGAGGAATATTGTCTCATCCAGTCCACTAGATTCAAATCATTTCCTTTAAAATACTGTGTATTGTCCTTGGGGAAATACGTGTTTGAAATTGTAATTCCATATCTGAATGAGCCCTCATCCTGTGTTTCTTCACCGGATAATATTTTAAACAGTGTAGTAATTGCTATATCGGAACCCAGGAAGGCGATTTTATCTCCTCCTAAAACAGTCAGGTCAATATTATTCAAAACCTTGACCCCATCCACTGTTTTTGATAATCCTTCAATGAACAAAATGTCATTCCCCGGCTCTCTTTCAGGTTTGAAGCCGACAAAAGGATACTTTCTTGAGGATATTGCAATGTCGTCCAAAGTAATTTTATCAAGGAGCTTCTTTCTAGAAGTAGCCTGTCTTGATTTACTTGCATTGGCAGAGAATCTGGCAATAAAGTTTTGAAGATCCCTGATTTTCTCTTCCTTCTTTTTATTCGAGTCTTTTATTAACTGTTGAGTCAATTGGCTTGATTCATACCAGAAGTCATAGTTACCCATGTAAATTCTGATTTTACCGAAGTCCACATCACATATATGCGTGCAGACCATATTCAGGAAATGTCTGTCATGGGATACAACTATTACAGTACCTTCAAAATCAGCCAGAAAATCCTCCAACCATGTAATAGCCTTGACATCCAAGTTATTAGTAGGCTCATCCAGTATCAGCACCCCCGGCTTGCCGAACAGGGATTGAGCAAGAAGTACCTTTACTTTGTCAGGATCTTCAAGCTCCGATAGTAAGGAATAATGGAGCTCCGTATTTATACCAAGACCCTGGAGAAGCATTGCAGCCTCAGCCTCTGCCTCCCAACCGTTCATGTCGGCAAATTCGCCCTCCAGGATGGCAGCTCTCATTCCGTCTTCATCAGAAAAGTCTTCCTTGGCATAAATAGCATCCTTTTCCTTCATTATTGAATAAAGCTTAGGATTTCCCATTATTACAGTTTCCAAAACTTCCTTCTCGTCAAACTCATGGTGGTCCTGTTTCAGAACAGACATCCTCATATTTGGTGCGATTATAACTTCGCCGTTATTCGGCTCCAAGTCACCGGATAAAATCCTTAAGAATGTGGATTTACCGGCACCATTTGCTCCAATGACTCCGTAACAGTTTCCAGGAGTAAATTTTAAATTTACATCTTCGAAGAGCTTTCTTCCTCCGAATCTTAATCCCACATTATTAACAGTGATCATATTTATCCCCCATTTGTCAGTGTAAGATACTGACTATATATTCTATAAATCGTTTTTTTGCATAGATTTTAAGTATAGCATAGTTATCCGGGACAGACAAAAAAGGAGGTTTGCCTCCTTTAAGTCACGGTGTTCTATGTCAAAATACTAGTCTTCCAGCTTCTCCAAAAAATCTTTAAGCAATTTATCTGCCTGTTCCTTCAGCATTTCCAAGGAACCATTGTTATCTATTTTTACATCGGTTTTGCCGATGATTACGGCTACATCCTTCTCAGTGTTATGACCTGAATCTGAGTTTTTCGCAACCTCTTCTCCGTCTCTAATGGTCAGCCTTGCGATTCTTACTTCCTTGGATACAGGTAAACCCACAGATAAGAAACCTCTTTCGGTCCAGTAATCGAAATCCTTGAAGGTTCTTCCTCCAACGATTATGGGTATTACATTCTTCTCTTTTCTGATTTTGGAAAACAACTCATTAAGATCATCTCTGTAGTTCTCTTTTGAGATTTTAAAGTCTCCCAGGTTATCGGACAGCATTTTTGACAAGGCATAGTGATTTAAAAGATCCATATCTATCTCTCTTAGCTTGTCAGCCGCCAGTTGCATGAACCCTCTTTCTTTCCCGAACCAATTGGAATCAACCTTTGTGACTGCTTTAATCAGTCTTATAATATCCCCAAGACCGTATTTCTTTATTCTGTTATCCTTCTCTATGAGATAATCAGCCAGGGTATCCTTACCTGATCCCATCTCCCCAAATATAATCAATCCATTGTATTTCATCAGTTCCATCACTTTCATCTGCAAACAACCGAAGCAGAAATTATATTTATATTTCATTATAGCAAAAGAGAGAATCTATTGAAGAATCTCTCTTTATAAAAATATTTACTTCTGTTTTCTGAAAGTATTCCAAGCTTTATCAGATTATCCCAGTATGAGTCTTTTAAACATACGGCCAAACTCATGAAGTGTCCTGTTTATCCTCATTGCCGTCTTCAAATTCAAGACACCGGCATCGTAGGTATTTCTGACACCAAAACAATAGTGTTCTGACAGCTTTTCTTTATAGTTTTTAATAACGTCTTTTGCCATAATAAAATACCTCCTATGATTCCTTACTCTTAGATTAAAGGTTTTTTATTAAAACAAAATTAATTTAGTGTTTAAATTGCGTTATATGTTTTTTATTTGCTCAACATTAAGAATTCATTAAAAATTGTATACAATTTATATGGTCAGCTGTTATTCCTCTGATTTATTCTGCTTTGGCAACATAATCCTCTTTTGTCAAATAGAAAGTTTTATGATCCTGCCATTTTCCGTTGATGGCCAAGTAGTTTCTGTTTATGCCCAGCTCAATAAAGCGGTTATTCAACAAAACTTTTTGCGAGGCAATATTATTTACCAGAATTGATGCCTCAACTCTGTGTAGGTCTAATTCATTGAAGCAATATTCAAGTACCATACCCACGGCTTCAGACATATATCCCTGGTTTAAATAGTCCTTATGGAGTGAATATCCAAGATTGGCATTTCTGAAGGATCCAAGGATAATGTTTGAAATTCTGATCTTCCCCAAAAGTAAATCATCACGGAAAATTCCAAAGCTTACCGTGTTTCCGTTTAAAAACTGAGAGAATCTGGCTTTGAGCTCTTCCCTCTGTCCCTCAAGGGTATAATACCTGTCTTCCTTCACCGGCTCAAACTCCTCTAAGAACTCCCTGTTGTCCGTTTGATACTTGAGATACTTTTCAGCATCTTCAGGGGTTGAAAGTCTTAATTCTATTCTTTCCCCGGTCAATGATAACAGCTTTTCATTACCCCTAAATTTAAAGGTTACCGATGAAGCTCCAAATATAAGCTCATCCTCTGTTTCAGAGTTTTTATAGACGTTGTTTTGCAGAACACCTTCCAAGGTAAAACCAAGTCTTGAAAAAGGGATAAAATTAATATCTTCCGAAGTTATGATATTTACCTTGAAAAAGTCCCCTTTTCTGGTGAAACTCATGAAGATTTTAGTAAGGAGCTCTTCAAGCTCTTCATCAGCCATGAATCTTCTGGGCTTTAGTCTTAAAAGTACATATTTCTTATTTTTGTCCATTTCAAGTATATAAAACCTGGAAGAAATTATATTGTCCTTATCCTTTACGACAAACTCCCTCTCTTCGGTTCCATGTACAACTTCTATCTTGCAAAGTGATTTATCCATTGGAGCACCATCCGGTTATCTTAATATCAAAAGGAATTAAATCCTGCTTAAAATTGTGAACAAACCTATAATAACACCTCATAGTTTAAATTTGTATCATTTACTTGTTTATAATTATCAATACAAATATAAAATTTGAAAGCTGTGATGATTATGACAAGTGATGCAAAAACTCCAGATGAGTATTTTAATAATTTACCTGAAGAAAGAAAAGAAATCATGAACAAGTTGAGAGATGTTATAAAGGAAAATATTCCAGACGGTTTTGAAGAGGTTATGCTTTATGGACTGCCCGGATTTGTTGTGCCTAAGTCTGTATATCCGCAAGGATACCATTGTAATCCTGAGGATCCGGTCTCATTTGCAGGAGCAGCCTCCCAAAAAAACCATATTGCATTTTACCATATGGGGTTATACTCTGATGAGGGACTTATGAATTGGATAACAACGGAATATGAAAAGCAGTTCGGACGTAAACTTGATAAGGGCAAAAGCTGCCTTCGATTCAAAAAGCCGGAGCATGTTCCCTTGGAACTTATCGGTGAACTGATGACTAAAATCACTGTTCAGGAGTTTGCCGACATGTATGCCTCCTTCGATCCGAGAAATAAACCCAAGGAAGAAAAGCCTAAAGCAAAAAAGAAATAAAGAAGGTTTAATTTTGAATAAGAACACTCAAAACAAATTAAAAGTATTTATGATGGGGATTGAATCAAGATACCTGGAAAACAGAGATATATTCATCTCTGTCAATGTTGTATTCACATCCGGTCTTAAGAAGTTTAAAGCAAAAGCCGTTCCTTCGGGGAATAAACTTTCCTTTAACTATAAAGGGAATACCGAGGAGCTTTCATTACAAGAAATAAACAGACTTCTGACTGAAGAATCATCCTTGTATGATTCAATTGTTTATACGTACTCAGAAAGAGGCAATATCGTTGAGATCAGCGGTTCTGACAAGGATGTTTCAATGAAGAACAAAGCATCTGAACCGGAAAGTGAGGAGCAGCACAATACGGAAACCTCTTCAGTTTTGAACCGCAAGTACTTAATAAACCATATCCAGGCAAGACCGTTATTGACAGAGCTTGGTATCCTGACTAAGGACGGCAAGGTCAGAAATGATAAAATCCGCAAATACAATCAAATAGACCATTATGTTGAAATCCTTGAAAAGGATCTTGATACTTTTCAAGGAAAAAGCATCCATATAGTTGACTGCGGATGTGGTAAATCTTATCTTTCATTTGTATTGAACTACTACCTTACTGAAGTTAAAAAGATAAAATGTACCTTTACGGGTATAGATATCTCCCCAAAGGTTATAGAAGCTTCAAAAAAGATGGCTGACAATTTGTGCTACAGAAATATGGAGTTCATAACAGGTGATATCAAAACATTGGTCTCCGATAAAAAATGTGATGTGGTGTTAAGCCTTCATGCCTGTGATAATGCAACTGACATGGCCTTAAATTTTGGTATAAGGAATCAAGCCGGCCTGATAATTGCAGTGCCCTGCTGTCATGCTGAAATGAACACAAAGTTCAGCTACAAACCCTTTGAGAAGATTATCAAACATAACATCCTGAAAAGAAGGATGGCTGATACTTTAACAGACGGGCTGAGATGTCTTATTTTAGAATCACAGGGTTACGATGTTACTATAATGGAGTATATTTCCCCATTGGAGACACCGAAGAATCTAATGATTAAAGCCTTCAGGACGAATAAAAAGAACCAAGCTGCAGAGGATGAAGTTACAAGACTCATTGTTGCGTTAGACTATGCCCCTGCTTTATACAGATACTTAAATGACCTTGAATAGATCGTAAAAACACCTCAGAACGCATTTGGGATTTCCAAATTGATTCTGTGAACTAGTAAAGTAAAAGTAGACACATAAAAAAGTGTTTACTTTTACTTTTTTTTGTAGAATTTAAATGAGGTGATAAATGTGGGCAGACCTAAAGGTACA
>DAINSS010000048.1:9187-10619 GCA_036741195.1 Clostridiaceae bacterium | reverse complement strand
TTTGGATAAAAAATGATGCTGGTAAATATTTACCAACACCATTTAGTGTAGAGCTCAAAATTTCCGAACAAATTATATTCAATGAAGATAACTGACAAGTTTTACGCTTCTCCCAGACTGTCCATTTCCGTTTTTAGTTCCGGCGTCAATGTTTTTATTGTGCTGATAAAGTAAGTTACAGCCAATCCAGTAATTAAAAGCACAATTCTTACAGGTGTCTTGGAAATCAAGGACATGGATATCATCATACTGACCCATATCAATATAACGGCAATGGTTTTGCTCTTTTTATCAACAGCCCTGTATTTATTGTAGTCTCTAATATACCTGCCGAAAATCCTGTGGTTTATAAGCCACAAGTATAGCTTTTCCGAGCTTCTTACATAGCAGTAGGACGCAAGCAACAGAAGCGGCGTTGTCGGCAGTACCGGTATGAATATACCTATAATCCCGAGAAATGTAAGTATTAATCCTAAAAACAGGAAAACTGTTTTTTTAATCTTTTCCAATTTGACCTCCTTTTCCTTTGATCAGCTATCTGCTCAGTAATCAGGATTAGTTGACTACTGATTATTTTATAAATAAACTAAAGATTTTAACTAACTTGATATTTTCTTTATAAAAATATGATTAGATGTATTATATCATTCTGAACTAAGTATTGTATTGTTCAGAAAACTGTTTTAATTGTATACTATTAAAATTAAAAGATTGGTAACATATGCTACACTGTAAGTCTGAAACTATAGAATATAATCTATATGAAGAAAATATTGGAGGAAAATATAATGAGCAGTGATTTAAAGCCGATCCATGATTGGCAGTTCAATAAAATTAAGAGAAGTGAAGATCTTGAAAGGTTTATACTGGATGTATTGTCAAACAAAGACGAAGCGGTTTCGAAGGAACTAATGTCTCAGGCAGTTGAAAAGTTTGGTGATTATTCTCAGAATCTGCCTCTTTCTGAGCAGGTTAATATGGACGACATCCACGGTTGGCTGGAAGGTATGATCCATAAAAGCGAATCAAGAATGTCCTATTATCTTTCAAAGGTTGAAAATTCCGGATTAGAATCAATGAAAACCTCTCTTTATGAATACGGAAAAACAGAGGGAAGAAAGCATTCGGGAATAAATACTCCGGAAGATGCCTACAAAGTTCAGAATGATTGCATACTTGAAGGAATGCCTTGTGATAAAATCAACAGATTAATATCAGTTGATGATAAATCCTTAGTATGGGAAAATACCTCAGATATACATGAAGGCAGTATTATTAAAGGCGGCTCAGACATTGACACCTTCCATGAACTGAGAAGAAGCTATATTTCAGGGTTGTTTGAAGGAATGGGTTTTAAGTACAGCTTCAGCCAACCGGAAGGTAAAAGAATAAACACAATTTCAAAGTAACCTAAAATTTAATAGCTATATTT
>DAINSS010000048.1:0-9177 GCA_036741195.1 Clostridiaceae bacterium | reverse complement strand
AACAGTTCTTAAGTTTAAATCAGATGACCGATTTACCAAGAACTGTTTTTTTCGGTTTAAAATTAACTAACATTTAACATTTATTTTTGTATAAAAACCTATGTTTAAAAATTCAATAATGAATAACTTCATTCAATCTTTAAACAGGTTTGGAGTGTTGTTCATTTTAAAACATATTATGCAACTAAAATTAATAAAAGAAAATCCCCAAAAAGTACTTTAATAGTCAAAGTAACTGCAGTTGGTCTTTTAAAAATAAATAAAAATTCATTATGTATAAATCATTGCATATGAATTATTATGAATGTCCTTTGATGCTACCACTCCGCTCCCCTGCTTATTTCCCAGTAGTTTTTTATTTATGCATGTTATATAATGAATTACTATGATGGAGGTGTATTATGAATATAGACTTAATCAGAGTCCCCATTTTTTATGGTTGCGACAGAAAGGGAGCCGAACTGGGCCCGAACGCGATTTTTAATAATAATATTATGAATGTTTTCCAAAAGTATGGAAATAATATAAATGATGCCGGATGTGTAAATGTTTGTGATGTATCTGAAAAGGACAAGCATCATGACCACCCTAAGATGAAGTATCTCGGTCCGATAGTCGATGCAAACGTAGAGCTTGCCTCCATGGTATCAAACTCCATTAAAAACGGCAGAGTTCCTCTTACATTAGGCGGAGACCATTGTATAGGCCTTGGAACCCTGGCGGGTGTCAGTGACGCCAATAAAGGAGAAACTGCAGTCATTTGGATAGATGCCCATGCAGATATCAATACCGTTGAAACTTCACCATCAGGAAATATCCACGGCATGCCCCTCGGAGCATCAATAGGTATTGGTGATAAATCGCTTACCGACCTTTATATTAAAAAAAGAAAGGTCAATCCTAATAATGTCTTCCTCGTAGGATTAAGAGACGTCGACGACGGCGAAGTTGAAATAATTGACGATTATGAGCTCAATGCCTGGTACATGGAAGAAATTAAGGATAAGGGAATGGGTATTGTCATTCTTGAAATACTTGATATGTTGAAAAAGAAAAATATTGAGAATATTCATATCAGCTATGATATCGACTCCCTGGACATGACTCTGGTTCCCGGAACTGGCACTCCGGTTTCAGACGGTATGTTCCCCGATGAATCCAAAAAACTTATAAAAGCTTTGTTCCGTACAGGACTTGTACGCTCAGTTGATTTTGTTGAATATAACCCTGAAAAGGATAAAAATAGCATAACAAAAAATACCGTGATGGACATACTTGAAACCTTTGCCCAGGAAATGGGTAAGGCCGGAATAGCACAAAATCTGAAAAAAGTAGCCATATAGCTATATTTATTCTAACCAAATAGAATTGAATCACTATAAATACAGTTATAAAAATAAACCCGCCTTTGAAGGCGGTTTATTTTTATTCATTGATATTATCTTTAATTTTCAGCTTGTCCCCCCATCCCAGGGATTTAAGCTCCTTGAATGTTTCGGGGGCTTTGGATTTGGTTATCTTTACTTGTTTAATACCCGTATCGTTACACAGCATTACCTCCACCAAACCTTTTTTAATCTGGGGATGACGGATTATTCTGTTACTTTTGTTTTCATTTTCTGTTTTAATCCTACTCAATACCAGGTAGGAATATTTCTCATCCTCATAGGGCAATTCGCCTTCTTTAATATACCTTAAGGCTTTTGATCTTTGAATCCTCTTGTAAAAATGGCACCAGTCATCGGTCCCCTCCATCTCACAGTCTCCCGTAAAAGTGCAGGGAGCAAGGATTCTAAACCCTCTTTCCAATAATGAGCTTCTTAAAAATAATAGTTTTTTGAAGAATTCAGGAACCCCTGGCACAATGACCACTGCAATACCATCATCATTTGTTTGCTTATCCAATGCGTCCGAGAGTTTGTTTAATTCATCTGAATCCAGTTCATTCGCCATATAGGATGCTAACACCAGGTCATACCTGTTTTTCTCCTTAAAACTTTGAAAATCACACTGAACCCATTTTACTTTGCCAATGGCAGTCTGATTATTCTTTGCTTCACTTAAAAATGTTTCTCCGGCTGATTTCATTGCAGCCTGTTCTTCCAAAAGTGTGATTTCAATATCTGTTCCGTATTGATAAATTAACGGATAAACCGATGAAGCGGGACCGCTGCCCAAATCAAGAACAGATTTGGGATGAAAATCTTCCGCCTCTTCCCTTATTCTTTCTAGTACATCATAAATAACCATAGCAGTTGCAGGAAGCCTGTAAATCATGTATGCAATTGCCGAATCTAAGCCGGTTACCTCGTAATCAACTGTCTTTGATGCTTTAGCCCTGTAACTGTCCTTAATTGCCGAGGACAGCTTTCTAAGCTTTGACAGACCTGTTTTTGAGGCTATCTCATCTGTTATTTCGTTTATGAAAAGATTCAGTTCATTCATATATAAACTCCCTTTCTATTTTTCCCTTACTATAAATCCTTGAGAATTATATCCATCTCACCTATAATCTAAGATAATACGGTTATGGAGGGATGAATATGAAAAGCTACGTTTGTACGGTCTGTGGATATGTATATGATCCGGCGGTTGGTGATGAGGACAATGGCATCAAGCCAGGAACTGCGTTTGAAAACCTTCCGGAGGAATGGGTGTGCCCACTTTGCGGAGTAGGCAAAGATCAGTTTGAAGAGGAATAAAAGGAATCAGCTGTGCATACTGCACAGCTTTATTTTTTAACCCGA
This sequence comes from Clostridiaceae bacterium, assembly GCA_036741195.1. Classification (GTDB taxonomy): domain Bacteria; phylum Bacillota; class Clostridia; order Clostridiales; family Clostridiaceae; genus JG1575. Next base: position 6,430 of record DAINSS010000048.1, on the reverse strand, counting down.
GGAATTAAAATTAGGATTATTTTGTACTCTTCAAAAGAGTCAGAAACGATACCTCTCCTGCTCCTTCTGCATAGAGCTTTGAAGCCATGCTCCGTATACTTGCCCCCGATGTGACAATATCATCAAAAATAAGTACATTCTTACCCTTCAATTTATCTTCGGAACCGGGTTTAATACCGAGATTTGCCTCAAGCATCAGCTTTCTGCCCAAGTGATCCATAGATTTTGTTTCGCTTTTGCTTTTATTCTCAGTACAATTCAGTAATCCTATTCCTGAAATTTTCGAGAAATCCTCAGCCAGGAGCAAACCGGGATCAAAGCCTCTTTTAGCAATATTTCTTTTGTTTGAAGGGATATGGACAATTAATTCAGGCTTGCTGACCCCTTGGATTGACCATGATTCACAAACCGTCGGAAACTCCTCTTCCATAAGCTCGGTCAAGGCGTCACGGCAGGAGAACTTCAACCGTTTTTTAAAGCCGTAAATAAGCCTTTCTGCGGCACCTTTGTAAAAGAACATAGTGTAACCCTTTATTTCGTTGATCCTATGTTCTCCAAACCTATGGATATCCATTTTACAGAATCTGCAAAGCCCTGCTCCTTCATTTCTGCAAACCGGGCAATAATTGACTTCATAGAGAAAATTCAGAGCTTTTGAATATAGTGTTTTTACTTTGATCATATAAAAATATCATCATTCTCCCAATGAGTAATATTATATTCCCTTGTGAGCTCTTTGGCTTTCTCCATGTTCTGAGTATTAGTGCCGGCAACCATCAGCACCTCTCCTGCAGGCTGCCCGTAAGAGCAGCTCCTTAAAGCCGAGAAAACAAATTGTCTGTATTCAAACTTAGGTTTATCTGCGTTAATATAAATAAACTCCAGATTGCTGTCTATTTCTTTGAAATCACCTGTGTTCAAGGTGAATATCAACAAGGGGTTATTTTTGTCCCTTCCTTTTTCTGCCAATTCATCTTCACCAATGGTATCGGCATCCAGTATAAACGGAGCATATTGAGGATTTATTCTTAGAAGATACCTAATCATTCCCTCTTTTGTCTCCGAATCAGAAGTTACTACAATAACCTTCCGGTTCCCTCCTATGAAAAATTCCAGATATGAATATAAGGAGTTTGGTATCGAGTCCTTAATATCTATTCTGCTTTCCAAATATCTCGGTTCCGGTATAAATAATCCATCAGCTTTTACAGGGTGTTCCAGATTTATAACATTCTTGAAAACCCGTTCAATGGAGTATGCAATAATTTTGTTTGTTTTTTTATAAAGGTAGGTCAAAAGTGTATGCATTTCTGTTTTCGTATGAGAAGGATATGAGTTTACGTCATCATAAATTATCAGATCATATTCATCTGAAACGGTAAGTGCTCCGTCAAAATCTACAACTTCAGGTTTATTCGCATTACCTTTAAAAAATTCGGTTAACTGATCTTCGCCCTTCTTTTCACCTGTAATGTAAAGAAGTTTACCGCTTTCCCGGAAAAAATTGAGAACAGGACTGAGCAAATCAAGACCCCTGTATGGTACTGTCACAATATTGATACCCTTGACGGTAGAATTTTTATACCAGTTCACCAATTCATTATTTAATTCGCCAATTTTAATCAGCATACATTTTACCTCTTATTATTCCATAAACTCATTCATGGCAGCTGCGGTCTTTTTAAGTCTGTATCCCAAAGATGAATACCTTTCAAAGGATTTGTTATTCCAAATCATGTAATTTAATGCTCTGTATTCCCCTATCAATACAACCAGTTCTTTTGCCCTTGTAACTGCAGTGTATAACAGATTCCTGTTCATTAAAAGTGGTGGACCCATGTATAAGGGCATAACAACGACTTTGAACTCTGAACCCTGACTTTTATGTATTGTTACTGCATAAGCAAGTTCAAGGTCGTCAAGATCCTGTTCATTGTAATCCACGTATCTTTCATCGTCGAAAAACACTGTAACGATCTCATTCTCTTCATCTATTGAGTCAACATACCCAATATCCCCGTTAAACACACCTGTGTCTTCCTGGACAGTATTATCTTCAAGAATCGGTGTCAGTCTGGATTTTAAATTATAGTTGTTTTTTGTCTGCATTACCTTGTCCCCGATATTGAAATCAGTGAACTTATATTCCTTTTTATCCCCTTTGTTGAAAATGTCTCTCATTTTTTCATTCAAGGAATAAATACCAAGATCACCTTTTCTCATGGGTGTTAAAATCTGCATGTCTTTAAGCGGATCCCAGGACTTGTTAAAAGACGGAAGTCTTGTTTCAATTAGGCTGACTAAGGTGTCCAATACAACTTCATGTTCATCGGCTGAAATATAGAAGAAGTCTGAGTCTTTACTGTTTAATATTGGTTTTTCCCCATTATTTATCTTGTGGGCATTAAGGGTTATCATACTTTTCCTGCCCTGCCTGTAGATCATCTCTAGCTTTACCGTTTTTACTGCATTTGAATCAATAATATCGTATAGTACCTTTCCCGGTCCCACACTCGGAAGCTGGTCCACATCACCCACAAGCAGAAGTCTTGTGCCCGGTTTTATGGAATTCATGAGGTTGTTCATCAAAATAACATCCAACATGGACGCTTCATCAATAATCACGCAATCACAATCCAAGGTTTCGTCGCTGCCGAATTCCTCTCCTTCCTCTGAAACCCCTAAATCCAGCAGTCTGTGGATGGTTTTTGAAATTTCTCCGGTGGCTTCTGTCATCCTTTTTGCAGCTCTTCCCGTGGGTGCGGCCATCAGTACTTTTAGATTTGCTTCTTTAAAAAGTGCTAATATACATTTTATAATCGTAGTTTTACCTGTGCCCGGACCACCTGTGATTACCCCTATTCCCGTATTTTCCAATACTTTTACGGCTTCTTTCTGCTTATCATGGAGCTTGATACGGTGTCTTTTCTCATAACTTAGAATAGATTTATCCATATCTATACCGAGAGCTTTATACGGTCCCCTAGACAAAGAAAAAATCTTTTTTGTTATTGATAACTCACAATGGTAGAAGGAAGGTGTAAAAATGAACTGCTCATCCTCCATCTCCTCCAATACCATGGTGTCTTTTAATATCAGAGAGCGGATGCCTTCCTTTACAAGTTCTTCCTCAACTTCCAACAGCTTCACTGATTGTTCTGTCAAATTTTCAAGGGGAATACACGTATGCCCAAAACCGGAGTTGCTGTTTAAAACATATTTTATACCGCACTCAACCCTGAATGAAGATCTTTTGTCGATACCAAGGTTCTCAGCTATCCTGTCGGCTGTCTTGAATCCGAATGTCGGTATGTCATCGCTTAAAACATATGGATTTTCTTTAACAACGGCAATAGAGTTCTGTCCGTATCTATAGTATATTTTCATACATTGCTTTGTCGTAACTCCGTAAGATTGTAAAAATATCATAATATTTCTTACTTCTCTGGATTTTAAATAGCTCTCTTTAATTACGGCAAGTTTTTTAACACCTATTCCATCTATAGTCAAAAGCCTTTCTATATCATTATCCATGATGTCAAAGGTATCTATTCCGAATTCCTTGGTGATCTTCTTTGCAGTAGAAGGTCCTATTCCGGAAATAATACCTGAAGAAAGATACTTTTCAATACCTGTTTGAGTTTCAGGCAGTACTTCATCGGCAGAAGAAACTTTTATCTGCTCGCCAAAGGTGGGATGCTTGACAACTTCCCCCGTTATTCTAAGGATTTGTCCGATAAAAATATATGGGATTATTCCGACTATTGTTATCAAATCTTTTTCAGTTTTAAGTCTTGCAACAACATATCCGGTGTCATCGCTTTGAAAAACTATGTCCTTTACCGTTCCCTTTATTTCCATGGAATCACCTCCTTTTCGTCTATTTCATTATACATTATGCAACATGCATTGTTTTTCAACAGTTATTAGTAATTATTGTTTTTCTGCGGGAAAATGAATAAAAAATATGGCCTCCAAGTCTTCTGGGTACTTTGGAAGGCCATATTAACTTTAACTAAATTTCTTTTATTTTAGCTTGTTTTGCTTTGGTCTCTTCAGGTTCTCCCTTTCGTAAAACAAGCAGGATAACCTCAGGTCTGTTGCCAGTTTTCGGGAATGGGATGGATGAGCCCAAGCCTGAAGTAACATTCAAATAGCTTTCCTTATATCTGAAAATACCTTTGTCAAATTCAGGGAACAGCTTAACATCAGGAGACAGCAAGCCTCCTGCTCCGAAAAGTCTGAATATACCGCCGTGGGTATGGCCGGATAACATTAAATCATATCCATAATCAACAACTTTTCTGAAATAGTTTGGTCTGTGTATCATTGCAACGTTGAAAAATCCGTCATCAGCCATATTAAGATGATTTCCGGGTATGAATTCTCCTTCTGAGAAGGAAGTTTCCTCATACATTTCAATATTGTCATCCAATCCGGTAAAAGTAATCGGAAGCTCCGGTACCGTATAAGAGTCCCCTTTTAAAACCTTCAGCTTGAAATTTGAAAGTTTTCTGTATAAAACTTCCCTGTTAAGCTTCTCATATCCGCCGTTAGTCCTTTTATAGTTTTCATGATTGCCCGGAACGAACAGCTTTATCTTTTCCCTGTCCAGTTCAGAAACCAAATTCAAAAAGGCTTCACCGTAGTCCGAATCCGTATGCACCATATCACCTGTAATGCACATAATATCGTAATCAAGTGCATTGATAACCTGGGCAAGCTTTTCATTCCTTTTGCCGAAAGTTGCCCCGTGGAGGTCTGATATATGGCAGATCCTATATCCATCCAGTTCCTCAGGAAGGTCCTTGTATTTCAACTCTTTAACTTCTATTTTCAAAGATTTTATTTGATATACCTGGTAGCCTACGAAGGATAAAAGTCCTGCCGTTCCCACCAGTAATTTTCTAAGATTCTTTCCCATAATAAACCGCTTCCTATTATATTTCCAATTAATTATAACTGAATTTGACGGGAAGCGGTAAAAAACTATTTATTTATGATTTTTTTGATTTCCGCAACCTTGTTTAGTTCTTCCCACGGAAGATTAAGATCATTTCTTCCAAAATGCCCATATGCTGCAACCTGCTTATAGATCGGTCTTCTGAGATTCAGATTCTTTATGATAGCTCCGGGTCTTAGATCAAACACTTTTTTTATAATCTCTTTAATTTCATTATCCGATATTTTACCAGTATCAAAGGTATAAACCTCAACTGAAACAGGCTCTGCAACTCCAATGGCGTATGCAAGCTCTATCTCAAGCTTATCGGCAACTCCGGCTGCCACAAGATTCTTTGCCACCCATCTTGCTGCATATGCTCCTGACCTGTCAACCTTAGTCGGATCTTTTCCCGAGAAGGCTCCGCCGCCGTGACGGCCGTATCCGCCGTATGTGTCTACAATTATTTTTCTTCCGGTCAAGCCTGAATCAGCTCCGGGACCTCCGAATACAAAACGTCCCGTCGGATTTATCAAGTACTTTGTGTTCCCGTCCAACAATTCTCCCGGAATTACCGGTAATATGACATGCTTGATTATATCTTTCGTTATTGTTTCATGGTCAACATCGGGACTGTGTTGGGATGATACGACTACGGTATCGATCCTGACCGGCGTATTGTCATCATATTCCACTGTTACCTGGGTCTTGCCGTCCGGTCTTAGATAATCCAAAGTCCCGTCCTTTCTTACATCGGCAAGCCTTTTAGCCAGCTTATGAGCCATGTATACCGGCATCGGCATATAGCTGTCAGTTTCGTTTGTCGCATAACCAAACATCATACCCTGGTCTCCGGCTCCGAACTTCTCTTCAAAGGATTTGGAGTCACTTCCGCGGTTCTCCAAACTGTCGTCAACACCCATGGCTATATCCGGGCTCTGTTCGTTGATAGTTGTCAAAACGGCACAGGTCTCGGCGTCAAAACCATATTTTGCCCTTACATACCCAATATCCTCAACTGTTTTTCTTACAATTTTTTGTATATCTATATAACAGTTTGTTGTAATTTCTCCCATTACAAGGACCATTCCCGTTGTAGCAGCCGTTTCACAGGCAACCCTTGATTCAGGATCCTGCTCCAGCAGTGCATCCAATACAGCATCTGAAATCTGGTCGCAGACTTTATCCGGATGCCCTTCTGTTACAGATTCAGAAGTGAATAACTTTTTCATTGATCTACCTCTCTTAATATATAGGATTATTTATAAGAAACTCTTAAAAGAAAAAAACCTTCCGCAAAATAACAGAAGGTTCATTGAAACTTCTCTCATCTTGCTTTCGCCGGAATTGGCACCGTGCATAAAGCCGGTTGCCGGGTTTCGTAGGGCCTGATCCCTCCACCTCTCTTGATAAGAGCTTGCTATTAAATTAAAAATTGGTGGAGGAGGGTGGATTCGAACCACCGAAGTCACTGACAACAGATTTACA
>DAINSS010000047.1:0-11123 GCA_036741195.1 Clostridiaceae bacterium | reverse complement strand
GCAGGGGGTTTATTTGTTTCAATTGTTCCAATTGAAACGCACTAAAGTGCAACAAAAAGAAGGAACGAACCATGAATCGGATGATTACTATGGTTCGTTCCTTTTATTTGGGCTGTATTCTAAAAAAATCGCAAAAAACAGTCGAGAAAAAATTGACTCGAAAGTTAAGCTATGGTATAGTATTAAATTGTACTCGTATCGCAATTTGCGATATCTACTAATGCGGATAATCTCCTGACGGTTCTATTCTATAAGCTTTACAGGCGATTATCAAGATAAATTTTTTAAGGGGTGAATTAATGGTACATCCTGTTCCAAATCCAACCGGTAAAAGAACAAGAAGAAGTTTCTCAAGAATCAAAGAAGTTGCCGAAATGCCGAATCTCATCGAGATTCAGCTTGATTCTTACAACTGGTTCCTGAAGGAAGGTTTAGACGAAGTCTTCGATGATATTGCTGCCATAACTAATTATGGTGGAAATCTGATTTTAAGATTCGTAGGATTCCATCTGGATCGCGACAATACGAAGTACTCCATTGAAGAGTGCAAGGAAAGAGATGCCACTTATGCCGCACCGCTGAAGGTTACTGTAAGACTTGAAAACACCGAAACAGGTGAAATCAAGGAGCAGGAAGTCTTCATGGGGGATTTCCCGCTGATGACAGATCAGGGAACCTTCATTATAAACGGAGCGGAAAGAGTTATAGTATCCCAGCTTGTAAGATCTCCGGGAGTTTACTACAACCAGACAATTGACAAAGCAGGAAAGGATCTTTACGCAGCTACGGTAATACCTAACAGAGGTGCCTGGCTGGAATATGAGACTGACTCGAATGACATAATATCGGTACGTATAGATAAAACAAGAAAGCTCCCAATAACTGTAATCGCAAGAGCAATGGGCTTCGGTACCGATAATGAGATTTTTGATTATTTCGGAAAAGATGAAAGACTGGTAGCAACAGTTGAAAAAGACGTTACAAAAACAAGGGAAGAAGGTCTTATAGAAATATATAAGAGATTGAGACCGGGCGAACCTCCAACCGTTGATTCAGCTGAAACACTGATAAATTCATTGTTCTTCGATCCAAAAAGATATGACTTGAGCAAGGTCGGAAGATATAAGTTCAACAAGAAGCTTAATATAGTTCCGAGAATAATAAATCAAATCAGTGCCAATGACATAGTAAACACCGTAACAGGTGAAGTACTTGCAGAAAAAGGCGCTAAAATAACAAGGGAAATGGCCTTTGAAATAATGGAATCCGGCATAAACTCAGTGGATATATTGGTTGATGACAAAGAAGTACGTGTAATAGGCAATCATTTCGTTCCTTTGAACAAGTTTGTTGAATTGGAAGAAACAGATCCTTTATACAAGGAAACCGTACACTATCCGATATTAAGGGAAATCCTTGAGGCTAACACTGACAAAGAAAATCTTAAGAATGAAATCAAGGAGAAAATCCATGATTTAATTCCGAAGCATATTATAAAAGATGATATATTTGCAACAATCAGCTATGAACTGGGTCTTCCGTACCAGATCGGTGTCGTTGACGACATTGACCATTTAGGACACAGAAGAATCAGATCAGTCGGAGAATTGCTTCAGAATCAGTTCAGAATAGGTTTATCCAGAATGGAAAGAGTCGTAAAAGAAAGAATGACCATCCAGGACCAGGATAATATAACTCCTTCTGCATTGATTAACATAAGACCGGTTGCAGCTGCAATAAAGGAATTCTTCGGATCCTCACAGCTGTCACAGTTCATGGATCAGACCAACCCACTCTCAGAGCTTACAAACAAGAGAAGACTCTCAGCATTGGGACCGGGCGGATTATCCAGAGACAGAGCCGGAATGGAGGTTAGAGACGTTCATCACTCCCATTACGGAAGGATGTGTCCTATTGAGACTCCGGAAGGTCCTAACATAGGTCTTATAGTTTCTCTTGCATCCTATGCAAGGGTAAATGAATACGGATTTATCGAAACACCGTACAGAATAGTGGATAAGGAAAAGGGCATCGTCACAAATGAAATCAAGTATTTCACTGCAGACGAAGAGGACCTCTACCTTTGTGCGCCTGCAACCGAACCTTTGGACGAAGAAGGACACTTCATCGATGAAAGAGTTACGGTAAGAAGAAGAGAAGACGTTATATTGGTTCCGAAGGAAGAGGTTGATCTTGTTGACGTATCACCAAGACAGCTGGTATCAGTTGCAACTGCAATGATTCCTTTCCTTGAGAACGATGATGCTTCCCGTGCTTTGATGGGTGCAAACATGCAGCGTCAGGCAGTTCCGCTATTAAAGACTCAGGCACCTATCGTCGGTACCGGTATTGAGTACAGAGCGGCTTATGACTCGGGAGTTCTTCCGAAGGCTAAGAATGACGGTGTGGTTACCTATGTTTCAGCAAATGAAATCAAGGTTCAAAGGGACTTTGACGGCGGTGTTGACACTACAAGACTTCTTAAATTTAAAAGATCCAACCAGGGTACCTGTATCAACCAGAAACCTATAGTTTCAAAGGGTGACAGAGTTGCCAAGGGTGATATATTGGCAGACGGTCCTTCAACTGACCTGGGCGAAATCGCTCTGGGCAGAAACATAAGAATAGGCTTCTTAACTTGGGAAGGCTACAACTATGAGGATGCTATGCTCATATCCGAAGAATTGGTACGTGACGACATATTTACTTCTATCCATATAGAGGAATATGAAGCCATCGCAAGAGATACCAAGCTCGGACCTGAAGAAATAACAAGGGATATCCCGAACGTCGGTGACGATGCTTTGGCACAGATCGACGAGAGAGGAATCATAAGAATAGGAGCAGAGGTACGCTCCGGAGATATATTAGTCGGTAAGGTTACTCCTAAGGGAGAAACTGAATTGACTGCAGAGGAAAGACTGCTTCGTGCCATTTTCGGTGAGAAGGCAAGGGAAGTCAGGGATACCTCATTGAGAGTTCCCCACGGTGAGCAGGGTATCATAGTTGATGTCAAGGTCTTCACCCGTGAAAATGCAGCAGAGTTACCTGCAGGTGTAAACATGCTCGTAAGATGCTACATAGCTCAGAAGAGAAAAATTTCAGTCGGTGACAAGATGGCCGGCCGTCATGGTAACAAGGGTGTTATTTCAAGGGTTCTCCCTGAGGAAGATATGCCGTTCCTGCCGGACGGAAGCCCGCTTCAGATATGCTTGAACCCTCTGGGAGTTCCGTCCCGTATGAATATAGGACAGGTATTAGAGGTGCACTTAGGCTGGGCAGCAAGTAAGCTGGGCTGGCATGTTGCAACACCGGTATTTGACGGAGCAACCTTCGAAAACATTGAAGAGCTCTTGGAAGAAGCCGGATATCACAGAGACGGAAAGACCGTTCTTTATGACGGACGTACCGGAGAAGAATTCGACAATGAAGTAACTGTAGGATATATGTATATCCTGAAGCTTGCCCACTTGGTTGATGATAAAATCCATGCCAGATCCACAGGACCTTACAGCTTGGTTACTCAGCAGCCCCTTGGTGGTAAGGCTCAGTTCGGAGGACAGAGATTCGGAGAAATGGAGGTTTGGGCACTGGAAGCTTACGGCTCGGCTCATACACTTCAGGAAATCCTGACTGTGAAGTCCGATGACGTTGTCGGAAGAGTCAAAACCTATGAGGCAATAGTAAAGGGTGAGAACATACCGGAACCCGGTATTCCTGAATCCTTCAAGGTATTGATAAAGGAATTGCAGGCACTTTGCCTGAATGTCAAGGTATTGAACGATGATCTTGAAGAGGTAGCATTAAGAGAGTATGCCGATGATGACGGCGTATCTGAGTATGCACCGGAGTTGTCTAAGAGAGCAGATCTTTTGGATGAGGATTCTCTGGATAAAATGAACATGATTATAGATGATGAAGATGGCCTCATTGATGATGAGGACACAGAAGCTACCGACGAAGAAATCGATGAATAGGGAGGCGTACCCTTGGTAGAATTAAATTATTTTGATGCATTACAAATAGGCTTGGCTTCTCCCGATCAGATCAGAGAATGGTCAAGGGGAGAAGTTAAGAAGCCTGAAACTATAAACTATAGAACACTTAAGCCTGAAAGAGACGGATTATTCTGCGAAAGAATATTCGGACCCATGAAGGACTGGGAGTGTCACTGCGGAAAGTACAAGAGAGTCAGATATAAGGGTATTGTCTGTGACAGATGCGGAGTTGAAGTTACAAAGGCAAAAGTAAGAAGAGAAAGAATGGGTCATATTGAGCTCGCGGCTCCTGTTTCCCATATCTGGTATTTTAAGGGAATACCTTCAAGAATGGGTCTTATATTGGATATGAGCCCAAGATCTTTGGAGAAAATCCTCTACTTTGCCACCTATGTAGTTTTGGATCCCATGGAATCAGGACTTGCAAAGAAACAGCTATTAACTGAGAAAGAATACAGGGAAGCTGAAGAAAAATACGGTTATAACTCCTTTAAGGCATTAATGGGAGCAGAGGCTGTGTTAAAGCTTTTGGAAGAGATTGATTTAGACGCAAAGAGCGAAGAACTTAAAGAAGACCTTAAGGATGCTTCAGGCCAGAAGAAGGTAAGGATAATCAGAAGACTGGAAGTTATTGAAAGCTTCAGAAAGTCCGGAAACAAGCCTTCCTGGATGATAATCTCCGTTATTCCGGTTATTCCTCCGGATTTAAGACCCATGGTTCAGATAGACGGCGGAAGATTTGCAACTTCAGACTTGAATGACTTATACAGAAGAGTAATAAACAGAAACAACAGATTAAAGAAGCTGTTGGACCTTAAGGCTCCCGATATCATCGTAAGAAATGAGAAGAGGATGCTGCAGGAAGCAGTGGATGCTTTAATAGACAACGGCAGACGCGGAAGACCTGTAACAGGTCCCGGAAACAGACCGCTTAAATCTTTGTCAGACATGCTTAAGGGTAAACAGGGCCGTTTCAGACAGAACCTCCTTGGAAAAAGAGTTGACTATTCCGGACGTTCGGTTATAGTTGTCGGACCGGAACTTAAGATGTACCAGTGCGGACTCCCCAAGGAAATGGCACTGGAGCTGTTCAAACCTTTTGTTATGAAGAAGCTTGTTGAAACAGGAGTTTCACACAATATAAAGAGCGCAAAAAGAATGGTTGAAAGAGTACAGCCTCAGGTCTGGGACATTTTGGAAAATGTCATAGCAGACCATCCGGTTCTCTTAAACCGTGCCCCCACACTGCACAGACTTGGTATTCAGGCATTCCAGCCGATCTTAGTTGAAGGCCGTGCAATAAAGCTGCATCCTCTTGTATGTACGGCATATAATGCCGACTTCGACGGTGACCAGATGGCGGTACACGTACCGTTATCCATGGAAGCTCAGGCGGAAGCCAGATTCCTGATGCTTGCTGCAGGTAACATATTGAAGCCTTCAGACGGAAAGCCGGTTTCAGTACCTACACAGGATATGATCTTAGGATCATACTGGCTGACCACTGAAAGAGACGGGGTACTTGGTGAAGGTCAGATATTCAAGGACCAGGACGAAGCAGTCATGGCCTATGAAACAGGACAGTTACACCTCCAGGCAAAAATCAAAGTGAAAATGGTCAAGGAGATTGACGGCGAATTAAGGTCAAAACTCATTGATACAACAGTAGGTAAGATAATATTCAACCAGTCCATACCACAGGATTTAGGATTTGTTGACAGAAATGACCCTGAGAAAACCTTCAATCTGGAAATAGACTTCCAGGTAACAAAGAAGAAGCTCGGTCAGATCATAGATAAATGCTACTTGAGGGAAGGACCGGTAAATACATCAACAATTCTTGACAACATCAAGTCCAAGGGCTTCCATTACTCAACACAGGGTGCCCTGACAGTTGCAATATCAGACATGGTGGTACCACAAGCCAAGTTTGAATTGATAGATGAGGCAAACGATGTTATCAAGAAGATTGAAAACATGTATAAGAGAGGTCTTATCACCGATGATGAGAGATACAGATCGGTAATAGACAAGTGGAGTGATACAACTGACAAGGTTGCCGATGCTCTGATGGACTCACTTGATTCCTTCAATCCGATATTTATGATGGCGGATTCAGGAGCGAGAGGTGGTAAGTCCCAGATCAAGCAGCTGGCAGGTATGAGAGGACTAATGGGTAACCCTTCGGGTAAGACTGTTGAAATCCCGATCAAGGCTTCCTTCAGAGAAGGTCTTGATGTTCTTGAATTCTTCATATCAACCCACGGAGCAAGAAAGGGTAATGCCGATACAGCTCTTAAGACTGCCGACTCCGGATATTTGACAAGAAGACTTGTCGACGTATCACAGGATGTCATCGTAAGGGAAGAGGACTGCGGAACCGACAGGGGTATCCTGATAAAGGACATCATGGACGGAAACGAAGTCATCGAACCATTACAGGAAAGACTGACAGGTAGATTCTCTGCCGAGGATATCGTACATCCGGTAACCGGAGAAGTTATAGTTGAAAGAGATACTTACATCGATACAGACAAGGCTGCAAAGGTTGTTGCCACCGGTGTTAAGGAAGCTATGATCCGTTCTGTATTCACCTGTACCACCAAGACCGGTGTTTGTGCAAAGTGTTACGGTATGAACATGGCAACCGCAAGAAAGATAAATATCGGTGAAGCTGTCGGTATAATTGCTGCTCAGTCCATCGGAGAACCGGGAACTCAGCTTACAATGCGTACATTCCACACAGGTGGAGTTGCAGGAGACGATATTACACAGGGTCTTCCGCGTATAGAAGAGCTTTTCGAAGCCAGAAAACCAAAGGGTCTTGCTATAGTTTCAGACACCGAAGGTACTGTAAGAATAGAAGAAACCAAGAAGAAGAGAATCATATATGTCACTGCAGATGACGGAATCGAATATAACTATGACATTCCGTTCGGCTCAAGGCTTGCTGTTGAAGAAGGCCAGAGAGTTGAAGCGGGAGACGAACTCACCGAAGGATCCATCAATCCTCATGACATCATGAGAATCAAGGGTGTGGACGGAGTAAGAAAATATATTCTCTCCGAGGTTCAGAAGGTTTACCGTCTCCAGGGTGTTGATATAAACGATAAGCATCTTGAAGTCGTAATTAGACAGATGACCAGAAAGTTCAAGGTTTCAGAAGCCGGCGGTACTGATTTACTTCCGGGATCCATGATTGATATCTTCGATTATAACGAAGCAAACAAAAAGGCTAAGGAAGCCGGATATGCCGAAGCAGCCGGGGAGCAGGTACTTCTCGGAATAACAAAGGCATCACTGGCAACGGATTCCTTCCTGTCTGCAGCATCCTTCCAGGAAACCACAAGGGTTCTGACAGATGCAGCAATCAAGGGCAAGATTGATCCGCTTCTTGGATTAAAAGAAAACGTCATAATAGGTAAGCTGATACCAGCAGGTACCGGTATGACAAGATACAGAGCAATTAAACTTAACACTGACGACGACATAAAGATTGAGGACGAGGTTTCATATCCAAGGTATGAATCAAAGGACCTCATGGGCGATGAAAAGGATTATGCCGACCTGTTCAACGACAATCTGCCGGAGGACTAGGAAATTTTCCAATACCATTGACTGAGACGTCATAAAGTGGTAAAATTGAGATTGCGAAATTATGAACCTGAATGTTTTCATTCAGGTTCAATAATTGCAAAAACTAAAGAGCATAAGGGTTTAAGTTAAATCCAGGTTAGTTCTTTATTGAATTCCTTACAAATCTGTTTCATTGATATAGAATGTTAAGGTGTTCGTTAAGATAAAAAATAAAAAGTACGGAGGTGAAAAAATGCCAACCATTAACCAGCTGGTCAGAAAAGGAAGACAGACTGTTGAGTACAAATCAAAGTCTCCAGCCCTTCAGTCAAACCCTCAGAGAAGAGGAGTTTGTACAGTAGTTAAAACTACAACACCAAAGAAGCCTAACTCAGCTTTAAGAAAGATCGCCAGAGTAAGACTTACTAACGGATTTGAAGTATCCGCCTACATCGGAGGAGAAGGTCACAACCTTCAGGAGCACTCAGTTGTTCTTATCAGAGGCGGTAGAGTAAAAGACTTGCCGGGTGTAAGATACCATATCGTAAGAGGTACCTTAGACTGTGCAGGCGTAAACAACAGAATGCAGTCCAGATCTAAATACGGAGCTAAGAGACCAAAAGCAGCTAAGAAGTAGTTGTCAAATTATGTGAATTGCTTCGTTTAGGGTTATGATTGAGTATTTTTTACCAACTAATTATAAAACGAGCATTTTACGACCGGTGGAATGCCGGTAGAGTACCGTTGATCTAAAGAAATTTTAAGGAGGGAAGAAAGATGCCAAGAAAAGGATTTATAGCAAAAAGAGAGGTTCTGCCAGATCCCGTTTACAATTCTGTCGTTGTTTCAAAGCTTATAAACAACGTTATGGAAGGCGGTAAAAAGGGAGTTGCGCAGAAGATTGTCTATGGAGCCTTCGAACTCATCCAGGAAAAATCCGGTAAGGATCCTGTTGAAGTATTCGAATCAGCCATGAACAATATTATGCCTTCACTCGAAGTCAAAGCAAGAAGAATCGGTGGTTCAAACTACCAGGTTCCGATAGAAGTAAGACCTGAAAGAAAGCAGACGCTGGGACTCAGATGGTTACTTATCGCAGTTGACAAGAGAAACGAGAAGTATGCAAGAGAAAGACTTGCAAACGAGCTTCTTGATGCTTCAAACGGCACAGGCGCAGCTGTCAAGAAGAGAGAAGACACTCATAAGATGGCTGAATCAAATAAAGCTTTTGCACATTTCAGATACTAATTTAAATAAGATAAAAATAATTGCTGATTCAGTAATGAATTGAGAGAGGAGGGACTTTAGTGGCAAGAGAGTACCCATTAGAAAAATTCCGTAATATAGGAATAATGGCTCATATTGACGCCGGTAAGACGACTACTACGGAAAGAATTCTGTTTTATACAGGAAAAACACATAAAATAGGTGAAACCCACTCAGGTGAATCCCAGATGGACTGGATGGCGCAGGAAAAGGAAAGAGGTATAACCATAACTTCCTCTGCTACAACTTGTTACTGGAAAGGTCACCAGATAAATATAATTGATACCCCGGGTCACGTTGACTTCACAATTGAAGTTGAACGTTCACTTAAGGTATTGGACGGAACAGTTACTGTTCTTGATGCTAAATCAGGTGTTGAGCCACAGACTGAAACAGTTTGGAGACAGGCTGACAGATACGAAGTTCCGAGAATTGTTTATATAAACAAAATGGACGCAACAGGAGCAGATTTCTTCAAGTCAATCGCGACTATTCACGACAGACTTAAGGCAAATGCAGTTGCTATCCAGCTTCCGATCGGATCGGAAGATAAATTCAAAGGCATAATCGACCTTATAGAAATGGAATCAAAGATTCACTTGGATGACCTGGGTAAGGAAATCCAGGAGGGCGGAATTCCTGAAGAATATAAGGAACAGGCCGAAGAATACAGAATGAAGCTCATCGAAGCATGTGCTGATTTCAACGAAGACATCATGGAAAAATACTTGGAAGGTGAAGAAGTAACCTCAGATGAGATCAAGGCAGCAATCCGTAAGGGTGTTGTTACAAACGGTCTGATCCCGGTTATCTGCGGATCCTCATACAAGAACAAGGGTGTTCAGGAAATGATCGACTGCGTAGTTGACTTCCTACCTTCACCGCTTGATATTCCTGCAGTTAAGGGAATGCTTCCTGACGGAGAAGAGGCAGAAAGACCTGCAGATGACAATGCGCCAATGGCTGCACTGGCATTTAAGATCGCAACTGATCCGTTCGTCGGAAGACTTGCCTTCACAAGAATATACTCAGGTATCATGAAGTCAGGCTCCTATGTTCTTAACTCTACAAAGGGTAAGAGAGAAAGAGTCGGAAGACTTGTTAAGATGCACGCCAACCACAGACAGGAAGTTGAAGAATTAAGAGCGGGAGACATCGGTGCCATAGTAGGTCTTAAGGACACTACAACAGGAGATACACTCTGTACCGATGACGATCCAATCATACTGGAATCAATGAACTTCCCTGATCCGGTTATCAACGTTGCAATAGAGCCTAAGACAAAGGCATCACAGGAAAAGCTTGGTATTGCATTATCAAAGCTTGCTGAAGAAGATCCGACCTTCAGAACATGGACTGACCACGAAACTGGACAGGTCATAATCGCAGGTATGGGTGAGCTTCACCTTGAAATCATGGTTGACAGACTTATGAGAGAATTCAAGGTTGAATGTAATGTCGGTGCACCTCAGGTTGCATACAAAGAAACCATCAAGAAGGAAGTACGTGCTGAAGGTAAGTACGTCAGACAGTCAGGTGGTAAGGGTCAGTACGGTCATGCCGTTATTGAAATGTTCCCTCAGGAAGGGGATTACACCTTTACTAACGCAACTGTGGGCGGATCAGTTCCTAAGGAATTCGTTGCTCCTATCGATGCAGGTATCAGAGAAGCATCCGAGTCAGGTATACTGGCAGGATATCCTACAATCAACTTCGGTGTAAGACTGGTTGACGGTTCATCACATGATGTTGACTCATCAGAAATGGCGTTTAAGATCGCAGGATCCATGGCGTTCAAGTCAGCAATGGCTAAGGCAGATCCAATCATTCTTGAACCTATGATGAAGGTTGAAGTTACAGTTCCTGAAGAGTACATGGGAGACGTTATCGGCGACATGAACTCAAGAAGAGGAAGAATCGAAGGTATGGATGACAGAGCCGGAGCAAAGGTTGTAAGAGGATTCGTTCCGCTTTCAGAAATGTTCGGTTATGCTACATCACTTAGATCCAGAACTCAGGGAAGAGGCGTTTACGCAATGGAATTCGACCATTATGCAGAAGCACCGAAATCTGTCCAGGAACAGATCGTTGGCAGAAGAGCCAAGAACGAAGGCTAACAGCCGGGTTTAAAAATAACATAATTTAAGTTAAAATATTATTAATAGTATTATCGAGGAGGATTAATCATGGGAAAGGCAAAATTTGAAAGAACCAAACCACATGTTAACATCGGTACAATCGGTCACGTTGACCATGGTAAGACGACCCTTACTGCTGCTATAA
>DAINSS010000046.1:0-11736 GCA_036741195.1 Clostridiaceae bacterium | reverse complement strand
TCTTTGTCTTAAGACAATCTTACCAATTTGTCCGAAATTGTAACATAGACCCCTGCGAAGAAATATAAGCCTTTGTCATACTTTCCGCTATGCCGATTAAAAAACCGCCGATCATGGCACCCGGTATTATTCCTATACCTCCTAATACTGCAGCTACGAAGGCTTTCAGTCCGAGCATGGAACCCATGAATGGAGATACCAAAGGATAGGAGGAGCAGTACATTACGGCAGCTATTGCCACAAGTCCGGAACCGATTGCGAAGGTCAGGGAGATGGAGCTGTTGACATTGATGCCCATGAGCATGGAAGCTCCCATATCCTCGGACAGGGCACGGACTGATTTACCCAATCTTGTTTTGTTAACGAAAAGGGTTAACAGAATCATGCAGAGTATGGAAACTAAAATTGTGATGATGGTAATTGTAGAAACATCAATTTGCCCGATGCTGATTATTTCCTGTTTAATAATTGCCGGATATGGCTTTGAAGCCGAACCGAAAACTATAAGAAAAAGATTTTGAAGCAATAGACTCACAGCAATGGCTGTAATCAGCGGCGTTATCCTGGGAGAGTTCCTAAGGGGCTTATAAGCCAGCTTTTCGGTAGCCATACCGAGGATCGAGCACAGCACTACTGCGACAATTACGGATAACCAAGCTGGAATACCTGCACTTACCATAAAGGGAATGGACAGGAGTGATACATAGGAGCCGACCATTATGAAGTCCCCGTGGGCAAAGTTAATCAGCTTTACGACACCGTATACCATGGTATATCCAAGGGCGATTAAGGCATAGACACTTCCTACCTGTATTCCGTTCAGCATTTGTCTTATAAATGATAGAAAAAATTCCATATATTTCCTCCGGTGAATGGTCTTAAATAATAAATGCAGAGTACGAAGACCATTTTTGTCTGTTGAATTAAATAAATAATATTCTGGGCAAGGCTGTGCCCAGAATATTAAGTATATTGAACAAATTAATCCAGGTTAGTTTGCAATCTTATCGGAAAGACTTTCTTTACCGCCTTCTATTTTTATAACGGAAGTGGTTTTGAGTGGATCCCTGTTGGCGTCGAATTTGATGTCACCTGTGATTCCCTTGAAGTCTATGTTTTTCATTGCATCGATTATTGCCTGTTTATCGGTGGTTCCGGCTTCTTTTATAGCCTGTGCCATAAGCATTGCCGCATCATAACCGAGGGCTGCAAAGGAGTTCGCTTCCATGTTGAATTTTTCCTTATAGCCTTTTAAGAAGTTCTGTAGGGCTTCAGCCGGATCATCCTTGAAGTAGTGGTTTGAATAATAGCTGTTATCCAAAATGGCTACGTTAGTGGCATCAACAACCGTTAGTACGCCGTCCCATCCGTCTCCGCCGAGGAATGCACCCTTGTATCCCAAGTCTCTTGCCTGCTTTGTTATAAGGGCTACAGTGTTATAGTAATCGGGAACCATGATTGCTTCCGGATTCTTTGCAATTATGTTGGTAAGCTGGGTCTTGAAGTCTGTATCATCAGCACCGTAACCCTCGTAGCTTGTAACTTCCATACCTTTGACACCTGACTGGGTTTTGAAGGAATCTGCGATACCTGCAGAGTAGTCATCCGATGTATTGTACAGGACCGCTACCTTCTTGGCGTTAAGCTTGGCTGAAGCAAAGTTAGCCATGATGACACCCTGGCTTGGGTCGGTAAAGCATGCTCTGAATACATTCTCTCCAACCTTTGTGATTGCAGGGTTTGTACCTGTGGCAGTGATCATAGGCATATTATCTTCCTTGGCTCTTTCCGCAACTGCAATAGTAGGCTTGCTTGTTACGTCACCGATTAATGCAACAATACCCTTATCCAAAAGCTGGGTATATGCGTTTACAGCCTCTGTCTGGTCTCCCTTTTCATCGAGGAGTATGAAATCAATCTGTCTGCCGTTGATTCCGCCCTTTGCATTTAGTTCATCAATTGCCATTTTGACTCCGTTTGAAGCTGCAATACCATAAACCGAAACCTGACCGGTAAGCGGTGCAAGTCCTCCGATCTTGATTGCTTCCGTTGAAGCTGCAGTTGTTCCCGCAGAAGTAGTTCCGGCTGCCGTCGTGCCCGCTGCAGGGGCTCCGCATGCAGCCAGTGCGGTTATCATAACCGCGGATAGAACTGTTGATAATACCTTTTTCATAGTTTTCCTCCGAATCAATATCATAAGTAAGAACAGTTACACTACAGGGAGAAAATCGGCAGAAAATAATTAATATAATTCCAATTAAAATTTATCACTGTAGTTATAAATATTCGTTCTTATGAAAAAATATTATTCTCATTATATTTACATTGAACTTCTAAAGCAAACTTAAAAAATCCGAAAAACGGCCCATAGCAACGGTTAAAATAAATTTTGTAAACAATGTCAGTTGTTAAACTTTGTGAAACTAAATGAATAAATTTATAATAATACATTTCGGCTTGAAATTTTTGGTGTATAATTATGAAATCAATAAAGAATGTGTCAAAAACGGAATTATTCAATTGATTTTAAAATCAAAGATTACTGAATTATTCGTCAATTAATAGTATAATTAATATTAATATTTCAGCATATAGGAGTAATTATGAACTACATTGTTATATCGCCAAGTTTCCCTGAAAACTTCATTGAGTTCTCGGTGTCCTTGAAAAAAGAGGGGATAAATGTACTGGGAATCGGAGATTCTCCCTATGATTCCCTGCCTTATAAACTGAAGGAAGCACTTACCGAATATTACAGAGTTGATTCAATGGACAACTACGGATCGGTTTTAAGGGCTGTAGCCTTCTTCACATTCAAATACGGAAAGATAGACAGGCTGGAGTCCCATAACGAGCACTGGCTTGAAATGGATGCAGCACTGCGAACGGATTTCAACATATTCGGGTTTAAGTCGGTGGATATGAAAAGGCTGAAGGGCAAGGATGCCATGAAGGAGCTTTTCAGAAAAGCGCATGTTCCCTATATCAGAGGAAGAATAGTCAGAACTTGGGAAGAAGCCGTTGAATTAATTGGGGAAACCGCGTATCCGGTTGTGGCAAAGCCTGATTCAGGCGTAGGTGCCGCCGATACATACAAGATAAAAAATGAAGAGGACCTGGAAAGATTTTTCCGTATCAAACCAAGTGTTGACTATATTATGGAAGAATTCATAGAAGGTAAAATAGTGACCTTCGACGGTCTGACTGATACAGAAGGAGACATTGTATTCATTAATTCCTTCTACTTTGAAAATGCCATAATGGATCTGGTAAACGACGGAATGGACAATATTTATTATTCTGTAAGGGATATACCCTCGGATATCGTGGACTACGGCACAAGGGTCATTAAGGCAGCAGGTTTAAAGGAGAGATTCTTCCATTTTGAGTTCTTCAGAAAACCCGACGGAAGCCTTGTATCCCTGGAGCTGAACATAAGACCTCCGGGAGGTCAGAGTACGGATATATTTGATTATGAATATGATTTTTCCGTTTATGACATATATGCCAAAATTGTCAGGGAGGGCACATACCATAATCAGAATCCGATAATGTACCATGTGGCTTATGCAGGGCTTAAGAATCATACCCCGCGTATCCATACCAAGGAAGAATGTGTAAACTACCTTGGAAGCAGGCTCATTGAAATGAAGGATACACACCGTGCCTTTTCAAAGGTTTTAGGAGACTATTACTATATTTTCAGGTGTGAGGAGAAAAAGGATCTTTTAGATGCTTTAAAATATGTTTCAGAATAAATTTGAATATATGCAGCATTATTATTTTGAGTATGCATATTTCAGGGTGTTTTCTCTTGACAATCAAAGGAATTATTCGTTAAACATAAGCTTATACACTAATAAAGAATTAAGGCAAATACTTTGAAATCAATATCAAAACCAAAATTAGCCGACCTATTGTCGGCTAATTTTAGTTTATATATGAAAGTATATTTAAATTTTCATGAAGTAGTATATAATAGAATAACGAAATAAATATGCAATAAAAAATTAGAATAAAATCATAATTGAAACGGTGATAAATATACAGCTGAAATGCCGGAAGACGTAATTTTCAGCTGTTAAAACAACCATATCAGTGCAGGGAGGTACTATGAAAAAAGTTTTGGTTGCCAACAGGGGAGAAATAGCAATTAGAATAATGAGAGCCTGTTATGAAATAGGCATAGAAAGTGTGGCTATTTATTCCAAGGAGGATGAAAGCTCAGTCCACAGATTCAAAGCGGATCAGTCGTTTATGGTTGGCAGGGGTAAAAAGCCCGCTGAAGCCTACCTTGATATTGAAGATATAATCAGAATTGCGAAAATGAGCGGCTGTGATGCGGTACATCCTGGTTACGGTTTTCTTGCTGAGAACAAGAAATTCGCCCAAAGATTGGGGGAGGAAGGTATAATCTTCATCGGACCGAAGCCTGAGCTGCTTGATCTTCTGGGTGATAAAATAAAAGCGAAAAATGCAGCCCATGCAGCAGGTCTTATTACAATTCCCGGAACTGACACCCCGACAGCCGATGTGGAAGAAATCGTAAAGTTCGGTGACAGGGTGGGATATCCTATCCTCATCAAGGCTGCCCACGGCGGCGGAGGAAGAGGAATGAGGGTCGTAAGAAGCAAGGAAGGAGTTGCAGATGCCTACAGCATGGCAGTCAACGAAGCCGCAACCGCCTTCGGCTCCGGAGAGGTATATCTTGAAAAATACCTTGAATCACCAAAGCATATTGAAATACAGATTTTAGGTGACAAACACGGGAATGTCATGCACCTGTTTGAAAGAGACTGCTCCGTTCAAAGAAGACATCAGAAAGTCGTAGAATATGCACCGTGTCTGATACTGTCCGATGAGGAGAGAAAGAACATATGCGACTCCACGGTCAGATTCATGAAGTCCATCGGCTATGAGAATGCAGGTACGGTCGAGTACCTTTATAAGGACGGTCAGTTCTATTTCATAGAGGTAAACCCGAGAATTCAGGTTGAGCATACTGTAACGGAACTGATCACCGGTATTGACCTTGTGGTTTCTCAGCTAAAGGTTGCAGACGGCCAGGATCTATATAAGGATATGAAATTGCCGGCACAGGATGATTTAAAGATAATGCAGGCAGCAATTCAGTGCCGTATTACAACAGAGGACCCGGAAAACAACTTCATGCCTGATACGGGGAAAATAAACACATACCGTTCACCGGGAGGTCCCGGAATAAGGCTTGATACAGGCAACGGATTCACCGGTTCCATTGTAAGCCCGTATTATGACTCCATGATGACAAAGCTCTGTACCTTTGCTCCGACCTTTGAAGAAGCTTCCGCAAAGATGGACAGGGCATTAAGGGAATTCAGAATCAGAGGTGTTAAAACCAACATCGCATTCCTTTTGAATGTAATAAGAAATCCTGAATTCCGTTCGGGAAATGCAGCAACCACATTTATAGATACTACTCCTGAGCTCTTCAAGTTCATGACTCCGTTAAACAGAGGAAACAAAGCTCTTCAATATATTGCGGATACAACTATCAACGGCTTCCCGGGAATCGGTCAAAGTGTGAAGAATATCATTCTCCCTGCTGAAATTCCGTCTAAGATGGAGCCGGTGGCAAGGAAGGAGAGAACCTTCAAGTCCGTTCTTGACAATGAAGGACCGGATGCATTGAAGCAAATGGTTTTGGATCATAAAAAGCTTCTTGTATCAGACCTGACCTTGAGGGATGCCCATCAGAGCCTTATTGCCACAAGGATGAGAACCTATGATATGGAAAAGATTGCTCCATTCATGGATGAATACATGCCTCAGCTGTTCTCGGCAGAAATGTGGGGAGGAGCAACCTTTGACACAACCATGAGGTTTTTATCCGAGGATCCTTGGGAAAGACTCAGAATCCTGAGAAAGAAGATGCCTAACACACTGCTGCAGATGCTATTCAGAGGTGCCAATGCGGTAGGGTATACCTACTACCCGGACAATGTCATTTATGATTTCATACAGCATGCTGCATTAAACGGAATAGATGTATTCAGAATATTTGACTCGTTGAACTGGTTCCCGCAGATAGAAACCTCAATAAGGGCGGTAAGGGATGCAAACAAGGTTGCCGAAGCAGCAATCTGTTACACCGGAGACCTTTTGGATCCTTCAAATGTTAAATACAACCTGAAGTACTATGTGGATCTTGCAAAGGAAATGGAAAAAGCGGGTGCCCATATTATTGCAATTAAGGATATGGCAGGGGTATTAAAGCCTAATGCCGCATACAAGCTTGTTTCAGCACTTAAGGAAAACCTCGGTCTGCCGGTTCATGTACACTCACATGATTCATCCGGAAACGGAATAGGAACCCTTGCAATGGCTGCAAAGGCAGGAGCCGACATAGTTGATACGGCACTGGCACCATTCTCGGGAGGAACAAGCCATCCTAACATGTCTTCATTGTATTATGCAATGGAGGGAGACGAAAGACAGCCTGATTTCAATATCAAAAATGTTGAAAAGATCAACTACTACTGGGAAGGTGTAAGACACTTCTACGGTGACTTTGATACAGACAATACATACCCTCAGACAGAGGTATATTACCATGCAATGCCGGGAGGCCAGTATACAAACTTAAAGCAGCAGGCAATAGGTCTTGGACTGGGCGAAAGATGGGATGATGTCAAGGAAATGTATCCTGAGGTAAATAAGCTCTTCGGAGATATAGTAAAAGTTACGCCTTCATCAAAGGTTGTAGGAGATATGGCGCTGTTCATGGTTCAAAACGGACTTAACTCAGAAAATTTCTTTGAAAAGGGAAAGACCATTGACTTCCCTCAATCCGTAATTTCATTCTTCCAGGGAGATCTTGGCCAGCCGGCCGGAGGATTCCCGGAGGATGTAAGAGAGATAGTGCTGAAGGGTAAACCCTATTCGGATGTAAGACCGGGATCGGTTACTCCGGCAGTCAGCTTCAAGGAAACTGAAGAAACAGTGAGAAAAATAATGGGAAGGACTCCGACCCACGATGATGTATTGAGCTACCTAATGTATCCTAAGGTATTCGCCGACTACATCGCCAAGTATGATAAATACGGAGATGTTTCACATATCGACACCAACACCTTCTTCCACGGAATGAGAAACGGTGAGGCGATTGAGGTTGACCTTGAACCCGGAAAAACCTTGTTTATAAAGCTCCTGCAAATAGGGGACGTCAACTCCTCAGGTAAGAGAACCCTGTTCTTTGAACTGAACGGCCAGTCCAGGGAAATAGTTGTTTCTGACCTTAAAGCCGGAAAGACCGATGCAGTCCATGAAAAAGCAGAGCCTTCAAACAGACTCCACATCGGTGCAACAATGCCTGGATCCATAGTCAAGGTCATGGTAAAGGAAGGACAGGAGGTCAAGAAGGGGGATGTTCTCGTAGTTACGGAATCCATGAAGATGGAAACTTCAATTCAGGTTTCCATGGATGCGGTAATAGATGAAATACTTGTAAAACAAGGCGAACTGGTTGAAACCCACGATCTTCTCATAGTGCTCAAAGACCCTGAGGTTGTTGGAGTTTTAAGGGAGAAGAGGAAGTAGTCAAAAACCAATCAGTTGACTTCAAATCAGTAAAAGTAAGTCAACTATAAGCAGACGTATAGTTTGTTTTAACATTCAAAAAATGTTTTGAAATGATAAAAGCATAAGGGATGACCGATTTGGTCATCCCTTATGCTTTGTCGGATATCAGTTTTTGAAACCCAGGACTTTAACTGTTTAGTTTAAAACTGGTTTAGTATTAAGCTGATTCAGTATTAGACCAGGAAATCGACAACTGATTGAACGAATAAGGAAACTCCGCTGTTGAAATACTGTTCATCAATAGCAAATTTGCTGTTGTGATGAGCATATTTGACACCGTCTATCGGAAGGGGGTTTGCGAGGAAAACAAAGGTACCCGGAGCTTGCTGGAGATAGTAGGCAAAATCTTCACCACCCATAACCGGGTTGGTCATCATGGTGACATTCTCTGCACCGATGGCTTTTTTTGCACTTTCCATGATTTTGTATGTAAAGTCGGCATTGTTAACCACCGGTGGAGCACCGTGTACATATGTGTAATCTACCGTTCCCCTGAAGGACTTTGCAATACCTTCAGCAACTTCGCCGATTCTCTTAGCAATATATTCTCTGGTTTCGGGTTTTACCGCACGCGCGGTACCTTCAAGATAAACAGATCCTGGGATTACGTTATAGGCTGTTCCGCCTTGAACAATACCTACCGTTATGACACCGGGATCAACCGGTTCCAATTCACGGCTTACGATTTCCTGGAGTGCTGTAATGACATGAGCCTGCATAACCACCGGGTCATGACTGCTGTGGGGATAAGCACCGTGTGCGCCTACTCCGGTTATTGTCATAAACCATTTATCGAGGCATGCCATCATTGGGCCGTCCTTGAAGTATGCGACTCCGGGTTTGCTTTCCGGTGAAATGTTACCGACATGGATTCCGAGAACACCGTCAACACCCTTCATTGCTCCGGCTTTAACCATTGGTTCTGCTCCGGCTGAAATTTCTTCTCCCGGCTGGAAGAAGAGCTTGACCGTACCGGAGAATTTATCCTTCATCTGGTTTAATACCTTCGCGGCACCAAGTAAAATTGCAGTATGGGCATCATGGCCGCATGCATGCATTTTTCCGTTGGTTGATGCAAATTCAAGACCGGTGGTTTCAACTACCGGAAGAGCATCCATATCTGCTCTTAATGCCATGGTCTTGCCCTCGCCGGCTTTCTCGCCCTTGATTGTAGCGACAATGGCGTGCTCGATTCCCACACCTTTTTCATAGGATATACCCATATCATCAAGCTGTTTTGCAACATATGCGCTTGTCTCCGGAAGATCATTTCCTATTTCCGGAATTTGGTGGAGATGTCTTCTCCAATTTATAACGTCATCCTTGACACTTAAAATCAATTCTTTCATTAATTTCCCTCCTGTGGATTGTTTTATTTTGAAGCTGTCTGATTTTTACGCTTCATGTTGTCTGTAATGAATGCGAATGCCACCGTACCGAATACTGCAATCGGAATCATGAAGAATACCGGAAGAACCTTGATAACCAACAAGAGTATACCCACAAGAACCAATGCGAATATTCCATAGGAAGGAGCTTTTGCTGCATACATGGCAAATATTGCACCGAATATGGCAGGGGATACATAGGTGAAGGCTTCAATTACAATGGGTGGGAACATGGCCATAAGAGCTGCTCCGCCTATTGCAGCTATTGTTACAATTATCATGTTTGTAATGATGGATCCTGCTATGCCGAGGGTTG
This sequence comes from Clostridiaceae bacterium, assembly GCA_036741195.1. Taxonomy (GTDB): domain Bacteria; phylum Bacillota; class Clostridia; order Clostridiales; family Clostridiaceae; genus JG1575. Next base: position 2,412 of record DAINSS010000046.1, on the reverse strand, counting down.
AAACAAGCTCGGCCTTCTTTGATCCCGGAGTTACTCCTACGGCTTCCTGAGCTATAGCCGAACAGGGAACACGCATGTTTCCTATGTTACCTGCCAAGAAGGACATATAGGTACCCGGAAGACCCAGTATCGGGAAATAGGATACAGGTTCAACGATGGCATATATACCGTAAATTGAAGCAATCAGCATCCAACCTGTAAGTATGTTTTGTACTCCCGGGAAGATTCCTTTGAAGAAGTACAGTGCCAGGGCAGGTATGAAGCTGAATGCAATTCCTAACAGGTTTGTAAGTCTGCCGTACTTAATTATTGGTTTGGTGAAGCTTTGTTCAAATGATAAATTCTGGTTTTCCATTTTTGCCGATCCTCCTATGCAACCGTCTTGTTGTAAACAACTGCGCAAATCATACCGATAACCATGGCTATACCAAGATTGTATTCACCAAGCTTCGGATATTTCTTAGAAACCTTTTCCAGGAATATCATGGCTATGGCTGCTCCTATTCCGGATACTGCAAACGGTACTGTTTTCGGTGAAAGTATCTTTTTAAGCTCATTTCCGAACAAGAAAGCAAACGCTCCGCACATTGCCGATATCATAAGGATACCCACCTTCTTGGGATCCCCGCCGGATATCTTTTTTGTAACACCTTCAATCTTGTCAGAGAATAATGCGGTTGTCAGAAGCCATGCGGATCCGTTCAATCCCATGACCCATGTTGCGTTGGCAAATTCCATCAAACCGTAGGTTGGTGATGTCAATTCCTGACCCATTGCCTTTGCTGCCATACCGGCTGAAGCAAGTTCAGTCGGTGCGGCACCGATTATTGAAAGTCTCATCCATGCCAGGGGACCTCCGATTACTGCCATAAGTCCGAGCATAACGACGAAAACTCCCATTGCGGGTCCGATTGCCGAGACCGCTCCTACCTTGAAAGCCTTCTTTGCATCTTCTCTGCTGAGATCCACTAGTTCTGCACTGTCGATTGCTTTCTTCGAGAAAATTACTGCCTGTATTACAACCAGTATTGCAATCGGAATGGCACTCATCCACATAAGTGATGAGTTCGCGATGTTCAAATAATCCTTCATTTTCCTACCCCTCTTTTAAAATTTTTACAAAATCTTTGTATAAAAATTAACCATAACTTCAATATATATTAAATAAATATGAATAGTCAACGAATAAATGAATGGATTCAATTTGCGAACAAAAACTTTCAACATTCAATTTATCCATGGGGCATGCAGGAAATAATCTAATTAATTGAACACAATCAATCCGCCTAAAATGTGCCTTAACATAGCAATGGCAACACTTAGAACTGGATTGTGAAGTATCTGATGAAATTTATGATTTCAGCTTTTAGTTGTGGAAGGTTTTACTGAATATATTCAGTAAAACCTTAAATCCTACTTTTGAACCAAAGATTAATTATAAGTTGATACAGATTAAATATACAGATTGTCGAAAAACAATCAAACAATGATACAGTTACAATTTGATAGTTGATATAGAATCAGACTGTTTTTAGGATTGAGTTGAAATAAAAGGGAATTTTAGAAAATAGATGCTAAAACTTGTACTATATTTTTTAGTATTGATAAAAATCGACAATCTCCTTTGATAAATATCGTAGAAAACCTCATTGAGTTTTAAATCTAAATGGAGTATGCTGTAGCTAGTTTAATAGAAGAACAGGGGAGCTTTACTGCTGAGAGGAATCAAATGATTCGACCCTTTAAACCTGACTGGACAATGCCAACGTAGGGAGTATCATAAGATCATTTAATGAAAGTACCCTAAGTACTTTCATTTTTTTGTACTTATTTCATTTTCTTTGTAATGGTATTGAAGGGTCCGGTGATTCTATTTCTGACTTATTCATAAATCATTTGGAGGTACAAAATGGAAATCAAAAAAACATCGGTTAAGGAGAACAGTCTGATCTGGTTCGGAGCTGCGGTATCCTTGGCCGAAATACTGACGGGAACATTCATTGCCCCCCTTGGATTCAAACAGGGTATCACTGCAGTATTACTTGGACATTTAATAGGCTGCATCTTGCTATACCTGGCGGGGATGATCGGAGGAGAAACAGGAAGGTCTGCCATGGATACAGTAAAAATCTCTTTTGGAGAGAAGGGCTCTTATCTGTTTTCAGTATTGAACATCGCCCAGTTAGTGGGCTGGACGGCAATAATGATTTACTCGGGGGCATTGGCGGCGGTTAGTGTAGCGGGAAATATGACGATTTGGAGCATTGCCATAGGAGTATTGATTATCGTATGGATAATAGTAGGTGTTACAAATCTCGGTAAGTTAAATACTGTTACCATGTCACTTTTATTTTTAATGACCGTTGTTTTAAGCTTTATTATAAGCAGGCGAATGGCGGCTGCAGCAGGAGC
>DAINSS010000045.1:11664-13060 GCA_036741195.1 Clostridiaceae bacterium | reverse complement strand
CAGAAGGAAGATTTCAAGGGAATCTACGAGGCACTGGAAGGCAGACCTGCAACAATCAGGTTCCTGGATCCGCCGCTGCATGAATTCCTGCCTACTCATGAGGAAGAAATCAAGCTTCTTGCCGATGATCTGGGAGTTTCAGTAAGCGATGTCCATGATAAGATAACATCACTTCATGAATTCAACCCTATGATGGGTCACAGAGGTTCAAGACTTGCAGTTACTTATCCTGAAATAGCTGAAATGCAGACAAGAGCGGTTATAGAAGCTGCACTTGAAGTAAGAAAAGAAAAGGGCTTCGAAATTGTTCCTGAAATAATGCTTCCTTTAATCGGTGAAGTTAAGGAAATGAAGTTCGTCAAGGATATAGTTGTAAAAGTAGCTGATGAAATCATCAAGGAATCAGGCGAGGAACTAAAGTATCTAGTCGGAACCATGATAGAAATACCAAGAGCTTGTATAACTGCAGATGAGATTGCAAAGGAAGCAGAATTCTTCTCCTTCGGTACAAATGATTTAACTCAGTTAACCTTCGGTTTCTCAAGAGATGATGCGGGTAACTTCCTTGATGCTTACTACGATCACAAGATATTCGAGTCGGATCCGTTTGCAAGATTGGATCAGGATGGAGTAGGAAAGCTTGTTGATATGGCTGTTAAGCTTGGAAAACAGACAAGACCTGATATAAAACTCGGAATATGCGGAGAGCACGGTGGAGATCCTTCATCAGTTGACTTCTTCCACAGAGTAGGTCTTGATTATGTATCATGTTCACCTTTCAGGGTTCCGATTGCAAGACTTGCAGCAGCTCAGGCGCAGATAGCAAATCCAAGAGACTAGTCAGTTTTTAGACTCAAAGAGAATTACTTTATAATACATACACTTTGTATGGTGTACTAAAAGTTAGAGACAGGGGGAGGCAACTTCCCCTGTTTTTACATGTTTGTATAAGAATCAGTGTAATATCAAGGATAAGGATAAGTCACGGTAAAATGTTAAGTCAGCTGATTACATTAAATAACTCCTGAATAAATTCATATAAAAACAGAATAATTATAACTGTGATATTAAATCGTTTATTAAAACCGTGAAATAAAACTCATTTAATATTATATGATGAATGAATATATTTAAATGGAAAAGATGTTTTTATAAATTGCATAATAAAAGGGTTTCTATAAAGATATACAGAATATTAGTAGTAGGAGGATGATTATGAATATCAGAGAAAGAACAGAGCATTTTGAAGATATAACATTGATCCGGGAAGCAACCCATGTCAAAAATTCCCGCGGAAGGGAAAGATATGAGGAGCAAGAGGATTACAGAACTGCCTTTATGATTGACAGAGACAGGATTATACATTCTAAATCTTTCAGAAGATTGAAGCATAAGA
>DAINSS010000045.1:0-11654 GCA_036741195.1 Clostridiaceae bacterium | reverse complement strand
TCACTACAGAACAAGGCTTACACACACTCTTGAAGTTTCTCAAATTGCCAGGACCATAGCCAGAGGATTGCAGTTAAATGAAGATTTGACGGAGGCAATTACCCTGGGTCATGACATAGGCCACGTGGCTTTTGCCCATAACGGGGAAGATGCATTGGATAAGCTAATGGATGGCGGATTCAGACATTATGAGCAATCGGTAAGAGTACTGACCAAGCTTGAAAATGAAGGCAGAGGACTTAATCTGACCGGTGAGGTATTAGAGGGAATAATGCTCCATTCAGGGTTGGGAGGCAAAGCAAAGGGGACTTTGGAAGCTCAGATTTCAAAGTTTTCCGACAAGATTGCCTATGTCAATCATGATATTGATGACTCCATTAGGGCTGGCATATTAAAGCTTGAAGATATTCCAAGGGAATATATCGAGATATTGGGAAGCACGCATTCTAAGAGAATAGACACCTTGGTCAGGGCATTGGTTAAAAGTACCAGGGAAAACCTGGATAAGAATATTGTTGAAGTCAGTTTGCCCGAACTTGAAGGAAATGCGTTGATGGCACTCAGAAGCTTCATGTTTAAAAATGTTTATCTTGGGGAGGAACAAAAAGTTCAAAGAGATAAAGCAATTTTTATCATAGATAATTTATTTTCCCATTACCTGAAAAATCCTGATGAAATGCCTAAGCTATATCAATATATAGCGAAGGAGGAAGGCGATAAAAGAGCCGTGGCTGATTATATTGCCGGTATGTCGGATGATTTTGCCATAATGGTATTCGAAAAGATATTTATACCCAAGATAATAATTTAGATTTGCTAAAACTTTGGGATAAAACGGATAGGGGTACACCTGTTTGATTAATGGATGATTTTTGATATAATTAAGGTTCGTAACAATAAATGAAGAGAGGGTAAGATGAAAAAAATTCCGGAGGAAATTATTGAGCATATTAAAGAACAAAACGATATAGTTGATATAGTTTCCGAAAGGGTGAGGCTAAAAAAGGCAGGACAGAATTATACGGGTTTATGTCCTTTTCATAATGAAAAAACTCCTTCATTCAGCGTATCAAGACAGAAACAAATTTATAAATGCTTCGGTTGCGGAGAAGGGGGCAATGTCTTTACATTCCTTATGAAGACGCAGAAGCTGACCTTTGACGAATCGGTCAGAGAGCTTGCCAAAAGAGCGGGAATAACAATTCCTGAGGTTTCGGAAAGTGATGATAATCTAAGAATAAAAAGAGACACCCTGGAAAATATAAATCGAACCGCAGCAAGATTTTTCTATGAAAATTTAAAGAATAATAAATCTGCCGCTGAATATCTGATTAAAAGAGGGATAGAACCGAAGACCATGGTTAAATTCGGGATCGGCTATTCTCTTGATTCCTGGGACGGTCTATATAACCATCTTCTTTCAAAGGGCTTCAGCGACAATGATATCAAAGAGTCCGGTTTGATGAGCGGCACAGAAAAAAACAAGTGCTATGACAGATTCAGAAACAGACTGATGTTTCCTGTTTTTGACTACAGGGGAAGAGTTATTGGGTTCGGAGCCAGAGTATTGGACGATTCAAAACCTAAGTATCTGAACAGTCCAGATACCCTGCTGTTTAAGAAGGGTACAAACCTTTATGGCTTAAATTTGTTTGCCAAGAGCAAGAAACAAACTGACGACTCATTAATAGTAGTTGAAGGATATATGGATTGTATTGCCCTGCATCAGGCAGGCATAAACAATGCAGTCGCAGCCCTGGGTACTGCATTTACGGTTTCTCAGGCAAGGCTGATGAAAAGATATGTAAAAAAAGTATATATCTGTTTCGATTCTGATGCCGCAGGAAGGATAGCTACATTGAAAGGTACTGAAGTACTTACGTCAGAGGGCTTTGAAATAAAAATTCTTATGGTGCCTGACGGAAAAGATCCGGACGAATTTATAAGACTTCATGGCAGTGAAGCGTTTAGAAAACTCTTAGACGACTCGCTGAATCTGACTGATTTTAAGATACTCAATGCAAAAGAAGGATTGAACCTGAAGATTGAAGAGGATAAAATCACTTTCTTTAAAAGGGTAGTTCCGATTTTGAAGGGTATGACTGAAATTGAGAAAGATGTGTATGTTCATAGGCTTGCGGATGAAACCGGAATCAGAAGTGATTCAATTATGTCCATGGTTAAGGGTAAGGAAGTAAGAAAACCCAGCATGATTTCAAGATCTCCTATTGAATTTGTTGAATCAGGGCAAATTAAAGCTGAAAGATATCTGTTGAACCTCTTATCAAAAGGCAATATGGCAGTGGTCAGGGAATTAGGAGATGAGGAACTGGCTACGGCAATCCACAGGAAAATATATGATCTGTTAGTTGAATATGACGGTGATTGGAAAGATGTTTCATCCCATATTCAATATAATCTTACAGAGGCTGATGAACTGTCTGAATGGGTGATAATAGATTCAATAGACAGCTTACCGCCTGATATACACGAGAACAAACTTATAGAAGATTATTCTGCAACGGTTAAGCATTTTAATCTCAGGAACAGACAAAAACACTTATTAAGGGAAATAAACGAGTTGGAGAAAAAAGGAAGAATGCAAGAGTCCTTGGAATTAGCCAAAGAGCTGATTGAACTCCAAAAATTACTGGGAGGCAAGTAAATGGTAGGATCAATAGACAAAAACATCAATTTGGACAAGCAGGTTGATTTGGACAGAGATTTCATTAATTCAATAGTTAACAGGCTGCTTGATAAGGCTAAAAAGACCCATTCGTTATCGGCAAAAGAAATCAATGATGATTTAGAGGATGTGGAAGTAACCCCTGAACAAATTGAAAGAATCTATGATGGGCTTGAAGCCATGGGTGTGGAAGTAGTGCATGAAAATGCAGAAGTAGAGCCGGAAGAAGGCGAATTAGACGTATCCATACCTGAAGGTGTTGCCATAGACGACCCGGTAAGAATGTATCTTAAGGAAATCGGAAAAGTTCCGCTGTTAAATTCAGAGCAGGAAGTTGAACTTGCAAAAAGAATTGAAGCAGGGGACGAGGTTGCAAAGCAAAAACTTGCAGAAGCAAACCTTCGATTGGTGGTTTCCATTGCTAAAAGATATGTCGGTAGGGGTATGCAATTCCTTGATTTGATTCAGGAAGGAAATCTCGGACTTATCAAAGCAGTTGAAAAGTTTGATTTTACTAAAGGCTTCAAATTTTCAACCTATGCAACCTGGTGGATTAGACAGGCCATAACAAGAGCTATCGCAGACCAGGCAAGAACAATACGTATTCCGGTCCACATGGTTGAGACTATTAATAAACTGATCAGGATTGAAAGACAGCTGATTCAGGAATTAGGGAGATCACCACAACCTGAAGAAATAGCAAAGATGATGGAGATGCCTCCGGACAAAGTAAGGGAAATAATGAAAATAGCTCAGGAACCGGTTTCCTTGGAAACACCGATAGGTGAAGAAGAGGATTCACATCTTGGGGATTTCATAGAAGATGATGCAGCGCCGGCACCGGCAGAAGCAGCAGCATTTACAATGCTGAAGGAACAGTTGATTCATGTTCTTGATACTCTTACCCCAAGGGAAGAAAAGGTACTTAGACTGAGATTTGGTTTAGATGACGGAAGAGCAAGAACTTTGGAAGAAGTCGGTAAAGAATTCAATGTCACCAGAGAAAGAATCAGGCAGATTGAAGCAAAGGCATTGAGGAAGTTGAGACATCCTTCAAGGAGTAAGAAGCTTAAGGATTACTTGGATTAGACCCCAAAGTATTATATATTTAAGAATTATAATAAATTTGCCCGCTTATCTTAAGCGGGCATCATTTTTAAGATGGGTTTATTAATTATATATGAACGCTTGAAACGGTTGATTCTGTATATAATATAGATATCAAAACAGTTTTGAAAGGAGGATACAAATGGTCTTTAAACCTGAAAAAAGCAATATTTTTAAAGTGCTGCTTTTAACATTAATTCTAACTAATTTGATTATCGTCCTTCTTTTTGACTTCTTTACTTCGCCAAGGACCAGGGCAGGAATTGCCTTTTTCTTTTTTATGGCAAATATAATCGGTTTGTACTACTTACTGATAGTAGGTACATTAAAGTATGAGATTAATGAAGAAAACCTGGTTATTTCCAGTGCACTAAATCTACAGAACAAAAATATACCCCTGAATCTGATTAAATCTTATATGAGATCCATTACTCTTTTAAACACAACAGGAAATTTCGGAATTACTTCAAAGAGATTCTGTATCGGAAAAGGTCATGATAATTGCGGTGAAATAGCTGATTTATACATAACCTCTTCTAAGAAAGCCATTTTTTTAAATACCCAGGTAGGGAATTTCGGGATTTCCCCTGAGAATACGGAAGAGTTCATCACACGTCTTAAAGAAAAAGGGGTATTGGATCAAAATACCTGTGACAGAATTGCAGGAATAAAAGACTTCAGCAAGGAGAAGGCTGTTGTAAATTCACTATTGAGCTACACTATAATTTTAATTGGAATTATGCTGGCTATTCCGATTCTCATGAATCTTTTCGGACTTCTGCCGGCACTTGTGGATGTATCCTTCTTCAGAACAAGCGGAGTTTATATGAGTGTAATGAAATACCTGGAAACTGTAATGGCCAGAGTTTTAATAACTCTTGGGCTGTGCCTGTTCTTCTATTTTATTTTAAACCTGCTCTCAGAGATTTTGGATCGGTATTTCTACTATTTGATGTTCATTCCTTTGGCAGTCACTATCTATTATCTCTTTGTTGAGGTATATATTGTAATAGGTATTTTTATTTAGAATTTCTATATTTTGTGAATTAGTAAAAAGAGGTTGTTTATGAAATTGACGGCAAGGTTGGAAAAGCTTATTGAACTGACAGACAAATGCGAGTCTGTTGCCGATATCGGGACTGATCACGGATATGTTCCGGTTGAATTGATTCAAAGAGGAATAGTAAAAAAGGCATATGCAATTGATATAAACGAGAAACCGCTGAAAAAAGCAAAAGATCTGGCTAATCTTAATTCAGTATCGTCTAAAATAGAATTCAAACTGGGAAACGGTCTGAAACCTTTGAAGGATGATAAGGTTTCAGGGGTGATTATAGCCGGTATGGGAGGAGAATTGATTAAGGAAATCATCCTTGATTCAATTGATATTGTAGAAGGATTGAAGTTTCTTATTATGCAACCTGCTCAAAATCCGGAGGTTATAAGAAAATTCATTTATTCCGGAAATTTTACGATTTTGTCGGAAAATCTCGTAAGAGAAACAGACGGAAGATTTTATGAATATATTAAGGTAAGATATAACCCTGAAGTCATGGGATTCTCAAAAAATCCCTTCGATTTTGAAATAAGTCCTGTATTAATCAGACACCATGATCCTCTTTTAAGCGATTTTATTATTAACAAGATTAAGGAGATTGAACTCATAAAATCAAAACTGGATATGTCCTATGAATCCTCAAAGTCAAAACATGAGGAATTGAGCAAAAAGGAAGATAAATTGTCGGAGGTGCTTAAATGGCTGTAGTTTTAAAAGAATTGATTAATTACTTTGAAAGTTTTGCTCCTCTTGAAACCTCAGAAGCCTATGATAATCCAGGATTGGCAGTTGGAGATGAAAAAGCAGAGATAAACAGAGTCTTAATAGCCTTGGACATAACGGACGAAGTAATTGACGAAGCAATTGAAAAAAAGGCTGAGCTTATATTTACCCATCATCCCATACTTTTTACAAGACCGGATTCTGTGACAAATGAAAGTATGCAAGGAAGAAAAATTATAAAAATATTGAAAAACAATATCAACGCATATTCAGCCCATACCAATCTGGATAAGGTGATAAACGGTATGAATGACGTTATTATGGAGGTATTGGGTTTTTCAGAGTATTCGGTTCTTTCAACTATAGATTCAGAAGGCGGCATTGGAATTGGCAGAATTTCTGATACAGAAAAAATACATTTATCCGATCTTGCAAAGAAAATCGGAAAAGCCTTGGGAGCTGAAACTATACGTTTTTCGGGTGTGCCTGAAAAATTAATAAGTAAAGTTGCAGTTGTCAATGGAAGCGGAGCTGATTTTATTAATAGTGCCAAGGAAGCCGGGGCAGATGTATTAGTAACGGGAGACACTAAATATCATGATATTTTGAATGCCTTGGATGAGGGGCTGTGTGTGATTGATGCAGGTCATTTTTCAACAGAGTGGAGTATATTTACAAAACTCTCCATTAAGCTCCTGGATAAATTTAATGAGAATCATGAAACCATAGAATATCTGGTATCAGAAAATTCAAGAGATGTATATCAATATGTTTCCCCGGTTTAGGAAGAAAGAGATGATTTAGGATTAATTCTAATTAGATTATTGACTTGATTTTGACAGTAAAGTTACATTCAACTATAATGAAGTGTACTGAGTAAGCCAGATAATCGCTGCCGTTTAGGGAGAGGAAAGTCCGGGCTCCACAGGGCAAGGGTGCTGGGTAACTCCCAGTGAGGGTGACCTTAAGGAAAGTGCAACAGAGAGATACCGCTGTATTATTTACAGTAAGGGTGGAAAGGTGAGGTAAGAGCTCACCAGCACAATGGCGACTTTGTGGCTATGTAAACCCCACCCGGTGCAAGGCCGAATAGGAGGACATTTTGGAGCTGCCCGTTCCGTCCTCGGGTGTGCCGCTTGAACCACTGAGAAATCAGTGGTCTAGATAGATGATTATCAAATACAGAACTCGGCTTATAGACTTACTCAGTTTAAAGGGACTTAACCGTCCCTTTAATTCTATGAAATATTTGATGTATTTATACAGTATTGAAATATTACTGATTCGGAGGAGAAATGGACAATAATAAAAAACTTCAGATTGTATTAGGTGTATTCCTTTTAGTTTTGGTAATCTACATGAGCTATATGACTTTTGGCTTGTTTAAAGGTGATATTAAATCCGTAGATCCGAAAAGTGAATCAAAAATTACGGTACCGGTAAAAGCAACCAAGCCTGTAACAACTACTGTTCCTGCATCATCTTCTAATTAAGGAAGGAGAAAAAACTATGAGAATGCTTGTAAAATACACTGCATATATTGATTTTGACGCAAACGGGGATGAAACTGACAGATCCTACTATCTTTCTTTTGTTAAGAAAGACGATGTAATGGATATTCCGTTTGATTCTTTGGAGGAGCTAAAGAACAGGGCTTCAAAGTATACCATTGGTGAATATATCAAGTCAGCAGATTTTAAAGAGAAGGCCTCAGTTTATGACGACTATGAGGATTTTTTCAAGGACGTGGATGCCTTGGTCCTTTACGAAGAAACTATTCCTATTAATTTTTTTGAGAATAAGAATTAATATGATAAAGGGCAACAACGAAAATAGAATCCAAGATAGAAAAATAAACAGAGAGCTGCTGATTAACGGTTTGATTTTCCCCATATGTGCAGCGTCTGTTTATTTATTTTTCGCTAAAATTGAATCATCAAAGCTGATTGATGAGTATTTTACCTATGGTATATCAAGAAAATTAGTTACATTGATTTCCGGAATAACTTCTCTTGTTCCATTTTCAGTAGCCGAATTAATTTTCATACCTGCAGTTTTAATCACACTTATTGCAATGTGTGTACTTTCAATAATCAGGCTTATTAATAAAAATACGATGGCAGCTTTATTAACAGGGAGCAGAATTCTAAGGTATATTTCTTTTTTAGTCATTTTATTTTATATAATTTGGGGTTTTAATTACAAAGCCCTGGGAGTCAGATACCTGCTTAATCTTAATACATATAACCATGATGTGTATTCCTTGGAGAAGCTCGGATCTAAGCTTATTAATGATGCGATTGTGCAAAGAGAAGATATAAAAACATATTCCAAAATCCTTAAAGAAGATTCAGGTAAAAGGTTGATACTTAACACATCCTCCTCCGAAATAAGTTCCATTGGAAATAATGCTTATTTAAATTCTGGATTAAAAAGACTTTCCGAACCCGAAGTCAGGTTCAAACCGGTAACATCAAGTAAGATACTAAGCTATTTTGGAATTTCAGGTATTTTTATGCCATTCACCGGGGAGTCAAATGTGAATATGGATCAGGATTCAATGTTGATACCGGCAGCCATACTCCACGAAATGGCTCATCAAAAGGGAATAGCCAGTGAAGATGAGGCTAACTTAGTTGCTTATCTGGTGTCACAAAGCTCAGAGGACCCGGGGATGAAGTATTCCGGAACCATGATGGCACTAATCCATACAATGAACAAGCTGAGTGGGGAAAATGAAACTATTTTTAAAAAGCTGTATGCAACTTACAGCAACGAAATGAAAAGTGATATTAAGTTCCATAATGAATATTGGGAAAAATACGAAGGAACAACTTCAGAAACAGTTGAAAAAATCAACGATACCTATCTTAAAGTAAATACCCAAGAAGGAGTTTCTGACTATCAAGGCATAGTTTTACTGTTACTGGATTATATGAAGTCCAAATAGAGAGGAGTTAACTCACTGAGGAAGCATGCTGTTTAGGAAGCCCTAAAACGGTTATAGGATTAAAGGGTAATAAGATAGAATTTGGTGAGTCTAAAGGAATGCAATAAAATGGCATTTTATATGACATTTCGAACCTGGTGAGAAACCTGGTTTTATTGATAAAAAACATATTATATATTAGGAGTAAAAAAAGTGAGGGGTTCCTCACTTTTTGCTTTTCAGAATTTTAACTAATTGGGTCATTTTACAGCAGGGCAGTCATAATATCAGTTGAAAATTTGAAGGTTTCTTCTGACAGTCCTTGTTCCTTCATCTTCCTTATCAGTGTCTGGGTGTAGTGTGTGGCTATGGCATTGCATATAGTGGCAGTATCATTCGTAAGATATGCATCATAGATTTTTTTATGTATTTCGTATTGCTGTTTAGTGACCACTTTACAATCTTCCGTTTCGGTGGAACAGCTTAGAATAGTTGCGTAATCCAAGTCATGCCAAGCCTTTATCAGTCTGGCCATTCCGGTTTCTTCCACAATACTGTCATGGAACATATTGTCAAAGCAAACCAGTTCATTATAACTTTTACCAACCAAATTCTTCATTTTCTCCAGGGCTTTTCCGATCCTTTCTACAGCTTGAGAGGGGATAGTACCTTTGAATGATTTAACTGCAAGAATTTCATATGTCCCCCGCAGGACATAAACTTCAAAAACATCCTCAAAGGATACTTCTTTTACAGAGCATCCCATATTTCTCTTATAATCAACAAGACCTTCCTGCTCTAATTGTCTGAATGCTTCTCTTATGGGACCGCGGCTCACATTGAGCTCTTCTGAAATCTCCTGTTCTATTATCCTCATCCCAGGTTTCAGTTCCCGATTTAATATTTTATTTCGAATAGCCTCTACGACATTCTCCAGTAAAGTCCGGTAAACTATACCCGTCATGATATTACCAGCCATGGCTTTTTCTCAGCAGGTGTTGCTGTCATAACACCGGAAGAAGCCGGACTATGGGTGGATGGTAGGTACTTTATACAAGCTGCTAACTAAATTAAAGATTCGGGAGTCATATTGTATAGAATGGGAGAGCCAAAGGTCCCCGAGATAACGGAGTTCATTGAGGAAAAACTTCCGGAAGCCGGAGTACTTGGTTTTGACGGCAGGACTGTCTCCATGCAGGACGGGTCTGTTTACGAAGACATAGTAAACAGGAAAAACGGTAGCATCCGCTATGAAGAAGATCTCATAGACAGAATATGGAAAGACAGACCGGGATTAAGTGAAAAAAAAGCTTTCGATCTGCCTGAAAAATATGCAGGAGAATCTGTAACTTCAAAGCTTTCCAGGATTAGAGAAGAAATGAAAAAGCATGAAGCATCCATGCATCTTTTGACTACTTTGGATGATATATGCTGGACAATGAATATAAGAGGGAATGATATAGAATTTTTCCCGCTGGTATTGTCCTATGCACTCATAACTATGGAAGAAGTCATACTTTATATCCCTGAAGGCAAGCTTACCGCAGAAACAATGGAGAGGTTGGGCAAAGAAGGTGTGAGGTTCGCTCCTTACAATGATATCTATAGGAATATAAGCGAATTGAAAGTTGGTGAAAGGCTTTTAATTGATCCTGATAAGATTAACTATGCCATTTACAGTAATATTCCAGACGGTGTGAAAATCTTGAAAGCCCAGAATCCGTCAATTTTGTTCAAAGCTATAAAAAATGATACAGAGATAGAAAATATTAGAAAAGCTCAGATGAAGGACAGTCTTTGTTATATAAGATTCATGAAGTGGATCAAAGAAAACTGGGACAAGAAAACCATAACTGAGATGAGTGCCTGTGCAGAATTAGAAAGATTAAGGAAAGAGCAGGGAAACTATATTTCACCGAGTTTTGCCCCTATTTGTGCTTACGGAGAACATAGCGCACTTTGTCATTATGAGTCCAGTGAAGAAACAGATACTCAATTAAAAGAAGGCAATTTCTTTCTGGCAGACACAGGCGGGGGATATCTTGAAGGCTCAACCGACATAACCAGAACTTTTGCATTAGGAGAAGTATCTTCGGAGAAAAAGACGCATTTCACACTTGTTGCAATAAGCAATCTTCAACTTGCCGCTGCCAAGTTCCTTTATGGTACTAGCGGTTTGGTACTTGATATCCTGGCAAGGAAACCATTCTGGGATAGAAATTTGAATTATAACCACGGGACCGGTCACGGTGTGGGTTATTTATTGAACATCCATGAAGGACCGACCGGTTTCAGATGGAAATACCGTATGGGTGAGGCACAAGCCCTTGAAGAAGGGATGATACTCACAGACGAACCGGGCATATACTTTGAAGGTTCCCACGGTGTACGTCTGGAAAATGAACTATTGGTGCGCAACGGAGAAATGAACGGTTATGCACAATTCATGTATTTTGAGCCCATCACATACGTTCCTTTCGATTTGGATGCCGTCATCCCTGATATGCTCTCTGAGGATGATCGTAATAGATTAAACGAATACCATGAGCTTGTATTTGAGATGATGAAGAATGAGCTGGATCAGGAAGAGCAGGAATGGCTCAGACGCTACACAAGAGCTATTTAAAACAATCTTAAATTTCAATTTTTATTGAGGGGATAAATGTATGAATACAACTAGGAAAAATGGATATCCAAAGGCATTTTGGGTATGCGCATGTACAGAAATATTTGAACGTCTCTCTTTCTATTTGGGAAGATCACTCATACTGATATTTGTCACAGCCTCCGTAGCAACCGGCGGATTGGGACTTTCTGACAAGGTTGCTGCAAACATGCAGTCTAATCTTACAGCCTTCTCATACCTCCTTGCTTTACTGGGAGGAGTCGTAGTGGATAGATACATAGGAGCAAGGTATACCACACCTGTAGGCATGATCCTTGCCGGTGTAGGTTACTTCATGGGAGCCAATGCAAAAAGCGCCACAGGCGTATATTTGATGATATTTTTCGTGAGCCTGGGTCTCGGACTTTTTAAAAACGGTCCTATCATAGGCAGAGTCATAACTGACAAGGATCAGATGGATTCAGCATTCTCTTTAAGGTATGCTCTGGTCAATGTGGGTGCTTTCATCGGGACTTTCCTGGTGGGT
>DAINSS010000044.1:2918-14764 GCA_036741195.1 Clostridiaceae bacterium | reverse complement strand
CTTTGTCTTAAGACAATCTTACCAATTTGTCCGAAATTGTAACATAGACCCGTTTTGCCACTCTTCGATTTGTGGAAGAAGCTTATCTGTCACATCTGATATGAACCCTTCTGAGGTCTCAAAACCATATATATCCTCTATCGTTTCTGAAATCTGTCTTGTTGTCATTCCTTTAGCATACATGGATATTATTTTCTGCTCTATACTGGAGATGTCCTTCTGACGTTTTTTTACAACCTGTGGATCAAAGGTGGCATTCCTATCCTGGGGCACCTTGATATCCATTGATCCATAACTGGAATTGATTCTCTTTGGCTTATACCCATTTCGATAATCATCTGAGTCAAATCTTTCAGACTTACTATACCCTAAATGACTATCCATCTCTGCCTCCAACATTTCTTTGAGAGTACCTCCCAGAAGATCCTTAAGAGCTTCTTGAATATCTTCAGCACTGTTTATGTCATACTCTTGAAGAAGTCTCCTTACAATATCTCTCTTACCATCAGTCATCACTACTTCCTGAGTTTGGGAGTTGAATGTTTCAAAACCCTTGAAGTCACTCATTTAGAGCGATTTCAAGGGCTTTTTTTTGTCCTGTTATTTTAAGTTTTCCATCAAATCGACCTTGGTTACACTTCGGAATTGGGTTAGGGTCATGTTCTTTCTCAAAGGTTTCATTCCAAGGATCTTGTGCAACTTCAGATAAGTATTTGATACCTGGATAGGTGTCAGGATGATGTCTGGGAATGTACCCTGAACCACTACCCTGGGCTCCTCTATGGTATCCATCAGCACTCCCGCTGACATCGGCGACATTTCATGTTCCACCACCAGATACTGGGTGTAGCGGACTATGCATAAAGCAAGGAAACATAAGACGAAGTGGCCTCTGATGTGTTTGTCGGTGTGTACGTACACCGGACTTGCTTCCAAGTCTGTCTTGAGGACTCGGAAGCTCTCTTCGATCTTCCACAGGCCATGGTAGCACGTTGTGACTTCCTCGGTGGTCAAGGCCAAGTTATTCGTTATGACTGCGTAGTATCCGTCATATTGCTCAGCATCCCTGACCTTTTCTTCACTGATCTTCCAGCCCGAGGTATCCAGTTCCATCTCCAGAAACTGGTTGACGCCTCGTTTGAGCGAGGCTTTCATCTGGTAGGGTTTGTCCATTTTCTTGTGCAGCTTCTCCAGCATTCGCTGCCGATCCGCGTAATCTTTGCTCGCTCGGCTGGCGGTCCAGGTAAGGTGGATCTTGACCGGGATGCTTTCCTCTCTCGTCTTACGTGGTCTTCCCGGTTTGCTTCTGGCACTTTCCATTTCTTCCTCAGTCAGAGGCACTTTATACTTAAATTCCTGTGTCACAACTTTTTCTTTCCGTATCAGTTCACCTGTCGCTGGATCGACGATCTGAGTCCAACCGGCCTCGTCCCACACCAGCTGCTTGAATTCCCTTGAGGAGCGTTTCAGCGTGTAGCTGATAACAAAGTCATGGCCTGCTTTGCACAGATATTCTAAATTGGGTCCGCCGTTGAGTCCGCGATCAGCGATGATGGTGATCTTCTCCATCCGGTAGAGGTCACGAAGACGTTCAACAGCGGTGATCAGAGTGCTTTGATCCATGGTGTTTCCCGGGAAGAGCTCATAGGTCACAGGGATCCCGTTATTGTCGATCAGAAGTCCCATGACGACCTGGACCTCATTGTTTTTATGATCCTTGGAAAATCCAAACATCCTCAGTTCGCCCCAGCGAGTACTTTCAAAGGAATAGGTCGTAACATCGTAATAGCCGCGGTTGCTTTTCCGATTGGTGTTCTTCTCAAAGAACTTGGCCAAATGGGAGATGAGCTCATCCTTGGACGCATCTAAGACATCCAGCACATCATAGAGCCGGTCAAGTTTCATCTCAGCTAACCCTGCAAAGTCCACCTGATCCTTTGCACAGGCAAGGATACTGGACGGATCCATCAAGCGGTGAACCAGCAGATAGAAAATCATGTCCATGACCGCCTGTTGGTCCCGCTTGCCAACGGTTTTCGCAAACAGTTGATCCAGTTTCAGCGTCTCCCAAAGCTTCAGGATCAGGCTATGACCAAAGCGGTAGCTTTGTGTGACTTCCGATTGATCACCTAGCTCCTGAATGGACAGAGATGTTGTCAAAGGCTTGCTGGAGGCTTTTTTTTCAAGCGTGCGCCTGCGCGCTTCTTCTTTTAACTTGACAATAACATCCGGGTCTTGAGCCAACATTTGTTCGTAGTTGCCAATGGTCTCAATGACATTGATCTTTTTTTGATCGGTGCCTGGAATCCGTTTATCTTCCCGAAATTGAATGACACGATACTTGCCGGAACCGGTAATTGTCACGTACATAGGGCACCTCCGTGCAGACTTTTAATTACTCTAATTATACCACAATATAACAGTATATAACAGGACAAAATAATTAAATAAATTAAGATATAAAAAGTCTGCAACTCGCTCTGGTGAACGTTTTACAGACTTGAAATCATAATTTTGTTGATGTTAACTCCCAAACTCAGGAGTACCTCCCAGAAGATCCTTAAGAGCTTCTTGAATATCTTCAGCACTGTTTATGTCATACTCTTGAAGAAGTCTCCTTACAATATCTCTCTTACCATCAGTCATCACTACTTGGTGTACTGGTTTCTTTTCGTTTCTTGCCATAATAAAAGGCCTCCTATGATTATTTTGATTTTATCATAGAAGACCTTTTGTATTTACAGAAAAACTTTCACTCTCTCCCGACGGAGTCTTGTTTTACTGTATAGTATTCTGTTTATCAGAGAATGAACTTTATTTACCCGCTTCTTGGAGATCCCTAATAATGAGTTTTTTCATGCCCATCATTGCCTGGATTTGAGCATCTGTTTTAATCAATTCTTCCATATTCTCAGGCACAATCTGCCAGCTTAGTCCGAATTTGTCCTTAACCCACCCGCATTGTTCATTTTCGGGATGATGAGAAAGTTTTTCCCAGTAATAGTCTATTTCTTCCTGATTCTTACATTCTACGGTCATTGATATTGCTTCGTTGAAGAAGAAATAGGGGCCGCCGTCCAATGCTATGAACTTCAATCCGTTGAGATAGAATAATGCAGTGATTATTTTACCTGCCATGCCTTTAAAGTGCTCATCCAAGCCTTCATCAGGGTATTTTTTTACGGATTCAATACTTGAGTTGGGGAATATACTTACATAATAGTTGATTGCTTCTTCGCAGTCATTGTTACCAAACCAAAGTGAAGGGATTATTCTATTCATGATATCTCCTTGAAAGACACAATTATTAATTTCGAGAATAACAACTCGATAATATAATTGCAGAATAGCATAAATAATAAAGGCTGACGTTAATCAGCCCTTAATGATTAGTGAATTCACTATTAATTATTTATCGTTCCAGTCATCCTTGTAATCATCTATCTCTGCAAGGGGATTTGACTTTACCGATTCTCTCAGTCCTTCCTCATCCACATGTGTATATATCTGTGTAGTAGACAGGTTTTCATGGCCTAAAATCATTTGAAGGGATCTTATATCCACATTACCGTGTTTATACATCAATGTTGCAGCTGTATGCCGCAGTTTATGAGGAGAGTATTTTGTGTTTTCCAAACCTGAGTTTTGAATATGTTTTTTAACGAGTCTTTCTACTGTTCTCTTACTGATGGGTCTCTTATGGTTTGAGAGGAATAAATACTTCTTGTATTCAGGCAATACTCCATCAAGATTAATGTTTTTAAGGTTATCCTCAATTGCATTGATACAGGCCTTGTTTAAATACACGGTGCGTTCCTTGTTGCCCTTACCGATTATTCTAATGGTATCTTCTTTTATCATATCCCTGGTAATTGAAATAAGCTCAGAAATACGCATTCCGCAATTTAAGAAGAGTGTCAGAATACAGTAGTCCCTATAGTAATTGACATCCTTCTTATCCATTGTTTTCAATAGATTCACTGATTCATCCAAGGTCAGATAAACGGGATTTCTTTTTTGTATCCTTGGACTTTCAAGATCATTCGTGGGGTCGTAATCAATGATTCTCGCTTTGTTTTGTAAGTATCTGAAAAATGTTCGTAAGCTGGCAACTTTTCTTGCCCTGGCATAGGCTGAGTTGCCTCTTTCTTTTTCTGCAAAGCTTAAATATGCATACAAATTTGAAAGTGTAATGCTTCTTAGAAAATCGTCGTTTATATCGCTTATATCAATTTCATCAAAATCAGTATCGGTGGAAACTTTTCCCTTATAAATCTTAATAAATTTGAGAAATACCGTAAGATCATAGCAATAGGCATCTATTGTATTTATACTTTTCCCCTTGATGGTTTGAAGATAGACTATAAAATCATCCATTCGGGGAGGATATTTTTTTTCCTGCTTTTCTGTAATAATATTATATTTTGCCATTTGTGACACCTCATCTTGATTATAACAGATTGGTGGGATTAGTTTTTAGTGAATTAGTATAGTGTCAGAAAGCAAAAAATTAAATTACTGGGTAGAATATGTGAATATTAAGGGAAATTGAATAAATAGCATAATCCTTCACATATAATAGATAACAAATACATTGTTTTAGGAGGTAAGGATGAGCAACATCCTAAATAATATGGGTATAGGAAGACAAACTAAATTATTAATTGATAAATCAAGAACCGATTATTATTCAGGAGAACCTGAAAGGAAGATTCCAATCAGTATCATTTATCCTACAAAAGAATCCGGAAATTCAAAATATAAAGACATATATTTCCCTAAAACCGAGATGTTGAATGAAATTTATGCGGAGGGAAGGACAGACAGAGTAAAAATACTTGATGACTTGGAAGTTGAATTTATAAATAACGCTCCCTCGGATTTAAGCAAGAAAAAACTTCCTGTGGTTATTTTCTCTCACGGACTCACAGCCGACAGAGATTTTTATATGTTCCTTGTTATTCCCTTGGTAAAACAGGGATTCATAGTTGTTGATACAGGTCATCTGTATGATACTGACTTTACTTTACTGCCGGACGGGTCGGTTGTAAAAATGAAAGAAGGATTATTGGCAATGAGCAAACCGGAGGAAAGGTATGCTCAAATTAAATGCCGCGCTGATGATATTAAATTTGTAGCAGACAGCTTAGCAGAATTAAACGAAAGTTCTGAGTTTGAGGGTATGTTTGATTTGGATAAAGTAAGTGTAGCAGGACATTCCCTGGGAGGGATGACAGCCGTATTTGCAATGGAGCACCCATTGATAAAGGCTGGGGTTATATTGGATGCAGCCCTTGCTTATTTTGACAGCGATAATTTGGACACGAAAGCCACAGCAAATAAAAGATTATTAAACATCAGAAGAGATAAGGTTGACTACGGTGAGAGAATTAAGGTTAAACTTGAAAAGTCAGTCAATAAGTCAGCTGAAAACTTTAAGAAAGCTGTCATGAAAGAACATGAAATGGCATTGATTGAAGAGACAAACACCAAGAAGATGTATGAAGCCTTTAATTCAAAGCCTCAGGATTTTATTTACATGGACGATACTGTACATTTGACTTTTACAGACTGGTTCACACTGCTACCGGATTTAGAAGTGGAAGGAAATACTAAAGTTTCAAAAGCACATCCGATAATTGCAGAATTGGCAATAAACTTCCTTGAGGAATATCTGTCAGGTTTGAATAAGGGTTATTCTGACATAATGCTAAATGAAAAATATACTGATATACATATACAAAAGAATATATTGTAGCATTGCAATGGTTACTAATTGGGTTTCCATTTGCTATAATTAATAAAAGTACTTTAATCGGAGGTAATGACAAAATGCCAAGAGAAATTGAAATGGATCATATAACCGTAATAGTACCAAGTGGTAGGGGTTCAGATGTATTGAAACTTGCAAAACGCAAGGGTATCGCTGGTGGGACTGTAAATATGGGAATAGGAACAGCTAGTAGCGAACTGTTAAAAAATTTAACAAATAAAAATCTTGAAAGAGATATTGTGTCTTTATTGGCACCTACAGATATGGCAGAAATATTCCTTAATCTTGCCAAAGAGGAATTGGAACTTGGAAAGATCGGAAGCGGAATCGGATATGCCACAAATGTTAATAAGGTTTATGGAGATTCCTTGAAAGATATAAATGATGAGGATAGGGAAGAATCAGAAATACAGGTTATTACCGGAATAATAAAAACCGGTAAATCCAAAGATGTCATGGATGCTGCACGTAAAGCAGGTGCAAGGGGTGGAACCATAATTTCCAATTCTGATGACGATCCACAGTTAGCAACCTTGTTTTCCAAGGATGAAGGTATTGATGAAGTAATCCTAATAATTGCAAAAAAGGATTCTGTGCGTAACATCATGGAAGCAATAAAGAGCAATGCCGGTTTAGAAAGTGACAAGGGCATTATTTATTGCCAGGACGCACATTTTGTACATGGTTTAAAATAATAGGCAATTCATATTGAAGGCCAAAGTTAAACAGAAGGATTTCTGATTAACTTTGGCTTTCAATATATTTTTAAACAGGCTTATTATTTTTCGATATATTACAATAATTCAATATTCTTTGAATATTAATAATTTAAATCCGTTTTCAGCCTGATACTTGGACAATGCATGTGTTCAAGGGCTATAATTAAGACATACCCGTCAATAACTTTCCATATTAATTGGGGAATAATTTAATATGGTAAAAAAATTAACAATGTAAAAGGAGTGAAAAATGAAAAAAGTATCATTATTCATCGCAGGCCTTTTTGTACTAAGTGCCTGCTCCGGTCCGGCTCCGGCTACTGCAACACCTGCAACCACAGCTGCAGCGACAACTGCCCCAGCAACAATTGCTCCTGCTGCTACAGCAGCAGAAATAATCCTGGCTACGACAACTTCGACACAGGATTCCGGTTTACTTGATTACCTTCTGCCTGAATTTAAAAAGGATACCGGTATTGATGTGAAGGTTGTTGCAAAGGGAACAGGGGCAGCAATAGAAATTGCAAAAAACGGTGATGCAGATGTATTGTTAGTCCATGCTAAAGCCCAGGAAGAACAATTCGTTAAGGATGGTTTCGGTTTAGAAAGATTTGATGTGTGCTATAACGACTTTATAATCCTTGGACCAACGACAGACCCGGGAAAAATAAAGGAAGCAGCTCCACAGGACCCTGTTGCAGCATTTAAAGCAATTGCCGAAAAGAAAGAGAAGTTCGTCTCAAGAGGAGATGAATCAGGCACCCATACTAAAGAAAAAGGAATATGGAAATTAGCTGAAATCGAACCTTCGGGAGATTGGTACATTTCTGCAGGAAAAGGTATGGGAGATGTACTTACTATGACCAGTGAGGTAATAGGATACACTTTAAGTGACAGAGCTACTTATCTGTCAATGAAGGATAAGCTGGAACTTGAAATTGTGACAGAAGGGGATAAGAACTTGTTCAATCAATACGGTGTAATAAGACTTAACCCTGAAAAGAATGCTGATCTTAAAGTTGAAGAAGCAAACAAATTCATTGATTGGATTTTAGGCGAAAAAGGACAGAAAATGATTGGGGAATTTGGTAAAGATAAATACGGCGCACCGTTATTCTTCCCTAATGCAAAGTAATAACTGTTTGTAAAAACATTTAAAACATTAAATTACAACTAGTATAAAACGGAGATAAAAATGGGAGAGTTTCTTAACACTTACAATGACATATTGAGCGTAATCGGACTCTCTCTTTTTGTTTCCTTAACTGCAACTCTGATAGCATCTTTTTTAGGAATTTTGTCAGGTATTCCTTACGGTCTTAAAGACTTTAAAGGAAAGGGGATAATTGACAGAATTTCTGATACTTTATTATCCATGCCTCCCGTATTAATGGGACTTTTAGTTTATATGCTGCTATCCAGGAAAGGACCCCTCGGATTCATGAGGATTTTATTCACACCTACAGCCATGATAATTTCTCAGGTGCTTTTAGTTACGCCAATTGTATTTACCATTGTCAAAAACGCTGTAAGCACAAGGGGACGTCAAGTCAGACAGGCTGCATATCTTCTTGGGGCAAACAAAGGAGATAGCTATAAACTGATAATCAAAGAATGTGCCATAGACTTTTCTTCAGCGGTGACAACGGGGTTTGGCAGAGCAATCAGTGAAGTAGGTGCCGTTATGATGGTTGGCGGTAACATAAAGGGTCATACCAGAGTAATGACTACTTACATAGCCATGGAAACAGGAAAAGGGAATTTTGACGAAGCAGTAATCATTGGTTTAATATTACTTTTGATTTCATTTTTTATTAATGTTCTGCTATTCCTGATAAAGAAGAGGTCTGTGAATGAATATTAACGTAATTAAAGCTAAGATGAATTTTGGCGACAAATGTGTTTTAGATATAGGCGATATATCTTTTAATTCAGGAAATGTGTATTTTATAATGGGTTCCAATGGATCGGGGAAAACGACATTGATAGAAGGGATTACAGGGATCAGAAAATTAAGTGATGAGGAAATTGTTTTTTCTGATGAGCGTAAAAATCCGATAATACTGGAAAGAAATGAAAGAATTAAGCATGTTTCGCATATGCAGCAGAATCCTTATCTTTTTAATATAAACTCCTATGAGAATATATTACTGGGATCAAAATTCAGGAAGAGAGATAACTCAGGGTTGGAAGACAGGATAAAAAACCTAGCCGAGGCATTGAAAATAGCTGATTTAATGGATAAAAAGCCGGGAACTTTATCAGGCGGAGAAAAGGAAAAACTAACACTTATCAGAACTGTCCTGGCAGATACCGAAATAATGATTTTGGATGAGCCCACTTCTGCCATGGATCAAGAATCAACTTTGATAGCTGAAGATATTATCAGGGACATGGCAGTTAACGGGAAATGCATAGTAATAGTGAGTCATGATTTTATGCAGGCTGAGAGGTTGGCAGACTATATATTGTTCTTGGATAAGGGTAAATGTATTGAATTCGGAAGTAAAGACAAGGTATTAAAAAGTCCTGATTCTGAATTGCTTAAGAGAATTTTGAATATAACAAATAGAAAGGATCATGGTGATCAAAATGTTCAGAGTTGGAATAATAACAGTCAGTGACAAGGGTTCAAGGGGAGAAAGGGAAGATAAAACAGGACAGGTTATAAAAGAATTACTGGAAGGGAATCAGTATAAAATCGTACATTACAATGTTATACCTGACGAGATTGAATTAATCGAAAATGAAATTAAAGCACTTTGTGATGAAGATATTGCAGATTTAATACTAACCAACGGAGGAACAGGGTTTTCACTCAGGGATGTTACCCCCGAAGCCACCAAAAATGTAATTGACAGAGAGGTCCCGGGAATCCCAGAATTCATGAGATATAAGTCCATGGAAATAACTGACAGATCAATGTTGTCCAGAGCAGCTGCCGGAATTAGAAAATCAACATTGATAATAAACCTTCCCGGAAGTCCTAAGGCAGCCAAGGAAAACCTAGGGTGGATATTGGGGGCACTTCCCCACGGTCTTGAGATACTGATCGGATCTGCCGGAGAATGTGCAAGATGAGGCAGGATTTAAGGGTAATATCCTTAGATGAAGCTTTGGATATTGTACTAAGGGATGTGGAACTTACACTTGACAGCGAGTTGATTGACTCCTCAATATCTCTTGGAAGACACGTGAGTGAAGACATTGAAGCCAAGGTTAATGTTCCTGACTTTAAAAGATCAACCGTGGATGGGTATGCAGTCAGATCAAAGGATCTTAAAGGCGCAGGAGATGCAATGCCTGCATTTATGAAACTGAAAGGATCGGTTCACATGGGTAAAGGTACCGATCTAAAGCTTACTTCAAGCGGTGATTGTGTATATGTACCCACAGGCGGTATGTTGCCGTTAAATGCAGACACAGTAGTTATGGTTGAATATTCGGACAAGCTGGATGAGGAAACTGTGCTCTTAATGAAAGAAAACACACCGGGTGAAAATATTATTGATATCGGAGAAGACATAGAAACCGGTGAGGTAATCATCTCAAAAGGAAAAGCCATAAGGCCCTATGAAGCAGGAGTACTGTCCTCACTCGGAATCACGAACTTAAATGTATTTAAAAAACCTGTTTTAGGCATAATTTCAACCGGTGATGAGGTGATCGGAGAAAATGAACCTATACAACCAGGGAAGATAAGGGATATTAACACAAGACTCCTTTATAATATGTGTATTGAAGATGGCTGTAAACCGATAATTTACGGGCATATCAAGGATGACTTCGAGCTTTTGAAAAAAACCATGGAAAAAGCATTGTCAGAATGTGACATTGTTCTTATTTCAGGAGGAAGCTCCATGGGATCAGGGGATTTTACAAGAGAAGTTATATTGACAATGAAGGATTCTGAAGTTTTATTTCACGGACTTGCGGTAAAGCCCGGTAAACCTACAATCTACGGTAAATCCGGTTATAAACCCATATTTGGGCTACCGGGTCACCCGTTGGCTTGTGCAGTGATTTATTGTTCATTGGTAAAACCGTTGATAAAAAGACTTTTACATTGTACTGAAAATGAATTTTATCTCTCCTGCGAATTTACTGAGAATCATCATAAATCTGCAGGCAGGACAGAATTTTTGCCGGTTATTGTTGAAGACAGAGGCGAAAGATTGGCAGCAATCCCGATCCATACAAAATCAGGAATGATCTCCGGGTTTTCAAAGGCATATGGGTATATAAGAATTCCAAGAAATGAGGAAGGATTAAAAGAAGGACAGACGGTTAAAGTTTACAAGCTTTAGGAGGAATTCAGATGGCAAAAATATATTTATCCAATTATGAACTAAAAGAAGCAATAGATAAATTCATGGGATATTTTCCTGAAATAACTGCAGGTACTGAATCAATTCCAACTGAAGAAGCACTGGGCAGAGTAACCTCCGAAGTAATCTTTGCGAAAATATCTTCACCACATTATAATGCTTCAGCAATGGATGGCATTGCCGTAAAAAGTGAAATGACACATAAGGCCAGTGAAAAATGGCCTGTATATCTTAAGGAAAATATTGATTTTATTCCTTTGGATACAGGTGATCCGATACCTAAGGGCTTTGATGCCGTAATTATGATTGAGGATATAGTAAAAACAAGTGAGGATACAGTCAGAATAATTAATTCAGCCTCTTCCTGGCAGAATATCAGGGCTATCGGCGAAGATATTGTAGAAAGTCAATTAATACTGCCTTCGGGTCATAAAATCAGACCTGTGGATATCGGCTCATTATTGGCAGGCGGAGTCAATGAGGTCAAAGTACAAAGAAAACCGGTTGTGGGAATAATACCTACGGGGACAGAATTGGTAGAACCCGGTACAACACTTAAAACAGGTGATATCATTGATTTTAACAGCAGAGTTTTCAGCGCAGACGTTTTGACATGGAACGGTATTCCAAAGCGGTATCCGATTGTTATTGATGATTTTGAAATGATTAAGGCTGCGGTTTCCAAAGCAATTGAAGAATGCGATATAGTATTGATTAATGCAGGTTCATCGGCAGGTAGGGAAGATTTTACATCTTCGGTAATTGAAGAACTGGGAGAACTAATAATCCACGGTGTTGCAATCAAACCCGGTAAACCGGTAATGCTGGGGAAGATCAGTAATAAGCCGATAATAGGAATACCGGGCTATCCGGTTTCGGCATATTTTATTATGGAGCATATAGCTAAAAAGATAATTATGAAAGCCGGCGGCCTCCAAGTTAAAAAGGATGTCAGGCTACAGGCAAAGCTATTAAGAAGAGTAATGTCTTCACTAAAATACCATGAGTTTGTACGGGTAAGATTGG
>DAINSS010000044.1:2157-2908 GCA_036741195.1 Clostridiaceae bacterium | reverse complement strand
GGGAGCAGGTGCAACAATGTCGTTGGTAAAGGCTGACGGTATATTGGAAATTGAACAGAATTTAGAAGGCATAGATGCCGGAGAGGTGGTAACAGTGACTTTAAATACAGATGAAAATGATATTAAAAACACACTTGTAACAATAGGAAGCCATGACGTTATACTTGATGTAATTTCTGATCTAATGAACAGGGAATCGGAGGGAAGTAAATTAAGTACTGCTCATGTGGGCTCATTAGGCGGTATTACAGCTTTAAAGAACTATGAAACACATATGGCACCGGTTCATCTCCTCGACGAAGAAACAGGTATTTACAACATTTCCTGGATAAAGAAATATCTAAAAGATGAACCAATGGCTCTTATTAAATGTGTAAAAAGAATTCAGGGGCTCATGGTACCAAAGGGAAATCCAAAGAATATTCAAGGATTCAATGATCTTACCCGGGTGCGTTTTGTTAACAGACAAAGGGGATCGGGAACAAGGGTATTACTGGATTACTATTTATCTAAATATAATATTGATGCCGAAGATATCAAGGGATATGACAGAGAAGAGACCACACATTTGGCGGTTGCTTCAGCTGTAGCCACGGGTGATGCTGACTGCGGTCTCGGTGTGTTGTCGGCGGCAAAATCCATGGGTCTTGATTTTATAGAACTATGTTCAGAAGACTACGACATGGCAATTCCGCAAAGATATTTAGAAATGGAGAATGTCAAACTATTTATAGATATAATAAAGGGAGAC
>DAINSS010000044.1:1589-2147 GCA_036741195.1 Clostridiaceae bacterium | reverse complement strand
ACAGATTTAAAGAAATATTAGATACCCTGGGAGGGTATTCAACTGAAGAATCGGGAAATATTATAAGGATTGATTAAATGAAAGATTTCTATGGACGACAAATAGAATATATGCGGGTTTCACTGGTAGATCGCTGCAACTTGAGGTGCGTTTATTGTATGCCGGAAAAAGGCATAGAAAAAATGCTCCATGAAGATATTTTAAGATATGAGGATTTTCTTAAAATAATAAAAGCAGGGGCTGATCTTGGTATTAAGAAGATTCGATTCACCGGTGGTGAACCGTTAATTCTTAAAGGAGTTACTGACCTTATAAAAGCAACTTCCGCAATCCCCGGAATTGAGGATATATCTATAACCACTAATGGGATTTTATTGGCGGAAATGGCAGAGGACCTTAAAAAAGCAGGCCTTAATAGGGTTAATATAAGCTTGGATACACTGGATCCGGTGAAATATAAGAACATTACACGGGGCGGAGATATAAACAGAGTTTTTTCTGCAATAGATAAGTGTATTGAACTGGGGTTGACACCGGTAAAGATTAATACAGTTCTTG
>DAINSS010000044.1:0-1579 GCA_036741195.1 Clostridiaceae bacterium | reverse complement strand
CAAAGGAATGAACGAGGATGAGATAGATGATCTCATTGCTTTTTCAGAAGAAAAAGATGTTCATCTGAGATTTATTGAGATAATGCCCATTGGAGAAGGCGATAAATATGCATCCGGTCTTATGAGAATGGATGAGGTTTTAAAGGACAGACCTTACTTAGAGTTTATTAAAAACAACGGAGTGGCATCAATTTACGGAAGAAAAGGTGCCAAAGGGTCAGTTGGATTTATATCGCCCATGAGTTGTAAATTCTGCAATGAATGTAACAGAATCAGAATTACTGCACAGGGAACCTTGAAACCATGTCTTCATTCAATGGAAGAAATTAGTCTTAAACCATTCCTTAATGATGAAGCAGAGCTCCATAATGCATTATCCAACGCAATTATTGCAAAGCCGGAATCTCATCACATGGATAAGGACGGCAAAAGTGATTCAAAAAGACAGATGTTCAGGATAGGTGGTTAAAATGGACCTAACTCACATGAATAAAGATGGAAGGGCGAGAATGGTAGACGTATCAGAAAAGAATGATACAGCAAGAATCGCAGTAGCCAAGGGTAAAATCCGTATGGAAAAAGGAACCATTTCCGTCATTGAATCCGGTAAAGCAAAAAAAGGGGATGTTCTTGCAGTAGCCCAAGTAGCAGGTATTATGGCTGCAAAAAAGACTTGGGATTTAATTCCCATGTGTCATCCAATACCAATAACCGGTTGCGATATCTCTTTTAATATAAATAACGAAGAGAATTCCATAGAAATTACTGCAACAATTAAGACCATAGGGAAAACGGGTATAGAAATGGAAGCCCTGACTGCTGTTTCAGCAGCGGCCTTAACGATTTACGACATGGTTAAAGCCATAGACAGATCCATGGTAATAAACGAAATAAGGCTTATGGCTAAATCCGGCGGGAAGTCAGGGGAGTTTAGGAGGAGTGAATAATGGCTAAAGTTTTACAGATTAATATAAGTGAAACAACCGGAGTACCAAAGGTAAAGATAGAAAAAGGGTACTTCCGGGTTGAACATGGACTGGAAGGGGACGCCCATGCCAAAAACTGGCATAGACAGGTATCACTTCTTGCCAACGAATCAATAGAAAAAGCTAAAAAGCAGATGGCAGAGAAGAATGGAGATACATCAGTTCTTGATATGGGTCAGTTTGCTGAAAATATTACTACCGAAGGTATTGTGTTATATGAACTGCCGGTTGGTACAATCCTGACAATAGGCGAAACTGAAATGGAAGTTACCCAGATAGGCAAAGAATGTCATACAGGCTGTGCAATTAGACAGCTTGTCGGTGATTGTATCATGCCAAGGGAAGGAATATTCACCAAGGTTTTAAAATCGGGATGGATAAAGACAGGGGACACCATAGAGATTGTTTATAAACCCGAAGCAGAAAAAGAATCAATCAAGATAATTAAGTAGAAAAAAATATCTTATTACATTAATCTATAGTACATAGCAAGAATAATCAAAGTAAGATACGCCGGCAAAAATTTTGCCGGCGTTTTTGTTGTTGCACTTTAGTGCGTTTCAATTGGAACAATTGAAACAAATAAACCCCCT
>DAINSS010000043.1:0-15429 GCA_036741195.1 Clostridiaceae bacterium | reverse complement strand
AAGAGAATTATTCTGCAAATATTGAAAGGTTTCGCTGAACTTACACTGTTCCCAATCATCATTGAATCCTTTGAAGCGAATTGCTGGTTTTTTTGACTTTTTCATGCTATTCACCACTTAAAATAGACTTGAATTCATTGATTGCTTTCATGTCGAATTCATCTCCAACGAGATCATCAAGCATTGAACTTATTGTTTTTTCGGTTTCCAGAATTTGAGCTTCAATATCAAAGTATGTAGTTTCATATTTCTTTTGTATATTTTGTAGCTTTTCTACAAGGTTATCTACAATTGTTTCAGGTAGTTTAAGTAGGGATTCCATAATCGGATTAACCCACTTCTTTTCAAGTAAAAGCCTTATTTCATCTTCATTCAAAGATTCAATTGTAACTTTTGTTTTAGCTTGAAGTTTCTTAGTTTCCTTTTTCAATAGTGATTTAACTTCTTTTTCTTCTTGAATGAGTGATTCAACTTTTTTTAGTTTCTCAGTAAATTCAATTACTTCTTCAGTTTGCTCCTCATTCTTAAGTTCTTTTAGTTTTAAAGTAATTTTTTTTGCAACAAACGCATCCTTAGCTTCATTTAAAACAGTTGACTCTTTTTCTTCTTCAGAAAGTGATTCAAGTATTTCTTCAACTTCAGAAGGTATTTCACTCAATCTGGATTCATTAGTTTGAATCTTTTCATAATCCTGTTTTAATAGGGTGTTCTGTATTAATTCAAACGGGAATATATGTCCAACCCAACCTTCTTGAATCTCCTGTTCCAAATCGCCTTTTTTCTTAATTACTAGCTTTGGATCCACCTTTTTAGCAGAAGAAAGTCCCTCTGATTGCAGGATTTCCAAATCATTAGAAATCCTTTCATAGTTGTAATTCAATATTTGATAAGCCTCGTATTTATCTATCAACGGCATTTTATTAAGTCTTAAGAATATATCTTTACTCAAGTCAGATTCTTTTTGATTAATATCAACATTCTCAAAATTATTGATTAATTCTAAAATTAACTTATCCTTAAAACTTTCAAATGCACTAGTAAATTTTGATTCAAAACCAATTACTTCAGGATGATTCTGTATAGCTGCTTTAACTTCATTTGTTTTGAGATCTACATAAGGTATGTCTGAATCTGTAAATAGATCGTGTTTAAGGTTTGGGAAAGAGACCCAATATTCCTTTAATTCGTTAATTTCTGATTTTGGTATTCCTCCAAACATTGACGAATACAAATCCCATGATTCTGGATTTTCTGAAGAATCAACATATCTAGGAATATTTAAGTTATACTCATTTTCTCTGATTTCTTCTAAAGAAACTAATTTTGAGAATTTTGGTATACTTTGTCTGCTCGCCACTACATCAACTATCTTCTTAATATCGGATGCTCTTAGCTTATTATTCTTACCTTCTTTTATAAAACCTTTGGATGCATCAATGATTAGTAAATCAGTATTTTCCTTCTTTTGTTTTAAAACTAGGATTACAGTTGGAATGCCGGTTCCAAAGAATATATTAGGAGGAAGCCCGATTATTGCATCAATATTGTTATATTCAATTAGATTTCTTCTGATTTCTCCTTCTTTTCCACCACGGAATAACACACCGTGAGGTAGAACGATAGTCATTATTCCACCTGGCTTTACATGGTAAAGATCATGCAAAAGAAAGGCAAAGTCTGCTTTGCTTTTAGGAGCAACACCGTAGCGGCTGTATCTTGCGTCGGTTTCCATATTTGAAGGATCCCATACCTGAGAATATGGAGGATTAGACACAACTGCTTCCACATATAAAGGGTTATATGTCTTTACAAGGTCATTATCATCAAAGTATGGCCAGTCTTCTGCTAATGTATCTCCATTTCTAGTGACAATATTATCCGGATTAATCCCTCTCATAACGAGATTCATTCTGGTAAGGTTATATGTATTCTCTTTTAATTCTTGAGCATAATATTTAATACTATTCTCATCTTTTATGAATTTGGATATACTTTTACCAATATTGATAAGCAGCGAACCAGAGCCACTTGTAGGGTCATATATACTAATTTCACTATGTCCTTTAAGATGATCAGCAACAATTTCAGACATCAGTAAAGAAACCTCGTGAGGAGTATAGAACTCACCGGCTTTTTTACCTGCATTAGAAGCAAATTTACTAATCAAATCCTCATATATAAAGCCTAGAACATCATAATCTTGTTTTCCATCCATTGGGATGTCTTTAATTAGTTGAATTAGATCGCCAATCGCTTTTGTTTGTGTTCCTGAGCTATCGCCCAGCTTACTCAATCCAGTTTGTAAAGTATTGAATATTTTATCAAAGACTTTTTTATGGGAATTTGAAATCAATCTGCTAAATGCATTTAGCGCATCAATAACATTAGATACATCAAAGTCCTTTCCCATATCTATCCAGGTTGAAAACAGGTCTTTGTAAGAAATAAAGTAACCAAGATTCTTTTGAATAAATTCAAAAGTTTCCTGATCATCAACAGAAAGCTCTCTTATATCGGAAGAGCTAAAATCATTATCTTTTAAAAACTTAACTTCCTTATCAGATAGGTACTTATAGAAAATGAATCCCAAAATGTAGTCTTTGTATTCATAGGCTTCAATTTTTGACCGCATTTTATTAGCGGACTCCCATATTTTATTGGCTAATTGCTGTTTGTTCATTGAATCAGAATCTCCTAAATTTAGTAATTATAAGAAAATTTGCTTGTAATATAAAGATATCAATTTGTAAAGTCAGATTATAAAAATCAGGGACTTTACAAATTCTATCAGACGGAAAATTAACGTAAACTGAAAACAATCGTAAGTACACGTTTCCACCTTTTATTATAGCAATCTAACCTAAATAAAGCATTATAAGCGATTAGATAAACTATCTAATTAATTTCTAAGATTAAAAATATCAATAAAACTTGGGAACAGTGTAAGTTCAGCGAAACCTTTCAATATTTGCAGAATAATTCTCTTTCAAGAGCAGACCTAAACTATGAAACAGGTGTTATAAAAAATGTTCATTATGGCGATATCCTGATTAAATTTGGAGAAATACTGGACATAGAGTCAGCAGAAGTTCCTCTAATATCTAAAAGTGATTTTACTGTTAGTAGCACATCATTATTGCATAATGGAGATGTCATAATTGCCGATGCTGCGGAAGACGTAACTGTTGGTAAATGTTGTGAAATCAAGGGGATTAAAAGCATTGGTGTAGTCGCTGGATTACATACAATCCCTTGTAGGCCCAACAAGAATTTCGCATCAGGTTACTTAGGTTATTACTTAAATTCAAGTGGATATCATGATCAACTATTACCATTAATTCAGGGTACAAAAATATCATCTATATCAAAATCATCACTATTAAATACTCAGATCACTTATCCAGATTCTGAGCAAGAACAGCTAAAGATTGGACAGTTTTTTCAGAACCTTGACACAAGTATCACCCTTCACCAGCGTGAGTAAAATCTCTCGATTATTTGAAAGGTTCAGTGGATAGATTCTTAAATACTCACCCTTGGGAACAGCGTAAGGTTGGAGAGCTGCTCATAGAACGCAATGAACAAGCACCTATGAGTGATGAATATCCCCTTATGGCTTTCATAGCAAACGAAGGTGTTGCACCAAAGGGAGAACGATATGACCGAAGTTCATTGGTTTCTGATACAGAAAACAAACTATATAAACGAACCGAATCCGGGGACTTTATTTACAGTTCAAATAATCTGGAAACCGGTTCTATCGGTTTAAATAAGTATGGAAAGGCCTCGATTTCTCCTGTTTACAGTGTTTTTCAGCCAACCGGAATTGCTGACTCTGATTTCTTAGGTCGTCGTCTCGTGCGTAAAGACTTTATTAACGCAATGGTTAAATGGCGTCAAGGTGTCATATATGGACAATGGAGAATTCACGAATCCGACTTCATCAAAATAGAGATTCCAGTTCCATACGTGAAAGAACAGCGGAAAATTGGTGCCATTCTTGATGATCTCGACAACCTTATCACCCTTCACCAGCGTGAGCCAAAATCAGCATTGGAGGGATTAAATATGCTAAAAGGGGTCAGAAATTCTGACTTGTTTTGTGAGTACTATGAGAAATGGATCATGGTTTATAAAAAGGGGGCGATAAGAAAGGTAACCATGGATAAATATCTCATGACACATCAGTGGTTAAGAAAATTGATGCCTGAGTTAAAGACCTGTGAATTAACGAGGATTGTGTATCAGCAGTTGCTAAATGATTATGCTGAGTATCATGAAAGACAAACCACCATGGATTTTCACCATCAGCTCAAAGGAGCTATCTTAGATGCAGTTGATGAGGGGCTTATTGAAAGGGATCCAACCAGAAAGGCGATAATTAAAGGCAAAACTCCTGTTGAGAAAAAGATTAAGTTTTTGAATCAATTTGAGCTACATACACTATTAACAGGATTGGACTTAAAACCAGAAGTCAATTGGGATTGGTTTATTTTATTGGTGGCTAAAACCGGCATGAGATTCTCAGAAGCTCTTGGACTTACACCTAAGGATTTTGATTTTCATCACCAACTGGTCTCAATTAATAAAACTTGGGATTATAAGGGTGAGGGAGGATTTTTACCTACTAAGAATAAGTCCTCAATGAGAAAGATTCAGATTGATTGGCGAACTGTAATCCAGTTTTCTGAGTTGATTAAAAATTTGCCTGAGGACAAACCTATATTTGCCACCTGCAAGGTTTATAATTCAACGGTTAATGACATTATTGAAAGACACTGTAAGAGGTCAAAAATTCCAATAATTTCGATCCACGGTTTAAGACATACACATGCATCACTTTTACTATTTGCTGGAGTCTCTATCGCCAGTGTGGCAAGAAGATTAGGGCATGCCAGCATGACAACGACACAAAAAACATATTTGCATATCATCCAGGAGCTTGAAAACAAGGACTTGGATTTAGTTATGCGTTCACTTTCAGGATTAAGTTAGACATTAAAAATTAGGCTTGCGTTGATGAAGGGTGATAAGTTTTTTGTAAGGAAGAACCCGGACTGGAATCAGTCCGGGTTTGGATTTGCTATTATTCTACTTTTGTACCTTCTTTTGAATCCTTGACTGTGTAGCCCATGTCCTGGAGCTTGTTTCTGATCTCGTCTGAGAGGGCGTAGTCCTTGTTCTTTCTGGCTTCGTCCCTTTGGGAGATTAGGTCTAGTACTTCCTGGGGAAGTTCTTTTTCTTCTGCTTTGACATCCTTTATGTTTAAAGTGAGTATCTCATCAAATAGGAGCATTGTTGCCCATTTGTTCTCATCTGAGATTTTATCGTCCTTCATTAAGTTCCAGAAGATACCCAGTGCTTTTGAGACGTTTAGGTCATCGTATATTGGAGTGAAGAAATCCTTCATGTAGTTTTCATCAGGAGTTCCTTTTTTATCTCCGGCAGCTGTTTTAATTTCCAGTGCTCTTTTGCATAATCTGCTTAAGGATACCTTTGCCGACTCCATGCCTTCCCAGTGGAACACAAGCTGTTTTGAGTAGTTTGCGTTTAAGCAGTAGTATCTGTAAACCAATGGATCAAAGCCGTGTTCTCTTAAGCTGGTTACTGTTAGGAAGTTACCTGAGGATTTACTCATTTTCTTATTGTTGTCCAATACCAGGAATTCTGCATGGAACCAATACTTACACCATGGATGTCCAAGGAAGGATTCACTTTGTGCAATTTCATTGGTGTGGTGTACCTTTATGTGGTCTGTACCACCTGCGTGGATATCCAGATTTTCACCCAGGTATTTAATAGCCATTGCCGAACATTCAAGATGCCAGCCCGGGAAACCTACTCCCCATGGGGAATCCCATTCCATTTGACGTTTATCTTCCGGTTCGGAGAACTTCCATAATGCAAAGTCTGTGATGTTCTTCTTCTCATCAGTCATTTCGACTCTGTGACCTGCCTGGAGGTGTTCAACATCAAGCTGACCGAACTCAGCATATTTTGGGAACTTTGCTGTATCAAAGTATATTCCGTCACTTGTTCTGTAGGTATAACCCTTTTTCTCAAGGACAGAGATTATTTCTAGCTGCTCTTCAATATGACCTGTTGCAGTGGACCATAATGTGGGATCCATGTTATTAAGTGATTCAAAGTCTTCTCTGAACTTTTTAAAATAGAAGGCTGCAACATTCCAAGCATCCATATTTAGCTCTTTTGCACTTTTTTCCATCTTGTCATCACCTTCGTCTGCATCATCTGTTAAATGACCGACGTCTGTGACGTTCATAATATGCTTTACTTTATAGCCGTACATTATTAGAGCTTTCTTTAGAATATCTTCAGAAATATAGGTTCTGAGGTTTCCGATATGAGCATCCTTATATACGGTAGGACCGCAGGTATAAAGAGTTACAAGTTCCGGATTATTAGGTATGAACTCCTCTGTAGCTCTTGTCTTTGTATTATGGAGCATGAATTTAATATCATTGGCTTTTACAAAATCACTCAGGTCGGTAAAGCTGTAGTCTTTTCTGCCCGGGATGACCTTTGCCAGTCTTTCTTTATTTTCCATATATGTTAATTCCTTTCAAAAATTGTCGTCTAAAATCATTGATATTTCTTTTAATTATAGCATAGTGGAGAAGGGTTAAGAATGTATTATTCAACCTTGCTAAAGTGCAAAATATGCACCCAATGCCATTATTGCCATGGCTATGAAGAAGGAGGGATCGGGTATTTCTCTGAAGATGACAAGGGACATTAAAACGCCGATGAAAGGTCCTACTGCATAGAAGGCTGAAGTCCTTGCAGCACCAAGGTCTCTTTGAGCTCTTACATACATGAATATACTTATACCGTAGGAGAAGAAACCGAGAATTAATGCTGCCAGTATGTATTTCATTTCCGGAAAGTTTGTTTTAGTCAAAAATACGATAAGGAGTGAACCGAGTCCTGAGCCGATACCCTTGATTATGACCACCTGAAGCGGATCTTTTGATGAAAGCATCCTGGTGCAGTTATTCTCCAATCCCCAGCATATTGTAGCCAGAAGGACAAGTATTGAACCGGCAGAGAATTTAAGGGTGGTTATATCATTTGCCGACAGTATGATACTTGCAATTGTTATCAGCACTATTGCGATTCTCAGCTTTTTCGGTATGAGTTCTTTAAAAATAAAATATGCGATTATACTTGTTGCTACAATCTCAAAATTATTGAGTAGGGATACAACGGCAGGGTCAGTTGACATAAGGCCTGTCATTAGAAGCAGCGGAGCTGCAATATCCAGAATGATCATTCCAATGACAAATGGAAGCTAGTTTTTAGTTAGAGGGAGCTCTTCTCTCGTACCTTTTCTTTTTAAAAACAGGTTTACTATTGCCATACCTATTCCTGCACCGAGATACAGAAGTGATGCCATAACTATAGGTGATACATCAGTCAATAGTATTTTACTTATAGGTGACGATACTGCATACATTGCAGCTGCCAATACGGCGAAAACAATTGAGAGAAAGTAGGTTGGGGCTTTACTTGTTTGTTGGATTTTATTTTCTTCCATGGAAATTGCTCCGATTTATAGTAATGTAAAAAGTATATCAGATAGAAATGGTAATTTTTTATTGTGAGTTAAAGATTACAGTACTTTTCATTGATTATTGATTTTTAGGTTATTGTTGATATAATATGTTGTATAACGTTCCGCGATAGCTCAATGGTGGAGCACTCGGCTGTTAACCGATAGGTTGGAGGTTCGAGCCCTCTTCGCGGAGCCAATTGAATATTAAGCTGTGACAAAGAAGAGTATTCTGTTTTACATTTTTAGAGAACCGGAGGTTGGTGAGATCCGGTATGAGAAATAGGAGAAGGGCGCTTTGGAGCTTTCATGATTTGAGACGGACATTATGTCAAAAAGGGTGGAACCGCGTAGAAATACGTCCCTTTACATATGTCCGTCTTTTCATTTTATCGGAAGTTAAAAGTATTTGAATGAAATTATTATTGTTAAGAGGTGTTAGAAATGGAAGAAAAGAATTTGGTAACCATGGATAAAATATTGGCATTAAGCAAGGGAAGAGGCTTTGTTTTCTCAGGTTCGGAAATATACGGCGGTCTTGCAAACTCCTGGGATTACGGCCCATTGGGAGTCGAGCTTAAAGAGAACATCAAGAAGGCTTGGTGGAAGAAATTCGTACAGGAATCTCCATATAATGTAGGATTGGATTCATGTATCATCTTGAATCCAGAGGTATGGAAGGCATCAGGACATCTTGGCGGATTCTCGGATCCGTTGATGGATTGCAAGAAGTGTAAGACAAGATACAGAGCGGATAAGCTTATTGAAGAGGATTTAACTTCAAAGGGAGTTGAATATGCTTCTGCCGACGGTATGAGCGAAGAAGCCATGAAGCAATACTTGGCGGATAACAACATCAAGTGTCCAAGCTGCGGGGCTCAGGATTTCACCGATATTAGAAAGTTCAATTTAATGTTCAAGACTTTCATCGGAGTTACAGAGGAATCAAGCTCAACGGTTTATTTAAGACCTGAGACTGCACAGGGTATATTCATCAACTTTAAGAATGTTGCAAGAACCTCAAGGAAGAAGATTCCGTTCGGAATTGCACAAATAGGTAAAGCCTTCAGAAATGAGATAACTCCGGGTAACTTCATATTCAGAACAAGGGAATTTGAACAGATGGAGCTTGAGTTCTTCTGTAAGCCGGGAACAGACATGGAGTGGTTCAACTACTGGAGAAGCTATATCCATAACTTCCTGTTAAGCATCGGTTTAAAGGATGAAAACTTAAGAATGAGAGATCACAGCAAGGAAGAGCTGTCCTTCTATTCATTGGCCACAACAGACTTTGAATATAAGTATCCATTTGGTTGGGGCGAATTATGGGGTATTGCAAACAGAACCAATTATGATTTGACTCAGCACATGGAGTTCTCTAAACAGGATCTACAATATCAGGATCCTGTGACAAATGAAAAATATACTCCGTTTGTCATAGAACCTTCAGTATCACCGAACAGGATATTCCTGTCAGTTCTCATAGATGCCTATGAGGAACAGGTATTACCTGACGGAGATGTGAGAAACGTTCTTCATCTACATCCTGCACTTGCACCGTTTAAGGCAGCGGTTCTGCCTTTATCCAAGAAGCTGGGAGAAAAGGCTGATGAGATATACAGCGGTTTGGCAAAGCATTTCATGGTTGACTATGATGATGCAGGTTCAATCGGTAAGAGATACAGAAGAGAGGACGAGATCGGTACTCCATACTGTATTACGGTAGACTTCCAGACAATGGAAGACAACACTGTAACAGTGAGAGACAGGGATACCATGGAGCAGATCAGATTGTCAGTAGATGAACTTGTTGGATTCTTGGACGAGAAAACAACACTTTAGACAGATGCCGAAGGGAAATATTAATGAAACCACTTTTTGAATTGTTCAAAAATAAAATAAAAGGCAAAAAAGTTGCTGTCGTCGGAGTCGGCGTCAGCAACACACCTCTTATAAAATTCCTATTAAAGCTTGGAGCCAGAGTTACTGCCTTTGACAAAAGAAGTGAGGCTGAGCTTCAGGAGAACATCAAAGATTTCGCTGAATATATCGAGCTTTCAACGGGAGAGGACTATTTATCAAGACTAACCGGATTTGACATTATATTCAGAACTCCCGGAATGAGACCGGATACCCCGGAGCTTTTAAAAGCAGCTGAAGAAGGGGCAGAAATAACCTCTGAAATGATGGAGTTCTTAAGATACTGCAAGGGTAAGACCATAGGCATAACCGGTTCAGACGGTAAATCCACCACTACCACCATGACCTATGAGCTCCTTAAAAAAGCAGGACATTCGGCATATCTAGGGGGAAACATCGGATTTCCGCTGTTTGACAGAATAGAGGAGATTACGGAAGAGGATATAGTAGTATTGGAGCTTTCCAGCTTCCAGCTCATGGATATGGATGTTTCAACGGATATAGCGGTAGTAACAAACCTGTCTCCAAACCATCTTGATGTCCATAAGAACATGGATGAGTATATTGAAGCCAAGAAAAATATATTCAAATTCCAGAATGAGAACGGAATCTTGATTATAAATGAGGATAATGAAATAACCAGAAGCTTTGCTCCCGAAGCTAAGGGAGAAGTTAAATTCTTCTCCTCTAAAGTCAAAGCCGATGCATACTATGAAGATGGTGGAATTTACCTAAAAGACGAACCGGTGGTTAAACTGACTGACATGAAGGTAAGGGGAGTTCACAACGCCGAGAACCTTTGTGCAGCAATGCTGGCAACACAGGGTAATGTAGAAATACCGGTAATCAAAGACTTTGCCGAGAACTTCCCCG
This sequence comes from Clostridiaceae bacterium, assembly GCA_036741195.1. GTDB lineage: Bacteria > Bacillota > Clostridia > Clostridiales > Clostridiaceae > JG1575. Next base: position 5,063 of record DAINSS010000043.1, on the reverse strand, counting down.
GAGTTCATCACAGATGTGAGTTTGTTCGGGAGTATAAAGGTGTCAGGTACTATAATGACTCCATTGCTTCATCACCTACAAGAACCATGGCAACAGTCAGATCCTTCCCGGACTATAAAGGAAGAATCAACATAATCCTTGGTGGCTATGACAAAAACCTTCCATTTGAGAACCTGGTTGAAGAGGGCTCACCATACTTCAGAAATGTCATACTGGTTGGAGCATCAAAACCAAAAATTCTTGATGCCTTCCTAAAGGAAGATGAAAAAGCAAGACCGAACATCATACAGGCAGATACCTTTGAGGACGCTGTTGAAAAAGCAAGGGATGCAGCAAAAGAAGGAGATTTAGTATTAATGTCTCCGGCTAATGCCAGCTTTGACATGTTTAAAAACTTTGAATTCAGAGGCAAAAAGTTCAAGGAATTGGTTGATTCATTCTCATAGAAGTCACTGAAGTAAGCTATGGAGTGTAATATCATAATTATAAGTAAAAGGCAGATGCCTTTTATGGTATAAAAACCTCAAAGCGACGGAATGTTATGAGTTCCGTCGCTTTGAGGTTTTTTGTATTGACCTTATTTCTTAACCAACCACTGTGGGGCGAAAATCATATTAAAACCCTCAACCATTGTGGGGTGGTTGTAAATCTGATCCGAGAGTTTGCTGTAGTGCCATTTATCGTTCACTGCAAAGGTGAGGATGTTGATAAGTTCCTGTGACTCTGTACCGAATAAGGTGGCTCCAAGTATAATGCCCTCATCTGAAACAAGAATTTTCCAATGACCTTCTGTTGCTTTTGTTATCTTTGCCTTTGGTATTTCACTTACCGGCATGAAATAAAGGTTATACGGGATGCCTTTTTTCGTGGCTTCTTCCTCGTTGATACCAACCCTTGAATAGGGGGATTCTAAAAATACTGTATAGGGGACTGCTCCTCTGGAGTTTAATCCGTGAGCCGGATTCTTTCCTGACAGCTGTGGAAGTATGATTCTTGAGTCATCCAGTAAAATATAGGTGAACTGAAGTCCGCCTTTGACATCACCTGCAGCCCAGATGTTACTTATATTAGTTTTTAAGTTCTCATCTACAATAACAGAGCCGTCCTTGCCAAGTTCAAGGGTAGTGTTTTCAAGCCCGAGTCCATTGGTATTCGGCTTTCTTCCGGTGGCAACAAGCAGACCGTCCACTTCTAATTCAGATGTATTTCCATCACCGTCTTGAAGAGACAAGGTCAATGTGTCGGCATTGTGCTTAACCTCAAGAAGCTTTGTATTAAGCAGTAAATCTGCTCCGTTTTTAGCAAGATGGGCTTTAAGGGCATCTCTGTCATCCTCACCCTCTCTTGTTAAGAAACGGTTTGAATTATGGATCAGGGTTACCTTGCTTCCGAATTTTAACGCCATATCAGAGAACTCAAGACCGATGTAGCCTGCACCTAATATGGCATGCCTCGGAATAAACCTCTCCTCATCCATGTAGGTAACATTATCATATATCCTGTCTCCAAGCTTCAAGCCTTTAATGTCAGGTATAACGGCAAGGGATCCGGTGTTGATTACGATGTGGTCGGCAGTGACTTCAATTGTGTCCTCTGCAGTTTTTATCTCAACCAATTCATTTGATTTAAAAGTTGCTTTTCCCGTTATAACTTCAACATTATCAAGCTTAGCCAGCATATTGTAATTTGCTGTCCGTAGTTTTCCTATAAGTACTTTTTTGTCCTGAATAACCTTAGTATAATGTTCCACTGTTTCATTCTCTGTTAGCTTTAATCCAAGGCTCTTTGCATTTTATTTTAAAACTTTGTGGTGTTTCAGTAAAACCAACTTTTCTTAACATTATTCATACTATATTGATTAGTGGTGAAATTACGATTAAGAAACGGGAGTGTCTGAAATGATTTGGCAAGAATGAACCTGTCGAAATCTGATGCACTTCTTTTAAAAATAGGTTAGGGCAGAAGGGAAATTGAATATTTTTAATTGAAGGTATTGTTTTTGAAGAATTTTTTCCAAAGTTTATATATTAATAACATCTTGGAATCATTTACCCAAAATTGAAAAAATATCAGGCGTGGTATAATTAAAATGTTGGGGTACCATGGAAGGACTCAATGAAATTTGAAATAAACTGACAGGTAAGCTGTTGGATCCTTTGGAGGAATATAAATGAGTGATATCAAAAGAATAGCCATAATGACAGGCGGAGGGGATTGTCCCGGACTAAATGCCGTAATCAGAGCAGTAACAAGAAAAGCAATCATGGAAAACCATTGGGAGGTTATAGGTATTAAGAACGGCTACAACGGTCTTTATAATGCAGACTTTATAGACCTGACACTGTTCAATACCTCCGGTATTCTTCAGGAAGGCGGAACCATACTTTACTCTTCAAACAAGGACAATCTGTTTAAATATCAGGTTGTAGAAAACGGAGAGACAGTAATAAAAGATGTTTCCGATGTTGGAGTTAAAAATCTTAAAAATGCAGGAGTGGACGTTCTCTTCGTTGTAGGTGGAGACGGTACTTTGACTTCTGCCAGGGACTTTGCAAGAAAAGGCGTCAAGGTTATTGCAATACCAAAGACAATAGACAACGACCTGGCTTCAACGGATACAACCTTCGGATTCTCCACTGCAGTTGATGTTGCAACGGAAGCATTGGATAGGCTTCATACTACAGCTTCATCCCATCACAGAATAATGGTTCTTGAAGTCATGGGAAGATATGCTGGATGGATAGCACTCCATGCAGGTATTGCAGGGGGAGCCGATGCAATATTAATACCGGAAATTCCGTACAACATTGACTTTATAGTTGAGAAGATAATGAGAAGAAAAGAGCTTGGAAAGAACTTCTCAGTTATAGTCGTAGCAGAAGGTGCAAAGCCTAAGGACGGAGAAATGGTTGTACAATCCATAGTTGCAGACTCACCGGACCCGATAAGACTTGGCGGTATAGGGGCAAAGGTCGCAGACGATTTACACAGACTCTGCGGAAACGAATCAAGGGCAACTATACTAGGTCATTTACAAAGAGGCGGTTCACCGTCATCTTCCGACAGAATACTGTCAACAAGATATGGCGTAGCAGCAGTCGAGCTGGCTGAAAAGGGACTTTTCGGCAACATGGTTACACTGAAGGGCACCAAGATGTCCTATGATTCACTTGAAAATGTCATCGGCCAGGTTACTAAAAACGTTGAACCTGACGGTGAAATGGTAGCGGCGGCAAAATCCGTAGGTATAGTATTCGGTGATGAATCCTACGATCCATATAAAGTTTTGGATAAATAACTGAATTTTGACCATGGTCAAATTAATGTTCCCTGCAAATGGATATTATTAATAGTAGAGATAGGCTATAATTAAATTCAACGGATATTATTAATAGTAGAGATAGGCTATAATTAAATTCAACGGATATATTTTGATATATCGAAGTAGGAAGTAAATCAGTAGTTAAATTTCGGCAAAGATTTGAGCTTATTTAAAAATATTTTCAAAGAGGGGTAGGTTTAATGAAAAAACAGATTAAGAACAATGTTTATTGGGTTGGTAAAATCGACTGGGAATTAAACAAGTTCCACGGTGACGACTATTCAGTCAATAACGGATCAAGTCAGAACTCTTATCTAATTCAGGAAGAAAAGACAGTTTTGATTGACACGGTTTGGATGCCTCATGCAAAAGAATTTATAGAGAATCTTGAAAAAGAGATAGATCTTACCAAGATTGACTATATCATTGCAAACCACGGCGAGGTTGACCACTCCGGTGCACTTCCGGCACTTATGGAAAAAATCCCGGGAACTCCGATTTACTGTACAGCAAACGCTGTTAAGTCACTTGTAGGACAGTATCACCATCCGGAATGGAACTTTAAAGTAGTTAAAACCGGAGATACTCTTGATATCGGAAACGGAAAATCTCTTGTATTCGTAGAAATGAGAATGCTCCACTGGCCGGATTCAATGGCAACCTATATGACAGGGGACAATATTCTGTTCTCAAACGATGCCTTCGGACAGCACTTTGCAGTTGAAGAGCTCTTCAATGACAAGGCTGACCAGTGCTTACTTGAAGAAGAAGCAATGAAATACTATGCGAATATCCTAAACCCATTCTCAATGCTTGTTAAAAAGAAGATTGAAGAAGTAGTTGCGCTAAATCTTCCTATAGATATCATAGCAACAAGCCACGGTGTAATCTGGAGGGACAATCCTCTGCAGATAATCCAAAAGTATGCTGCATGGGCTGAAAACTATCAGGAGGACCAGATCACAGTCGTCTATGACACAATGTGGGACGGAACAAAGAAGATAGCACACAGACTGGCTGCAGAATTAAGTGAAGCATCACCTTCAACCAAGATTAAGATATTCAACATATCCCAGACTGACAAGAATGACATCATGACCCAGGTATTCAAATCAAAGGCAATTGCAGTTGGTTCACCGACAGTCGGATCTGACATATTGTCATCAGTTGGAGGATGGATACACTTTGCAAAGGAACTTAAGTTCAAGAACAAGAAGGCAGCTGTTTTCGGATGCTACGGCTGGAGCGGAGAAAGTACAAAGGTACTCAGAAACTTAATGACCGAGGCAGGCTTTGAGGTTGTTGAACCTGAACTAAGGGTAAACTGGAATCCAAGAGAAGAAGATCTTGAAAAAGTAAAACCAATAGTAGAAGCTTTATTGGCAAAATAGACACAGAATTTACCGGTATTCTTCCTTAATATAGGAAGATACGGTGACAAAAGATAAATTAACCACGGAAAGAGGCTTGATAAGAGCCTCTTTTTTCATGCTTTTACGGTGAAACTGATAATGAAGATTTGCCGTGTCCCGGAATCCAACAATTAGACAGATGGGCAAAACAGGTTATTTTAGCCCAGACAAGTCCCTCCAAACCATGGACAGGAGGGGCTCAAACTGGATATAATAATGTGCACAGCGATTTTATCTGCTGCAACACCCTTATAAAGGAAGGAAAAAACTGATTAAAATGTTCAAAAAAACAGCTTGACAGTGAAAGGGTGAATTGATAATATATAGAA
>DAINSS010000042.1:1993-15993 GCA_036741195.1 Clostridiaceae bacterium | reverse complement strand
ATCAAGCAACAAGAAAACTTGCGCTTGACAGCGCAACTTAATAATACTAGGAGGTCAAAATATGAGACCCATATGGAAAGGTGCTTTATCCTTCGGTCTGGTAAACATACCGGTCGAGCTTATGAGTGCGGAGGATTCAAATGAGCTTAGTTTCAATCTCATGGATTTAAAGGATAACGCAAGAATTAAATATCAAAGGATAAATGCTGAAACCGGAAAAGAAGTTCCCTGGGAAGATATAGTCAAGTCCTACGAGTTCAGCGATGGATCATTCGTCATAGTTACAGATGAGGATTTTGAAAAAGCCGATCCTAAGGCAGCGAAAACAGTGGATATAGAAGAATTCATAGTCAGGGATGAACTGTCACCGATTTACTTAGAAAAGCCTTACTTTGTCGTGCCCATAAAGGGAGGCGAAAAACCCTATGTCCTTTTGAGGGATGCTTTAATTGATTCGGATAAAATAGGAATTGGCAGGGTAACTATAAGGACTAAACAAAGTCTTTGTGCCATAATCCCTGAAAATAACGGTTTGATTCTAAACCTTCTCCGATATCCTGAGGAGCTTCGTGATATGGAAAAGTTAAATCTTCCCGAATCAGTGAAGTCCACAAAAAAAGAGCTGGATCTTGCAATTAAACTGGTAGATGATCTCACAGTCAAATGGGATCCTGATGCCCACGAAGATACATACAATGCTGCTCTGTTAAAAAGGATTGAAGCTAAGGCAAAACATGAAATTAAAGACGAGGATGAAGATACATCTGAGAAATCTGAAGCCAAGGACAATGTCATTGACCTTATGGAACTTTTGAAAAGATCCATAGAGGAGAAGACTGGATCACCTAAAAAAGCAGCTCCGAATAAAAAAGAATCTGAAAAGAAAACACCTTCTAAAAAGGGACAAAATAAAAAAACATCCTCCGAAAGGAAATCATCATAATGACTAAGCTGGAAAAATACAATGAAAAGCGGGACTTTAACATAACGGATGAGCCTGAAGGAAAAGCTGTAAAATCCAAGGGAAATAAAAATAAGGGGCTCAGATTTGCAGTCCAACTCCACGCGGCATCCAGACTTCATTATGACTTCCGACTGGAATGGGAAGGTGTTCTATTGTCATGGGCAGTGCCAAAAGGGCCAAGCTTTGACCCTAAGGATAAAAGACTGGCTGTCAGGGTTGAAGATCATCCCTTAGAATATAGGTCCTTCGAAGGAACTATCCCTGAAGGAGAATATGGCGGCGGCACTGTGATGCTTTGGGATGAAGGTACATGGAAGCCATTAGGTGACTTTGGAAAAGAGATGGAGGCAGGAGCACTGAAATTCTCCTTGAATGGGAAGAGACTGAAAGGAAACTGGACCTTGATAAAAATGAAGCCTAAGTCGGGAGAAAAGGACAACAATTGGCTGCTTATAAAAGAAAAGGATGAGTTTACGCAGGTTGGTTCAGGTATTGAAGATTTTAACACCTCCATTAAATCCCACAGGACCATGGCGGAAATTAGTGAGGATAAGGAATATGACGAAAATGAAGAAAATGAAAAACCGTCAAAAATAAGTTCAGGCACTGATTTTGCCAGGGGTGGTGCACTTCCCTTCGATAAAATTGAAGTTATGTTGTCGAAGTTAAAGGATAAACCACCAGCGGGAGATGGATGGATTCACGAAATAAAGTTTGACGGATACAGAATGGTGACCTACCTGGAAGATGGAAAGGTCAGAATGATTTCCAGGAATGGTTTGGATTGGTCTGATAAGTTTCCTTCTATAGTTTCGGCTTTTAAGGACTGGTCTCCGGGGAATATGATACTAGACGGAGAAGTGGTCAGCTTTGATGAAGACGGTGTAAGCGACTTTCAACGACTCCAGTCATCTTTTAAGAAAAAAGATGATTCTTCCCTGAAATATATAGTATTTGATCTTTTAGCAATGGGAAGCAAGGATTTAAGGGGCCGGCCGATTGAAGACAGAAAAGAAATCTTATATGGCATACTAGACGGTTCCCCTCCGAATATCCTGTATAGCTTCCACCAAAAGGGGGCAGGACAGACCGCTTTCAAAGACAATTGCAAAAAAGGTTTAGAAGGCATAATTTCAAAGAAAGTAGGTTCAAAATATGTCCCAGGGAGGAGTGACTCCTGGTTAAAGATTAAATGCGGGAACAGACAGGAGTTTATAATCGGCGGATATACAACTACGGAAAAAAGCTCTACCGGCTTATCTTCCCTGTTATTGGGGGTTTTTGACGAGAAAAACATTAAATATACGGGTCGTGCAGGAACAGGATTCTCTGAGGATGAAGCAAAAGATATATTAAAAAAAGCAAAGTCTTTAATCAGAAAGACCTCCCCTTTCACTGAAGAACCGGAGAAGCGGAAAGGAGAAACTGTCACATACCTTGAGCCAACACTGATAGCAGAGGTTAATTTTGCTGAATTAACTAATGAAGGCTTATTGAGGCATGCTTCCTTCAAAGGGCTCAGGGAAGACAAATCCTCCGAAGAAGTAGTTATTGAGAAGGTTGGAACAGGTGATAAAAAATCCAAAGGTTCTGATGATATTAAGATCAAAAAGGATCCGAAAACCTCAAGTGCAACCTTGTCAAAGGAAAAATCTGCAGCACCAAAGTCTGGAGCATCCAAAAAGCCTACAAAAGATTCAGAATCTTCCGATGTCAAGGAACTGGCGTATGGTGAAATACTGCTGTCATCACCTGACAAAATTGTATACCCTGATTCACTGATAACCAAAAAGGATGTTGCTGATTATTATTGGAGTATAAAGGATTTGATTCTACCGCATATCAAGGACAGGCCCATGACTTTGATAAGATGCACAGATGGTATTGAGGGTGAGTGTTTTTATCAAAAGAACATGAATCAAAAGATTCCCTCAATGGATACAGTCAAACTAGAAGACAATGATGGGGATGAAATGGAAGTCATGGTCATAAGGGATGAATCATCACTGATGGGTGCCGTTCAAATGGGTACCATAGAGTTTCATGGATGGGGTTCCTCCGTCGATGATCCGGAAAAACCGGATATGCTTGTTTTCGACCTTGATCCCGATGAAGGCATGAATATTGACGCGGTCAGACAAGGAGTGCGTGATATAAGGAGCATAACTGATGAACTGGGTCTCGTATCATTCCTCAAAACAAGCGGAGGGAAAGGCTACCATTTGGTAATCCCCGTGAACCCTTCAGCAAAATGGGAAGCTGTCAGGGACTTTGCCAAAAACCTTGCTATGACAATGGAAGAAAAATGGCCGGATAAGTATACCTCAAACATGCGGAAAGAAAAGAGAAAAGACAGGATCTTTATAGACTGGATCCGAAACGGCAGAGGAGCTACATCTGTAGCCTCATTTTCCTTAAGGGCGAGAAAGAATGCTCCCATCTCCTGGCCTTTGAGATGGTCGGATCTTGATAAAGTGAAACCGGGGGACGTCACACTCAAGAATCACAAAACATACAAGAAGACCCTTACAGGTTGGAAAGACTTTTTCCGTACGAAACAGGGACTTAAATAAAAATTTCAAAACAAAATAACCCCTCAGCCAAAAAAATCAACCCTCGGAAACTGCTGTCTATAGTTTCCGGGGGTTGATTTTACAATGGTAGCTATCCTATTTCAGATTTATATTTTTCTACAGTTTCAATGACCTTTCCGATTTCATCTGCCTGTATAACTAAAAGGTCCCCCGTAGAGGCCATATTTAGACAATCGATGACAGCTTCAATCTCATCTTCCCTTATTTTGATTTTGTCCCCGGCCATTCCTCCCTTTTTAAGCCCCTTCAATATGAGTTCAGGAGTTTCTCCGACAGGACGATCCCTCGGATCGGGATCACAAAGTATGATTTTGTCATATGTGTCCGATAGGCTCAAACCGAAATTTATTAGGTCCTCATCCCTTCTGTTGCCCGATCCGGATGCGACCCTCAGTATCCTTCCCATGTTGTGTTCTTTTAAAAATTCACGAAGTGATTCTGAAGCTCCTATATTATGACCGTAATCAACAAGAACCTCAAAATCCCTAAGATCAATTAGATTCATTCTGCCAGGCATGGTCTGAGTATCAGGATGGAATGTCATCAATCCTTTTCTTATTTCTTCATCTGTAAGTCCCGAACATACTCCGGCTCCTACTGCTGCCAAAACGTTGTATACATTGAATTTGGCTTTACCGTCAAAAGTGAGCGGTATATCCTTTATTCCGATGATGACCGAATCTAAACCTGGTTTATGGAGAACGATCTTCCCATCTGTCAAAGTCACGTTTTTCCCGCCCTTTTGGAGATTTCTGAACAAAAGTGGATTGGAAGGATCTGTTGAGAAAAGCAGAATCCGTCCCTTTGTATTGTCTACCCTGGACATTACTAAAGGATCATCTCCGTTGAGAATTGCCCACCCGGTAGGTTTTACAGATTCTATCACAGTGGATTTGAGTCTAGTCAAATCTTCAAGATCCTCTATCCCTCCCTCACCTAAGTGATCTGAACTTATATTCAACATTATTCCGATGTCACATTCTTTGAAAGGAAGTCCTCTTCTCAAAATTCCTCCCCTTGCCACTTCCAATACTGCATTCTCTACGCTAGTATCACTGAATACCAGTCTTGCTCCTTCAGGTCCGCTGTAATCTCCTTTGGCCACCTGAGTTCCGGAGATATAAACTCCCCTCCGGCTCCCTTGTTCTTCCTGACAATGTCCCAGGCTTTCCATAGGACATCCATCCTGTGGACCTTGTCATAGAGGGCATGGAACCTTCGCTGCCTGTTGTTTTTGGCGCACTGGTATAGTCCCCGCTGGAGTTCTCGTACTTTGTCTATGGTGTTGTTAGCTTTCGCATTCACTCGCGCTTACCTCCTTGGGGGACTTGAACAAAGCAGAGCCCCTTCCCTGGCCATGTTTGTGTTTTCATGACGTCACCGGTACTATGAGCTCCTCCGACTCCTTCTCTGCCAGAGGGCAATTTCACCACTTCGGGCTTATATGCCTCTGCTCTACGGCGTACGCCGTGCAGAGGAAGGTCTCTCCAGTTCCAGACCATACTTTGGATACATGTCGCTTCCTTTATACCGTGGGATTCTTCGACAGTGCGCGTCCAAGCTCTTCCTGTCTTCCATGGTCTTCGCCCATATGCCCGGGGCTCGACTTCCCATCTTTCCACTTGCGTGGCCTTTTTGACGATACGGCAGAATTCACTTCATGTTACGACCTGTATCCTTGCTAGCACTCTTCTCGAGTTACATCACCCTCCCGCTTCACACGCACCATTTCTGTTACGCATGGGGATTGGCTACTGGGGCTTCTTGGCAATTACCCCGTTCGGACTTTCACCGGCAGTATGGTCCAGCTTAGCTGGACGCACAACATATAAAAAGAAGGTCCTAAGACCTTCTTCTAATCCATCCTCATCTCATTATTTTCTCTATAGCTTTTCCTTTGGCAATTTCATCAACTAACTTATCCATGTACCTTATGTTTTGCATCAGGGGGTCCTCTATATCTTCAACCCTGACTCCGCAAATTACACCTTTGATTTGAGTCCTATTTGGGTTCATAGTTGGGGCTTCCCCAAAAAAGGTACGTAAGTCAGATTTTTTATCAATTTGGGTTTGAAGTTTATCCTTGTCATATCCCGTGAGCCAAGTCAACACCTGATCAAGTTCCTCAACCGTCCTTCCTTTCTTCTCCACTTTTTCTATATATAGTTTATAAATGTCACCGAAGGTGTAAGCAAATACCCTTTCATTATTCTTGGAATTCATAAGCGCCTCACAATTTTTCTTTTTAAAATCTTCTTATTCTACAGAATACCATATTCATCGTCTTAAAACATTACAATCGATAATAGTTATCAATTTGTTATCAAATCATTCAGCCCTGGTTTAGACACTCTGAGGCTGTTTTTACTATACTTATTATATAAACAAATATGCAAAGGAGTAATAACACATATGTATAGCAACTTAAAGGGACTCATCGGGAACACACCCATGTATATTTTAAAACTAAGGTATAAGGGAAATGAGCACAGCATCTATATAAAGGCGGAACACTATAATTTTACCGGTTCCATTAAAGACAGAATGGCATACTACATTATCAGTAATGCCATAAAAAACGGAAAAATCGGTGAAGGAATGCATATAGTTGAGGCGACCAGCGGAAATACCGGTATTGCATTTGCAGGTATCGGAGCAAGCTTAGGTATGAAGGTTTCAATTCTCATGCCCGATTGGATGAGTGAAGAGCGAAAGAAGATAATTGAATCCTTCGGTGCCGAAATTAAGCTCATATCCAAGGAAGAAGGCGGATTTTTGGGTTCCATATCCCAAGCCGAGGAAATGTGTAAGGGAGATTCTTGTTTTTTACCAAGACAATTTGAGAATTCTATGAACCCATTGGCACACTATTACAGCACCGGTCCCGAGATACTTGAACAGATGGGTAAGATCGGTCTCACACCGGCTGCTTTCATTGCGGGCGTAGGGACAGGCGGAACAATAATCGGTACAGGAAAATTCTTAAAGGAAAAAGTGCCGGGTATCAAGCTATATCCCCTTGAGCCTGAAAATTCTCCCACATTAAGAACCGGTAAAAAGATAGGTAAGCACAGAATCCAGGGAATATCAGATGATTTTATCCCAAGTATTGTGGACTTTTCGATTCTAGACGAAATTATTGACGCCCACGACGGCGATGCAATAAGAATGGCTCAGATGCTTGCAAAGAACGGTATCGGGGTCGGCATATCATCAGGAGCTAATCTCATAGGAGCAATCAAGGTTGCAGAAAAGCTCGGGAAAGATAAACCCGTTGTAACTGTTTTTTCAGATGACAATAAAAAGTATCTGTCCACTGACCTTACGAGGGAAGAACCAATTCTGGAGCACTTCATATCAAATGATGTGGAGCTATTGGAACTTAAGGCAGTTCCTTCAACCATTGAGCTACCCTTCTAGTAAAAGCATTTGAGTTTGGTAATTTGATTTTCCATTCATAAATTATCTGCTATGATTTTAAAGGTACTTAATATTTTAAAATCAAGATTACAATGCTAAGGAAGAGTTTATGGTTGGATTATTACTGTTAATAATATATTTGTCATTTATAAGTCTGGGGCTTCCGGATTCAATACTGGGATCTGCATGGCCGATTATGCACATGCAGTTAGGCGTTCCCTCCTTCTATGCCGGAGGGATAGCCATAATAATTTCAGCCGGCACAATAGTCTCAAGCTTGAACAGTGACAGACTCACAAAAAGATTGGGCACGGGTAAAGTCACATTTTTAAGTGTGGCTATGACTGCAGTTGCCCTTTTCGGTTTTTCCGTATCATCATCCTATTGGCTGCTTTGTCTGTGGGCGATACCCTACGGACTTGGAGCAGGCTCCGTTGATGCAGCACTGAACAACTATGTTGCTTTGAACTTCAAAAGCAGGCATATGAGCTGGCTCCACTGTATGTGGGGAGTGGGAGCTACAATAGGTCCCTATATCATGGGTTCGGTTCTGGCTCACGGAAGTTCTTGGAACACGGGATACAGAGCCATATCAATGATTCAGATCACCCTTTCGGCAATATTGTTTTTAAGTCTGCCCCTTTGGAAAAACGGAGCAGCTACTCAAAAACGAAATGATTCAGGGAAGGTAATATCAAAATCATTATCCCTTGCAGAAGTTATTAAGCTTCCCGGTGCGAAAGCAATAATGCTGTGCTTCTTTTGTTATTGTGCAATAGAGCAGACAACCGGACTTTGGGCAAGCAGCTATCTTACAACGGGAAAAGGAGTACCCCCTGAAACTGCAGCAGGCCTTGCCGGAATGTTCTTTCTGGGAATAACAATAGGCAGAGCTTTCAGCGGATTCATGACCTTCAGGTTTAATGATTCGCAGATGATTAAAATGGGTATTTCTTTAATAACACTTGGTCTGATTGCTTTGTTTCTTCCGGGCAATGTACTTATTTCCTATATCGGTTTGATAATTATAGGACTTGGTTGTGCTCCCGTTTATCCAAGCATAATCCATTCGGTACCGACACATTTCGGTGCAGAATACTCACAGCCCGTAATCGGTGTTTTGATAGCAAGTGCATACACGGGAACACTGCTAATGCCTCCCCTCTTTGGTTTGATCGCCCGGTATTTGGGAGTAAACATACTTCCCATTTACCTGGCACTGATCTTGGCTTTAATGGCATTTATGTACAGGAAGCTTTTAATACAAACCCGTTGAGTATGTTATTTACAAAAGTAAAATCGGAAAGATAAAAAAAGGAAAAGGAATAAATATAAGATTTGAAATAAAATTTTAATTTTTAAAATAAAAAGATAAACCGGCTCAATGAGCCGGTTTATCAACCTTATAGCCAAAGCAGGATACGGACACATTTATATACATATCCTGCCTTGGTCCCGGTGTCATTGCAGGGATGGCACCGGCGGGTGTTGGTGGGGAATATATACTATTTTGTAATGCTGATATTAACCTTCGGATCAGATCCACCTGAGATATAAAAAGTCAATGATATTGGTTTGGTGGTAAGTGACTTCAAGTATGTAGGTGAAATTGTCACCTTGTTACCGTCAACTGTATATTCCATATCTCTTACCAATGATATTTTGCCGTACTTGATATCAACTAAGTCAAAGCCGTTCGGGTTGATTACGAACTCAGGACCGGTTAATGATGTACTTCTGCTGAATGTTGCAGATGTAGGTACGATTGATGCAGATGCAGCAGCACCACTGGATTTTGACTTAGGATTAACTGTAACGAGAACACTCGGAGCCCCTGTGAATTCACCGTTGTAAAAAGCTTTCAAAGTGTAGGTTACTGCATTCTTTCCAAGATTTGCAGGGAAGGAAATCATGGTTGACTGTGTATTTGCATCCCCTTTTGTTATGCCCGACATTCCTATGACCGGTAATCCCTGGCTGTCATGTGCTGCAATAGTAACGCCGTTAGGCAGGTTTGTACCCTTCAATGTAATTGTCTGGACTTCTCCAGTGTAAATAACCGTTACCTTTTCGGCTGTTAGTTCAGTAAAATCAGGAATAGGAGCAGGTTTTGTGACTGTGAAATCAAGTTTGTTGGAAATTATTGTATTTCCTGCACTGTTGACAACTGCCAGGTATACTGTACCGGTTCCGCCGTCAATACCCTTTAATACATCCCCTGTCACTTCTCCTGCTGCACTTGTAGAAGCCCAAATACCGTCTGCTACAGGTACCGTGCAGTCGCTGCTGTACTGGTCAATACCGTAAATTGCCAATCCTGACAATGTAACCGAATCTCCAACCATCATGGTAGAAAGATCACCGGCTATATAAATTGCTCAGAGTTCTTGCAGGTAATACTTTCCAGGTCATGATATTGGATGTTACCGTTCTGTTTGTTACAGATATCTTATAGATACCCGGTTTTGTTGCTTCTAAAATATTTTCTGCACTTACATCTACCGCTGTTCCGTCCAATGTAACTTTCCATGTGTTAGCTGTAGGGTCAAAATCAGCCCAAGACTTGTCATACTGGTCAGTTGCATTCATAAGAACTGTATTGAGATCGAGTTTATTGGTTCCGTCGTTGAATATATAGTCGTTGAATACACCGTTGTCATTATTCAATGACAGTCTGTAGAAAACTGGATGTGGTTTTATTGTGACTGTCACAGGATCTGAATATATTCCCTTGTAGCTGAATCTTACCTGTAATGACTTGGCAGTAGTATTGTTCTTATCAACAGGAGTCAGAATATTGTTGGATATGGTTGCAATTCTGTCATCCAATCCATACCAGGTGAGAGGAACGTTGATGTAAGCTCCCAGTGCATCTCTGACCTCTGCTTTTATTGTTCCCTCAGGCAGGGTATTATGATTTGCAGTTTCATTATCAAACATCTCAAGTGATCCTGATGCTGTCAATGTACTGTTAAATGCAGTTTCAGGAACTCCTTTGACATTGACCTTTACCATCGCTGTGGAGGTTATGTCTGCAGGAGTCAAATATGCAGATGTACCGCTTAAAAGGCTTGAAACGGTCCTATACTTATCGCTTGATATCTGATATTTCAGATATACGCTGCCATCCTTGAATCCGGCTACAAGTCTTCTGTATCCAGTTACAGAATCTGCAACAACCTTAGCAACGTCATTACCGGTGTGGGCAATTTCTGCCACTGTATCGTCACAAAGAATCCATTTGCCGTAATAAGGATCAAAACCGTAATAATCTATATGGGATGAGTTATAACCCTTGATATTTATGTCATTCAAATTCAGGGTGTCCCCTGTAGTTAGTGAATAAGGATCTGTATTCACCGGTTCAATTATCTTAAGATCAATCAATGGAATATGAACTCCTTCTTGGTGATTATACCGAAATTCAAACCTGGATTTCAGAAGGAAGAGTTGACTGCGGCTTTTTAAAGCTTCCCACAAATCCCTCTTTTGAAACAGTCACCCTTGAAAAAGACGATCTGGTTGCTGTTCTGCCTAAAAATCATCCTTTGACAACCAGTGAAAAAGTATCACTTTCTTCTCTTTGCGACTACCCTTTTCTACTACTTGAGAAAGGTGAAAAAGCTGAGGTTTCGGAACTTTTTCAAAAGTACAATCTTACTCCTAATACCCAATTTACTACCTGGGATGATTACTCAATAATGTCCATGGTTGAAAAAAACCTCGGTGTAAGTATTCTTCCGCGTCTGATACTAAAAAGGACTGCTTTCAATTTCGAAATCCGAGAACTGGACGTCCCGGCATACAGAGAAATAGTATTTGCCCTAAGAGACAAAAAAACTGCCTCAATGGCAGTCAAGAAATTCATGGAGTATCTGATTTACAGGGATGCAAAGTGAAAGCTGATAATCCTAAAACCGATGAAAAACCGACGTAAATTTTTACGTCGGTTTTACGTCGGTTTCATCATAACGATATTTTAAAATTGATGCTAAAACGAATTTACTGATTTTTTACAGCCTGCCAAATCTCATCGTAAAGTTTGACATAAGGACCCGGATCTCTGAAAACCTCAAGACTTTCCAGGCTTTCTTTGTCCGGATATGCAACTTCGCTGTCCTTTAGTTCATCACTTAGAAGATCCTTTGCCGCGGTACTCGGAAGTGAATACCAGACATATTCTGCATTTTGAGCTGCATTTTCAGGTTCCAGCATAAAGTTTATGAACTTCTCGGCATTTTCTGGATTTCTTGAGTTTGCCGGAATTACCATGGAATCAAACCATATATTTGACCCTTCTTTCGGTACTGCATATGCCAAAGACTCATTATTACTCAATGCATCCACAGCATCCCCGGAATACATAACCGCCAATGCGGCTTCTCCGTTAACCATGATATCCTTTGTCTGATCAACAAGATAAGCATAAACAAGCGGATATTGCTTGATCAGGAGCTCCTTGGCTTCCTCAAGTTCACTTTCAACAGTTGAGTTCAGTGAATACCCTAATATTTTTAGCGCTATACCGATGGAGTCTCTGGATGAGTCAAGCATTATAATATTTCTTTTATACTTTTCATTCCAAAGAATATTCCAGGAATCAACCTCTTCATCTACAAGCTCCGTATTATAAACTATTCCCAGTGTTCCCCAAAAATAAGGGGCAGAGTATTCCTGGTCAGGATCATAGCTGTGGTGCTGATATTCCTCATCCACATAAGATAAATTCGGAACATTTTCCCAATTTATTTTACGGAGCATACCCTCATTCTTCATTCTCTCTATCATATAGTCCGAGGGTACAACCACATCATAGCTGCTTGTCCCGTTTTTAAGTTTTACATACAGATCCTCGTTCGTGTTGAAATTGGAGTAAATGACACGTATACCTGTTTCCTCTTCGAATTTGTCTAAAATGTCCTTGTCTATATATTCTCCCCAGTTATATACGTTAACCACATTTCCTTGGGCTTCTTGCTTCGAACAGGCACTTATTGAAACCGAAAGAAGGAG
This sequence comes from Clostridiaceae bacterium, assembly GCA_036741195.1. Classification (GTDB taxonomy): domain Bacteria; phylum Bacillota; class Clostridia; order Clostridiales; family Clostridiaceae; genus JG1575. The sequence continues at coordinate 4,002 of DAINSS010000042.1, read as the reverse complement.
TACCAGGAATATTGATATTACTTTTTTCATGATACTATGCCTCCTTCTCTGTCTTTAAGTTCATTATGATCATGAGAATCAGAATGGTAACAAACATTAAGGTGGAAAGTGCATTGATTACAGGGTTTATCCCTCTTCTTGCCATTGAGAATACTATAGTGGAAATTGTCTCCACACCGTTACCCACATTGAAGAATGATATAACAAAGTCATCAACGGACAGGGTGAATGCTATTAAGGCACCACTGATTATCCCCGGCTTTAACTGAGGTAATATTACTCTCCAGAAAGTCTGGGCAGGGGTTGCACCGAGATCCATTGCAGCTTCAGGCAGGGACCTGGACATTTGCCTTATCTTCGGCATGACTGACAAAACAACATAAGGAACAGTAAATCCCACATGGGCAAGTATAAGGGTTAATAAACCCGGCTCAAGTCTGATCGTTCTGTATACAACCATCAATCCGATGGCAATTACAATGTCGGGGTTTATGACATTAACCTGATTTAAAGCCAAAGTCAACTGACGTGTTTTATGTCTGTAGAGTGATATACCGATGGCCCCCAATGTTCCGATGAAGGTTGATACGATTGTTGTTACCGTTGCAACTAAAAATGTGTTTTTAACAGCAGACAAAACCTCCTGATCTTCCATCAGAAGCTTATACCAAGCCAGGGAGAACCCTTCCCAATTACCTCTCGTCTTACCTTCGTTGAAGGAAAAAACAATCAACACAATTATAGGAGCATAGAGGAATGCAAATATCAGAAAAAGATAAAGATTTTTAAATATTTTAGACATTGGCTACCTCCCTCTCCAGAGCTTTGGTATGCTCTTTTTTATTCAATTCGTTTTTGATCTTCCTTTGGCTGAAATTTGTATCCGTATCCTCATCTTTGGTAAATATCAGGGATACCACCAGGAATACCATAAGTACCACTGCCATGGCAGATCCGTAGTTCCAGTTGCCTGTAACTGTAAACTGCTGTTCTATGACGTTGCCGATGAGGTTTGTCTTGTTTCCTCCCAAAAGTGCAGTAATTTCAAAGGTAGAAATTGCCGGAATAAATACCATGGCAACACCTGAAGCCACACCCGGCAAGGATAACGGGAATGTAACCTTGGCAAAGGCCTGAGCCTTGTTGCATCCTAAGTCAGCTGCTGATTCCAGTAAGCTGTTATCCATTTTCTCAAGGATTGTATAAATCGGCAGTACCATAAAAGGAATGAAGTTATAAACCATTCCCAGAATTACGGCACCTTCTGTATAAAGTAGATCCATGGGTGCAAATCCAAAGCCTTTAAGGAATGAATTTAATATTCCATTCTTTGACAGTATGGTCACCCAAGCATAGGTTCTTAACAGGAAGTTCATCCACATGGGCACAATTACAAGCATCATGGCTGTTGCACGGTAGCTTGTCTTCATCTGGGAAATAATATACGCCAGTGGGTATCCCAATAAAAAACAAATAATGGTTGTTATCAGTGCAATTTTCATGGATTGGAACAATGTTCCAATGGCACTGCCTGTGAAGAACCTGGTAAAATTCTCCAAGGTTACAATCCCCTGCTCATTCGTCAGGGAAAAGTAAAATACCATCAGTAACGGGACAATGATAAAAAGCAGAGCCCATATCAGGTATGGGGCAGATGCTTTCTTAAATGTCTTCATCGCCTTCCACCTCACCCTTTCTCATTATGTGAATATTGTCGGGAATTACTATAATGCCTACTTTTTCTCCGATTTTCTTCGGTATTGTGGAATGTGCAAGCCAAAGCTTGTCTCCCACCTGAATGTTCATCTCATAATGGACACCCATGAAAAGACAGCTTAAGACCTCGCCTTGAAGCATGCCCTTTTCCGGTAATACAAGCTCCACATCCTCAGGACGTATAACTACATCCACGGGCTCCTCCGGATGGAAGTCAAAATCCACACACTCGAATCTTCTTCCTGCAAAGGTTACATCGTAATCCTTATGCATTATTCCTTCCAAAATGTTGG
>DAINSS010000042.1:0-1983 GCA_036741195.1 Clostridiaceae bacterium | reverse complement strand
AAATGTTGGATTCTCCGATAAAGTCTGCAACATAGGAATTTATCGGCTCATTATATATATCGATGGGGGTGCCGATTTGTTGGATAACACCTTCATTCATGACAACAATACGGTCGCTTAGGGTCAGTGCTTCCTCCTGGTCATGGGTTACGAAAATAAAGGTGATACCTACTTCCTTCTGAATCCTTTTAAGCTCAGTCTGCATCTCCTTACGAAGCTTCAGGTCAAGGGCTGCAAGAGGCTCATCCAACAGCAGAACCTCCGGTTTGTTAATAAGAGCTCTTGCCATAGCAATACGCTGTTGCTGACCGCCGGATAATGACTCAACACTTCTTTTATCATATCCCTTTAGGTTGACCAGTTTTAGCATCTCTTCAACCCTTTCTTTTATTTCTGACTCCTTAAGCTTTTTAATCCTGAGTCCGAAAGCCACATTCTCATATACATTCAAATGCGGGAACAAAGCGTATTTCTGAAAAAGCGTATTAACGGGTCTTAAATAAGGGGGTGTTGTTGCAAGATCCTTGTCATTAATCAAAACATTGCCTGAATCAGGAGTCTCAAATCCCCCGATGATACGTAATATTGTAGTCTTACCGCATCCAGACGGTCCGAGAAGAGTTAAAAATTCATCCTCTTCTATCGCCAGATTGATATTATTGAGTACCTGGGTGTCCCCGAAGGACTTATTTACATTCTTAAGTTCAATATGTGTTTTCATATATACACCTTCCTAAAAATTTGGCGGGTTCATAACCCATAATACTCTTGCTGATTTACCTGATAAATTCTCTATATATGTCCTGGAATCCATGCCGTGATAGAAACAGTCCCCTTTTTGAAGATCGTAACTTTCATCACCTAGGTGCAATACTACTTTCCCTTCCAACACATAGCCGAAGGATTCCCCTTCAAAGGGATTGTAGGTTTTGGTCCGGCCTTCAGGTTTAAGTTCCATAATTACAGGTTCCATGCTGTTTTTCTGGGCATTGGGAACTATCCAATGTATCTTGAATCCGAACTGGTCATATACTCCCGTGAATGCATCCTCCGGAGTAAACACATAGTTTTCATTTTTCTTTTCCCTGAAAAAATCGGAAAAGTTTGAACCCAGAGCATGCACTATATCTTCCAAGGTGTCCACCGAAGGACTTGTATTTCCGTGCTCCACCTGTGAAATAAAGCCCTTGCTAAGGTCTGAGCGCTCTGCCAGCTCTTCCTGGGTAAGACCAATTTTAAGGCGAAGATCACGAATCTTTTCTCCTATATTCATATGGACCTCCAATCATCATTGTTTACGAATACTAAACTAATAGTATAGTATTACATCAAATGACTTAAATCAAGATAAAAAATTACCCATAAGACTACTATAATAAAGGTATGAAAAAAACTTGCTTACTAATTTAAAAACTCGAGCTACATTTTTGAAATTGTGTTAAGTGAAAAAGTATGAAAAAATGCCACCCTTAATGTTTATGCATTAAAGGTGGCATTTTTCGTTTATCTTATTAATACAAATCTATTCTTCTTCTATATATGGAAGTTTTGCCAATCCTTGCTCAATCGCTTTCTTTGCCACTGCTTTTGCAACAACATCTGAGACCCTTGGATTGAATGGTTTTGGTATAACAAATGTATCTGATAATTCATCATCAGACACTAGTGATGCCAGCCCTTCTGCTGCGGCGAATTTCATTTCTTCAGTAATTTTTGAAGCTCTTACTTTCAAAGCTCCTTTAAAAACTCCTGGGAATGCTAGAACATTATTCACCTGATTCGGAAAATCGGAGCGACCAGTACCTACTATCCTTGCACCTGCTTTAATTGCAGAATCATAACTGATTTCAGGTTCTGGGTTTGCCATCGGAAAGACTATTGAATCTTTTTTCATTCCCTTTACCATATCTTCTGTTACAATCCCAGGTGAGAGTCTGTGAAGAAATTTCTGTAAATAGAGATTTTCTATGATAATTTAAAAGA
>DAINSS010000041.1:9513-16274 GCA_036741195.1 Clostridiaceae bacterium | reverse complement strand
CTGGCTTATCTTCCTGTGTATTACTATTGGGCTGACAACATGGATTGGGTCATTGCAGGTTATCAGGTACCAAGTACATGGTTTGATGCCGGAAATTCCCTGTTCTGCGTCATTTTAGCACCGGTAATGGCGGCATTGTGGGTTCGCCTTGCCAAAAGGCCTCAAGGGGATATCAGTCTGTTCAGGAAGACAGGTATCGGTATTGCTGTCCTGGGATCAAGTTACCTCCTATATGCCCTGATAGACATAACAAGAGGCGGGAACAAAGCCAGTGTGCTTTGGCTTTTAGGATCTGTTTTCCTTCTGACCTTAGGTGAAATGTTCTTCTCCCCCCTTGGTCATTCTTTCATAAGTAAATACTCTCCGAGTAAGTACCTGGCCATGATGATGGCTGTGTGGGGATTCGCCATATTTGTTGCTGCAAAGACATACGGTTATGCATATGGATTCCTTTTTGGTGGAAACTTCGCATTCAAGGATGCATGTATCCATAGTTGCTGTCATAGCTTTCGTATGTGCTTTGCTCATGTTCTTCTTGGATAAGAGGCTGTCAGTCCTGGTGAAAGATCAAGAATAGAGATAAGGGCAAACTAATTTGCAACAAACTATTAAATTTGAGAGAGTGAAAGTCTTTCAGTAAATATAAAAGGTCTTCTATGATAATCAATATAATCATGGAAGACCTTTTTATTTTTTGAGGAATGAAAAAATCTCTACAATTGGTAGGTATGTCAGATGGAAGAGGGATACTGTATATAAACTTCCTCGAGAGTATAAAATCAATCCGGTACTACTGATCCCAAACTTCTTAGCAAGTCCATTGGGACTTGGGCTTCCCAGAGATACTCATCAACCACTTTTGATTTTAATTCACTACAGTACTTCCTGTTTTTCATAAATAAATAGAACCTCCAAAAGTTGTTTTTTGGTCCAACTTTCGGGGGGCTGTCTAATGCTTCAGAAAGCATGTTCTTTTAAGTAAAAATATCTTTTTTATTATACTGTACTGCTCCTAAAGCAGTAATGATCAGGAATAATGACAAAATCAGAATACATTTTATTAAAAGCATTTTATCATCATTAAAATCACTGTTTAAAATCAAGGAGAATGGATTATACCTGTCTATGAATTCAACTTTTTCAGACATTTGGCTTACCAGCATTGCTGTAAATCCGATTCCGAAAAATAACAGGGATACATTTGTGCCTGTCTTCAGTTTTCTAACGATGGAACCTATGAAAGTTCCCAATCCAAAGAAGAAAAGCGCGGCAACGAAAATGGAGACACAATACCTTAAAATAAGGCAAGTGTGGCTTGTATCATTCAGTGTAAACTTAAGGGAATAGTAGTTGAATAGAAAGACACTTAAAATTAAAAATGCCAACATAATTATCCCCGCTACTGTTTTTAGCACAAATATAGATTTTCTCGATTTTGGCTTTACCAACAGAAACTCAGAGGTTTTATCCTTTTCTTCCTTCAATATCAATGATGCTCCGGCCATGGAGGCATAAATAGTTATGATTACAAGCATATAGTACATAACCATTGCAATTATACCGGAAGGGGAGGTAATATCCGGGTTGCCGAGTCCGAATAATACTTTGACTATCTTAGGCATGAAATTTACCACTGAGTGCAATGATTCCGGATCACTGCTCAAAGTGCTTAATTTGGTAAATGATGCAATTGCAAAAAAACCAAGACCAAGAGCCCAGAAGAATAAAACTTTGAGATTCATCTTTATTTCTTTAAAAATAATATTCATAGTAAACCTCATATCTGTTTGATGTCACGTCTCTTATATATCAAGACTGAAATCAAAGAAAAAATAACTATTACGGAAATTGCAGCAATTAATTTATTTTGATCAAACCCTTTGTTTTGCATAATATGTGGGAAATCAAAATACTTAAATGGGGTAAACCAACCAAACTTCTCATCCTTGGTCAGATTAGTAAGCATAGTCATCAAATACATCAAAGAAACAACACCTGCCGTGGTCATTGAAGTGTTCTTTATCCTAAAAAGATTAGCCAGTAAAAATCCTATGGAAGCAAACATTAGAGAAATTATCAAACCACCTATACAAACCAAGATCAAGGATGAAACTTCAACCTTATCGGTAATCATTAAGTCAGAGAGGAAAAGTATAAGCCCTGTGACTAATGCATTTAATATAACTAATGTGAAAACTGAGCCAAAAATTTTAGTGATGGCTAATCTTACCCGGGATACCGGTTTAGTTAGTAAAAAATCTGATGTCTTATCGATGTGTTCCCTGGAAAATGCAATAAGACCCAAATTCATGCCTGCAATGGCTAATATTATTGATATATAGAGAAATATATATGAAACATATCCGTTATATGACAACAACGAATTCAAATCAATTCCCATGGCAGTAATTACCTCTTTCGGGAAATTTTCAATCATCTTCAGCATTTGAGCAGAATCATGTGCAAATGAGGGGTAAAATCCCAGAAATATTAAGAGGAAGATGCCTAAAACAATAACATATACGGGAATTGATTTTAGGGAAAGCTTAACCTCATGATTAAATATATTCATAGCTTCACCTACTCATAATAGTGCATGAAGATTTCTTCGAGATTTGGATCTTCAATTGTCAGGTTCATTACTTTGTGGGAGTACAGCAGGGAAATAATATTGTTTATATCACCTTTAAAAAGGAATTCAGTCTTTGATTCTGCACTGTTTATATTAGCTGCACCCTGAAGTGATGAAATCAATCCCCTGAAGTCTGATTCCCCTTCAATTGTTATCTTCTTATAGTTTTCCTTTTTCATTGACTCGATTTCATCAATCTTAATGATTTCGCAGTTTTTAATTATTGCGACCTTATGGCAGAGTCTTTGAACTTCAGTAAGTATGTGTGATGAAAAAAGAACCGTGGCACCGTTCCTGTTTTCTTCCTTGATCAGATCAAAGAACTTTTGCTGCATCAAGGGATCAAGACCACCAGTGGGCTCATCAAGTATAATCAAGCTGGGAGAATGCAGAAGACCTTGTATAATACCAAGCTTCTTTTTATTACCATAGGATAAATCATCAACTTTTCTCGAAAGATCTAACTCCAAAAGATTTGCCAGCTTATTTATTCTTGATTTATCAACATTCTTATAAAAAGATGCAGAGAAATTCAGTAGCTCTTTTGCTCTCATTCCGTCATAGTAAAAAACTTCAGAAGGAAGGTAACCTACGTTTTTTGCAATTAAAGGAGCATCCTTTACAGAATCCATTCCAAATACTTGAATGGTTCCCGAAGTAGGTCTGATTAAATTTAAGATGGATCTTATTGTTGTTGACTTACCGGCACCGTTGGGTCCAATGAAACCGAATATTTCTCCTTCGGCAACCTTAAAGGAAACATCTTTGACTCCGATTTTGGAACCATATTTTTTTGTAAGATTAGTTACTTCCAGTACATTCATAGAAAACCTCCGAAGTTGTTACTGATATTAGTTAACGTATAAATAAATATGTCAACTAATATTTTATTTTTACACACTGGGTTATGAATAATTGTAGTATTTTATTTTTTCAGTGTCTATCATTAGGCAGTTTATGTTTAGTATATAATGGTATTACTAAAATCTATTTAAACAGGAGAAATCACATGAATAAGATTGTACTTGCAGGTGGTTGTTTTTGGGGTGTTGAAGCATACTTTAAAAAACAACCCTACACGATAAATACAACAGTTGGGTATGCAAATTCAAATACGGAAAATCCGGATTACAAATTAGTTTGTACCGGTGTAACAAATGCTGCAGAAGCATTATTGCTAGAATATGACGGTGCTTTGGAATCTGTGTTAAAGACTTTGTTCCATATAATTGACCCAACGGTTTTTAACAGACAGGGACCGGATGTAGGGAGCCAGTACAGAACGGGCATATATTACATTGAAGAGAAGGATAAAGAAGTTATTGAAAATTTTGCCATTGAAGAACAAAAGAAATATAAGGACAAGATAGTGACAGAAGTGAGTAAATTAAAGAATTTTTATGACGCAGAAGAATACCATCAGGACTACCTGGATAAGAATCCCGGTGGATATTGCCATATTGACTTGAACAGCTGATATCTATCACAGTTGTTATACTCGAAAGATGTACCAGGTACATCTTTTTTTATTGTAGAAAATTTAAATTTATACTGGTGCAAGCGGAACTCCCTTTTGGTTTCGGTTAGAGGATGCGCCTTTATACTATATTTACAACTTTCTTTTAATATCTAATTTGTCACTTAAAGTATTTTGTATAGGAGATCTGTTATGAAAATTAAACTGCAGAAGCTGCTCACACTGTCATTGACCGTTGGGCTAACTTTTGGAATTTCATCATTGGTTGCATTTGCCGAACCATTATCTGAAATCGAGACAACTAAATCACAGATAACTGAAGTAGGGGATAAAATCAGAGCTTCTGAAGAAAAAATTAGTGTTCTTACAGAAGAGATTATCCTAAAAACCGAAGAAATCAATAAGGGCAAAGAAGAAATAAAAAAACTGGATGACGAAATAACAATTACAGAAAAGAATATTACAGAAACTAAAGCAAACCTTTCAAGGCAGGAAGATATCTACGGTGAAAGACTAAGGCAAAATTATAAGAGCGGTCAACTGACAGCCTTAAGAACCATATTAAGTTCTAGGAGTTTTTCTGATTTTCTGATAAAAGTGAAAGTCATTAAGTCAATTAATACTGAAGACCACAAACTTGTCACTGAAATTACAGAAACAAGAGATTTACTGATTGCAAAAGAGAATGGATTGAATAAAGACAGGGAAACAAAGATTGCACTTATTGATAAATTGAATAAAGACAATGAAGAATTGAACAAAAATAAAGAATCCCAGATGGCTGAACTTGGAAATCTTGAGGCAGAAAAAGAACAATTATTTACTTTGCTTCAAGGCCAGGAAGTAGCCTTGTTTGATAATATAAAGGCAATTTTAAATGATCCGACATCTACGGAAGAAGAAATTAAAAGTACACTTGCCGTTATAAATTCAATTAAGAATCAGGTATCGACTCAAGTGGCACTTGACACCGGAGAGAAACTTTTAGGTGATGCAGATTCAAAGCTTACTGCATTGGAGAATGCAAGGATTGAAGAGGAAAAGGCTGCTGCTTTGAGAGCCAGAGCTGCAGAAGCTACTAAAATAGAGACCAGCTATACACAGTCAGCTTCGGCAAATGTTAAAAGCAGCGGAACAATGACTTTCTACCTTTCCTTTTATACTGATTTACCGGAAGAAAATGGCGGATATACCACAACTGCAACAGGAGCACCATTAACTTACGGAGTAGTAGCCAGCAATTATTGGCCTCTGTACACCAAGATTTATTTGGAAGGTTACGGAACTATGACTGTTTTGGACAGAGGAGGATCTGATTTTAACTCATCCTCAAGACTTGATATATTGATTCCAAGGAAATCAGGGGAATCCAATTATCAGTATAAAAGAAGAGTTTTGACACTCGGAAGAACTTCAACAACCGGTTATATTGTGAAATAATCATTGTGAATAATACAAAAATGGAAAGTTTATTGCTCTCCGTTTTTGTTTTTTGCAGTCATTATAAAGAAATTAGGTTCTTTATAATTAATTCACATTTTAAAAATATAATGCCCGTGGATGAGAAATTGAAAGATAATTTTTAATTTCTATTGGGGTACTTATGGAGGTAACTGTAAAAGTATGAAAAAGAATTTAGTTGCAAAACTTTTGATTGGTGCGATGATTTTCACCGCAATGCCACAAATGGTTTTTGCAGATGAAACAGAAATAGATAAAACAAAAGCCGAAATTAGTCTGAAAACTGCAGAAATTAGTAAGAGTCAGGGTGAATTAAGCGTTCTTGATAATAAGCTAATTGATCTTAAAATAAAAATCGATGAAAACAATAAATCAATTAATGAGGTATCATCAGATATTGCAGATGTTCAAAAGGAACTTGTGGTGAAGGAAGAAGAATACGCCAAGAAACAAGAAGACTTTTCAACAAGACTGAGAGTTGTTTATAAAGCAGGAAATGTTAGTATGATACAAACATTAATGCAATCTGAAAACTTCAGTGATTTTCTGGTAAGACTCAAGGTCGTAAATGCTGTAATTAAAGAGGATGCTGAACTTGTAAAAGCTCTCGATAAAGTAAGGGAAGAACTTACCGCAAAAAGAACTGAACTTGATTCTAAGAAGGCGGTATTGGTTGCATTGGTTGGCTCATTGACAACAACAAGCAATGAAACTGAGGAAAGCAGAAAGAAGCAATCAGAACTCATTGCGAAGCTCAATGAAGAAAAGACAAGTTTGTACAAACTTTTAGCCGGTCAGGAAGACAAGCTTTTAGACGAAGTCAGAACGGTTTTGGCAGACAGCTCGTCTACCGAAGAACAGCTGGAAGATACCAAAACATTGCTTTCGGCAATTACAGACAAAATCAGTGTTGACTCAGTTGCAAGGAACGCTGAGGACCTGGAAAACAAGCTTGGAGATAAAATTACGGCAATACAGGTGAAGCTTGAAGAAGAAGCCAGAATTGAGGCAGCAAGATTAGCCGGAACAAGCAGTTCAGTTTCTTACAGTGCACCTTCATCAGGTTCAGGAATAGGATATGCAGCATTGGAAGCGGCAAAATCTTATTTAGGGGTACCTTATGTATACGGAGGAAGCAGTTACAGCGGTATGGATTGCTCCGGATTGACAAGCACAGCGTACAGACAGGCA
>DAINSS010000041.1:0-9503 GCA_036741195.1 Clostridiaceae bacterium | reverse complement strand
ATACCAAGAACAGCAACGGCTCAATATTATGCAAGCTATAAGATTTCAAGATCAGAGTTGATTCCGGGGGATTTGATCTTCTGGGGATATGGCGGAGAAATTACACATGTAACCATGTATGCAGGTAACGGCATGACAATCCATGCTCCAAGCGAAGGTTACACAGTTTGTATAGTACCTATGCTAAACATGCAGTATATAGGTGCAGGCAGACCTTACTAAACGAATACTGTTTATGGATTATATAATTACCATAATATAGAATTGGTTTAGAGGATGTTGAATTAATTAATACAAAAACACCCGAAAGGGTGTTTTTTTAAGGGGTAAAAAATGAATTTTAAAGATTTGGCTCAATTTAATGATGAAGAAAAAATCAAGATTTTCAAAGAAAGATACGGACACAAACTGCATTTTGCCGGAAGAAAACATAATGTTGTTGAAAGGGTTTTAACCCTGAACAATAATTCCAAACCTAATCCTGAAAGGCTGGCGGTAGTTGAAGGCATATGGGCCATGGGGCTTGCTGAAAAATATAAAAAAAGACTCAAATATCTGATTATTTGTATTGAACAGATAAAATCCATAGAGAGCCAAAAATTAATTGATTATTTTATAGATAAAGCAGATGAAATTATTGTTGTTTCTGAAAGAGTATATGCATTAATGAGTGAAAAAGAAAATGGACAGGGAATCATGGGAGTAATCTACCTTGATTTTGTGGACTATAAAAATTTTGAAATCCCTGAAAAATCATTGATTGTAGTTTTGGATGGTTTGGAAATCCCCGGAAATGTCGGCACAATATTAAGATCATCAGAAGCAGTAGGGGCAGATCTCGTTATATTGAATAACCGTAAAGTAAGGATTAATCATCCAAAGCTGATCAGAAGCAGTATGGGTTCGGCATTTAAAGTACCTGTTTCTGAATCGGCTGACACATCTGAATTAATTTCATGGCTGGCTAAAAACGGATATGAAATAATATTGGCCGACACGGACAGCAAAAATAAATATTTTGACTTAAATTACCAGGGTAGAATTGCCATTATCATGGGTTCGGAAAAATATGGTATAAGTGACGATTTTTATAAAGTTGAACATACGGATGTCATGATCCCAATGCTCGGTGATATGGATTCATTGAATGTGGGGGTAGCGGCAACAATATTGCTGTATGAGGCAGGTTTGAAAAACAAAGGAATTCTGAAATTCAGATAACATAATAAATACAGAATGTAAACTTAATTTCTTTCGATGTGCATGTTTTTGAGTAATTTTAATGTTTTGGCTTGAAATATAGCTTTTTTCTTATAAAATTCCTAAAAATGTCCATTTTACCTTGATTTGTATATAACTTCTTTACAAGTTCGACTTACAATGTTAAATGTTGGATGAGTTGTAACCAATTTGTTTCCAAATTTAAATTTTATTTTAACTTATAAAGAAATCGGAATATTACCATGACCGGAGGATTTTATGAAAAAGAGTTCTTTATTATCACTTCTGACAGCAATTACGATGTCAGTATCAATTTTAAGTCCAAGCTTGGCCTTTGCTGATGAAAAACAGGATATAAAAGATCAGATCCAGAAAAATGATACCATCAAGGATACACTGGATAGTGAAAAAGATGTTTTAGTCGGAGAGCAGGACGTTTTAAAAACTGAATTACTAGACATTTTGACTGATATTGAAGAAGTTCAAGGTAAGTTGGATTCTGTTGCTGCCTCAATTGAGAAGAAAAATGCAGAAATATCTGAAAAAGAATCTGAGATTGAAGCAACAAGCAATGAAATCGGCAAAACAGAAGTTGCCATTGGTGTCAAGGTTAACGAAATAGCTGAAAAGCAAAAAGAATTTGACGAAAAGCACGAAATTCTAGGTGACAGAGTCAGAGAAAGCTATAAGAGCAACATAGTAACCAAGAGTATCGGAGTCCTTTTGAAGGCCACCAGCATAAGTGATTTCTTTACAAAGATGAAAGTACTTCAGAATGTTATTAAATCAGATAACAAAGTAATGGCAGACATTGAAGCTATTCGTGTAGGTCTTGAAGATGTTAAAAAAGAGCTTGAAAGTGATAAGGTTAAACTTGAAGCTTTAAAGAGCAAGCAGGAAGTCGAAAAAGTAGCATTGAATGACAAAAAAGCAGAGCTTAAGGTTGAAGAATCTAACCTTCAATATGCCCAGGATGATTTAAATACACTTTACAATGTTAGAAACGATAAAATGGATGAATTGAACAGCAAGGTTGCTGAACTTGATTCTAAGATAGGTAAAGTTGAAGCTGAAAACAGCGAATTAGATTCAAAACTGAAAGAACTCATTGCAGCTGACGAGGAAAAAGCAAGATTGGCAATGCTGGCTCAGGAAGCAGCGAATGAACCTTCAAGGGTTTCCGGTGAAGAATCAACGAATAGCTCTTCTCAGTCTTACTCTGGAGGATTTATAAGACCAACTACCGGAGTTGTTACATCATGGTATGGTTACAGAATTGACCCGGTTTACGGTGGCACTGGTTTCCATGGCGGTATAGATATAGCTAATGATTACAACACACCGTTGTATGCGGCAAAATCAGGAGTTGTTGTCTTTGCGGACTACAACGGATCATATGGAAATGTAGTATACATAGAGCATCCGGACGGATATGTTACAAGATATGCTCATATGAATACAATTCTTGCTTATGTAGGACAGAGTGTTTCAAAGGGTGAGAGAATCGGACTCATGGGTTCAACAGGAAAATCAACAGGTTCACATATACATTTTGAAATCCGTATAGGTAACCGTTATGACAGCTACTCTGTTGATCCGGCTCCTTACATAGGATACTAAGAGAATTAATTACAATGTAAATATAAATTAAGGGTAATAAAAAACACACAGAAGTGTGTTTTTTATTACCCTTAATTAACTATTATTTCACAAATCAAAAGCGATTAAAAAGATCGTTTTATTGATAAAAAACAATTCGTGAACAAAATAAAGAGGGTGACAAAGGCTCATAGCAATGCATCTCAGTTATAATTTACAATTTGTTCATAAATTTTAATAAAAAACATAGTTGAAAATCAATAAGAAAACGAAGGGGATGCTTAAAGAATGTTAAAATATTCACTTATGATTATATTCATTCTAAATTGAAATGTAATTTTTTATCAAGAGCTTATTAATCCGTAAATGCCGTATATAAATATATTTGGAAAATACAGATAATTCTTGATATATCAATGAATTTGTTAATATACCAGAAAATCTTATATGGTCGAAAAAGGTCGAATTTTATATAGTTTTCTTTTTATTTTTCAATGCATAATGGATATTGACTATACATTTGGAGGCAATACTATGACTAATGAGGAATTGATTAAATCCATCAGGGAGGGAAACGATGATGCAAGGAATATTCTCGCATTAAAAAATGCTCCTCTCGTATATAAGATTATGGGAGAGTTCAGCTACCTTTGCAGGAATGAAGATCACAAGAACGAATTGTATCAGGCAGGGCAAATGGGATTGGCGAAGGCACTATCCCGGTACTGTGAAAGCTTCAATACTAAATTCACTACTTTTGCATTCAGATATATAAGAGGAGAGATACTAAGAGAAGCAGCATCCATAATAAACGCATCAACGGAATTGATCCGCGAAACAGGTGAATTTGCCTATTCAGCAGAGGATCTTACGGATTACGTACATAACTCAATCCATGGTGAAGCAACCTGTAATTTGGAGCAGGAAGCATTGAACAGAATATTGACTGAGAAAATGCTATCCATAGTTACTGAAAGGCAGAGAAAAATCTTAGAGCTCCATTATAATGCAGATATGTCTCAGAGAGAGATCGGAATAATACTTGGTATACATCAGGTTGAGGTATCGAGGGAAGAGAAAAAGGCAAAGTCCAAGATAAAGATATTCTTCAAGGAAGAAGAATGCAACACCTGATAGTATTCACGATATCCTTCATTCTTTCAATACTTTTAGCATATGCTGACAGTTTTGCCCAGACTGTGATGGTATTAATATGGACTGGATTGTTCTTAATACCGGTATTTAATGAAAAAAGGAAGGTAGATCTCTATATTATAATGGGGTTTTTAATCGGACTGTTCATATGCTCAATTTATAACAGCGAACTATTTTTAAATAGAATTAGTATACATAACAAGAAATATGTAAAATTAAATTACGTTAGGAATATAGGTCCTACGGAAATTTATATTTCCGGAAATAAACTTATTACCTTTACGGGGAATTGGAATAAGGAAGAGAAAAAAACCGACACCAGGTTTGTAGTGTCGGATGCCTTGAGCACAAATTATTTTGATACAAATGGATTGATATTTACCTCCAAACTTCAACCGCTGTTTATAAGTGAGGGCGGCTTAAGATACAAAATTGAGGAATTTAAAGCAAAAATCAGTCAGAAACTTAAATCCGTAGCGGGTGATGAGGAAGGAGCTTTAATTTCCTCCTTGATTCTGGGTGTGAAAGATAAGGTTCTTAAGAATAAAAATGACAATTTAAAAAGCCTCGGTATAATCCATATTCTGTCTATATCCGGATATCATGTAAATCTATTGGAAAGTTTGTTGAAGAAAATCAGATTGAAGAGATTTTCCGCTTTAATTATTATTTTATATGCTGTCATTGTTGATTCCGTACCTGCATATAGGGCTTGTATCATGAAAGTATCTTCTGTTTTTGCCAGGGTAAATAAAAGGGACAGTTCTGTATTGGGAGACCTTGCTATATCTGCTCTGATTCTCTTAAGTATGCAGCCTTTCTTGGTTTTTGATTTATCATTTCAATTAACCTATTGTTCTACCCTGGGAATGATACTTTTCAATGAATTTATCAGTATGAAAATGACAGAAATCAGGTTTATTAGTCCTTGGATCAAGAAAAGCATAGCGGGATCTCTTGCAGCCTTGTCTATGTCTTTGCCGTTTATATCCATGATTAATTCTACAATAAGTTTATCTCTGATTCCTGCAAATATATTTATAGTACCGATTTATACGGGGATATGCATAACTTCTTTTTTAATAATTTTGACTATGAATATATCTATTCTAAGTCAAGGTCTGATACTGGTTTTTAAAATTCTGTATCGGTTGTCAGGGATTATTGAGGGGCTAATACTTTACCTTTTTAATTTTAAGTTTGATGTGAATATAGTGATGCAATTATATTTTTATTTGATTGCTATTTTAATATGCAGACTGTACAAGGAAATCGGCTATGTCAGGAAGTATGTCTATTTTCTGGCTTCAATGATCTTCCTTTTTATAGTGTTTAATCCACCCTTTGTCACAAAAATCAAATTTGAAAAAAATTTTGGAGCTGCTAAAGTAGAAATATCCGGTTTTTTGAAAAAAGGTGTTTTTGTTAATGAGTCCATGTATAAGCCCGGTAAGAGAAATGACCTGACCTGTATTGAAGAAAAAATCAGATTCTGTGATTTACTATTGGAGAAGACAGAATATGATTTTATAAATGTTCTCGATGATGATATAAACCTAAGTCAATCTTTAAACAACAGTAAATCTGATATAATTAATCAAGAGTATATAAAGGTTGGCAATAGGCTGTTTAAAGTAAGGTAAATTATGTATTATAACGAATTGGTAAAAGAAATTAAAAGCAGAAAGCTTAGAAATGCATATATTTTTTATGGAGATGACGAAGGCTTTATAAAAGAGTTGGTTGAGGATATACGGAGTATATCGGGTGTATCCCAGGACGATATTTTTAATTCCATAAGAATTGACGGTCAAAAGGTTGCATTTTCGGATATGGAGAACTCTCTTCATACACTGCCGTTTATGGGTGATAGAAAACTTGTTGAAATATTCAGGGCTGATTTCTTCTCAGGGCAGCAGCAATATGAAAATGCCTCTGAAAAAATTAAATTGATAACCGATTTTGTTTCCAATCCTCCCGATGATACTATTTTAGTCTTGTACTACATAACGGACCAGGATAAAAAGGATACAAAGATTAAAACTCTGGACGGTAAAGCCCATAAAATTAAATCAGTTGTTATGAAAATGCCCCAGGTGAAGAAAGAGAACATTGACGAATTCATAGCTGAGTACTTCAAGTCAAACAATAAGGAAATCTCTAAACCTGTACAAGCCTATATCAAGGAATCCTTTGAAGGCAGCATTTTACAATTGGAAAAAAATCTGGACAAGATATTATCCTACACTGAAGGCAGATCCATTGAGAAAGAAGATGTGAACAAGCTGATAACCAAGTCCGGTACCAGACATAAGTATGATCTCATGGATATGATTGTCTCCGGAAAGGCACGGGATGCAATAGAATTATACAATGAACTGATTTTTAAGAGGGTAGAACCCGGAGAAATATTGGAATCAATAGGGACCAGGTTGAGGGAAGTATACAATTATAAAGTAAGGCTGGCAGCCGGTATGAAACAGGATCAACTTATGGCGGAATTGAATGAAAAATTTCCATGGCTTGTTGCAAAAAAAAGCACAACCTATAATGCTGTTCCTTTGGAAAGAATAAAAAGAATGTTTGAGTATTTGATCGAAACTGAAGAAAGATTCAAAGGTACGGGAACTGATCCTGAAAGAGAAATAGAAATGTTGATTCTTTCCTTATGCAGTACTCAGAAATAAAAAAAACCGGATTCATCCGGTTTTTTTCTATTCAGCTGCTTCTGCTGATGCAGTATTCATTTTGTTCAATTTTAAAGTAAGTCTGGACTTCTTTCTTGCAGCTGTGTTTTTATGAATGATACCCTTGGATGCAGCTATATCCAGGGACTTTACAGCAGCCTTCAATAACTCCTGTGACTCCTCAGCTCCACCAACCAGAGCAGTATTGAACTTTTTAACTTTAGTCTTCAAAGCTGTTTTAACCATTTTGTTTTCTGCAGCTTTTTTGATGTTTGTTGCAATTCTTTTCTTTGATGATTTGATGTTTGCCACTTTTTCACCCCCTTAATAAAATATCCTCGGGCTAAGTTTTTAGCCATTTTTTACGATTAACAGACTGATTATATCACTTAGTTGAACCACAATCAAGCTATTTTATAAAGTTGAATTATCCGGGATTTAGAAAAAACAATTGAAAAAACAGGTATCCGGAATTCCCTTAGTACTAAGTAATATCAATTATTCTAAACTATTCTATAATCTTTTTCCAATTAATAACAACAATCACATGGTTAAATCAGGTATTAAAAATTATAGAGGAATAAATAGATTTTTCTGTGAAATGAATATTGTGGATATTTCAGTCTTACCAAGTTTATAGTGATACCCAAAAAATAAAATCATAGAGGTTACTGTAGGGTATGTTATAATTTACATTGGAATAAAATTGTTTAAAACTGATTTTATTAAACAATAAATAAATCGGGAAAATATTAATTTGTTGAGACCGGCATTATTCATAGATGGGTGCTTAGATATAAAGGGAGAAGAAAATGAACAGAAGTCAGGAAAGAATAAGAAATTTTTCAATAATTGCTCATATTGACCATGGTAAGTCTACACTTGCAGACAGACTTATTGAATTGACAGATACATTGACTGAGAGAGAAATGGATGCTCAGGTTCTGGATAATATGGAACTGGAAAGGGAGAGGGGTATAACGATCAAAGCTCAGGCTGTGAGACTTATATACACAAGGGACAATGGGGAGGAATATATCCTTAATATGATTGATACACCCGGTCATGTGGATTTCAATTACGAAGTCTCAAGATCTCTTCAGGCATGTGAGGGAGCTGTTTTAGTCGTTGATGCCACACAGGGGATCCAGGCTCAGACTTTGGCAAACTGTTATTTGGCAGTTGATAACAACCTTGAGATTATTCCGGTAATAAACAAGATTGATTTGGCATCAGCAGATCCAAAGGAAGCCATTGCCGAAATTGAAGATGTAATAGGAATAGAAGCCCAGGATGCCCCGCAAATATCTGCAAAGACCGGGTTGAACGTTAAAGATGTTTTGGAAGCCATAGTTGAGAAGGTGCCGGCACCTGAAGGAGACGAAAATGCTCCGTTGAAAGCTCTGATTTTCGACTCATACTACGATGCATATAAGGGTGTTGTTGCCCATGTAAGGATAAAGGACGGTACAGTGCAGACCGGGGACAAGATTAAATTTATGGCCACAGGCTCCACCTATGATGTAACTGAGATAGGGGTGTTCGTACCCGGCTACCTGAATACCGGAGTATTAAAATCCGGTGATGTAGGCTATATCACTGCATCAATTAAAAATGTAAGGGATGCAAGGGTAGGCGATACCGTTACTCTTGCAGCAAATCCTGCAAAAGAAGCATTACCGGGTTACAAGAAAGCAATACCCATGGTGTTCTCGGGAATTTATCCACTTGACGGTGCAAGATACGATGAATTGAGAGAAGCATTGGAGAAGCTTCAAATGAACGATGCTGCATTGAATTTTGAGCCAGAAGCATCAGTTGCACTGGGCTTTGGATTCAGATGCGGATTCTTAGGACTTCTTCACATGGAGATAATTCAAGAAAGGCTGGAAAGAGAGTTTGACCTTGATATAATTACAACTTCTCCGTCTGTTATTTACAAAGTATATAAGACAAACGGAGATATGATTGAGATTACAAACCCGACTAATTTACCTCCTGTACAGGAGATCTCCCACATGGAAGAACCAATTGTAAAAGCATCCATTATCACTCCGAGTGAATATGTGGGTTCCATTATGGATCTTTGTCAAACAAGAAGAGGTACTTATATTAATATGGAGTATATCGAGCAGACCAGAGCGGTATTAAACTATATACTCCCATTGAATGAGATTATATATGATTTCTTTGACACCTTAAAATCAAGGACAAGGGGCTATGCCTCCTTGGACTATGATTTATCCGGGTATCAGGAAACAAAGTTAGTCAAGCTGGATGTTCTTTTAAACGGTGATATTGTGGATGCTCTGTCAATGATAGTACCTGAGGAAAGGGCTTATACCAAGGGTAGAAATATTGCAGAAAAGCTCAAGGAAGTAATTCCGAGACAGATGTTTGAAGTTCCTATACAGGCAGCTGTAGGCGCAAAAATCATCGCCAGGGAAACTGTTAAAGCTCTTCGTAAAGATGTCCTTGCCAAATGCTATGGCGGAGATATAACAAGAAAGAAGAAACTATTGGAAAAGCAGAAGGAAGGTAAAAAGAGAATGAGACAGGTGGGATCTGTGGAAGTTCCCACAGAAGCATTCATGTCCATCCTGAAGGTGGAGTAATGGGACTGGGCCTGTACATCCACATTCCATTTTGCAAACAAAGATGCAGTTATTGTGATTTTGTGTCCTATGCAAATAAAAATCATTTAATGGAGCCCTATATCAAAGCCTTAAAGAAAGAAATTTCAAGCAAGACCGTGGACAGAATGATATCGACAATTTTTATAGGCGGCGGTACTCCAACGGCATTGAATGATGAACTTTTTGAGGATTTGCTGCATTTTAT
>DAINSS010000040.1:0-16669 GCA_036741195.1 Clostridiaceae bacterium | reverse complement strand
TTTCAAGATCCCTACCAATACCCGCCAGGCTTTTGCCCTCAAGGTATTCTCTATATCGTTTCTTCTTTCCTTCTATTCCACTTGTCATATTTGCACGACGCACCATTTCCTCTTGGACCTGCGTAAAGATATCCCTGGGAATTATGGCTTCCTGGCTATCTTTTATATAATACTGCGGTACTGAGCCATCATTCTTAATCCTGATCTTTTCAATGAAATCTGTAGTAATCGTCTTTTGCAAGAGTGCATCACCAATATATTTTTCATTTTGAAGAATTCCCTGGACCGTACTAAGATGCCACTTATATCGCTTTCCGCCGGTTTTAATCTTATCTCTCTCAAGGCCCAGTGCAATATCTCTGAAACTTGCACCTTCCAAATATTCTCTATATATTCTTCTAACAATTGCAGCTTCATCCTCATCAACAATAAGGTTCCCATCTTCATCCTTCGTATAGCCTAGAAAATGCTCATGATTGACCTGCACCTTCCCTTCCTGGTATCGGAACTGCAATCCCAGCTTCACGTTCTGCGAAAGCGATGCCGATTCCTGCTGAATTGAGACCAAGGTTATGATGTCTTGAATATATTTTGGGATGGCTTGAGAGGACAGAATGAATGTCATTTGAGTATGTTCGTTCTCGGAAACATATCCACTGCGTTTTTAGCACTATCGGTAGACGGGAACATATCCATTCATGATAAAAAATAACGTGTCTAATTGCATAATCATGATTGAGTAGAGTTGTCAAAAGAATAAACATAACGTATTTCAGTAAGTTTTTTTCCTGTAATTTCAATAATGCATTCATCGTCTTCATTGCATCGCCACTTATTCTTCCGGCTGAATCAATACTACCCCCTGCTCTGAGATGACAATAATGATATCACCAGAAGCTGGTATCCCCTTGTTGGAAGTATATCTTTCAAAAAATTTGACAAAACTTATCATCTAGTACAATTTCCATGCCTAAAACCACAATATTAATATCCCTCGACTACTATAACTTCACCTTCTTCATCAGTTGGGGGTTGAAAATGATCATAATAAGTGGAAGCTGTTTGCTCCGTCAATATGATATCATTTTGATGATTTCCGTTTCTTTTTCGAATACGTTCCATAACAACTTCCTTAGGTGTCTTTATATAATAGATTTTGGGTTCTATGTCGTATTTCTTTAATAATGAAATATATTCATTTCTCATTTCTCTAGACCAAAATGAATAATCGAGAACAATATCAATGTTTTGCATGATAAGTGAAATTAGTTTTTCATCAAGATAGGTTTTAATATCTTCTAAAACCTCCTGAGGTAAAGGATGTTCATTCAAACCTCGTTTGAATGATTCTTCATCATAAGATAGTATTGTCATCCCGGTACTTTCAAATTTTTTTGCTAGTGTTGATTTACCTGCTCCCGCAGGGCCGCACATTAAAATAACTTTACTTTTCGACAAATTATCTACTGTATTTTTCATTGATATAACCTCCTATAACAAACCAAGAAAACATGACACTCTCTTTAAGCATTATTACTATTCGCTCTTTTCATGATTTCCTGTACTATTGATGTTTTAGCATTCGCATAGTGCTGGACATGCCTCCATTTATTCTTTGCCAAGCTTCGTTTGACTTGTGCATATTTGTCCCGATCAGTATCATTAGTCCGCAACCAATCACGGAAGCGTAACATTCTATCAATCTCTGATGTGCCCAAACTGTACACATGCAGATTAATATCGGTATCCGGTCCTTTAAACAAACGATGCTCAAACCAGTCAGGTTCTCGAATCTGTAGCACATATCCGGCCGCTTCCAACACTGGAATGTAGGATGACTCATCAGCAGAATCCTTAACAACCAACCGTATTCTTTTGCAACTCATCATCCGTTGTAGGCATGGAGGTATTATTAGATATCATCTTATCGCACTCCTTTGCTGCTTATTATCTAGGGTTAAACTTAACTACTATTTTTTCTTTGCGATATAAAATACATATCTGTAATAATCTACTACTAATCTAAAATAAAGCGATTATAAGCTATCCTTTTTCCTGTGTTTGTTTTAAAGTTTTCATCTATACACTTTTTTATCTTTTCCTGTTCTTTTTCTTTATCCATAACCGTTAAATTTTCAAGCAAATCAGCTTCCCATTGTATTTGAAAATCAAGTCCATCAATTTTAGATGGAGTATGATGGTTGCCTATTATAAAGCATATTCTATCAATATTTTTGTTATAGCCTACCTTTTTTAATATTTCTTTCGCTACTTCTGGTCCTTCCTTTTCTTGATAGACACCATCAATAAAACCGTATTTTTTTTGTGCTTCAACCGCACCAATATCATGTAGTATAGCAATAATACTGATGAATTCTTTTTCTTCCTCTCCGATATTTTCTCCTTTCATTATATCTTCTGCATTTTTCAAAACTTTGAGAGTATGCTCTATGCCAAAAGGAATTTCTTTGAATACTTCTTTCATCTCTATAATAATTTTTTCTTTAAACATAAATTACCTCCATTTATACCTTATAGGTGTTTTAGTTCTATCTATCCACTTTTTTGTTCGCCGATACAATCAGCATCATGGGACGGCGCATTTCATCCTGCATTGCTGGAATATTCATCATGTTTTCCGGCGGCTGCGGCTCCACAATATGATTTATTATAAAACCATTTGAAAGCAGTGTATTTAGATATGTGGTCAGTGTTCTATGATATTTTGTAACCTTTTCTCCCAAAAACACAGCTGTCCGTTTGCCCTCATAATAATAATTATCCACCGGAAAATGCAGTATTTCTCCTTTTTCGTTATAATGCCAGTCTTGTGTTCCATAGGCAGTAAAAACAGGATGTTCAACCGTAAAAACTAGCTTACCACCAGACTTCAGTATTCTATATATCTTTTTTACTAAAATCTCATAATCTGCTACATAGTGAAACGCAAGTGAACTTAATATTACATCAAAACTCTCCTCTGGGAATTCCACATCTTCTATAGCACAGCATTTATATTCAACCTGTGGAAAATGTGTTTTTTCTTTGGCTACCTCGAGCATTTTATGAGAAATATCAACACCTACAACAGAAGACGCTCCGTGTTCCATCGCATAAATACAGTGCCATCCATAGCCGCATCCTAAATCAAGCACACGCTTATCTTTAAAATCCGGCAGCAGCTTTCTCAATGTTTCCCATTCTCCTGCACCGGCTAGTCCCTGCTGTGAGCGACTCATTTGACTGTATTTTTGAAAAAATATATTATCATCATATTTGTTTTCTTTCATCTGAATTCCCCCTCGTTTAAAAAGTTATTTATCTCCGTTGCAATTTTTTTCACTTCTTTATAAAGCTTCTCGGTCATATCGTAGCATTCAAAAAGTGAAAGACCGAGTACTTCAAAAATATGATTTACCCTTTCGGCATATTTTTTAGGTTTATATTCAAAAGTTTCAAGCAGTTTTATAGCTTTCTTTTCGTTAATGCAATAAGCATTATTGCATGCAAATAGTACTTGATTTAAGCATGAAATAATACGAAAAACATGGCCTGCAATATAATATTTATCCTCTGCTCCCGCATTTGCTTTTACAAACATTAAAGAGAACTCTGCTTCAAATAAAAAAAAGTTTATCAAGCTCTTCTTTAGAGCACCAGGGTAAATTTCCGCCTGATTTTTTAATTCGCATAAGCTTTCATTTTTAGCATATTGTATCTTGCTGATCGCCAATTCTCCACGATACATAGCACTTATATAACCATGGGGATGCCCAGTCTGATAATTGGCAGTAACAATTCCTTGCTCCGTATCTTTGATTATTTGTTCCACCCGTTTTATATCACGTAAAATCAAGTCAACATGATACCCGTTTATAACTAACCATCCGCCGCCATTAATCCAATCACCCCACGCTCCGGGAGGTACAACAAGGTCGTTTCTATTCTCATCATCCAATTCTGTAGCAATTTGATTAATCGCTGTCAGGTCAAATGATTCTGAATTGTAATAGATTCCGATATCTATATCAGAATCCTCTGTATGGGTGCCTCTTGCACGTGAGCCCCCTAATACAATGCCTCCTATGCAAGGCAAAGAAGATAATTTCTCTGTTACTATTTGAATTACATTATCTACCATACGAACACACCCCTTTTATCGATTAAAGACAAAATACTTGTCTCCTCTCTTTTTCTTTCCGTAGTTCTTCGGGAAGTAATCCTTCCCGAGCTGCCAAACATACTGGTCGATTTGCTTCAGGCTAAATTTATCCAAGCCATAGAAGGCACGGAAATCAATCAGTATACCTTTGAATTTAACATAGTCTTTCAAATCACCATCTTGGAAATCTGAGAAGCTATCACGATTTCTAAAATAGCGAAGTACCTCATCGACGTAGCTGTCATAAATCGGATAATCGAGTGGATTGTGATGGCTACAATACTTTGTGGCAAAGGAGTAAAAATTCTTCTCTGTATCACCGATAGGTACATACTGGATATCTCCAACAAGAGTAACATCACCAGCCTTAAGCCTCGCATCAATATTCAAAGCGCATATGTGCTTAGCTACTGGATAGATTGAGAAAATATTCGTACTATAAAAATCATTAAGCGTTGATGCCTTCAAAAGAACATCGATTATGTCTGTATTCTTCGGGCATAGCTCAAAGAACAGTTTATTAAGTGCATCCTCCTGCAGGTGGTAGTTCTCAAGGCCATCCCACTTAGCAAGATAAAACTCCACCTGCTCAATTGATGGATCAGGAACATCAACATCCATTCTCTTCTTACGAGTATATGTACGATTAGCAGTATTTTCATGCTTGGGCGTTGATCGCTCGGCAGCTCCATCAGAAGCTAAGAGTAAACGGAACCTTCTTAGATGAGACAAGTAACTATTAACAAGTGATTTAACATTGCCGGTCGAATTCTCAGAAAGAGTCTTTATTAAGGAATTCTTCGCCTCATTCTCGAAATCAGTAGCAGTCACTGTATTCCAGAACAGGTCTTTGCTCCCTTTCCTCCAAAGGTAGAAGGTGTCTGTGTAAGCAGTATTGATTGTTAACTTTGAAATGTTCTGGCTATATAAGAATTCCCTGTATAAAGAACGCAGTTCATCATATGATAAATCTTTCATTTTGTTTATATTCAAAGTCAAACCCCCTTTACTTTACTCTTTGCTCCTTTTAATTACAAAAACTCGATTTATATTTCATCAGTGTATCCTCTACCTCGTGCCAAATTGTTACCGTTTCACCGTCATCCTCAAATACTTTACCGTGACTTTTAGGTCCATCCAACTTCATCTGTGAGTAATTATTCTTAAAAGTGGGCACATACAGTTCTGGGTTGTTTTCGTCACTGCATAAACGTTCCATCAAATTTATGGTAGCACGACCTGTGGCAGCCACTGCCTTAAAATAAGCACGAATGATTTTATGGTTATATTGATTCGGCTTTATAGCCCATACTGGGATTCGTTGATTTGCTTTTCCGTAAAAATCCTTGTTTGTATCTTCATTCTGTTTTGCTACAGTTTTTGGGTTATAGGCTTGTGATGCCTTTTCAAAAGTTTTTGCAATATACCAACGCATACAACTTTCCACTGCAGCATCTTTTGTTTCATTTGTTAAATTCAATGCGATGCAGAATTTTTCATACACATCTGCATCTACTGTAAAGGTCACGCTCTTACTCAAAGTTTACACCTCCGCTATTACTCCATCTTTCTCAGCAACTTTTCTGCCTGGATATAATCAAACTTACGTTGTAACTGTTCCTGTGAAACTCTCTTAAGTGCGGTGGTGCTTTTGTCTATAACCTCATCCGAGATCTTCGTAACTTTTTTATTCTCGTGCTGATTCACTAGGAATCACCTCCTACCTAATAGCCGTGGGAACAGGTCGAAGTTGAGGATTTGTAGAATTTAATTAAATCAAGGCATAAAAAAAGAGCCTGCAATGGAAGAACCCCCACAGGCTAGATAAATTAATAGTTTAATATTTTATTTGAGAGACTTTGTGAAAATCAAGCAACACCGTTTTAAACTCGCCCTTTTGATTAATCATACTTAATAAATGCATCCGTAAAGCCTGCCTTTTTAGCTTTGGCAAGCTGTGCATTCGCATTTGATTTATCAGAGTATGCACCAATTTGCACACGGTAATATTTCTTTTTCACCGGCTCAACTGTTTTATTTTCAGCACTTAATAGTTTCTTTACCTCCGCTCGAAAGGTGTCCATACTCTTCCCATGCTTATCTTCTGTCATCTCCAAAGTAATGCCAAACCTTGATCTGACTTACATAAAAAAGTCCTTCAAGATCGAGGGTGATTTTTACCGGCAGTCCGTTGGTGGATGTACTGCCATCAATATACGGGCTAGTGGTTTTGATCCCATCAGTTAATCTTGAATAAGCCCAATTTGAATACGCGCTGGTGCTCCAATTTCCCGAGTTCCAGCAATTAGTTTTCCCTGTAACTCTGAGGAACGCTCTCACGATATAATTTAAGTATTACGTTACCAGCGAGGTTTTTCTTATGAAGCAGCAGACTTTCAGTGATTTTCAATACGCACATCGCCGCAAGACTACAAAGAGAGAAGAGGTCCTTGATTCTATGGAAACTATCATTCCCTGGAAAGATTGGGTCGAGATGATTCGCCCCTACTATCCTCAGGGAAAACGCGGCAGAAAGCCCATCGAAATTGAAACAATGCTTCGGATGTACCTGATGTAAAATTGGTTTAACCTCTCCGATGTTGCAATGGAAGACGCCATCTATGACAGTTATGCCATGCGCAAATTCATCCGGCTGGACTTCATCTCGCAGCAAGTGCCTGACGCAACCACGCTTCTTCACTTTCGCCATTTAATGGAAAGCCATCTCTTGGGGGAGAAGATCTTTCATGATGTCACCAGACGCTTGGAATCTGCCGGACTAATGATGCATGGCGGCACCATCGTGGATGCCACCATTATTGCAGCCCCCAGTTCTACCAAGAACCAGACGGGAGAACGAGGCCCTGAGATGCACCAGACAAAGAAAGGCAATCAGTGGTACTTTGGGATGAAGGTTCATACCGGAGTTTGAGCCGGCAGTGGGTATGTCCATACAGTCACAGGGACTGCGGCCAATGTCCATGACATAAACAAGACACACAAACTGATTCGTCCCGATGATGAAGTAGCTTACGGAGATTCCGGCAATAATGGAGTCGAGTCAAGAAAAGAATTCACCGAGGATCCGCACTTATCTACTATTGAATTTCGCAGCAATGTTCACCCTTCCAAGATCAAGACCAATAAGAACTATCCCGGGATCCAGTGGGACCGGGCAATTGAACAACGCAAATCATCCGTTCGAAGCAAAGTGGAGCACCCATTTTTGATCGTCAAACGGTTCTTTGGTTATGCCAAAGTAGTTTATCGGGGGATCAGCAAAAATTTGAATAGATTCAACATCTTGTTTGCCAGCGCCAATTTGTTGAATTGTATTCGTGCAAAACGAACGAAAGAATTCTGCATGGGATAAGTGCGCCCAAAATTGGGGGTTAGCCCACAAAACGGGCTGAAATCGCACTAAAATCCAGCATTTTTGTGCACCCATGAGCAAAAAAACAACATAATGACCGAACTGGGAAACGTTAACCTCAAATAATCAGTGTTTCCCTAATGTTTTGTAAGAATTGTGGTGGAGAAATTGATGATAAGGCTGTCATTTGTCCTAAATGTGGAGTGGCTCAGGGAAATATATCAATTAATGCAGATAACGGTGGGTTTTTGTGGGGTCTTCTAGGATGTTGCATACCTGTTGTTGGATTAATTCTTTTCTTAGTATGGAAAGACACGAAACCTAGCACGGCGAAAGCTGCAGGGATTGGAGCGTTGGTTTCGGTTGTAATTGGCGTACTTTATTATGTTTTTGTTATTGCCGCTGGAGTCGGAGTCGGTCTTTTTGGATAATAACCTGAGGCATGTAGAGAAAGACAGCAACAGATTTAGCAAAACTGCAGATATAAAAAAGATGATGAGTGACAATCTGACGCTATTTCCACCATGTCTATTGATATGAGCCGATTCATGAAAAAGTTTTTGAAACTGAAGCTAAATTATTGGCTGCCAATCGTTTTTGGCTGCCATAGCCGGGATGATCG
Organism: Clostridiaceae bacterium; assembly: GCA_036741195.1. GTDB lineage: Bacteria > Bacillota > Clostridia > Clostridiales > Clostridiaceae > JG1575. Next base: position 8,512 of record DAINSS010000040.1, on the reverse strand, counting down.
CTCGTTTTATTTCCAAGGAGTGAAATTCCCAATTTGTGCGCGATGTACAGGTGAAGCAGCACGCATTTTTTGTGCAATTATTTTATTATGGTTTTGGCAGCCTGCTTTCATCGCAATTTGTATCATGTTATTACCGCTTATCGTTGATGGAACCGTTCAAAAATTAACCACATATGAAAGCAACAATCTGAGGCGTTTTGTTACTGGAATTTTATTTGGGATTGGTATTACGGCATTTTTTGCGAAAACAACAGTTTTTGCCTTTGATATTGGGATTGCATATGGTCAATCACTCAGCGAGAGTTTACGGTAATTATCAGAGGAAAAAAAGTATTTCATGACAAATGTGAAACTTAATAACGACAGAGAAGGCAGTCAACAATTCAGTTGACTGCCTTCTTGATAGTGCGCCCGGCATGGGCGATAATTTGGTGGTGAAAGTCCACTACGCGCTCGGTAGCAAGAAGCGTTAGCCGAAGGCAAGGGTGTCCATCGTGAGGTGGAATCTGAAGGAAGCCGGATGTCAGGACGAGGAGTTTCTGGCGGGCAAAGTTCTGGGCCGACGAACAGAAATCTCATATAAGGCCACAACCGGAGGACGACTCTGCTGAACAAGAAGAAGTCCAATGCTACCCGGATCCGGACTTTATGTTTAAATTGTGGTAAATGGGACGGCTACACGGAACGAAGGTTATCGTTCTTACCCAGGGAGGTCTCACAGACATCCATTAGGAAATCCGAAGGATGGAGTAAAGCTTGCTGTGAGAAGTCAGCCGAGGCCATAGTACCAGGGTTTTTTTCCTGGGAAGGGCTGAACAAAGGACGGTAGCTGAATTAATCAGCTACCTCCTACTCGATTGATTGGGATGATATGGGCTAAGTCTGAGTAAACATGGTCATCACTTTTAATGACTTATGTTTTTCGATACCATTGCAATGTGTATCTGCATAGAAACTTTTACGAGAGGGGTGATGATCTCTTGTTCTTGGAATGCCAGCTTTTTTTATGAAAAAATACCGCCATCCGGGAGGATTGGCGGTATAAAGCAAGTGGTGGGACGAGAGGACGAGTCCCGTCCGGTTAACCTGTGAGGTATGCGGTCGGACCGCGAGGGATTTCGGAGCCGGTTAGAAGTTGACTTCTGTGCCGTAATAAGTACAGGTCAGAAGTTGTTCCATGGCAATGGGATCAATCGGTCTGGGATTGGAGCCGGTGCAGGCGTCACCCACGGCGAGTTCTGCAATGCGGGAGAGTTTTTCTTTAAACTCCGATTCTTGAATGCCGAATTCCTGCAGGGTGTGGGGGATATTCAGCAGCGTGTTGAACTCATGGATTTTATTGCAAAGGCTGTTGATCAGGGCTTCGTTGGACACTCCAGCCAGTCCCATGCGGCGGGCAATTGCGGCATAACGGCCTGCAGCCACCGGATTTTTGGCATTATAGCGGATGACAAAGGGGAGATAGATGGCATTGGCACAGCCGTGAGGAATATGTCCGGTCGAGAAGGCCGCACCGGTTTTATGTGCCATGGAGTGAACAATTCCAAGCAGGGCGTTGGAGAAGGACATACCTGCCAGGCATTGCGCGTAGTGCATCTGTTCCCGGGCACCCTGATTGTTCTGATAGGAGGCCGGCAGGTAATCCAGAACCATTTCAATGGCCTGGAGAGCCAGCGGATCCGTAAAGGGATTGTTCAGGGTGGAAACATAGGCCTCGATGGCGTGAGTCAGGGCATCCATTCCGGTATAAGCCACCTGGGTCAGGGGCAGATGTTCAACCAGTTCCGGATCCAAAATCGCAACATCAGGCGTTATATTGAAATCAGCCAGCGGGTATTTTACGCCGGTCGCATAGTTTGTGATGACTGAGAAGGCAGTAACTTCAGTGGCGGTTCCCGAAGTGGTTGGGATAGCGGCAAATCTGGCCTTTTGTCTGAGTTGCGGGAAGTTGAAGGGGGTAATCAGATCCTCAAAGGTAGTCTCAGGGTATTCATAGAATGCCCACATCGCCTTGGCGGCATCAATCGGTGAGCCCCCGCCCATGGATACGATCCAGTCCGGCTGGAATTCCCGCATTGCCTCAGCACCGCGCATAACGGTTTCCACCGATGGATCCGGCTCTACTCCTTCAAACAGCCGAACTTCCATTCCGGCTTCTTCCAGGTAACCCACGGCCCGATCAAGAAATCCCTGCTTTTTCATCGAGCTTCCCCCTACTACCAGTATGGCTCTTGTGCCTTTCAAGTTCTTCAGTTCTGACAATGTTCCTTTTCCGTGATAGAGGTCTCTGGGCAAAGTAAATCGACTCATTGTAGTTACTCCTTTTTTAAGATAAATATTCAACAATAGAATACGACTACGTTTAAAATATAACAATTGTGCACAATTTAACATCTGATTGTTATGAACCGCGTTTTTTCCTTTAATTTCGAATTAGTTAGCTGAAAGTGATGTAAAGTGTATAAATCTCTGGCTTTCATCTCATTTCTTTAAAAAAAATCATATTTGCTGGAGATAAATATTTCTCTGTGAGCTCAGGTAAAATCAAGTGCGAAAAAAATAACAGCTGGAATCATTGGTGCGTTAGCGAAAAACTGGTTGGATGAATAATTAAACAGTGAAGTATAAAATTGATACAGATTTTATAGTATATTTGCAGCGAATGGGGAAGGCGAATATTTCATCAGATTGCTGGCTTCCATTCAATTGGTAATGTGTTGGTTGCGTTCAGGGTGGTTTGTTCGAACGGCTGAAGATGCCTTCGAAAGAAGTGGGTTGCAAAAACTTTTTGTAAGTGATAATTAATTTCAATGGAGATCGTGAAGTTTTTGGCATACGCAGGTTATTTGTGCAAACAAGATGTTGAAAAGGCGGATATATTATCGGATTATCAATGGAAATTCCGATTTATAATTGTTATTATCTGACGGGACTGTTAAGATAAACCAGAACAAAAAAACTAAGGAAACACTGATTATTTGAGGTTAACGTTTCCCAGTTCGGTCATTATGTTGTTTTTTTGCTCATGGGTGCACAAAAATGCTGGATTTTAGTGCGATTTCAGCCCGTTTTGTGGGCTAACCCCCAATTTTGGGCGCACTTATCCCATGCAGAATTCTTTCGTTCGTTTTGCACGAATACAATTCAACAAATTGGCGCTGGCAAACAAGATGTTGAATCTATTCAAATTTTTGCCTGCATATCTTCATTTAATTGGTTAACAACGATGTCAGCTCTTTTCGAGGAGTCGATACCGTAATGCGTTAGATGTCTCTCCACAGAAATCATTTCTGAGGGAACTTCGAGATCATGTATCAAATATGAAATTACTTTTTGCCTTACTTCCTCTTCTGGCGTTATGTATATCAGTTTTTTTCTAATCTCATCCAAATAGCAATCCCTACCGCACCGTTTATATATTGCCGATAGAGGTGCTTTCCTAAAATCAAATCCCATTACCCCATCCCTTTTAAACAATCCAATCAATATCGTTATTTAGTGATAGAATTTATTCTATTTGAATAAATTAAGAAAAGTGAATTTTGTCGTCATCCGGTTCAGTCATAGTTTTGCTTAGCAGCAACCTTAGTTGTTTTGCCATAAAGTTAGAATAAATCCAGAAACTGATCAAAGTGTAATATTCAGCGAGAATAACGCGATTTTCAAAGTCACAATAATAAATCTTCCACCGATAAAACTAAGTAGTGGACCTTTTCATTTTGAGTAGTAAAGTTAACATGTTCTCCTTCTTTATGATTCATCAAGGCTTTGGCCAAAGGAGCAAGTTCACTAATTTCTCCTTCAAATGGATTTGCTTTTGAAACAAATGTCTCCTCAACTTTGCCTCCGTAATAGGGTCCCCCCATTGTTCGGAGTTTCTCTTTTTTATACACAGGAAGAATTGAGTAGCTTTCTTCAACGTTGGTGTTAAGATTTTTAAGGTATACACGGCAAGGAACCCGAATAACATTTGAAGTATCAATAGAATGTGCTTCACTAAAATCTTTGTTCTTTGTGATATCTTTCCAATATTTTTGAAATTCTTGTTTTCGTGAATTATAACAATTATCATCCGGATAATGTTCAGCTATACTTCTCCCATTTTGAGTTACAACATAGGAAATGCGATTATCTGAGAAAACATTTGAAAAATACTTTAATTTGTTGAAAGGGATCCCCGAATGAAAGACTTCTTTATTTATATACAATCTGCTCCCCAAAAATTGATTTAAAAGATATGCATCATAACCAATTGCCCTAATCCACCCATTCTCAACCCTGGTCGCTATAAAGGAATGCTCAGTTTATCTACCTGTATGTCGTTGGTTCTCCATTTCACATCACCCTAGAACTAATAATAGCAATACGGTCTTTTGTCTATTCTAATGCCGGACCTTCACTCATCAAACCTTCTAAGGTTTGAACAAATTGATCATAGAATTCGATAAACTGTTCTTTGATCGCCGTGACCACTTCATCCTCTGGATTAGCCAGTAGGTCGATTTCCTCAACCCTGAATAGATCAGGAAGACCGAGTTTTGTCGTCATCCGGTTCAGCTCGTAATTTTGCTTTGCGGCATTCTGAGGTGCAAAGCAGAATACTTTACATTTATCGGGAGAAGAAATCCGTACTGAACGTGTCGCATCTTTACAAACTATAGAAAATTTCCATCGATCAATCGATTCCAAACCCGGAATAGGATCCTTACGATTTAGAAAAAAAACTACATTTCCTCCGTCTTTTTGAACCCATTTACTAAAAGGCAGAGCATCGTTGGCTTGATTTTTTAAGTACTCATCAAATTCATTGGCGGCTCTCGTAAGAATATCTTCTAGATATTTATGAACCTCAGTTCTAGCTTGATCCAGTAAATAGTAATTTTGCAGATACAGCTTGCTGCTTTCACTCAATTCCATTATTTAACCCTCCATCAATATATTCACGAGTAACTCATTCCGGCTGACAAGTCGATCAAACCTCAATCGATCCCTGAAGGTTGGTGTTAACACAGAGGCTTTTGCCAATTCTACTAAATTCTGAATTTCTTCTTCTGATTTAGTGAAGGGTCCCAGGAGTAAATCCAAAAGGAATCTCTTTAGGTTCTCCCTTGCAACCCCTGATATTCCACCTTTGCTTAAAACTATAAGACCGATGCGTGCCAAATCTTCATGGAAAACTGGTTTCCAATTTGGTGAATTTGATGATGTCTTTCCTGACGGAGTAATATAAATTCGAACATGTTTCTTCCCGCTAAATTCCTCGTTCGAAGCTATAGCTTCATCATATCGGCTCAACTGATTGGTTTTGCTTTTTTGATTTTGGCTTTCTCCGCTATTGATTTTTTGCTCTATGAATACCACATGGTGATGGCAGGAAATTACATTGTCGCAAACGTTACCCTCTCCATTACGCGCAATTCCGAGCCACTTTTCAGTCTCTGCTATCGCATTAAAAGTATCGATCTTCTCGTCAGTAACCAGTTTCAATAGTTCATCTAAATATCGAGAGCCTAGACCATGAGATTTCGATCCATCTAAAAAATAGCCAAGGTATTTGCTGTACCTTATCTCCTGGGTACCTCTGCCACAAATTGACAGAACGGGTAGAGGTATACCCGCCCAAGTCCGCGCAAGGAAGTTTTGAGCAAATTCCAGCTTCTCCTTTTCCCATTCACGATGGTAGGCATCAGATATTTTATTGATCAGAACCGAAAATTCTTGTGTGGAAACAATTTCCGAACCAGTACTAGTTTTCTGGTTATTCTCGTTATTCTTAAGTGAGACTATTTGAGAAATTATGCTCTCAAGTCCTATCTCCAAAAGTGACACCTCCTAATCTGGTGAACTACACAGCGGTTACCAGATAATCTATTCCTTCTTTTAATTCAATTTCTCTAACCTGCTCTCTTTTTTTGAATACTGTTTCAATAGCACTTTCAACAATTCTTTCTCTAGCATAAATTCGACTTTCACCTTGTTTACTGGCATGATACATATTCTTAAGTTTATTTTCTAGCGACTTATCAAAGATATATTCCTGTACAATAGTTAATTCCTCCTCGGACAAGCTTATAGACCAAACAACATCAATAAACTCTTCCTTTAACTGGGCAAACATCTCATTTCTGTCATCCTCAATAAACATATCCATTACCTTTTTAGTAATAGTCGTTCCCACGATACCTCCAATTACACCTGCCGTGGCTCCAACTATCCCCCCAACTACATTCCCAGCTCCTGGCACAACCGATCCCAATGCAATACCCGCTGCTGTATATGAAGCAACACCCGCGGCAAAGCCCCCTCCTGCAACCACGGAATTTTTTAAAAGCTGTTGCCTGCTGATCCTTCCCGCCAAGGTATTAAAAATATCCGGGGTAATTACTATCCCAAAGGATATTACCAAGCCTGCATTCTTAGCTAGATTTTGTGCCATTATTTTTCTCCCTGTACTATTAGCAATTTTAAGTGTATAGAGTTTGGCAAACTGTTGTGATCCAGCATACACAATAGTACCCATACATAATGTTTTTACACCAGCTTTGGCAGATACTATGGCAGCCTCCTTTGTAGATAATCCAGCCCACTTGGCTTTGGCGAAGACTATAGCAAATGACACACTAGCTGTGGGTATTGTGCAGAAAACACCATCAAGTACATCATATTTTAGAGAAACAATATTCCCACCCTTAGCTATTAATTTGGATTCTTTCCATGTCACACTGCCTTTTCTTATTATCTGCTTTGCATCATCTGGATTAGTGACTTTTGGGACCTTTCCTTCAATAATTTTTTGCTTCATAAGATCGATTGATTCCAAATACTGGTCTTTCGGAACCTCTAACTGCATTCCTTCATACCTATACATGCCACCTTCTTGCTTGGAATCAAAAGCGTTATTCACCGAGTTTCTAGCAGAACTTAAGTATTTTGTTTGAATTTTGGTATTTCCGACAATCCTATCCACACCGTTTTTCGCATTATTCTGACCCACTCTTTTTACTTCAACAAATGGATTCCTCACTCGGTCAACTAGATTGTTTGCATACTCAGCAGCAAGACCATGACCTTGCGGATTACTAACTATGCTATTTAGCAATTCGGCTTGAAAATGCATAGGCACATTAGCATAAATAGCACCTAAGGCCCCAACCTTAGCTCCCAGCATTTCATCATTGCCAAACAGCTGCGGATCTTTAACTAGTGTAGCCTTAATTTTTTCTTCAATATAACCTGTATCCAGATCATTTGTGTAACCCGTACTAATAAGTGCATTAAGGCTTTGGACTAAGGAAGCGATTTGTGTTTCACTGGAATTCGTTTTAATTATTTCGATTTTTCCTGGCTTGTATTGAAATCTTATCTGGTGCTGTTCTTTGTTATATGCTACTTTCCATAATCCTGCATATGGGCAGAACTTCGATACTACCTTTATTTCTCTTTTCTGCTTAGTATCAGTGTCTATTTCTTGCCATGATCCGTAAATTCCATTTTGTGTAAGTAGTATCCCATATTCGTGGAAATCTAATTCTTCTTGACTTCGTACGGGAGAAAATCCATAAAATTCTAAATGGTCAATTTCACATTTATTAAATTCTTCATTTCCTCCCACAAACCATCTTGATCTACCGTAGGGCAATTCACTTCCCGACAATGTGAAGGAATCCTGTGATATTTGTTTCAATCTCTGATGTATTTTAGAGTCGTCATAATCATGTGTAACCCTAATCTTTCGTTTCCAAAAGTAATATTCAATATTTTCGATTATTTTTCCAGAAAGTATTGTCAGCAAAAAAAACGCAATACAAAATAAAACAAATCCATTATCCATGATTACTCCTTAACCTATAACTCATTCTCAAAAAGTGTTTCATTTACCTATTTGCCTCCATATCCTGAAATAAACTCCAGATAAAAAGGACGTGAACTCATAAATACTTTTTTTATGTTGAATATCACTCTAAAAAACGTTTAACCAAAGAATTCTTTGATATCCACTTCTAATACTTCACTTAGTTTCCCTAGAATCTTCAGTGAAGGATTTGTCCTGCCGGTTTCCATATCGGAAATATAGGTATTGGATATGCCGCATAGCTAGGCCAGTTTTCTCTGAGTGTACTTCTTTTGAATACTTATGACCCTTCCCCTATAAATTGGACTCAATTATCTCGCACATTCGTTGATTATCGTAGAATTGCTCTGTAGTCCATTTTGCACTTATGATTCTATCAGCCCTTTGGGCTGCCTTTTGGCCGTCCATCCAAGCTTTGTAATACTCCTCCGGGGTCATATAGTCAAAAGCTTCATGCAGACGCTTTCGATTATAAAATACAAAGACATATTCAAACACCTTGCTCTTGGCTTCTTCGATTGTCTTGAACCGGTGTTCATTCAGCCATTCCATCTTCATTTTGCCCCAGAATGATTCCATGGGCGCATTGTCCCAGCAGTTGCCTTTTCGTGACATGCTGCAGGTGTAGCCATATTCCTTCAGCTTCTTCTGGTAGTCATG
>DAINSS010000039.1:3034-16765 GCA_036741195.1 Clostridiaceae bacterium | reverse complement strand
CCGCACGTACGGTTTGATGAGGGGGCGGTGGCAATCCCACTGCTCTACTCTATCACGCAATATATAGTGATTTGCAAAAGTGCGCAAGCAATATATTGTGTTTTCGCTCATTTAGCAAACATAAATTGCCTACTTATCATTAGAACAAAATTGTGATATGATTAGGCTAATTAATGATGTGGAGGTGAGCTGATGGATTCAAAGATTTGGTATATTCCGGCAAGGAATGACCGTTTGGACAAGAATGTTGGAATCTACTGCAGAGTCAGTACAAACGAAAAGGAACAGCTTTATAGCCTTGCGGCACAGATTTCTGCTTTGACAAGAGCGGTTGCGAATGTCAGCCAATGGCGCCTGGCAGATGTTTTTATCGATATTGCATCAGCGAAGGGAGAAATTCCTCGACGTGAATTTGAAAGACTGCTCCGAGAATGTGAAGCTCACAACATCTCTGTCGTTCTGACAAAAAGCATCAGCAGGTTTGGCAGGGATACCGTTGAGACACTTTCTGCACTTAACAGATTGAAGGCAGCAGGAGTCAGAGTAATATTTGAACAGGAGAATCTGGATACCGATGAGGTTGACAGTAACCTCATGATTTCGGTGATGGAATCTTTTGCTCAGGCAGAAAATGAGAGCCGAAGTGAAAATATCCGCATGGGACTTGCCATGAAAGCAGCAAATGGAACATCTGGATTATACAAGCGAAAGCTGTACGGTTATGCAAAAAATGAAAATGGCGAACTTGTAATTGACAATGAACAGGCTAAGGTTGTGCGGGACATTTTCAGATGGTATCTTGATGGCGCCAGCGTGCTTGGCATTATTAAGAAGTTGTCGGAAGCTGGCATTCCGTCTCCTGCCGGTAAGGAACAATGGAATAAGCGAGCGATAGAGAAAATGCTTGAAAATGAGAAGTACACGGGTACAGTCTCGCTTTTGGACTCTGCAACACATGAATACGAATTTCAGATGAAAGAATGTCATACGCCGATTATAACGGAGAGTGAGTATAGGGCTGTTCAGGAAGAAAAGAAAAAAAGAAGCAATATTGTAACTGACGATGATGGAACGCGGCGAAGTAGTAAGAAATATAGTTCAAAGAAGAAATAAGGAATCTCAATGAGGAGGTCTATCATGAACGAATACAGAATTGTGAAATTAACAGAAAAGCCTGAAATAAAGGAGAAAGCGGCAAAATGGTTCCATGAGAAATGGGGTGTGCCGCTTGAAGCGTATCTTGAAAGCATGGAAGCAGCATTAAACGAAGATCCTATCCAGGAGTGGTACTTATGTTTGGATGGAGAAAAAATCATTGCTGGAGCGGGAGTCATCGAGAATGATTTCCATGATAGAAAAGACTTAACTCCAAATGTCTGTGCAGTTTATACCGAGGAACAATATAGAGGCAAAGGAATAGCGGGAAAGCTTCTCGACTTTGTAGTCGCTGATAATAAAGAAAAAAGGATTTCTCCAATTTATCTGTTGACAGACCATACGAATTTTTATGAAAGATACGGCTGGGAATATCTGTGCATGGCTCAAGGAGATGGGGAATCGGATATGAGCAGAATGTACATTCATAAATAAACTCGGCTTACTTTTAGCAGTAAAACTTAAATAGCCTACTTAGGAGAAACAGCAGATTAGATGTCAAATAAGTTGCAACTCCGTGAAAAGGCTGGAAAAATCAATGCTTGTAGCTGTTCTTGGACTTGTTCTTGAAATAGCCTAGGTATCACATGTTGAGACGGTCGTATTGTTAACGCACAATATATAGTAAAAATATACAATTAAAATACAATATATTGTGTATAAATGCACTTGAAGCATAAACATAGCCTGCTTATCATTAATAAATAATTGTGATATAAATAGGCTAAATAAAGACAAAAGGGTGAGCTGATGGATTCAAAAATATGGTATATTCCGGCAAAGAATGACCGTTTGGAAAAGAAAGTCGGAATCTATTGCAGGGTCAGTACAAATGAAAAAGAACAGTTATATAGCCTTGCGGCACAGATTTCTGCTCTGACGAGAGCAGTTGCGAATGTCAGCCAATGGAGGCTGGCAGATGTTTTTATCGATATTGCATTTGCCAAAGGTGAGGTCCCACGTAGAGAATTTGAGCGATTGATTAAAGAATGCGAGGCTCACAACATCTCCGTCCTTCTGACAAAAAGTATCAGCAGGTTTGGCAGGGATACCGTTGCGACACTTTCTGCATTAAACAGATTGAAGGCAGCAGGAGTCAGAGTAATATTTGAACAGGAGAATCTTGATACCGATGAGGTTGACAGTAACCTCATGATTTCGGTGATGGAGTCTTTTGCTCAGGCTGAAAATGAAAGCCGAAGCGAGAATATCCGTATGGGACTTGCTATGAGAGCGGCAAGTGGTACATCCGGACTCTTCAAACGAAAGCTGTATGGCTACACTAAGAATAAGGATGGTGAGCTTTTAATTGATAAAGAACAGGCTAATGTGGTGCGGGATATATTCCGTTGGTACCTTGATGGCGCCAGTGTGCTTGGTATCATAAAAAAACTATCGGACGCTGGTGTTCCTACCCCTGCCGGTAAAGAAATATGGAGCAAGCGTTCTATAAATAAGATGCTTGATAATGAAAAGTACACAGGGACGGTTACACTTTTAGATTCCGCTACGCAGGAATATGAATATCAGATGAAAGAATGTCATCCGCCGATTATAACGGAGAGCGAGTTCAGGGCTGTTCAGGAAGAAAAGAAAAAACGAAGCAATATCGTTTCAGATGATAACGGTACGCATCGGAGTAGTAAGAAATACAGTTCGAAGAAGAATAACAGCAAGTAATTTTGAGGAGGCGTCTCATCTTGGAAACTGGAGTAATAGTTACAGCGGTAATAATTTTTTCATTAGCAGCGGGCACATTAGTGTTTTCTATTTTTCAGTTCCTTGAAAAGGGATTTTTGTTCAATAATGCCTATTTGTACGCATCAAAAGAAGAGCGTGGCAAAATGGATAAGAAACCACATTATCGTCAATCTGCTATTGTATTTTTGATGATATGTTTTGTATTCATAATGATGGGATTGAACTTGATCACTGGTAAGCTATTATTCGTGGCCTTAGAAATTTGCCTAATTATAACAGTTCTTATCTATGCAATAGTCTCATCTATAATGATAGAAAAAGCAAAGAAAAGAAGTAACAAACTATAGATTATCCTTGTAGGAAAAGTACAATAGCCTACTTGATTGAAGCGCAAGATTAGATGTCGAAAGTTTGACGAAGTGTGAAAAGATCTTTGAAACCAGTCATTTCAGCAACTTTTAGACTTGTTCCCTAAAATAGCCTAATAATCACACGTTGAGTGCGTAGTATTGATAACAAGAGTAAAAGATTGAGAGAGCTTATAACCCTTATATATCAAGGGTTTTAGCAGATATGGGTATGAAACCCACCAGGCGAAAAACATGAAAATATCGCTTCGCGGAAACAAGTCCATAAAGGCACTTTTTGATAGTCAAGTGGTCAGGTTAGATTTCATAGCCCCGCGAGTGGTCGGGTTAGATGTCAGTGTTCGCGAGTGGTCAGGTTAGATGTTTTTTCGGAAGTTTTTGAGGTTGTGTGGTCAGGATAGATGTATTTATAAACGAAGTGTCACATTTAAATACCGGATCATATGAATTTAGTCACTTTATTGACTGCCCCCAAGGCTTAATTTCTTGGGTGGCAGTCTTTTTATAATTTTTTATGAAATTACTCAAAAGTTATTGACATATGCCATAAACTGGGTATAATAAGAATAGATGGCATATGACAGAAACTAAAAGGAGGTGAAAAACATGCCGAGAAGAGACGGAACCGGCCCAATGGGTGCGGGATCAATGACTGGAAGAGGATTAGGGCTTTGCACAGGTGCTAATGCAGTTAAGTGCGGAGCTGGTCTCGGAATGGGATTAGGTCTTGGACTTGCTTGCAGACGTGGTTTCGGTCGTGGCTTTGGTAGAGGATTTGCATTTAACCAGACCTCCTCAAAAACACAAAAAGAGCTGCTGAACGAACAGAAAACCATGTTGCAAGATCGACTCGAAGTTATTGATAAGCAATTGGAGAACCTATAATGAGCATCAGAAATAACCGGAGGACGCTCTGGTTATTTCTGATTAGAATGGAGGTGATGAATTATGGCGAGACCGATGAAGTGGAGAAAAGTTTGCTGTTTGCCTGAAAGTAATAGATTTGGGCCTCTTGATTCACCTGCCGACGCAGAAAACCATGTAAATATGACTGTTGACGAATATGAAACCATAAGGCTTATCGATTTGGAAGGCTTCACTCAAGAAGAGTGCGCCAAGCAAATGAATATTGCTCGTAGCACCGTTCAAGGCATTTATATCGAGGCCAGAAAAAAGCTGGCTGAATCTTTAGTAAATGGAAAGGTGCTTTTGATTGAGGGTGGCGAATACCGGCTTTGCGAAGGATTAGGGAATGGTTGTGGTCGTGGCTGTCATAGGCATAGGCGTGGAGGGCGCTTTGCAAATGAGCAGGATTGAGGTAACTGAGTATATATTTTGAATTAGTAAAAGAACGGAGGATTCTTATGAAAATAGCAATTCCAGTAGATGAGAAAACCTTGGAGTCGAATTTATGTGTATCCTTTGGACGTACTCCCTATTTTCTTATTCATGATGTAGAAACGAAGGAGAGTATATTTATTGACAACAGTGCGGCGGCAAGCACAGGCGGCGCCGGGATTAAAGCTGCACAAATAATAGTTGATAACAAAGCAGATGTTTTACTCACTCCCCGCTTAGGGGAAAATGCTGCTGACGTGCTAAAACCCGCTGAAATCAAAATTTGTAAAACCATAACTGGTTCAGCCAAAGATAATATTGATGCTTTTATCGATGGGAAATTACCTTTGTTGGATGAATTTCATGCCGGATTTCACGGGCACGGGGGCAACTAATATGAGAATAGCTGTGCTAAGCGGCAAGGGTGGCACAGGAAAAACACTGGTATCGGTGAATTTAGCTGCGGCAGCAAAAGCATCCACATATATAGATTGTGATGTAGAAGAGCCGAATGGGCATTTGTTTTTTAAGCCTGAAGGAATTCAAGAAGAAGAAATATCAGTAAAGATTCCAAAAGTTGATCATGAGTTATGCAATGGATGTCGAAAGTGCGTTGATTTATGCAACTTTAACGCCCTTGCCTATATTAAAAACAAACTGATTGTCTTTGACGATGTGTGCCACTCCTGCGGTGGCTGTATCTTGTTTTGTCCTGAAAGAGCACTAACAGAGAAAGCAAAGGTTATTGGCAAAATTAAAAAAGGTGTTTCTGGCGAAGTGGTGGTATGGACAGGAGTATTGAACACCGGTGAAGCTACGGGTATTCCTATCATAAAAAAGCTACTTGAGGAAAGTTCGGAAGTAAATAAGCAGACATTTATCGACTGTCCACCAGGAAGCGCTTGTATCGTGATGGAGAGCATCAAAGATGCGGACTATTGCATACTGGTGGCTGAGCCGACATTGTTTGGTGTTCATAACCTCAATATGGTATATGATCTGGTCAAGTTATTTAATAAGCCATTTGGGGTCCTTCTTAACAAATGTTTGGAAGGAGAAAATCCTGCTGAGAAGTTTTGCTTGGAAAAAAATATCAAGATTTTAGGCAGGATTCCATTTGACAATGAACTTGGAACCTTGAACTCAAATGCGGAAATCGCCGTTAATAAAAATGAGGAATACCGGGAATTGTTTTCTTCTCTGCTTAACAATGTGACAAAGGGGTGCAGCATGAAACAACTACTAATCCTTAGCGGTAAAGGCGGAACCGGAAAAACGACAATAGCAAGTGCGTTTATAAAGCTTGCTGATGCCAAAGCATATGCGGATTGTGATGTAGATGCGCCTAACCTGCACCTCATTACCGGATGGAGTGTTAAACCTGCAAGAACAGATTATTATGGGCTACCAAAAGCAGAGATAGATCCGGAACTTTGCATTAAATGCGATCAGTGTAGGCAAAACTGCCGATTTGATGCTATTTCAACAGATGAAAAATACAAAGTGGATCCTTTCGCATGTGAAGGCTGCGGCGTTTGTGAGTATGTTTGTCCTGCGGAAGCGATAACTATGAAACCGGCAGTGGCCGGGGAATTAATGCTGTATTCTGATGAAGAAAAAGTTTTTTCAACAGCCAGGCTAAAAATGGGCAGTGGTACCTCCGGAATGCTTGTAACTGAGGTGAAAAAGCAAATGAAGGCTGCGGCAGCTGATGCGGAACTTGCCATTATTGATGGATCTCCAGGAATAGGCTGTCCTGTCATCGCATCACTTAGTGGTGTGGATATGGTTTTGATAGTCGCAGAACCTTCCATATCAGGTATCAGCGATATGGAGCGCATTATAAATACGGCAGCAAAATTCGGAACAAAGACAGCGGTATGTATCAACAAATACGATACTAACATTGAGAATACAGAGAAGATTGAAGAGTTTTGTAAAAAACAAGGGCTGCCTTTTATCGGTAGGATACCTTTCGACTCCAATGCCGTGAAAGCGATTAATAATGGTCAAACCGTTGTAGATATAGACTGCATATCGGGGACGGCGGTTAAAGAGGTTTATCACAAAACAATGAATCTACTCTTTGAAAAAGGTGGTGGCTAAAGTCATGCTTATTAAAACTTTGGTTGAAAACACCTCGATATCAAAAGACTTTGGCAGCGAGCATGGCCTTAGCCTGTATATAGAAACAAAGAAACATAAAATATTGTTTGATGTTGGTGCAAGCGAGCTGTTTCTTCAAAATGCAAAAAAGCTTGATGTGAATATTGCTGATGTTGACTTTCTTGTGATTTCACATGGGCACTATGACCACGGCGGAGGGTTAAAACATTTTTGAAAGAAAACACAAAAGCCGAGGTATTTCTACATCGACTCGCTTTTGAAAAACACTATGCGATCCGACCAAACGATGAATTGGATATTATAGGTCTTGATGAAAATATGAAACAAAACAAACAAATTGTCCTCACATCAGACCGTTTCTTTATTAACAGTGGAATCCAAGTATTCTCGAATATTGTCCAAAGAGAGCCGCGTCCAAAATCAAACGGTGGTTTGCTCAAGGAGCATAAGGGGCAAACGATCGATGATACCTTTGCACATGAACAGAACCTCGTGGTAGAGGAAGACGGGAAAACCCTATTAGTAACTGGCTGTGCCCATAATGGCATTATAAATATTCTTGAGCATTTTCACACGCTTAAAGGTCGAATGCCCAACTATGTGATAGGGGGATTTCATCTTTCCAGCCACTCTGGCGGCAATGAGGACTCTGATACGGTAGAGAGAATTGGTAAATACTTAATGGCTACTAAAGCAAGGTTTTATACCTGTCATTGTACAGGCATTGAGCCTTACAAAAGACTGAAGGCTGCTATGGGTGATAGCATCGATTACCTGTCAACAGGCAGTGATATTACAATCTAAATAAAAGGAGCAAGAATATGAGTGAAAATTGCAATCAAATCTGTAGCAGTTGTTCGGAGGACTGTGCAGAAAGACAAGAACAAAAAACGGACTTCTCCGAAAAACTGCACGAGATTAGCAGTGTTAAAAAGGTCATTGGTGTTGTCAGTGGCAAAGGAGGAGTCGGCAAGTCACTTGTTACCTCTATGCTTGCAGTTACTATGAACAGGATGAACTATCATACTGCCATTCTTGACGCAGATGTTACTGGGCCTTCCATCCCAAAAGCCTTTGGTATCAAGGAGAAAGCCAAAGGTAGTGAATTCGGCCTATTCCCTGTTAAAACCAAGACTGGTATTGATATTATGTCTGTTAATTTGCTTTTAGAAAATGACACTGATCCGGTTGTCTGGAGAGGGCCAATTATTGCCGGTACAGTAAAGCAGTTTTGGACAGATGTAATCTGGAGCGATGTAGATTTTATGTTCATAGATATGCCACCGGGTACCGGTGATGTTCCTCTTACGGTATTTCAATCCATTGCTGTTGATGGGATTATCGTTGTGACATCTCCTCAGGAGCTGGTATCCATGATTGTAGCAAAGGCTGTCAAAATGGCTGAGATGATGAATATCCCTATTATTGGTCTGGTGGAAAACATGTCCTATTTTAAATGCCCAGATAACGGCAAAGATTATCAGATATTTGGTGAAAGTCATATTGAGGAAATTGCTGATAAACACAATTTAAAGGTTCTTGCCAAAATACCTATTGACCCGAAAATTTCAGCTGCATGTGACAAGGGTATGATAGAGCTTTTTTATGGCAATTGTCTTGACCCAGTTGCAAAAATATTAGAGAAAATGGAGGAAAACTAAAATGATGAAAATTGCAGTAGCAAGTGAAAACGGAATGGTGACTGAGCACTTTGGGCATTGCGAAGAGTTTATGATTTTTGATGCTGAAAATAATCAAATTGTCAAAAGTGAAACCATTGCAAACCCTGGACATAGACCTGGATTCTTGCCTAACTTCTTGAATGACATGGGTGTTAATGTAATTATTTCAGGAGGCATGGGTGGCGGAGCTATTGAAATATTTAATGAAAAAAATATTGAAGTTGTTGTTGGAGCCAGGGGTAATGCTAAAGAAGCTGCCAAAGCATATCTTGAGGGTTCTTTAAAATCTACCGGTTCCGTTTGTCATGAACATCAACATCATGATGAGTGTGGCGAATAGTGTAGTATATTAGTATTATGAAATAGTGTTTGCACAGTATAACTAGTGTAAGCACTATTTCGTAATTAATATTAAAGAAAAGTACTTGACTTGATAGTAAATTATTAAATAAAAGGAGGATTTACAATGACTTATTCACCAAAATTATCGTCTGCATTCAATGATACATATTTAAGAAGCAATCATATTTCACCACAATCTGGTATGTGTTCATTTTGCACAGAAGAATGTGATGGAACATGTGAAATTGCTTTAGCATCTATTTTAGGAAAACAGACTGTTTATCCAACAAATACTGGAAATAATCAAGTTGCTTCAGAGAAGGACTATCCAATTGATTTTTCTCACTTTAACATCAACGGACGTGTATTTGGAGCTGTTGGAGCCAATGCAAACTATGAAGAAGCCAACATATACCATGTGAAGTTGGAAAGAGAATATGGGAAATTTAATCCTGTCAAATTGGCGATGCCTATTATTTTACCTGCACTTGTTAAACTGAACTGGAAAGATTACTTTGCCGGAGCGGCCATGGCGGGAGTAACATGTGTAATTGGTGAGGAATCTAGAGACAAGGACCCTGATTTAAAGATTGAAAATGGTAAGGTTATTGAGTTCAAAGCCTTAGGAACTATATTAGATTCTTTCCGCAAATATTATCGTGGATATGGGCAAATTGTATTGCAGTGTAATGTTGAGGACGACATGTTAGGAGTTCCTGAATATGCAATAAAAGAACATAATGTAGATGCAATAGAATTTAAGTTTGGGCAAAGTGCAAAAGGCACACAACCAGTTCGCAAAATAAAAGATAGAAACCAAGCTTTAGAAAAACAAAAAATGGGAGCATTAGTATTCCCAGATCCAATGGATCCTGAAATTATTAAGAAAGATGAAGATGGTATTTGCCCAAACTTCTATTCATATGGAAGATTGCCTCTATGGAGCGATGAATATTTAACTGGTAGAATTGAGCAATTAAGAGAAATGGGTATTAAAAATTTTTATTTAAAGATGGCAGGATATGACAGAAGAGATATAGAAAGAGTCATAATGATTGGAAGTAAAGCTCAGGTTGATATGATTACTTTTGATGGTGCAGGCGGAGGAAGTGGATATAGTCCAAATAAGATGATGAACGAATGGAGTCTACCTACAATATTAATGGAAGATGCAATTTGTACAATTATTGAAAGATTAAATACTGAAGGACATTATATTCCAGCCATTACCATGACTGGGGGATTAAGCTCTGAAGACCAAGTCTTTAAGTCGCTTGCCCTTGGAAATGGTCATGTCACTGCAATAGGATTATGTCGTGCTTCCATGGCAGCAGCTATGGCTGGTAAGAACATTGGACAAAAAATAAAAGAAGGTAATATTCCTAAGAATATGAAAAAATACGGTAACACTATAGACGAAATCTTTGGTGACTTTGCTGATTTAAAAGCTATATATGGTAAAGAAGCATATGAATTTTCTTTAGGTGCCGTCGGAGTATTCTCTTATTTAAACAAGATTGCTTTTGGAGTAAAACATTTTGCAGCATTAAATCGCAAGTTTGATATCTCGTATCTAGATAGAAGTGATTTGATTCCTTTAACTCATGACGCTAAAGATCTTATTAACGGAAGATGGTTTGACTAGATTTTACACTTAAGAATATAAAAGGAATTTCCAACGTGGACAATAAAGGCTTTTCCATAAGAGGGTATTGCGCCAGGCACAAGATGTGAGAAACTGCTTGAGGATTAAGTTTGTGCACTCTGTGGCTTTGTTTAATTTCTCCTTGTTCTTAATTAAAGGTAGTTTAAAGGATGTTAATGTACAGCTTTTAGTTAATGCAGGGGATATTGTTACCTTTGTAGCATCTAGCAACGGTACAGCTTCCAACCTTACCTGGCGGTCACCTAGTGGAGTGGAGGAGGTTCAGGTATACAATGGAACCGGCTCCCAAGCTATGCTGATGACATTTTATGCGGCGGAAGATGGAATGCATACCTTATACTCTGCCAATGAGAAGCTGGTAGTGGCGCGAATCCTTAGAGAGAGACCCTTCCAAGTAACTGTACAGGGTAATGTGACGGCACCTGTGGGAGCAGACCTATCTAAGACAAACCTGGTATTTACCAATACAATTACCGGTGCAGAGACCAAGGCATCTATTACAGGAAATACGTACTCTGTTACCTTATCCGAGCAGTATACTTACTCCATTAGTTTAGAAGGTGCCAATGGTTACATTGTAGGTGCAACCAGTGAGCTTTCCCTGGCAAATGAAGCAGGAGACACTGCTTATGATGTTGATATTATTGCAGTTGAATTATTAGATATACATGGATCTCTGGTAGACCTAACCACTGAAGCAGCTGAAAAGCTAAAGTTAGAATTTATTTCCAGTGGAATTTATGTTCCCGAGGTTACTATAAATGCTGCTGATCGCACTTATTCAGCCAATGTTGAGGTTGTTGCACTGCTTAAATCCAATTAAAAGTTGTATTTTATGAGAATCAAATGAAAAAGGGCATTAAAATCGGGATATCAATACTATTAGCATTAATACTACTAGTGGTAATCGGCGGAATAGTTGCTTATAACTTTTGGTATAAGAACTCCAGGTATGAATATACTTATAAATCGATAGACTTTTACAAAGAAGCTAAGTCCGTGAATTTCGAGGGAAGTCATGAGTTCGGAGAAGGGGCACTTAAATATACTTCGACATTTAACGGTAAAATAACCTTTAATCCTGAATACGAAGAAGAAGTAAGCTCATTAATCGGTATTCTCGGATTTAGAATACCTGTTGATACTAAAAGAGTTGACTCAAAGGATTATTACAAGACACCGGATTTTCTAAATACATGGACTGAAGGTACATTACCTCAAGCTCTTAAATTTCCCTATGAAAAGATTTATAACATAATAGAAACTATGGATTTTGACATGAACACAGCAGTAAAGGTGATTGGAGCATTATCAGTTTTTGAGCAATCAGAAACATCGAGTGAATTTATACTCTCAAAAGATAATCTGATACCAAATGATAAAATTGACGGAATGATAAACGAAGCAGTACCTGAAATTCTAAAGTCAGTGTTGGGTGAGGTAAAAGCTAAAAGCAACAAAACAGTGATAAAATTTAACAAAGATGACAAATTGTTAAAAAATATAGAAATTACAATAAATGTAGATATTATGGGCTCTGAGCAGAAGTTCATAATGAAATACCGGATAACCGATATAAACGGTACCGAGTCCGTTGTAGCACCGTAAATTTCAGAAAAAAATGGCAATACACATAAGTATATTGCCGAAAAACGGGTTATATTAAGGAGTTGGTAATACTATGAAAAAAAGTGATAATATTACTAACTTAAGTATAACACGTGTTAAAATAATATCAAGAGTTTAAAAAATTATTTTAAATTTATTAAGGAGTTTTTATGTTTACAAGAGTAACGACCTATTCAATCAAGCCGGAAAGTAAAGAAGAGTTCTTAGATCTAATGGAAGAAGCCAAGGAGATTTATCTTAATGAACTCGGAGGGAATGTAAGATTTTTAAGAAGATTCAGTGATACTACGGAGTGGATTGAGATTCATCAGTTTGAAAAGACAGATTCTTATATTTCACAATTAGAGGCGATAGAATCAGCCTTAAAAGATATCAGATTCAGAGATAAACTTAGAAGAGTATCGATGGATGACATAATTACAATGGACGAAGCAGAATATGAAGAATTCATGTTTATAGAGCATGAAGAGGAAGAATAAATAAAAGGATTCGGGGTTTCCCGAATCCTTTTATCTATTCTTGAGGAAATCTACTATTAATTATCGTTTGAACCGGAATTAAAATATGTTATGCCTTTTTCGGTAATAAGCTTATCTACCGGAATATCATATTCATCCTTTGGAACGTCTATGGCCTGTTGAAGGGAGAAAGCAATTGCAATCTTAGGAACTTCTTTGGTTAATGAGGCAAAGAATTTGTCATAGAATCCTGCTCCATATCCAATTCTATAACCCTTTTTATCAAAAATAACTCCGGGAGTTACGATTAAATCAACGGAATCACCGGGTATGATATTTAATGATTCTTCTGTTGGAGCAAGTATATTATAATATCCGGGTTTCAAATCTTTATCAAAATCGGTTATTTGAGACGGTACCATTATTTTTTTACCTTTGATTATATAAGGAACACATACTCTTTTACCATGTTTGATCATATCTTTAATAAATTCGTGGGTGATAACTTCATCACCAAAGGAAACAAAGCACATAACCGTACTAGCATTTTTATATTCAGCAGTTCCCTTTAAAGTTTCCATTATTTTTTGGGAATACTTAGAATGAAGGTCAGGAGAAGTTTTATAGAAATCTTCTCTTTTTTTGAGCATTATCTCTCTTCTGGCCTTTTTTATTTCTTTTAATCTTTTATCCATATTAATTCACCTGCAATAGTCTCGTTAGTAGGGGTTATATCTTTGATTATATCAGTAAAATAAGCTGTTCGTGCAGATATGCTTTTTTTTGTATAAATATTTTAATATTTTGGGATATTGGTATATAAGTCAAATCAGTTGATAGAATGGTATAAGAAGTAAGATTATTGTTATATCAACCATTAGATTGTGAGAGGAGAAGTAACATGACCAGTTTAATAAGTAACACCGAGAGTAAAGACCAAATGGCAGAGATGCCGGACAACAATGATGAATTAATAATACTGACAGTTATCGCAAACTATTTCTCCGGCACAAGAGTGCATACCATAGCATCCTGGTACAAGTATTTGGACCTGAAATCTCAAATAGGTTTGGGTACCGTAAAAAAAGCAGTATCGAAATCATCAGGTGCAGTGGATATGAGAAAAGAGGTAATTGTAATACTTTGTACGAAAGTTGATTCAGAAAACATAATTTCAGATTTAATTACCGAGATGCATATAATTGAGCCAAACAGCGGTATTGCATTTACAATACGAAATGGTGATTTAAAGCAGAATCTAAATT
>DAINSS010000039.1:0-2996 GCA_036741195.1 Clostridiaceae bacterium | reverse complement strand
AAGGCTATGCAGAGGACATCATAGTAGTTTCTACTAAAGCTGAAATAAGAGGTGCAACAATTATCCCGTCCTACAGTTATTCTCATCCATTCAAAAAAAGAGATAAAAATGAAGAATTGAAATCAAATGGATTTATAGAAGAAAAAGAAACAGTTCTTATGATAACTACCGGCAGTAAGGCTAAATCTTTAGTTGGATTAATTAATTCCAACGATGATATTTTAATGAGCGGTAAGGGTGAGGTATTTATTTCAAAGGTTGAAAAGACTATAGGTATAACATACTACTAGAAAAAATATTTCAAAGAATAACAACGCAGTTTGAATTTAAAGTTGCGAAGTAGATAAGGAAGAAGGATTAACATGAATTCAGTCTTAAAAGTAATATTTGAGAAAGCTGAAAGATATATATACAGAAATGCCAGATATTTGGATGTGGCAAGGTGGAACTACCATTTTCATCTCGGAGATCCAAATGAAGTTATAAAAGCACTTCTTGCATATCAAAATACAGACGGAGGCTTACGGGAACAGACTTGAGGCAGATATACAAACCCCGGAATCTACACCCATAGGTACTTGGACAGCGATAACCATGCTAAGGGAACTGGGCTTTCCGGTTATGTCCATCTGTATAATAAAAAACATAATTAAGTATTTAGAACAAACTCCTGAATTCAACGGAAAGCTTTGGACGACTGTAAACCCAAGAGTCAGTGAATACCCTCATGCTCCATGGTGGGGATACTCTGCCGATAATGGGTTTATGCAATATAATCCGACAGCTGAATTTATTGGCTTTATCCTAAGGTTTGGAAACCCTAAATCGATGATATATGAGAAAGCTTTAAAATTGTTAGGAGAAATAATTCAGACCGTTAACAACCCGGGTTTTGAAATAGGAGTCCATGAATTGAGTAATTTCTTATGTATGCTGGATGATCTTGAAGTTAGCGGCAAAGGTGATTTATTACCTGATTCATTCAAAGAATACATTAGAAACAAAGTACCTAAATATATCGAGATGGATAAAGACAAATATACAGAGGCAAATTATTTTACCGGACCTAATTACTATATCAATTCCATAGAGAGTTTGTTTTATAAAGATTTAAAAGAAATATGTGATTACTACTGCAGTTATCTACTGAAGAGCTTCAAGGATGAGGGATACTGGGATATTAATTGGACGTGGGGTAATGAACCTGTGCCAAATGACTCCTTAAGAGACTGGAGAGGGGCAATTACAGTTAATAACATGGTGTTTCTAAATAACTTTTATAAAATGTAATAATCCCATAGGTTAATCTGAGGCAAACAAAGATTCGAACATCTGTCCTCGCAACTTGATAATATCTAATTGGAGGATATTTGATGCACTATGAATAAATTCACAAGAGAAAATTTCAGAGGATGTCTGCTTGGCGGTGCCATTGGTGATGCATTGGGCTATGAAGTGGAGTTTAAGTCCTTAAAAGAAATCAAAAGAATATATGGAGAAAATGGTATTACTGACCTAGCATTAAACACTGAAGGCAAGGCATTAATATCAGACGACACTCAAATGATGCTGTTTACCTTAGAAGGATTAATGAACAGCGAAAAGAATAAGAAAGCTCAGAAAACCTCCATATATGAGTCATATTTAAGATGGGTATATACACAAGGTTACACCATAGATGAAAGATTGATGACAGGAAGCTTAATAGAACAAAAAGAACTCATAAACCGGCGCAGTCCCGGCAGAACCTGTTTATCCTCGCTTATCTCCGGGAAAATGGGTGGGAGAAATACAAGGTTAAATGATTCTAAGGGAAACGGAGCCCTAATGAGAACTGCTCCCATCGGACTCTATTATTGCGATGATGTTGAGAAAGCATTTAGATTAGGAATAGAAGCCGGGTCAATAACCCACTCACATCCCACCGGATATTTAGCGGCAGGGGCATTGGCAGCCATAATAAGCTCAATTCTGCAAGGAAATACCATAGAGAACTCGATGAACAAAGCAATAGAGCTGTTAATGATGCAAACTGATTCAGATGAAACAATTAAAGCCATGGAAAAAGCTAAGAGGTTGGCCTTAAGTTTTGACATATCAGACCCAGAAGCTTTAAAGATTTTAGGTGGTGGTTGGGTAGCAGAAGAAGCTATATCAATTGGACTATATTGTTCTTTAAGATATCAAGATGAATTTAAAAGGGCTTTAATTACAGCAGTTAATCATGACGGAGATTCGGATACGACAGGAATGATTACAGGCAATATTTTAGGAGCTTATCTTGGGGAAGAGGGAATTCCATTTGAGTGGATCGTGAAAGTTGAACTAGGCAGAGTAATCGGATCTCTTTCAGATGAGCTATTTTGCGTAACTTTGTGATGTGAACGGTTTAATGCGATTTTATTGATTTATTTACCGATTTTCCCAGTTGAATTACTGAAATTAATAATATATTCTATTCATTGGAATGTTGGATTGATTAAAAATAACATTCAGCAATATTCGATATATAAGGAGCATTAACATAATGGTAGAAAAGAAAGTAACAGTGGTAAATGAATCTGGATTGCATGCAAGACCTGCTGCAGCTGTAGTTAATTTCGTAAAGAACTACAAAGGATCAGTAGAGGTTATAGCAAACGGAAAAACTGGCAATCTGAAAAGCATTATATCCATAATGTCACTTGGTATGAGAAAGGGCTCAGATATCACATTAATTGTTAATGGCGATGGAGAAGAAGAGTTCTTGGATAAGCTCTCAGATTTCATTTCAAATCTAGAAGGGTAATAAAAAGTAAACTATATAGAAATTATTAAAGACAAACCGGCTTTAGTGAAGTGACAATTAATACTCCTAAGCCGGTTTGTCATCTTTTTGTATAATACTGTCTGTTACTATTTATAAAATCTGGAAGTTTAAGAAAAAAACAATTTAAAATAGAGAGAGAGTGAAAGTTTTTCTGTAAATACAAAAGGTCTTCTATGATAAAATCAAA
>DAINSS010000038.1:0-17908 GCA_036741195.1 Clostridiaceae bacterium | reverse complement strand
AAGATGCGGAAACCGCTTATTGCGTTGTATTAAACTCGGTATGAACATAGATCCACCTTATAATACAGGGGGGGATGGCTTCAACTACAATGACAGATTTAACCATGCGACATGGTTAGTATTCATGAAAAATCGACTTGAAATAGCAAGACGCCTGTTGTCAAATGACGGTAGCATTTGGATTACATTAGATGATGTGGAATCGCACTATCTTAAAGTCCTTTGTGATGACATATTTACCCGTGAATGCTTTGTGACTGAGGTCGAGTGGAGACATTCGGACAATAGCAATAATAACGCCCTGACTTTCTCAATAGACACAAACCATATCCTTGTATACTCGAAGAGACCTGGATGGAAACCGAAATTTTTAAATGATCCTGAAAAACGTAAACATTTTAATAATCCTGATAATGACCCTCGTGGAGCATGGTTTGACGGTAACCCTGTAAATAATCCAGGTTTGCGTCCAAATCTGCAATTCAACATTACCGCACCGAACGGGAACATCATTAAACATCCACCGAATGGGTGGAGATGGTCAAAAGAGACAATGGATGAGAAATTTTCAACTGGTGAATTAAGATTCTCGGAAGATCAGACAAGGGTAATTAGGCGGTCATATTTAAATGAAATGGAGGGGCTACCACCTTCAACGTTATGGACAAACTTTGACACAACAGGGCATACCAGAAAAGCAAAATATGAACTTAAGAACTTGTTTCCCGACATTCCTGTAACCAGCCTATTTGCAACACCAAAGCCCGAGTTGCTTATAAATTATATCTTTGATCTAGCTACTGAGCCTGGAGAC
The DNA here is from genome assembly GCA_036741195.1 of Clostridiaceae bacterium. Lineage (GTDB taxonomy): Bacteria > Bacillota > Clostridia > Clostridiales > Clostridiaceae > JG1575. The sequence goes on along the minus strand of DAINSS010000038.1, from coordinate 17,094 downwards.
TTAGTGTTGGACTTCTTTTTGGGCTCTGGTACCACATGCGCCGTAGCACATAAGAAGGGTCTACGTTACATTGGCATTGAACAAATGGACTATATAACAACCTTTGCTATTCCGAGACTAAAAAAAGTAATTGCCAATGAGCAAGGTGGAGTTTCAACGAATGTTAATTGGCATGGAGGTGGTTCATTCGTCTATTGCGAACTTGCTAAGTGTAATCAGAAGTACATAGATGAAATTCTAACAGCAAAGAGTGATGCTGACCTTACTACCTTATTGGAATCTGTATTAAACAGTGGTTTTATCAGTAGTAAAGTGAATCCTGCCATGATTGCAGGAGCTGCCGCTGACTTTGAGGCTTTGTCGATCGAAGATAAGAAACGCTTACTTTTGGAGTTGCTCGATAAAAACATGCTCTACGTTAATCTGTATGACATTGATGATGAGGAATACGCTATAAGCGACACAGACAAAGCTTTCACACGGAGTTTCTATGGATTGGAGGATAAGTAATGTTCCTTTTTCAGCAAATAGACTCAATTCGAGATTATTCACCGATTTCATATAAGCAAATGCCCGAGTATATTGCTGAGAACCTCAATCAAACATTCGAATTGCGCCCTTACCAGATAGAGGCTTTTCGGCACTTTATTACTTTTTACGAAAGCGAAAAATGTCCACACCCAACACAATCGCTTTTTCACATGGCAACCGGAAGTGGTAAGACGCTCATTATGGCAGGGCTTATTTTATATCTCTATGAGCGTGGATATCGGAATTTCTTATTTTTCGTAAATCTTGATAACATTGTACAAAAGACTAAGGACAATTTCCTTAATGTCGCTTCAGCAAAATATTTATTTGCAGAAGAAATAACCATCGGTGGAGAAACAGTCAAAATAAACGAGGTGACAAATTTTCAAGGTGTGAATCCTGATTCAATAAATATCTGTTTCACTACAACTCAGGGACTACACTCAGATATGTGGTTCGCAAAGGAAAATGCCCCATCGTTCGATGACTTTGCAGAACAAAAGACAGTTTTAATTGCGGATGAAGCACATCATCTCAATGTGGACACGCGAAAGGGTAAAGTCGACAAATCTGAGGAAGATTTGCGAGTCAGCTGGGAAACGACTGTAAACCGCATCTTCAATGCTAATCGCAATAATATACTTTTAGAATTCACAGCGACCTGCGATTTGCAGAATCCGTTCATTCTAAGCGAATACGAGAATAAAATTATATTCGACTACCCTCTTCGCAAATTTCGCGAAGAAAAGTATTCGAAGCAAGTACGGGCTATAAGAGCCGATATCACATATGCCGATCGTGCACTGCAGGCTCTCATGTTCAGTCAATACCGCTTGAAAGTTTTTCAAGATCACAGGATGTACATTAAGCCAGTTATCTTATTCAAAGCAAAAACCATAGCCGAAAGCAAGGACTTTGAAAGGTATTTTCATGAGATGGTTCGGACGCTCTCGGGTAGTACATTGGAGAGTATTGTATTAAACTCACCTCTTGCTGAAGTGAAACGTATGGCGGATTACTTTGCTTCCAAAAACATTGACTTTGATGAATTGGCGCAGGAGTTACGTGAGGAATTTAAAGCTGACCATTGTATCTCGGTCAACGACGATAAGGAAGCAAATGAACGTCAGATAATACTCAATTCTCTCGAAAGTAGAGATAACCCATATCGAGCTATTTTCGAAGTTAAGAAACTAGATGAGGGATGGGACGTTCTAAACCTATTTGATATTGTACGCCTTTATGAAACTCGTGATGCTTCTAAAGGAAAACCAGGAGCGGGGACTATTGCAGAAGCCCAACTAATTGGACGTGGTGCAAGGTACTGCCCGTTTGCCATTGATGATGACGATGAGAAGTACAAACGAAAATATGACGGTGACGTGGAAAATCCACTCCGTGTATGCGAAGAGTTGTATTATCATTGCCAATATGACAGTCGCTATATCGATGAGCTGAATAAAGCATTGATTGCTACGGGTATAATGCCAGAGAGCCAGACCGAAGTGCGCTATATACTCAAGGATGATTTCAAAGCTGATGAAATATACAAGACAGGCATAGTGTTTTTGAATAAGCGTGAGGTGAAGAGTCGTAAAGCTATTGTAGAGTTGTTGCCTTCCGTTCGCGACAAAGAATATTATGTAACAATAAATACAGGAAAAACAGCAATGGACACTATGATGATGAACGCACATACCAACACAACTGTAAAGACATACCAATACAGAACGACAATTGGGAAAGTTGCTGAATACAATTATTCACTTGTCCATAGCGCCTTACGTAGAATTGATGTCTTTAAATTTAGTATACTTAGAGGATACTTCCCAAATCTGAAATCATTAAGGGAATTTATAACGGACACCGCATATCTAGGTGGCATAAAAATGCTTATCGAGAACCGGGACGAGATACCATCGGCAAATACTTACTTTTTAGCGTGTTTGAAAGTACTGACAAAAATAGGAGCCGAGATATCGACTATCAAAGAAACCTACGAAGGTACGACCGACTTTACGGATAGGAAATTCAGCGAGGTATTCCGCAGCAAGACACTCCATATCACTGATCCACATGGCGAAGGCGAAGGTGTTTCTCAGAATGCTGCAACAATTCGTCCAGAATGGAAAATAGACCTTAGTACTGCAGATTGGTTTGTATTCAATGATAACTTCGGTACGACTGAAGAAAAATCGTTTGTTGCTCACTTTGCCTCATATGTTGCGCAACTTAAACTTGAATATGATAAGGTCTATCTGGTGCGAAACGAACGGCAGCTTGTCCTCTACTCCTTCGATGGTGGTGAACGATTCGAGCCGGATTATTTAATGTTTTTGCGTAAAAAGAAGACAACTGGTTATGAGCAATATCAGATTTTCGTCGAGCCGAAAGGCAATCATCTTATTGCGCAGGACAAATGGAAAGAAGATTTTTTATTGCAAATTGAGACACGTGGTATTCCTAAGAAAACCTTTGTGGATGACACTGTTTATCATGTCTGGGGATTTCCATTCTACAACCAACAGAACAAAATGGCAGAATTTGCATCTGCTTTTGAGCATGTACTGCCTTAGTTCAAGTTGAAGTCTGAATGCGAACTAATGTGAGGTGTTAACTATGGCGGATGTGTACACACAGGTAAAACGCTCCGCCGTAATGCGGAGCGTAAAATCGAAGGGAAATAAATCTACAGAGTTGCGACTTATTGAGGTATTCCGTGAACAAGGAATTAAAGGTTGGCGGCGTGGATATTCTGTTGCCGGGCATCCAGACTTTGTTTTTTTATCGAAGCATGTAGCAGTATTTGTAGACGGATGTTTCTGGCATGGACACAATTGCCGTAACACGCAGCCAAAGGAAAACCAAGATTTCTGGACAAAGAAAATTGGCGGCAATATTGAACGAGATTTAGCTATAACAAAGAAATTTGAGAGTCGTGGTTGGAAGGTTATTCGTATTTGGGAATGTGAATTGAAAAAGAAAAACCGCTCCGTCCTAAATGAAAAACTGAGAGTCGCACTTGGTGAGAAAAGTGGTGGTAGTTAACTTTTTAATTTAGCTATACAATTTAATTATTTCACACGAAGAATCATTGGTGTGTGCATTGCGTTTATACAACAAAAAAATCTTTATTGAAATGAAATCATCTGCAATAATAAAGGCACCTGTAGTTAGCAGATAATCTCCTAACGCCTTTATTTTGAGCCTTTTCCAGGCTATATCACCTGGAGAAGGCTCTTTTTCTTTGTATCAAACTCGGTACGAACATAGACAGGACTCTTCGAATAAACCAAACGGGATGACTTACAGAGCTTATTGCGTCTTCGGTCCTGCCTCTCCTTGAAGTGAGGTGCTTGATCATGGATTAATGAGCATAACCATCACCCATGAGCGGGATTTTATACTATAATGATACTATCTACTTAAATTAACTCGATAGAATCAGAATCAACCCCAAAAAGCGAGGGAATCACCATGAGAATGATCGTGGACAATCTGAAACTGGTCCTGGAGTACAAGAGAGGCTTCGGCGCCTGGACCTATCACATCAGAATTCCGGATACCGCCCATATCGAGGGAAGATGGGGCTATATGAAGGTATCAGGGACCATCGACGACCACAGGATAGAGGGCATCAATCTTGCGCCCAGAAAGAACGAGGATAAGATCATATCCATTAACAAGAGCATCCGGGATGCCATCGGCAAGGGGCCAGGAGAAACCGTCACCGTGACGCTGTATCTTCACGACTGACGAGATCTTCACAGATGAAGTACCCGTGAGGCCAGACCACAGAAGCATGAGAAAGAACCTGGGCAGAATTCTGTCCTGGAGTGAATCATAACAGACAGGGAGGTTTTACAATGGAAAAAGCAATAGAACTTAAGGATGGCACACTTATGCCGAAGCTGGGACAAGGCACCTGGTATATGGGTGAGCGAAGCAGCCGGCGCTCCGAGGAGATCAGAGCGCTTCGCCAGGGCATCGACCTGGGCATGACGCTCATCGACACTGCGGAGATGTACGGTGAAGGACTGTCCGAGGAGCTGGTGGGTGAAGCCATCAAGGGATACAGACGAGAGGATCTTTTCCTCGTGTCCAAGGTCTACCCTCATAATGCCGGTCGTAAGAACATCTTTGACTCCTGCCGGAAGAGTCTGGAGAGACTAGGCACAGAATACCTGGACCTGTATCTCCTCCATTGGCGTGGACGAGTCCCCCTAAGAGAAACCGTTGAATGCATGGAGGAGCTCAAGGCAAAAGGTCTCATCAGGAACTGGGGGGTGTCCAACTTCGACACCGACGATATGGAGGAGCTTCTGGCTGTGCCCCACGGGGATCAGTGCCGGGTGAATCAGGTCCTCTATCATCTGGGTTCCCGGGGGATAGAGTATGACCTTCTCCCGCTTCTAAAGTCCCAAGGAATCGCTGTCATGGCCTATTGCCCCATGGCCCACGATCTTTCTTCCCGGAGAAAGATCGCCGGAGATCCAGCAGTAAGAGACCTTGCTTCAAAGCACGGAGTCACCTCTGAGCAGCTGATGCTTTCGTTTCTTCTGGCTCAGGATATGGTCTGTCCCATTCCAAAGGCATCTTCACCGGAACATGCTGAGGAGAACGCCGAGACCTTGAAGGTAACCTTGACCCCGGAAGATCTGGCGATTCTTGAATCCCACTTCCCGACGCCAAGGAAGAAGATTCCCCTGGATATGCTTTAATCTGGATATGAAAAAGGAGCTGCTTTTTAGCAGCTTCTTTCTTTTTCATTAATTTGACTGATGTCATTCTTCAGCAATAACCAGAAAGAGACCAAGTCTGGAACACTATCTTACGTGCTCACTTGATCGTTAAAGTAAAATCTTTTAATTTTGCCTATATCTTTTAATTATTTCTCATCGTGGATCAATAGCGGGTGCAAATATGCTATTTCAGCAACCCTTGTTAGACAGATGATCTCGTATAGTCTATAAACAGAGAAAAGAGAAATATTTCACTGTAAACCTCTAGTTGAAAAAGCCTTGAATCAAGCGGTTTCTACATCGATGTCATTCGACAAAGATGCGGAAACCGCTTATTGCGTTGTATTAAACTCGGTATGAACATAGATCCAGCCTGCGGTTCTGGCTCGCTACTTTTGAAATTTGCCAAAATCCTTGGTAAAGAGAATGTCCGTCAGGGATTCTATGGTCAGGAAATCAACATCACCACCTACAACCTTTGCCGGATCAACATGTTCCTCCATGACATTGATTTTGACAAGTTCGACATCGGGCATGGGGACACCCTGACTGATCCTCTCCATTGGGATGATGAACCCTTTGAAGCCATCGTCTCCAATCCTCCCTATTCCATCAAATGGGATGGCGATGCCAATCCCCTGATGATCAACGATCCCAGGTTTTCTCCCGCTGGCGTTTTGGCACCCAAATCCAAGGCAGACTTGGCCTTTGTCCTGCACTCCCTGTCCTGGCTTTCTACTAACGGTACCGCAGCAATCGTCTGCTTTCCAGGGGTTATGTACCGAGGTGGAGCTGAGCAGAAAATCCGCAAGTACCTCATTGATAACAACTACGTTGACTGCGTGATCCAGCTCCCGGACAACCTCTTTTTTGGCACAACCATCGCGACCTGCATCATGGTTCTGAAGAAATCTAAATCAGAGAACAGCACACTCTTCATCGATGCATCCAAAGAGTGCATCAAAGTCACCAACAGCAATAAACTCACCCAGAAGAACATGGATACCATCATCGAAGCCTATACCAACCGAAAGGATCATGATCACTTCGCAGTTGTTATTCAAAATTCAGAAATCGCTGCCCAGGACTACAACCTCTCCGTTTCCACTTATGTGGAACAAAAAGATACTCGGGAAGTTATTGACATCAAAGTCCTGAATGAAGAGATTGAAGCAATTGTAGCCAGAGAACAACTCCTAAGGGATGAGATCGCAAAAATCATTGCGGAAATCGAGGTTGATGCATGAGCAGATTAGATGAATTGATTGCTGGACTTTGTCCGGATGGGGTGGAATATATTGAATTGAAGGGTGTTGCACAAATATCAGCCGGTGGAGATTTGCCCGAAAAGTATATTAAAGGGCAGAAAGTCCCAACTGAAGAATATCCCTATCCGATTTATTCAAACGGAACAGAAGAAGGGGCTTTATATGGTTTTACAGATAGCTACAAAATTGAAAAAGAGGCTGTGACAATTTCAGCAAGAGGCACTATTGGATACCATTCAGTAAGGGCAGGCAAATTTACCCCAATAGTCCGTTTGATTACTTTGATTTCCGACGAAAGCAAGGTAACTACAAAGTATCTGAACTACGCATTAGATGTTGCTGGGATTAGTGGCGTAACAACTGGAATTCCGTCACTGACTGTGCCAATGTTAGAAAAGTTCAAAATCCCCCTCCCTCCGCTGCCAGTGCAGCGTGAAATTGTCAGTATCCTGGACAATTTCACGGAGCTTACAGCGGAGCTTACAGCGGAGCTTACAGCGGAGCTTACAGCGGAGCTTACAGCGCGGAAAAAGCAGTATGAGTATTATAGAGATGAACTATTAACCCTGAATAACTGTGAAATTAAGCAGTTTGGAGAGATTGCAACGATAGTCCGTGGTGCATCGCCTAGACCCATTCAGAACTTCATTACCAATGATAAAAATGGTATCAACTGGATAAAAATTGGAGATGTCAGTACTGGAAGTAAGTACATAACTACTACAAAGGATAAAATCACACCAGAAGGCGCAAAAAAATCTCGATTTGTGCGTCCAGGAGACTTTGTATTATCCAATTCCATGAGTTTTGGACGACCATATATAATGAAAACCGAAGGGTGTATCCATGATGGGTGGCTATCAATAAGTGGCTTTGAAAAAAATTATACTTCTGATTTTTTATACCATTTACTTAATTCAAGCGTAATTCAAAAGACAATGGCTCAACGGGCATCTAATGGTACTGTACAAAACCTAAACGCGGATATTGTAAAATCTCTTGAACTTCCTGTTCCATCTAAAGATAAACAAGAACGGATTGTAACTATTCTTGATCACTTTGATTCGTTGGTGAATGATATTGCCACAGGAATTCCTGCGGAAATCGAAGCTCGGCGTAAGCAGTATGAATATTACCGAGATCAGCTACTGACCTTTAAGGAGGCGAAGGCATGAGTCAATACAACATTGTGGTTTCAACCAGTGAAGCCACTGTTGTGTCTGAATATATAGCGGAATATCGTAATTCCGGCTCTTATCAGAGTGAGGCGGAGTTGGAGCGAGAGTTTATTCGGATCCTGCAGTCTCAAGGGTATGAGTATCTGAGGATTATTGATGAAGCTTCTCTGGTGATCAATCTTCGGACTCAGCTGGAGCTTTTGAATGGGTATGTCTTTTCGGATGGAGAATGGGATCGCTTCTTTGCCGAATGCATAGCAAGCAGCAATGAAGGGATCATGGAAAAGACGCGCAAGATCCAGACGGATCATGTGCAGATCCTGCGCCGAGATGATGGATCAACGAAGAATATCTACCTTTTGGATAAGAGGAACATCCACAATAACCGGCTACAAGTCATCAATCAATACGAGGAGTCATCGGGCTCCTATTACTCCCGCTATGATGTTACGATCCTGGTTAATGGTCTGCCTTTAGTCCATGTCGAGCTCAAGCGCCGGGGTGTTGCCATTCGTGAGGCCTTCAATCAAATTAAACGCTATCAGCGTGACAGCTTCTGGGCAGCCAGCGGCTTGTTTGAGTACGTCCAGATTTTTGTCATCTCCAATGGCACGCATACCAAGTACTACTCCAACACCACCCGATCAAGCCACATCAAAGAATCAGGGGAAGGGGAGCGTAAAAAGAGCAAGAAGACCAGCAACAGTTTTGAATTTACTTCCTACTGGGCCGATGCCAGTAATAAGCCGATTGCGGAGCTGGTTGATTTCACGAAGACGTTTTTGGCCAAACATACTCTCTTAAATGTCCTGACGAAATATTGTGTCTTCACATCAGAGGCTTCCCTCTTGGTCATGCGCCCATATCAAATTGCAGCCACGGAACGGATCCTCTCACGCATCGAGATCTCCCATAACTATAAGAAGACCGGGACGCTGGATGCTGGTGGGTACATTTGGCATACAACGGGCAGCGGAAAAACCCTAACTTCTTTCAAGACGGCACAACTGGCGTCTTCTTTACAATACATCGATAAAGTTCTGTTTGTCGTGGATCGCAAGGATCTGGACTACCAGACCATGAAAGAGTATGACCGTTTCCAAAAGGGTGCAGCCAACAGTAATACCTCGACCAAGATACTGCAAAAGCAATTGGAGGATCCTTCCGCGCATATCATCATCACCACCATCCAGAAGCTGGATGTGTTCATCACCAAGAATAAAGGGCACCAGGTCTTTAAAAAGCAAGTAGTCATCATCTTTGATGAGTGCCACCGTTCTCAGTTTGGCGATATGCACAGTAAGATCGTCAAATCCTTTAAACACTATCATCTATTCGGGTTCACTGGAACTCCAATATTTGCGGCTAATGCCGGCAGTGGAGGTAATCCTAATTTAAGGACGACACCCCAGGCTTTTGGTGAAAAACTGCACACCTATACCATCGTCAATGCCATCAATGATCAGAACGTCCTGCCCTTCCGCATCGACTATATCAATACTGTGAAGATGAAGGAAGGTATCCAGGATAAGGAAGTCTCGGCCATCGACACTGAAAAGGCGCTGGCGGATCCACTGCGGGTCCGGGAAGTAGTTTCTTATATTCTGGAGCATTTTGACCAGAAGACTAAGCGAAGCAGCTTCTATTCCTTGAAAGGACAGCGGGTGGCTGGGTTCAACTCCATATTGGCTGTTGGATCTATTCCAATGGCTAAGATGTATTACACCGAGTTGAAACGACAGCTTGCAGAACAAAACCGTAAACTCAGTGTCGCCACCATTTTCAGCTACAGTGCCAATGAAGCCGACCCTGAAGATGTATTCCCGGATGAAGGTTTTGAAAATGAGAAACTGGATCAGACATCCCGGGACTTTCTTGAATCAGCTATTGCAGATTACAATGTTGATTTCAACACGAATTACGATACCAGCTCAGACAAGTTCCAGAACTACTATAAGGATCTGTCACTGCGTATGAAGGGCCGTGAAGTAGATCTGCTGGTGGTGGTCAATATGTTCCTGACAGGATTTGATGCCACTACCTTAAATACCCTATGGGTAGATAAGAACTTGAAACAGCATGGCCTGATCCAGGCATTCTCTCGAACGAATCGTATTCTTAATTCCGTGAAGACTTTCGGAAATATCGTCTGTTTCCGGGATCTGCAGAAAGAAACGGACGAGGCCATCGCCTTGTTCGGAGATGAGGATGCTGAAAGCATCGTTCTGCTGAAGAGTTATGATGACTACTATGAAGGTTATGAGGACAAAGGAAAACATCAACCTGGTTATGCTGAGCTGATCAAGGATATGTTGATCCGCTTCCCTCTGGAATTGCCCATCATCGGAGAAGGGAACCAAAAGGACTTCATTCGCCTTTACGGCGCCATCCTTCGCCTAAAGAATATCCTCACTTCATTTGATGACTTCGCTGGTAATGAGATCCTCTCAAATCGCGATTTTCAGGATTATCAAAGCGTCTATATCGATCTCTACCAGCAGTTCAATCCACCAGGAAACGGGGACAAAGAAAAGATCAATGAAGACATTGAGTTTGAACTGGAACTAATCCGGCAGGTAGAAATCAATATCGACTATATCCTAATGCTTGTGGCCAAATACCATGAATCGAACTGTGAGGATAAAAGCATTCTGGTCTCCATCGACAAGGCGATTGGCTCCAGCCTTCAGCTGCGCAGTAAAAAAGAGCTCATCGAGCATTTCATTGAAACCGTCAATGCTGATACCCATGTGGACCAGGACTGGCGGAAATTTGTCCGTGAGCAGAAAGAGGTGGATCAGGCAACCCTGATCAGCGAGGAAAAATTAAAGCCCGAAGAGACCAACCGCTTCATCACCAATGCTCTACGGGACGGCTCACTCAAAACAACAGGGACTGACATCGACAAGATCCTGCCTCCAGTATCACGGTTTAGTGGGGGAGGGAAAAGAGCTGCCAAAAAACAAAGTGTCATTGAGAAGTTAACGAGCTTTTTCGATAAGTATTTTGGAATCCTGTAACAGGATAACGAACTCATTGCGAACTGAAAATATATGAAAATAAAAAATCTCAAGGGGGGCATATTTGTCCATGTATCTTCAAGAAACCGATGAAATTTATTTTGCGGAAACTAAAGAGTATTTTAAAGAAGTAACGAGCTCATATGCAATTGGTAATTATCGATCGGCAACAGTAATGTTATATTCTGTTGCAATTTGTGATATGCTCCTAAAATTGAAAGAACTTAAAGATATGTATAATGATTCTATTGCAACGGAAATTCTCTCTAAAGTAGATAAAGCACGCAACCAAGTTGACAAAAAGTCAAAATCAAGTTGGGAAAAAGAGTTTATCGAAAGTATAAAACGTGACACAAAACTTTTGGACGCAGTATCATATACCGCTTTGAATCACGTATATGAAGACCGCAACTTTTCTGCTCATCCTGCACTAAATGAAAATTATGAACTTATTTCGCCAACAAAGGAAACCACCGTAGCTAATATAAAGAATATACTAAATGGAATCCTCATAAAACCACCTATTTTTCTAAAAAGCATTATTGATACTTTAACCAATGATCTAGAAACGAAAAAAGATATTTTTATTGAAGCTGAGGACATTTTAGAAATTTATTTGAATAATAAATACTATACTAAAATGCCAGATTCGATGAAATTGGCAACCATTAAAGCCTTTTGGAAATTCTCATTTTGCTCACCAGATGATGAGCAATGCATGAGGAATTTAGATATTAATCGGAAAGCGTTGAAAATCTTGATCCATGGTTTTCAAAAAGAATCCATTAAATACATTAAAGAGAATAGGCTATTATTTACTGTTTCGCATAATGACAGATGCATTATGAATTTGACAATTCTTTTATCATCATTTCCAAGTTTATTTAAAGAACTTACCGACGATGTTCAGTTACAAGTTGAAAAAATAATTACAAGTAATGATTCAGCTAAACTATTAGCGTGGTTTGTTTACTCAACCCCTGAAAACCATTTAGGGTTTTTAAATTCCGTTAGGAATCTTACACTGGAGTCTAAAGCAATAAAACAAATGATCCAACATTATATTGATATCGGTGAACAAAAGATATTGATAGATTTTTTGATAGAATTTTATGGAAAAAGCAATAGTTATGATCGAGCAAATTCAAATTTTGATAAAGGAATCCTCCCAATTCTCGACAGAGTAAACTATATGCAAGCTATTAGACTTATCGAAGTCTCAAATGAGAATAATCAGATATATGACAGGTCGGCAAGCTATAAAGACAACACAAAAATTGTAAGTTCAGTTAAAGAAATACTTGGATATGACTTTGATTATTCGTTATATTCAAACTTTGAATTTGCCAGTTATGTTTTACAGTCAAAGGAATTATCTCCAGAAATTGAAGACCCTCATGATGAGCTTCCGTTTTAAGAAGATTAATGAACATTAATCAAGTTTCTAGTTGGTGGAGTGGATTTCATTGTCATCATGAATTTGCCGCATGATCGTCTCAGGGTCATTCAATTTGATGAGTCCACCTTTACTTTTGCTTTTCCGTTTAGTTTGCAGAAACTCTATAAATGTCTGGACCTGCTTCAGTTCATCAAGTGTAAGATCCTCAAGATATGGTAACCAGGCTGCATGGACCGTGGATTCACTTGTCGTGTCCAGGTATCCGGCTGCCTCCATTATTTCCTCATACCTTACGTTCAGTGCGTTGGCGATGGACTTTAAAAGTGGAGGAGAGGGATTCTTACGCTGTCCATTCTCCAGTCGATGAATTTCAGTATGACTGACATTAGATAGTTCTGAGAGTTTTCTCTTTGAAATATTTATTTTTTCTCGATGCTCTCTGATGAAAATAGCTAAATTGTTCATGGCATGTCCTCCTTATTCGCTCTTGGGCATTGGATTTGGAACTTATAAGTTGAAATTGACAGTAATGGTATCGGACTGATACCATTATTTTACGGCAAAGAATCGAACGTATGTTCTATTCGATGGTAAAAAAATAGTATGTGGGAGGGGGAATATGGATAGGGAACAGGAAGTACGAAACCTTTTAGATAAGCTTGTGTGCCTCATTGATGAGGAAAATCAAGCCATCGTAATTGTAAGGGGGCCTTGTAAAACCATCATTAAAGTAAATGAATCGGGATCGCTGGAGGTCAAAAACATGTTGCTTTAACTTAATAGAATGCTCTCCAGAACGCAAGACGGCAGTGAGATACCAAATGGTATTTTATCTGCTGTCTATTTTTATTGAGTGAATTTCAGTGTATCAAAATATCTGGACAAATAATTTCGGCAAATGGGGGTTCGAAATACCAATTTCTATCGCTTATAGATACAGGGACCTCTTACTAAAAAATAAACCGCAAGCCTGATTTGCAATAAGGGCATGGGAAACAAATATTGACCATCACGACTCCGTGATGGGTGCAATATGAAGTACCCTTATTTCCTTATGCCCTTTTTTCAGGTGGCGGATCGGTGTGCTTCAAAGGCACGGGCTCTATTTCTTTTCCATGTCCTTTTCTCAGGGAAAGGAAAAGAAATGGAATACTACATCACAATCGAAGGACAGGAAATCACCGTTACTGAGGAGGTCTACAGGGCATACAAACGGCCAACTTGGGCAGAGCATAAGAGAAATGACCGTCAGAAGCGTTGCCAGGTCAGTGATGGGAGGGGTGGCTTGAAACGGTGCAGGCAGGATTGCTCCACCTGTTATCGAACCAAAGAAGGGAGCATTCTTACACTTGGTGAACTGACAGAGAAAAAGCATGTCCTTGACACCTCTGAGATTGACGTTTCGGATATCGTGGCCGACAAAATCCTTCTTGAACAGCTGTATAAGGTGTTGGATGAGCTGGATCCTAAGAGTCTGCGTGTTTGCCAGCTGATCATGGAAGGTCACTCCAGGCGGGAGATCGCGAGGATCCTTGAAATCCCGCAGTCCAGTTTTGAGTATCAATTTAAGAAACTGATGGGAACAATTAAGGCAAGCCTTGGTGAATAAAGAAATGGCGGTGCTGATTTACCAGTACCGCCTTTTTCTTAATTTTTTTTATAGAAGTTCGTTTCAAAGCCATCAGCACGGAGATTGAGGTCACAGATCCACCGGGGTGTTTTTCCCATTTCACGGCAGACTTGTGATAAAGAGACATCTACAGGGCATTCGAAGATGATCTCATCATGAACATGACCGCAGATGAATAAATGGCGCTGGGACTTCAAAGCGAACGCCAGAATGTCCCGGCTGATGGCCTGGACAATGTTCTCGACAAACTTAGGACCATAGCTTTCAATGCGCTCCCATTTCTTTGCAATACCAGTTCCCTCATAAGTCACAGACTCATTCCCATATTGGTTTATTTCGATCTTTGGTTTCACGTAAGACAGTGACCTCCCAGAGGGGAGTCCAATAAACAGCATTCCCTTTTTATAGGTGAAGATGATTCCGTGGGTCTGGCTCTCGCAGCGTAAGCTGACAGCCTCTTTGGCAGCCCGGTCCACATCCCACTAGAACTTCGTAATATTGGGATTAGCCGATCTCCATGAGTCAACCAGGGGTTTGAGCTCATTTTCCTTAAGTCCCATCTCAAGGGCACCCATGGCCTTTAATGCACCTACCGATCCACCATAACCATTTGCGAGTTCGGCTATTTTCCCTTTTTGGCGAAGATGACTGTTTACGCCATGCTTTTCTACCGGCACATGAAACATTGCGGATGCGGAAGCACAGTAGATATCTCCGCCATTTTCGAAAACCTCAAGCCGCCACTCTTCATCGGCAAGATAAGAGAGTACCCTTGCTTCAATGGCGCTGAAGTCACTGACGATGAACTTGTAGCCCGGCCGTGGGATGAAGGCGGTACGGATCAGCTGGGATAGGGTGTCCGGAACATCCTCATAGAGAAGCTCAAGAGCGTTGAAGTTTCCGAGTTTTACAAGGGATCGTGCGTCCTCCAGATCGGGCAGGTGATTCTGCGGAAGGTTCTGGAGCTGGATATGCCGGCCTGCCCAGCGACCAGATCGAGATGCTCCATAAAAGAAGAACATCCCCCTGGCTCTGCCATCGGCGCAGACAGTGTTTTTCATAGCATGGTATTTTCTGACGCTGCTTTTGGAGAGCTGCTGCCGGAGCTGCAATACCTCACGCTGCCGTGCCGGAGCTGTTTCGATCAGTGCTGCGACATTCTTTTTACCCAGGGAACCAGTATCCGTTCCCTGGTCAGATAACCACTGCCTCACCTGGGCGGTGCTATTGGGGTTTTCAAGACTCGTCAGATCCTGCATGGCTTTGGTGAGCTTCTCGCGGGTCATTTCATCTAAAGAGATGGCGTTCTCCACTAGATCCATATCCAGGAGGATCCCGCGGTCATTGATCTCCTGATCCAGGTGATACTCATCCCATATAAACTCAGGGACGGGATAACCCTCCAGTCTCATTTGGATGGCCATTTCTGTTTCGACATCGCGCTGGTTGTACTTCTTAAATGATTCCCAACGGGCCATGTCATGCTGGGGAAGGTTACGGGTTCGTCCGCCGTTGGTCTGAGTGGGCTTACAGGGCATGCAGAAGTATCGAATAAGGTCCTGACCTTCTTTCAGCTTTTGGTCTTTCAGATTCAGCACGGCCCCAACTCCGGCAAGGGAAAGCGGAAGCCCAAGGTAGGCGGACCAGACCATGCTGCACCGCCAGGAAGAGGGGTCAAGGTATTCTCCTACGGTGTCATCTGGTTTACCGTAGGATTTGAATTTATCTGGGCGGTGCTTTCTAAGCCAGGCTGATAAACAGACCCTTTCAAAATTGTTGTTAAATCCCCACTTGATGATCCTGGGATCCGTCAATGCATCAAGAAGCTCCTCCGGGATCGTCTCGCCCATCGCAAGGTCTATGACCACAGCCGGGGCGCCATTGACGGCATAGCCGAAGAGAAGGATCTCAAAGGCTGGGGATTGGACATACCGGTAAACTCCGGACTTTTTTAGTTCGACATCACTGAAGGTCTCTAGATCCAGGGATAGTGTTTTTATTTCCATGTTTTCTCATTTGATAGATGAATGGGCGGCAGCTGCAGAGCCACCGCCTTTGTAAGTTAGGACAGGAAATCCTCATCGACTTCCGTTGCGAAATCATCCTCAGCGTTGGATTTGCCGCCAAGTGGTTCTCCGTCCCGGATCTTTTGCAGGTTATTTAAGGAGCAGGCAATGCCCTTATTGCCATTGCTGTTGAAGGCATAGAAGTTGATGCTTGCTCTGCCATAAACTCCTGAGTAGATTTCAGAGCGCTCCAGGATCACCTGTCTGTAAGCATCTACGATTCCTGGGGCGGAGCTGTTATTGGCATTGACGAAGTAGGAACTGGCATAAGCCGGATCATCCGGACGCTCTGCATCACCGTCACGCAGAGGGGTCTTTAAGGATGCGAGAGCCGGAACGGTTTTGCCATTGCCTTTGAGCTTACTCTCGCCCTCCTGGTAGGCAGCAAGGATCGCGGCTTTGATCTTCTCGACGGTCTTAACATCCGTCTTTGGGATGATGAGAGAGACGCTGTATTTAGGATTGCCGCCATTAATGGACTTTGGCTCCCAGGCGTTGACATAGCTCCAGCGGGTATCGGGTCCAGTGATTACTTTCATTGGGTTATTCATTTTCATTTCCTCCATCAAAATCGTTGATTGCAGTGTTTAATTCTTCTCGTTTGTCATCGACCGTAACAAGGGTCGGTTTTCCCGGGGGCTTTTGGATGAGCCCTCCCAGTTGTTGTATCGATATAAATTTATTCCTCAACTAAGAGATTTAATACAGTAATTCCCAAAAATTGTTTAGAAAATTTATTTTCTGAAATAATTATACTTGAGGTGATATAATGAAAAACTTAAATTTAGAGAAACAAGCATTAATTGAAGCAAAAATATATGAAAGGGAAGGAGAAATTCAGTATAGAAAAGCCATAACAATAAACCTTAGGAAGTCTATAATGCGAAGAGCAAAAAGAAATGGTTCTATAATATTTTGGTGGGTAAACGGTCAAAAATAATGGATCCCAGCTCTTAGATAATTTAAAATAGTTTATGGCCAATAAATCTAATTGTCAACTAAGGAAAGGTTACTTAGGAAAATTACAACGCGACCTTCATTTGACAAAGTAAATTCCACCCATGTTTTCATTAGACCGGAATTTACTTTGACAAGCCGTAAAGTGGAATTTACTGCGGCAAACAACTATGCTTTTTTTAATGGTTCCTCTACTCGAGGTTATCGTGCCAAAACAATCTCATTTAACTTATGAAGATAGACTTACAATTTGCCGCTGATCTTAAAACAATTTATCAAGCTGTTACGGAGAAGGCAGGCAGA
>DAINSS010000037.1:0-18223 GCA_036741195.1 Clostridiaceae bacterium | reverse complement strand
TATTAATCGGAGATTATCATTTTTATGGAACATATTTCCTTATTTTACCTTAATGTGTTCCTTTAGTTTTTCAAAGGTTTTATCCCCTATTCTGTCCACGTTTTTAATATCCTCAATAACCTTAAAGTTACCGTTTTTTTCTCTGTAACTGATTATATTTGACGCAGTTACAGGTCCCACTCCGGGTAATGTTTCCAGCTCACTTGCACTGGCAGTATTAATATTGATTTTATTATCCCCGGATTTATCCTGTGTGCTTTTATCATTAGTTTCCAAAGGTTCCGGGTTACCACCTATTGCACTCAATTTTTGATACTCTTCCTCTGTAATTCCCTCAGTTGGGATATAAACGGCTTCCCCATCAATGAGCTTCCTGGCTAAATTGGTATATTTCAGTGAACCTGATATCTTAAGTCCTCCGGCTTCAGTCAGTAAATCATTGACCCTGCTCCCGGCTTTTAATTCATAGACCCCGGGATGCTTTACCTCCCCTTTAATTTCACAAACCATTAGTTCTTCTTCAGGTTCATTATGATCTACAACTTCTTTATCAGCGGGTCCGTATTTATTTTCACCATTGATGTTTTCGGAGACAGAATCAGTACCGTTCATTATACCCTCCGTTGTAATTTCAATTATTCCGTTTTCTGCCGCACCCATTGAATTTCCACTAAGCATAGCACAACCAGATAGTGTAGCTAAGATACATGTTGTCATTAAAAAAATGATAAATATTTTCGTATGTTTATATAGTCCTTTTATTGGTTTCATTATCATCACTCCAAATGAATTTCAATTCCTCTATCGATACAAATTCAAAACAATATCAATACAGCTTTATTTTTACAACCCAAACTCATAAATAAATTTAAGGTCAGTAATAACCTGAAGTATCTTATTAAATATTAACCTGGTTTAAATATAAACTCGGATTAAGTAAAATATCTGTTATACTAGATTATTCAACCTCTAAATGACTTCAAACAAGTAGTTATGAAGGCTTATTTTTGTTATAATTTCAATGATGGGGTGAAATAATGAAGAGAAAATTTTCTTTTTTTAAATATATATTAATACTCTCAATTTTTTTGACTGCTTTTGGCAGTCATAAATCAGTCTATGCCCAGCCTGTGGCTGATCCTGAGAAATCTCTTGCTTCCAATGTAATGATTTTGGACGGAAGAACAGGCAAGACTCTTTATTCAGTGAATCCTGAAGATAAAATTAAAACTTCAAGTGTCCTTCCTTTATTAGTTACCATGGTTGCTTCGGATAAAGTATCTCCTGATGATTATATGTTAGTGTCGGAGAATTCTCCTGAAAACTCAACTCATATAATGTCATTGAGCAATGCCGGTCCCACGGGACTTAAAAAAGGAGAAAGGCTTCAATTCAGTGAACTTTTCAAAGCAATTCTTTTAGGTGACAGTAAAGATGCTTATAAGGCTGTAATGGCAAATGTAGCAGGTTCTGAAAAAGATTTTGTTGAGTTGATTAAAAAGAAAATTGACAATTTAAAACTTAATAATACAAAGATTACTTCAGTCCTTAATCCATCCGATGAAGATTTCACCACTGTTTCAGATTCAGCTTTTATAATGAAAGAATTTGCAAGAAATCCAAATCTGATTTCAATGGCAGGAGAAGGCAGCTATACCTTTATTCCGAACAATATGGTGCCTGAGGGTAGAAAAGTAGATAATACAAATCTCATGGTATCTGAGGACTCTGAATTTTATTATTCCAAGTCTTTAGGCGGAATAATCAGTTTTAAGAACCCAAACGAAGGAATGAACAACTTCATTTCAATTGCAAAGGAAAATGACACCATTATAATTGTTTCTTTAGGGGATTCAATTTCTGAAGCAGATTCCTTTTCCGATGCCACAAGATTTTCAGAATGGGCTTTTACAAATTACTCAACCATAAAGCTGATATCATCAGGAACAAGAATCTCAGAATGGCCTGTAGAAGGCGGCAAACCACTTGAATTGGTTGCAGGTAGAGATTTCTATTATTTTGAACCTAAGAGTTCATTACCCACTTCGGAATTCGGAATAAATTTTATTCCTCTTAAACTCTCCGGTGAAATAAAGAAAGACCAACAGATGGGGAATGCAGAGATAATAATTCAAGGTAAGCCCGTGGGAGAAATACCTTTGATGGCATCTACAGATGTTGTTGTAAAGCCCTATGTTACAGAAGAGAAAAACAAAAATCCATTAAACTCAACATTAGTCAAAGTTCTACTTGGAATACTTTCACTCGTTCTCGTGATTTTGATTATAAGAACTGCAAATAAACTTAAAAAATCAAAGAAAAGAAGACAAGAAATCGAAAAGAAAAGAATGATGTTAAAGTCTCAGGCAGAAAGAGAACGCTGGAAAAAAGAACAAAGGGAAAGGCGGAGCAGAATAAACAGATCCGGATTCTAAAAATTATTAAACATCAATTTGATAAAGTATCTGTATAAAAAAGCATCAGTATGACGAGGTTCGTACTGATGCTTTTATTACAGAAGAATTATAAAAAATTCGTTATGGCGGTGTTTAAAACTATTCCGATAACTCCGCCTATTATTATTTTGTGTATGACATCTGTTTTGGATTTAAGTGAAATTATAAACCCTATGACAAAGGTTATAAGAGCAACAGGTACCAAATTATCCATTGCCACAGCCTTTTCACCGAAAAGATCGGTCATTTCGGCAGTGCTAAGCCACCCCCGGTCTTCAACAACCAGTTTTTGAATCAAGGGAAGTACTGCATACCCACCCCCAAAGGCTAAAGCACCTATTTGAACAAATACTAAAAATAATTCAAGCAGTATCATGTTATTTACCTCCCCTGTCTGTTTTATTCAGAATGTCATAGGAGAAAAGTCCGATTAATCCCAATGTGAGGATAATCAATATGGTATGTATTTTAAAAATATAACTAGCTATAAAGGCCAAAACCATTAATGTAAATGCATAATATTTGTGCTTTTTCGATGCATTTTTTCCCATTTGGTATACAGTTACAATCAAGATGGAACTGATCATCCCTGCCATTCCCATCAAAGCGGATTTTACATAGAAATTATTGGAAAATGCCTGATAAAAATAAGCTAAAATACTGATGATAATAAGACAGGGTAATACGGATGCAACTAAAGATACTACAGCACCTTTTACACCTCTTAATCTGTAACCTGTAAGCAAAGAACATGATATTGCCATTGCACCTGGGCCTGATTGGGCCAAAGCGACTATATCCAGCATTTCTTCCTCATCTATTAAACCTTTCTTTTTCATGAATTCATCCCTTATTACCGGAACTATTGTGTATCCTCCCCCGAAGGTTACAGCATTGATCCTGAAAAAAGTCATGAATAATTCTTTTAAACTAATTTTACGTCTTTCTATTTAAAACACCTCCTAAAGGAATAAGTAACTTGTTATAAATGGATACCCTTTATCATTATAAACTTCATTTTAAAGATTTGCATCTTCTGATGAATTAGTTCACCAAATAAAACAATCATGCAGTAATCTGTCGATTACTGCATTGTAATGATTAATTGAATTTTTCTACCGTAAAGGAAAAAGGACCTAATTTCTTATAGAAGTTTCCCTTCGAATCTCCAATAGATATGTTAACTTCTCTTTCTCCATCGTTTGGATTAACGATAACGATAAATGATTCTTCCTCGAAATTTCTTCTGTAGGCAAAAACATCACCGATGAACATGGGATAAAACTCGCCTTCCGAGAATGCTTTAGAAGACTTTCGAATTGAAATCATTTCTCTATAAATATCCATGATTTCTACATCTTCCCTTTTCCAGGGATAAGTGCCCCTGTTATAGGGATCCCTTTCTCCCTCCAAGCCTGCTTCATCACCATAGTATATGCATGGAACACCAGGAAGTGTCATCAGCATTCCTACGGCGCATCTGAGCTTTCTGACATCCTGCAGTTCAGTTTTAATACGTTTTGTATCATGTGTACTCAGGGAATTAAAATTACTGTAAAATGCTTCTTTGGGATAATTTTCTTTTATGGACATCATATTCCTATAAATATCCTCGGCTCTGATATTACCTTTAAGATAGTTGATAATTGAATCCTTAAATGGATAATTCATGACACCGTTAAGTTCTTCCCCCATCAAATATTCCCTGCGCCTTGAATAGGCAATCTTATTTGAGGCATCTTCCCAAACTTCGCCTATGAGAACCAGATCTTCTTCCCCTGATTCATCCATTGACTTTCTGATCCCTTTGATAAATTCATCGGGCATTTCATCCGCCACATCAAGTCTCCATCCCTTGGCACCCATCCTAATCCAGAAAGGAACAACACCAGTTTCTTGATTCAAAATGAAGTCTTGGTATGATTCAGATTCTTCATTAACATTCGGAAGGTCGGTAACTCCCCACCAGCAGTCATATGTTTCAGGGTATTGTTTAAAGGTGTACCAATCATAATATTTTGAACTTTGAGAATGATGTGCCCCGATTGAGTCATAGGTATTAAACGCATTGAAATAAATTGAATCGGCACCTGTATGGTTAAATACTCCGTCCAATATGACATTTATACCCTTATCCTTAAGCTTTAAGCACAGTTCTTTAAATTTCTCTTCATCACCGAGCATGGGATCAATTTTATGATAATCACCCGTATCATACCTGTGATTGCTTCTGGCCTTGAATATAGGATTCAGATAAATCCCTGAAATTCCAAGCTCCTTGAGATAATCAATTTTTTGAATAATACCTTCTAAATTTCCTCCGGCGAAATCCCATCTGACAATTTCACCTTTTGGTGACTTGATATACATGGGCTTGTCATACCAATCTCCCCAGTAATAAGCACCGGGACGCGATCCTTTTACAGAGCCGTCCGGGGATGCATTATAAAATCTATCGGGAAAAATCTGGTAGAAAACTGCATCCTTATACCATTGAGGGGATGGATCAATATAATTATGAACCGTTATTTGAAACGGTCTTAAAATATTCTCCGAATCATAGGGAATGGCAAGACCGCCTAATGCATCATGGCTGTTTCCATAGTAATAGGTCATGTTGTTTAAAGAAATGGAAAACCAGTAGAACCAAAGCCCCTTCTTGTCCGGAACTAATTCTACCGAGTATTTTCCACTCTCTTTTCTCATGGGCATTGTATATATTTTTCTTGCTTCTTCACCCTCCAGGTAATAATTAAAATAAACATCTGCCGTAGAATTTTCATCCATTCTGAAGCAAAATTTAATTTTCTGACCAGGAGTAACTGCCCCGAAGGGATCCTTCGAGGCAATATCATGGGAATTAAAGTAAATATTCGATAAAGAATTCATTGACAGTGACCTATCTTTCTAAATTTCTAGTACCCCAAATACCGACAGCGTATTCTCTCACTGTTCCGTCTGATGAGAACGCTCCGGAAGAAGATATATTTTCAATAGCCATCTTATTCCAGGTAAATTTATCCCTGTATAAGGAATCAATCTTATTATGAGCCTCCAGATAGGAATCAAAGTCCTTCAACAGGAAGTACTCATCATTATAATCGATAAGATTTCTGAAGATATCATGCCCTTCTGCATTAATTCCGGGCAGAAATCCGTTGATCATGGAGTCCAATACTCTTTTTACGTTTGGATTGGAATTATAAACATCCCTTGAAACGTATCCCCCGTTCTTATAATAATTTAAGACTTCTTTTTCATTCATCCCGAAGATTACTATATTGGGATCCCCTACTTCACGAAGTATTTCGACATTTGCTCCGTCAAGGGTTGCCAATGTTATTGCTCCGTTCATCATGAATTTCATATTGGAGGTACCTGATGCTTCCTTTGTTGCCGTTGATATTTGCTCTGATACTTCTGAAGCCGGAATTATTCTCTCTGCCAATGAAACACCGTAGTTCTCAAGGAACACTATCTTAATCTTCCCTTTGATTCTGGGGTCATTGTTTACCTGGTAAGCCAAAGTGTTGATGAATTTAATGATTTGTTTGGCAAAGGTATAGGCCGGTGCCGCTTTGGCTGCGAAAATATAGGTTCTCGGCAGAATGTCCAGATCAGGATTTGCAAGCAGCTCATGATATGTATGAAGTATATGCATGGCATTTAAAAGCTGCCTTTTATATGCGTGGAGCCTTTTTATCTGTACATCGAATATAGATGTTGGATCTACGGTTATGTTATTGGCACTTTTAATATATTCAGCCAATTTTTCTTTATTATGAAGTTTTATCTTGGCTATCTCACTTTGGACAGCTTCATCCCTCTTATACTTTTTAAAGAGTTTTAAATCAGTTGGATTTCTTCTCCATGAGTTTCCGATTGTTTCATCCAAAAGATCGGATAATTCTTCATTGGCCAGCATCAACCAACGTCTCTGAGTTATTCCGTTGGTTTTATTATTGAATTTGTACGGATAAATTCCATAAAAATCTTTCAATTCCTGCTTCATCAATATTTCAGTATGAAGCTGTGCTACACCGTTAACAGAATGTGAACCCAAAATGGATAGGTGCGCCATTTTAATCTGACCGTTTGAAATAATGGCCATATTCTCCACTAGTTCCGGATTCTTTGTTCTGCTTAACATTTCCTTTCTGGTTTCTCTGTCTATTGTTTCAATAATCAGATATATCCTCGGAAGTAAATTCTTAAGCATGTCTATAGGCCACTTTTCCAAAGCCTCAGACAGAATTGTATGGTTTGTATAGCTCATGGTCTTTTGGGTAATATCCCAAGCTACATTCCATTCCAACTTTTCTTCATCCAGGAGTATTCTCATGAATTCGGGAATACTTAAAGCAGGATGGGTATCATTTATATGGATTGCAATATATTCATGGAGTTCTGTCACCGGAATATCCATTTCTTTTGCCTTTCTTATTATGTCCTGGATACCTGCGGAGACAAAGAAATATTCCTGCTTAAGTCTTAAAAGCCTGCCTTCGTAATTGCTGTCGTCAGGATAAAGGGCTTCAGAAATAGACTCAATGGATCTTTTCCTATCAAGTCCTCTTTGGAAGTTTAGGTTATCATTTACGGGGTTCAGCTGTGATAAAGGTTCCTCGGCAGACCAAAGACGCAATGTATTTACAGTCTTATTCTCATAACCGATTATTGCAGTATCATAAGGAACTGCAAGTACTTCTTCATAACCCGTATGATGACATAAAAGTGATCCGTCACTTTGAGGTTCCATCCAGGCGTCAC
Source organism: Clostridiaceae bacterium (assembly GCA_036741195.1). Lineage (GTDB taxonomy): Bacteria > Bacillota > Clostridia > Clostridiales > Clostridiaceae > JG1575. The sequence continues at coordinate 10,997 of DAINSS010000037.1, read as the reverse complement.
CGAAGAATTTTACTATAACTGCATCGTCAGCTCTTCTGTATTCCCAGACATTACCGTCTCTAAGCCAATTTTCCGGTAATTCCACTTGATATCCATTGACGAATTTTTGTTTGAACAATCCATACTTATATCGTATACCCATGCCGTGTCCGGGAATTCCCGTTGAAGCCATGGAATCCATAAAGCAGGCTGCAAGCCTTCCGAGTCCTCCGTTTCCAAGACCCGGATCCATTTCTATCTTTTCAATTTTCTCCAGGTCAATACCCAGATCATTAAGGCCTTCTTTCACCACTTCCCTGATACCAAGGTTCAGTAAATTGGAATCTAACAGCCTTCCCAGAAGGAATTCAATACTGAAATACCAAACTTGCTTTTCTTTATATTTTTTATATCTGTTGGTGGTTTTCATCCAGCTTTCGGCTTGATATTCTTTGACTAATGACCCGAGGGTATTGTAAAGTTCATAATCTGATGCCTCTTCCAACTCCTTAGGAAATTTCCTGAGCAGCGTTCTTTTAAAATCCTCTATAAACTTTTCTTTCGTTATATTGATCATGCAATACTATACCTCTGTTATTTTATTGTATACATTCAAATATTCCTTGGCAGACTTCTCCCAGCTGTTATCTGTTTCCATGTCCGAAACTACTATGTTTTCCCATTCTGAAGCATTGCCGTAGGCTTCCAATGCCCTGTTTACAGCTTGAATCAAATCATAGGTGTCATAGTTCGCGAAAGTGAATCCAAGACCCTCTCCGGTGAATTTATTGTAAGGGATAACGGTATCTTTAAGTCCCCCTGTTTCTCTGACAATGGGTACGGTTCCGTATCTCATTCCTATCATTTGTGTTAAACCGCAAGGTTCAAATTTGCTGGGAATCAGTATCATGTCTGACCCTGCATATACTTCCTGAGCAAGTTTGACATCAAATTTTATTTGAGCGGACATTTTATCGGGATATTTCCAACTGAAATATTTAAACGTATCTTCATATTTTGCCTCTCCTGTCCCTACAACTACCATTTGTAAATCCTTATGCATCAGTTCTTCCAATGCCGGGGATAAAATATCTAAGCCCTTTTGATCCGTAAGTCTTGAAACCATTGATATCAAAGGAACATTTTTTTCCGGTAGCCCTAATATTTTTTGGAGGGCTTTTTTATTTTCATATTTTAAACCTAAATTGTCAACATCATAGTTAAATTGAATGAATTTATCCGTTGAGGGATCATTTATTTCCGTATCTATTCCATTCAGGATACCCTTCATCTTGAATCCGACTCTGGAAATCAGCCCGTGGAGGCCTTCACCGTAGAATGGATATTTTATTTCATCGGCATATGTAGGCGATACAGTGGTGACAAAGTCCGCATAGTTTATTCCACCCTTCATGTAGTTCACATTGCCGTAGTATTCAAAGCCTGAATCCAGCATGTAAGAGCTGCCTAAGCTTAATAAATCTCCAAGTACTTCATATGGGAAAACACCCTGAAACTTCAAATTATGAATTGTTAGAACGGTCTTGATGTCCCTGTATGCGTTGATCCAGCTATACTTGGCTTTAAGCAGTACGGGGATTACGGAAGTGTGCCAATCATTAACATGAAGTACATCCGGAATAAAGTCTATTTTTTCCATTGCTTCAATGATTGCCTGGGAGAAGAAGGAAAATCTTTCTCCGTCATCCATATACCCATACAGTCCGTTTCTGTTGAAATAATACATGTTGTCTATGAAATAATACTTTATACCGTCTATTTCATATTCATCAACTCCGCAAAACTGTTGCCTATAGGAAACAGGTACGGTGAAATCAACAAGATATTTCATATTGAACCGATATTTTTCCGGTATTCCGGAATATTTCGGTAGAATAACTCTGACATCCACCCCCATTTTTTTTAAAGCACGGGGCAAGGACCAGGCTACATCACCCAGTCCCCCCGTTTTAATAAATGGATGGCACTCAGATGCTGCAAATAGTACTTTCATTTGATTGCCTCCTTCGTTTATCAGATTTTTGAATCCTTTGCTATGACAAGAGGATTTTTGGCAGTGCCGGCTAATTGCTGGTTTTCGCTTATTACAACATTCTTATCCGTGATGACACATTTTAAGTGAGTACCAGCCTTTATAACGCAGTTCTGCATTATGATAGAATTTTCAATCTTTGCTCCTTTTTCCACTGTTACTCTTCTGAACAGTATGGAATTTACAACCTCTCCTTCTATCTCACATCCATTTGCAATCAAGGAATTGGTGACGTTTGATTCCGGAGAATAATAAGAAGGACTCTCATTTCTTATTTTTGTATTGATTTTACTGGAGCCGTAGAACAGGTTCAAAAGATTATTCTCATCCAACAGATCCATTGATGTCTCATAGTAATTTGCAATAGAAGAAATATAGCCTATGAATCCTTTGAATTCAAAACCTCTCATATCCAAAGTTTTTGCTGAATCGTGGAGTACCTCTCTCATATACATGGAGGTTCCTTCCGATACTGCATCTTCTATCATGCCCTTTAAAAGGGAAACCTTAAGGACATACATTTCCATAGAAACCTTGGTCATGGTAGGAACATTTGTGGATTCCTTCTTTACAATTTTAACTCCAAAGGACTTAATCCTACCGTCCTCATCAGTATTGACCACATTGGCATTGTCATAGTAATGATCTGTTGAATCGTAGTACTTATAAACTGCCGTAATATCTGCTCCGGATTCAATATGCTGGTCCAAAACCTTTAAATAGTCTATGTTTAAAACCATGTTTGACCCGGATACTACAACATATTCTGCATTGGATTTATCAAGAATATCTATATTATTATAGAAATTCATGATATCCCCTTTTAAATCAAAGTTCTGGTCCGGTGTTGAATGTGGGGAGTAGTAGAATATACCTCCCGTCATTCTGTCCATATTCCAGGGACGTCCCGACCTGATATGGTCCATAAGTGATCTTTCTTTGTCCTGTAGGTAAATACCTATAGTATCAATACCTGCAGCACTCATATTTGAAAGGACGAAATCTATAATTCTGTATCTTCCGCCGAAGGGTATTGAAGCTAAAGGTCTTCTGGCTGCTAGCTGCTTCAAGGAGTAGTCAGACTCCACTAAATTAATCAAGCCTAAAAGTTTTTTATTAGACATGAGCCTCACCTCCTAAAACTGCATTTTCACCCACAACGGCAATTTCATTGCCGTCTCCTACCTGTACACCGTCACCTATGACTGAGTTTTCACCGATCATTGCTTTATTTATGATGCAGTTATCTCCTATTACGGTATTTGCCATGATTATTGAATCTTTAACCACTGATCCCTTACCGATTTTAACTCTCATTGAAAGTACTGAATGCTCTACCTCACCCTTGACAATGCAACCCTCCACTATCAGTGAATCAGAAATTCTGGCATTTTTATCGATATACTGCGGCGGCATTGTATGATTTACCGAGTATATTCTCCAGGTCGGATCCTGGATATTAAGCTCCTGCTTTTTATCTATAAGGTCCAGATTGGATTCCCACAGGGATGATATTGTACCTACATCCTTCCAATATCCGACGAATGGATAAGCATAAACCAACTCTCCTGCATTTATCATCCTCGGGATTATATCTGAGCCGAAGTCATATAAACCGTCTCCGTTTTCATCCTTCATTTCAAGGTATTGCTTTAATTCCTTGTAACTGAAAATGTAAATTCCCATGGATGCGAGATTGCTTTTGGGTTCCTTTGGTTTTTCGGCAAATTCGGTTATTCTCATTTCAGAGTCTGTATTCATTATTCCGAAACGTGAAGCTTCATCCCAAGGAACTTCAATTACGGCAATAGTCAATACTGCATTTTTTTCCTTGTGATATTTAAGCATTTTTTCATAGTTCATCTTATAAATATGGTCACCTGACAATATCAAAACATAACCGGGATTATGGCTGTCCATGAACGGAATGTTCTGATATATGGCATGTGCAGTACCCTTGAACCATTTTTCCTCAGTGGCTGAAGCAAATGGCTGTAGAATTGTAACTCCTGAATCCTTTGTTGAAAGATCCCAAGGTCCCCCGTTACCGATATGTTCATTCAAAATCAATGGCTGATACTGAGTCAATACGGCTACATTTCTGATACCTGAATTAGTACAGTTACTCAGTACAAAATCAATGATTCTATACTTACCGCCAAAGGGTACAGCCGGCTTGGCTATATTCTTTGTCAATGGACCTAATCTTGTTCCCTGGCCACCTGCCAGGATCATGGCAAGCATCTCTTCTTTCATTATCTTTCTCCTTTAAGCTTTTTAGGCTTTATGATAAGTCCTGATAAAGATGGGCTGATGACTTCGATGTAATAAGGCATCCCATCGGTCTCACCTTTTTTAGTGACAAATACAGGTTGTTTTTTTGTCCAGTTTCCTCCGAAATCTACCGATTCCGTATTTATGATTTCTTCATATTGTCCTTCGTATGGTACTCCAACCTTTACGCCATGCCTTTCTACAGTGTCAAAGTTAAAGATGCATGCCAAGAAATCCCGTTTCTTTTTACCTCTTCTTAAGAATTTGAATACTACTTCGGGATTCTCCAAATCAAGAAGATCTATCCCTTCTTTTGTCATTTCAAGCTCATACAAAGCCGGTGAGTCTTTATATAAATGACTCAGTTTTCTTACCAGGTTCTGCGCACCAAGATGCTTGTCATTTGCAAGCCCCACCCATTCCAATTCGGAATAATATCTCCATTCAAACATCTGAGCTATATCGTTTGTCATGAAGTTGAGTTTTTTACCCGGATGCATAAACATATATGCCATCAAGGTTCTGAATCCCGCAAATTTTTTGTATAAGTCCAACGGGTTTTTATCAAGAATAGATTTCTTCCCATGGACTACCTCGTCGTGGGAAAGCGGTAATATGTATTTTTCATTGAAGGAATAAATAAAGGAAAAATTCAGAAGTCTTTGGTTAAATACTCTGTGCTCAGGATTCATTTCAATAAATCTTAAGATGTCATTCATCCAACCCATATTCCACTTATAATGGAATCCAAGTCCTCCGTCTTCCGTTTTATCAGTGATACCTTCAAATGCAGTAGACTCCTCGGCAATCATCAAAACGCCGGGATATTCCTCTGCTATTACATTATTAAGCTTTTTAATAAACTCAATTGCCTCTAGATCGGTATTTCCTCCGAGTTTATTCGGAATATAGCTCTTACCGCCGTAATCCAGATATATCATTGAAGAGACGGCATCCACTCTTAAACCGTCAATATGATATTTATCCATGAAGAAAAGTGCGTTGGAGATGAGGAAGCTATGAACTTCCGATTTATTGAGATCAAAATGCATGGTTCCCCATCCTTGATTATATGCTCTGTTATAGTCCATATATTCATAGGTGGCGGTACCGTCAAAATACCTTAAACCTTGCTCATCAGTTACAAAATGGCTTGGAACCCAATCCATGATTACTGATATATCCTGGTTATGACATTCGTTGATGAAATCTTGGAACATTTCAGGCGTTCCGAACCTTGAAGTCAATGAATAATACCCTGTTATCTGGTAACCCCAGGATTCGTCATTGGGATGTTCCATTAAGGGCATAAGCTCAAGATGTGTATATCCCATATCCTTGATATAAGGAATGAGTTTTTCCTTCAGCTCTGTATAGTTGTAATACCTTCCGTCGGGATGTCTTACCCAGGAACCCAGATGAACCTCATAGATATTCATGGGGTTGATGTAAGTATTTCTCATTTTACGTTTTCTTAAATAATTTGAATCAGTCCATGGGAAATCTTTAATTTCCATAACTCTGGATGCAGTGCCGGGTCTGAACTCACTGAAAAATGCAAATGGATCAGCCTTCATAACCACTGTTCCGTCATGATGTGTAACTCTGTATTTGTAGTTCATTCCCTCTGAGACGCCAAGGATTTCGGTTTCCCAAATCCCGGTATTCTCATTCAAACTCATACCGTGGGAACCCCAATCATTAAAATCACCTGCTACTTCAACATTTTTAGCCCTAGGTGCCCATACTCTGAAAATAACTCCGGTTCTGTCTTCATTGAAGTGAGATCCAAGAAACTCATAGCTGCGGAAATTTTTCCCCGTATTGTATAAATACCCGGGGTCAATGTCCACTATTTCTTTTGATGCCACGTCTTTTACTTTCTTTTTCTTAATAGCCATGTTTACCTCCGATTATTCGATGATTTGGCAAATATTTACTTGTACTGAGCCGTTTTATCTCTTATATAAATAATAACAAATCTGGGAACATAAAATAAGACCTAAGGGCTGTTTTACAGGAATTTAATGGTTAATTTGATAAGAAACTTATTTTCTTTTTGATAAAATGAATTCTTTCATATCTATTGGAATATCAGAATGTAACTCCAGGATATTTCCTGTCATAGGATGTATAAACTTTAAATATGATGCATGTAAAAACTGTCGGTCAAGCGCAGTACCAAGACTTTTACCGCCGTATAATCCGTCATTTACAAGTGGATGCCCAATTGAAGAGGAATGAACCCTTATTTGATGGGTTCTTCCCGTTTCCAGCCTAAACTTAACAACTGAATATCCATCTAAAAGCTCTAAAACATTAAAATGAGTTATTGCAATTTGGCCGTCATCCCTTACTTCCCTTCTGAAGTTTTCCAGTGCTTCCTTGCTGATGGGTAAATTAATTGTTCCTGATGAAACGCCGTATTCCCCTTCTGTTATGGCAATATATTCTTTTATGATTTTATCTTCATCCTTCAACCTGGCAAAATAAGAATGGGTGAATTGATTTTTAGCAACAATAATAAGGCCTGATGTATTCATATCAAGCCTTGAAACAAACCTCACTATGGAGTTGTCTTTATGTTCATTGAAATAATATAACAGCCCGTTTGCAAGGGTGTCTTCCTGGTGGCTTTTAGTAGGATGTACAACCATGAAGGGAGGCTTATCCAATACAATCAGTGAGTCATCTTCAAAAACCACGGTCAAATCCATTTTTACGGGTTTTATATTCTGTGACTCTTCTTTATCCAGATTAATGGTAAGTCTTTCTCCGCCTTTAAGAATATAGTCCATTCTTGAAGCTTTTCTGTTAATATAAACCAGATTGTTTTTAGTCAGGTTCTTTATCATTCTGGAAGATAACTTAAGATCAAATTTCAGATAATCCCTCAGCTTTTTCCCTTTAAATTCAGTCTCAACTATTTGATTAATGGTATTTCTCATTATCTGTACCTAATTCAAATTCTTTTGAATACCTTAATTTTCTACTTGGTTTTTTTTACTTTCTTTTTCAAATCCTTCACTGCATCCAGAGTTAAGGGAGAAATGTCAGATTTTTTGTCCTTTAAATGGCTGATTACCGAATCAAAAGCCATAATGCATGCCATATCCATGTCTTTCAAAGACATCTTCCTTATTTTATCCAAGCCTTTAAAACTTCTGCCGGGTTCGATGTAGTCTGCCAAATAAATTATTTTTTCCAGGTCAGTCATACCGGCTCTTCCGGTTGTATGATATCTTATGGCATTTAAAACATCTTCATCCTTGATATTAAAGGCCTCACGGGCTTTAATTGCACCGGAAAAAGCATGATATACCTCAGGAGAGGATTTAATAACTTTAAGCTCGGATATTTTCTCTTTTTTTAATATTTTAAAAAGGTCATCCGGATCTTTACCTTTATCAATGTCGTGGGCCAATGCCGCAACCGCAACATTCTTTAAAAATTCTTCTTTCTGAGTCTTATTCTTGAACTTAACATGTTTTAATGCAAGTTCCTCTGCAGTTTTCCTTACTCCCAGTACATGTTTGTACCTTTTTTCATCAAGATTGTATTTAAGGTATTTCTTAAGTTCATTCAATAGTCCCAATGTTTATTAACCTTTATATAATCCATTGTTAAGTATATATTTATAAACCTCGGGATGAAGGAACGCCTGGACAGGCTTATTTTCCTTTATCCTGTTTCTGATGTCTGTTGACGATATCTCAAGCTCCAAGGAATCTATAATTATGAGATCCCCGCCTTTTTCCCTGATCCAATTTGCCGCTGATTCAACTTCAGAGCTTTTATAACCAGGTCTGTCAAAGCAAACCAAGGTAGATAGCTCCAATATTCTTTCAGGCTTCTTCCAGGTTTTGAAATTAATAAGGGAATCCGCACCTATAATGAAATAGAGCTGATCTTCTTTATGTTTATTTTTCAATATTTCCAATGTTTTGAAAGTATAAGAAGGATCCGATGATTTAACTTCCATGTCTGACACTGTGACATCTTTATAATCCCGTGAAGCTAATTTCACCATGTTATACCTGTGTACCTTATCAGTTACGCTGTAGTCCTTGTGGGGCGGATCACCATTAGGAATAATCAGCATTCTGTCCAGGTTAAGAATAGTTCTGCATTCGGTTACCAAATAGAGGTGGGCAATATGGACCGGATTAAAAGTCCCGCCGACTATTCCGATTTTCATCTAGGCAGTTCTATATTTCTGTTTTTAATATCTTCCGCCTGTCTGTATATAACAAATTTTCTACCGATAACCTGGATGCCTTCACAATCCAGTTTCTCACATATGGTTGCCGAGGCTTCCTTTGCACTTATTTCACTGTTTTCCAAAACGGTTATTTTTATTAATTCTCTCTTAGCCAAGGCATCGTCAATCTGTTTTATAAAAGCTTCATTTATCCCGTTTTTACCTATCTGGTAAGCGGCATCTATAGGGTTTGCCAGCCCTCTTAAATACGCTCTTTGTTTCGTTGTAATCATAACTACCTCATAAATTCAAATTCAAAATCACGGAGTCTCACTGTATCTCCGTCCTCAATTCCCATACTAATCAAATCATCAATAACGCCTTTACTCTTTAAAACCTTGTGGAAATATCTCAAATGGTCGGGGTTATTTATGTTTGTCGCATCAAGTATCCTTTCTACGAAAGAACCTGATACTACATATACTCCGCCATCATCCACGTTAATTTCGTAAGTGAATTTTTTATCCTCCGGAATATACATGTCTTCCAGAGAATACAGCTCTTCTTCATGTGGGTATTTAGACAGAAGTTCTGCTGCGTCTTTCATTAGATCAGTTAACCCGATATTTGCCCCTGCAGAAATCAAATGAATCCTGTCATATCCTTTTGAAGTAACATAGGCTTTGAATTTTTCAAATTCATCGTCATCTTCTAAAAGATCGGCTTTGTTGGCAGCTATTATTTGCGGTCTTCCGGCAAGCTTCTCTGAATATTTTTTTAATTCCTCGTTTATTTTGTCAAAATCTTCTATTGGATTTCTACCTTCAGAACCGGCTATATCAACCACATGGATTAATATTCTCGTTCTTTCGATATGCCTTAAAAACTGGATTCCAAGACCAATGCCTTCACTGGCACCTTCTATTATTCCGGGTATGTCGGCAATGACAAAGGGATTGATCCCCTTAAGATTTACCACTCCTAAATTAGGAGATAATGTTGTAAAGTGATAATCGGCAATTTTAGGTTGTGCTTCTGATACCATGGAAAGAATGGTACTTTTACCCACATTTGGGAACCCTATCAAGCCCACATCTGCCAAAACTTTAAGTTCCAGAATTACCTGCATTTCTTCTCCGGGCATTCCCGGTTCTGCAAAATCAGGAGCCTGTCTTGTAGGAGTTGCAAACTTGGTATTACCCTTGCCGCCTTTACCGCCTCTTAAAACAACAACCTCTTTTCCGTCCTGGTTCATATCCGAAATTATCTTACCCGTATCTTTTACTTTAATAACGGTGCCGACGGGAACTCTGATAATAATATCCTTTCCGTCTTTACCGTACATTTTAGAGCCGGCTCCGCCTGCCCCGTTTTCAGCATAGTATTTTCTTTTGTATTTAAGATCAAGTAAAGTAGTCATGTTTCTGTCTGCAACAAAAACTATGTTACCGCCTCTTCCGCCGTCTCCGCCGTCTGGTCCTCCCAGGGGAACATATTTTTCCCTTCTAAAAGAAATGGCACCGTTGCCTCCATTACCTGATTTTAAATCCACTGTTGTATAATCAATAAACATATTCATATAATTCACCTGTATTCGTTTGTTAAGTACCATTATACATTGAAAAACTTGCCCGTTAATTGTAATCACAGTGTATTAACAACTAATTCGCATTTTAATCAAAAATATTTCAATTAAAAGTAAAAACCGGCGTTGCCTAAAGCAAGCCGGTTTTTACTTTCAATATACTACTGTGCAACTTCTGCAGTTTCTGTTTCAACTACAGGATAAACACTTGCCTTTTTCTTTGTTTTACCGAATCTTTCGAATCTGACTACTCCATCGACCTTAGCAAAGAGAGTATCATCCTTACCGATACCAACATTGTTACCAGGATGGATTTTTGTTCCTCTTTGTCTGACAAGTATATTTCCTGCAAGTACGGTTGTTCCGTCGGAAGATTTTACACCAAGTCTCTTAGACTGTGAATCTCTGCCGTTCTTTGAAGAACCGACTCCTTTTTTGTGAGCGAAAAACTGAAGGTTTAATAATAACATATCCGTTATACCTCCTCTTCCTTTAATGTAATGTTTGCTTTGTATTGTGCTTCTATTCCCAATAATCCCAACTTCAATGTCTCCATGATTATCTGGCTCTTTTCTAATTCCTCTTCCGTGTATTCTGAAAGTCGGAATTCTAATCGCCCTCCGTCATCGTCCATATCCATTTTCATGGGAACCTTAAGTATTTCTTCAAGTCCGTTATAAGCCATCATCAGCTGAGCTGATACACCGGCACATACTATATCGTTTGGATAATCAGCATAACCGGCATGTCCTTTGTAGGAAAAGCCTATGATTTTCCCGGATCTTTCGAAAATTTTAACCCGGATCATACTATGCCAAGATCTGTTCTACGACAAGTTTAGTATATGGTTGTCTGTGACCCTGTTTTCTTCTGTAATCCTTCTTAGGCTTATACTTGAAAACAAT
>DAINSS010000036.1:348-18227 GCA_036741195.1 Clostridiaceae bacterium | reverse complement strand
AGAGAAGGTGGAAGAACAGTTGGTTCAGGCGTTGTTACTAAGATAATCGAGTAATAACCAAATATAAATCCCAAAAGCAAATGCCAAGGGACGAAAAAAGGATACACTTCAAGTGTGTCCTTTTTTTATGTCTAAACCACAGTACATCACTTTGGCAAAAGTGGAAAAAGGAGATACATCACATTGACAGGTATCTATGTAAATATTATTATATAGATAATCATCGATATGAGGAGAAAAATAACAGTGGAAGAAAGATATTCAGATAAAGTAAAAATATTCAAAGCATTGGCTGACACTAACCGGATGATGGTTGTTGATATGCTGTCCTGTGGTGAATTATGCGCCTGTGAGATATTGGAGAAATTCAATATAACCCAACCCACACTTTCCCACCATATGAAAATTCTCGAAAATTGCGGGTTGGTAACATCCAGAAAAGAAGGTAAATGGACTTATTATACTTTGAAGGAGGATATGGTTTCAGAATTCAGGGATTTTGTAGTTTGGCTGACTTCAGATAAGGAAGACTGTATATGCAAAAAGGAGGGGTGCAATTGTGGAAAAAAATAAGAAAATCTCGGGAATAAGCTTTTTTGAAAGATATCTCACTCTGTGGGTACTCCTCTGTATGATGACCGGAATATTAATCGGTAAGTTTCTACCGGAAATTCCCAGGTTTTTGGGCAGATTTGAATATGCTCAGATATCCATACCCATAGCCATACTTATTTGGTTAATGATTTTCCCAATGATGCTGAAAGTTGATTTTAAAAGTATAAAGAATGTCGGTAAAAATCCTAAGGGTCTGTATGTTACATGGGTCACCAACTGGTTGATCAAGCCCTTTACAATGTTTGCCATTGCAAGCTTCTTCTTTAATGTAGTATTCAGCGGACTCATACCAAAGGATCTTGCCAGGGATTATCTTGCAGGAGCAATACTTTTAGGTGCCGCACCTTGTACGGCTATGGTATTCGTTTGGAGTCATCTGACAAAGGGAGACCCGGCATACACGGTTGTACAGGTTGCTACAAATGACCTGATAATCCTAATTGCATTTACTCCGATAGTTGCATTTCTTCTCGGTGTGAGCGGAGTAGCCATACCCTGGGATACACTATTATTATCCGTTGTACTTTTTGTAGTCGTACCGCTGACAGCCGGCATACTTACACGTAGCTATCTGTTAAAAAACAAGGGGGAAGATTATTTTAAAAATTTCTTCCTGCCTAAATGGAACAATATAACAATAATCGGATTGCTTCTGACTCTTATAATAATATTTTCCTTCCAGGGTAATATCATTGTGGAGAATCCGCTGCATATACTGCTTATCTCAGTTCCTTTGGTGATACAAACATTTCTTATTTTCTTCATTGCTTACCTCTGGAGCAGAGCTATAAAGCTGCCGCATGATATTGCGGCACCGGCGGGAATGATTGGTGCTTCAAACTTCTTTGAACTTGCCGTCGCAGTTGCCATAGCACTATTTGGGGCTAAATCACCGGTGGCTCTCGCAACAATTGTCGGAGTATTGACTGAGGTACCGGTTATGCTCATACTCGTCAAAATCGCAAACAACACGAAAGCCTGGTTTCCCGCCAGAGACAGACAGGAGATTTTAAATTGAAAAAAGTTGCATTTATTTGTGTACATAACTCATGCAGGTCCCAGATTGCAGAAGCATTAAGCAAAAAATATCACGAGGAAGACATACAATGCTATTCAGCCGGTACTGAAACCAAACCAAGTATTAATCAGGATGCGGTAAGGTTGATGAAAGAGTTGCATGGTATCGACATGGAAAAGGATCAATATTCAAAACTTATTTCAGAAATACCACCGGTTGATATTGTAATAACCATGGGATGTAATGTGGAATGTCCTTATCTACCCTGTAAATACAGGGAGGATTGGGGTTTGGAAGATCCAACCGGTAAAGAGGATGGGGAGTTCATCAAAATCATCAACGAAATAGAAGAGAAGGTCAAAGGTCTCAAGGAAATTGATATATAAAGAATAAACCAGAATATTAAGCAGCCGGATTATAAAGGCTGCTTTTTTTACCTTTTATAGTTATAAAAAGTAACTATAAAAGGTAAAAATATGTTATAGTATGAATAAGGAGTTGATAATGAATGTCAAATAGAATAATAAAAATAGAGAAGCTTGGTTTCCAATGGAAAACGGAAAGCCCATACCTGGCTGTAATGCACCATGTGGATACATATCCTGCAGGGAATGAAGAAATGGGACCTGCCGTATCTTTGGAAGGCAGAGATATCGGTCAGGACTTTTCCTGGAAGGATGGTTTCTCCATGTACCACGGAGAAACGGTACCGGGATTTCCTGCTCATCCACACAGGGGATTTGAAACGGTGACTATAATGAAGGATGGTTTTGTGGATCATTTTGATTCCATGGGAGCTTTCGGAAGATATGGAAATGGAGATGTACAGTGGCTCACCACGGGAAAGGGAGTCCAGCACGCTGAAATGTTTCCCCTCTTAAAAACAGATTCCGGAAACAGGGGAGAACTATTCCAGATATGGCTGAATCTGGAAGCCAAGAACAAAATGGTGGAACCGGAATACAAAATGCTTTGGAGTGAGGATATTCCGGTAATAGAGAAAAAAGGAAACAAGATTGTCAGATTAATCAACGGAACCTTTGAGGGGATTAAGGGCTTAGAGCCCACAGTTGCATCCTGGGCAAGGGAGGAAAAGAACAATATGAGGATTCTCGATATCACTCTTGAGCCGAACGGAATGATTGAATTACCTAAAGCAAGTGAAACAATCAACAGAAATTTATATTTCTACGAAGGTGACGGAGCTATTATAATAGACGGCAGGGAAATCCCTTCCGGAAACAGGGTAAAGCTGAACGGCTCTGAGGCAATATCAATAAACAATACCCAGAGTGAAAGTAAGATTTTACTGTTGGAAGGCGAACCCATAAACGAACCGGTGGCAATGTATGGTCCGTTTGTCATGAATACAAAGGAAGAAATCATTGATACTGCCAGGGATTACAGAGAAACAGAATTCGGCGGTTGGCCCTGGACTGTGTTTGACCCTGTTAACCCAAGGGAAATGGGAAGATTTGCTTCCTATGCCAACGGGAAAGTGGATAAAAAATAGCTGATAATCAAATTTGAAAAAAACAAGGCCAATTATTAGGACTTTAAAAGCAATTCTCCGAATAAAAGATTGACAGAAAGTGTTTATCTCAGGAGAAAACTTAAAAATACACTGTCCCCAGTGGTTTAATAGAAATCGAAGAGCATTGATAAATTATCATAAAAAATACATATAATGTATCAAATGGCTTGTGTACAATCGTTTCATGGTATTGATTTATAAGTAAAAATGTTATACTATAATAGTAATCCAAAGGAAAGCTTGATCCAAACCGGAGGAAAGTAAATTCCCGGAAAATGCTTGATCGGAAGAAAAGGAAATTCCCGAATGTAAGATGGAACTCCGGAAGATAACAAATACCCGGAAAAAATTTCTTAATTGAAAGTTACCCAGAAGAATAGAAAATACGTGGAAGGATCAAATACCTAAAAGTAAGTAGAAATTAGACTCGGAAGAAAAGAAAATTCCCGTAAAATTTGGATTACGGATGGAAGGATTAAATCTAAGGAAGAAATAAAATACCCTTAAGATTTTAAAAATTAGAAAAATACCTTAAAAAAGTAAATTATCTAAGCTATCCTTTTGGAGATCTGAACTAAAACTTGAAACGCTTTAGTACAGAGAAAAACAAAAAATTCAATAAGAAAGAGGTGGTAGCCGATGCAGGAAGAACTGAAGGCAGATCCACCAAACACAGTATCTTAACAATTAATGACCATGAATTGGTAATATAGCACAGCTATTTAATACCCAGCGGTCAAAGATCCAATGATCAATAGATTAAGAAAGCTGGACGTTTGATGGATAGCCAATACCTATAAGCTTCAACTGTACAAAACCGAGAGGGATTATAACAGATACGCACAGGTCCGGTAAGGGATATAAGCGTAAGCATACAAGTTCGGTAGGAACGTAAATGCGATAGAGTACAAACCTGGAAGAGGTTCACTATACAGCAAGCTAAAAGGTAATAAGTTATAAAAAGTAAACCTAAAATATAATGCAAAGTCTGACGACTTAGCTAAAGCAAATGTCAGGAGCTTAAAGAACTCTAGATCGATATCAGTGCAAATATGTGATGAATGGATGAAAATATTCAATATAGAACATATTCCGATTATTTGATAATTCTGATTAAAAAGGCATTTGTAAGGATGTTGGTTCGAAAGAACGATTATGAAAATTTAATAATAAAGTCTCGGTAGCAGGATTAAAACACCTGCTACCTTAAATTTTTTGAATATCTCTTGACCGACAGGTCTATAACAAGTAGACCTTGATTAAGGTCTACTAACAGTAGACTCGGAGGTTGATATGAAACTTAAAAAACTTGGAGAAGCAGAAGAAAGATTTGCCAAAATCATATGGAGCAAAGAACCTTTGGGTTCGGGAGATCTTGTTAAGCTTGCAGAAACTGAGTTGGGTTGGCAGAAATCCACAACCTATACGGTACTGAAAAAACTATGCCAAAGAGGCATATTCAAAAATGAAAATGCGATTGTAACCTCCTTGATTTCTGAAGATGAATATTACAGCAATCAAAGCATAATGTTCGTTGAAGATACCTTCGGAGGGTCTCTTCCGAAATTTATTTCCTCCTTTATCGGAGGAGGAAAGCTAAGCAGGAAACAGGCTGAAGAAATAAAGCGGTTAATTGATGAATATGAGGAGGATTGATTATGGAAAAGCTGTTTTTATCCCTGCTTAATATGAGCCTGACTGCATCCTATGTCATTCTCTTCGTCTTGATTTTCAGAGCAATCTTTAAGAATGCACACGGCTTAGATAAAGCAGCTTTATGGATTCTCATTGCCTTCAGACTTTTAGTCCCATTCTCTTTTGAAAGCGCTTTAAGTCTTATACCCAGAAATGTTGAAACAAACTATGTTGCCCCGTCAACGGCAGTAAACCAGGCTGTACCCCGGGTAATCAGCCAAGTTAATATAACTGAAACAGTAATTAACGCAGTTTCTCAGAGTAATCAGACAAGTGTAAGCATTGACTACGGAGCTTTGATTATAAAAATTGCAGCATATCTATGGGCAGGTGTGTTTTTAGTTCTTATTTTAAGAAGTATAGTTTCCTATATAAAGCTGAAAAAACAGCTGGGTACGTCCACATTAATTGAGGAGGGAGTATACGAAACAAGCTCTGTTAAAACACCGTTTGTATTGGGAATAATAAAGCCTGAAATATATATCCCTTCGGAAATTATCGGTGAAGAAAGAGAGTATATTCTACAGCACGAGAAAACTCATTTAGCCAGACTGGACCATATTAAGAGAATAGCAGCTTACTTTATAACTTTGATTCACTGGTTTAATCCAATTGTATGGCTGTCCTTCCGCTATTTTGGCAATGATCTTGAAGTTGCCTGCGACAGGGTGGTGCTTAAAAACAAATCTGTCTCAATGAAAAAAGCATATGCCACTTCAATAGTGAGAATATCGGCAGATAACATGGCATTATCAGGGCATCCCCTGGCATTCGGAGAAGGTAATTCAAAGGACAGGGTAAAAAGAATATTGGACAATAAAAAACCAAAGACTTGGATTCTAATAACAGCAATACCAATAGTGGCACTACTCCTGTATGGTTTGATAACAAATCCGTTGGGGAAGAGCAAATCGATGGATTGGGTTAATAATTTGAAAGTTTCCGATGTAGCAAATCTTGAATTGCTGGAAAGCGGCAGTGCGGCAGACAGGTATAAGCCCTTTACTAAGGATGAGATAAAAGATGTAGTCGAATATCTTAACAGTATGAATGGAAAACAAACAGCAAACGGAACTGAGCCTGGAAAAGTCAGTCAAACATTACTTATAACAACAAATGACGGCGAAATCCATAAAGTGACGTACTTTGCGAGCGGAAGAGTTATTATTGATGGGCAGGCATTCCTGCCGGAAAAGGATTGGCTCTCAAAATGGGAATTTATTCCGACAGATTTTGCACCGGACAGGGTAAAGCTGATGAATAACGAAGTAAGGTATGAACTCCAAAAGAATAGCGGTGGAATGCCTATCAGGGGAATTCCAGTTTCTTCACCGGAGGATACTCAAAAAATTACTGAAATCCTGATGGACTACTATTCACAATCATCTATTTTTTATGGCATTGATGTATATAGATTGGGTGGCAGCATAAAAATAGAAACCTTTTATCCGGATGGAACTAAGGTACAACACGTTATATATTCTGAAAACGGGAAGTCAATAATAAGTGCAATGGATCGAAGTTCTTCTCGTGTAAAAGATGGTAGCTTTAAAACTGTTTCCAATATTTTTACAACTAATGCAGCAATACCCCGAAAGTATCCCGGCTTTACAAAAGCTGAAATTGAGTCCGCAGAAAAGGTAGTAAGAGATTACTTTAAAGCACTGGAAAACAAGGATATTGATGCAATTGAAAAAACAGTTGTTCCATATGAATATCCACAAAATGTTATCTACTTCAGGGATGAAAAAACAAAATTATTAAACATTAGTTTTGTTTCGGATGATGATTCCAGGGCGGGAGGCCTCAGACTATTAGATGGCAAGGAAGTCGGGATAGAGAATATAATAGTTTTCAAAGTGGATTTTAATGTCAGTTATCCAAATGGAGGCTATGGAATTCGTGAAGCCGGAGATGTAAGGGGATGGAGTATGATTCTTGTAAGGAAAGATAAAAACTCCCCATGGTTGATAAAGGATCAAGGATACTAACCAAGGGATAGGGTAGAACAATAAAAAGAATCAAATGTTTTATAAGATGCTGTTTCTTTTGCAGGGGCGGTATTCTTTTTTATTTTGATTCAACATCTTGAACAATTTGTCAAAAATAAGTTATGGCCTTAATTCAGTGTCCTGTTAATGGTAGTATAAGGTATATGGATAAAATATCATTTTGGATGATGGAGGATATTATGGATTATACAAAGGTGTCTTGTGAAGAATTTGTAGAAATATTGGCATCAAAGGAACCGGTACCGGGTGGGGGCGGAGCTTCAGCTTTAGTGGGAGCCATTGGAACAGCCCTTGGTAACATGGTGGGTAGCCTGACATTGGGTAAGAAGAAATATGCCGATGTCCAGGAGGATATCATTGAACTTAAGAAAAAGGCAGATGCACTTCAACAGGATTTTCTTCAATTGGTAGAACAGGATGCCTTGGGCTTTGAACCACTCTCCAGAGCATATGGACTTCCAAAGGAAACTGAGGAACAAAAGGCAGAAAAAGACAGAGTAATGGAAGAGGCTTTAAGAACAGCAAGCGAAGTACCTGTAAAGATTATGGAAAAGGTTTGTGAGGCGATTGAATTGCATAAGGAGTTCGCAGCAAAGGGAACGGCAATAGCAATAAGCGACGTGGGTGTGGGTGTTAAATTCTGTGCTGCAGCCCTTCAGGGAGCAAGTCTTAATGTTTATATCAATTCAAAGCTGATGAAGGATAAGGAATTTGCAGAAAGACTGAACAAGAGTACAGACGATATGGTGGCAAAGTACGTTCCAATGGCTGATGCCATATACAATGACGTGCTTGGAAGATTGAAATAAAACAAAGGCAGGTGGGCTATATGAATAAAGCTTTATTGGTTATAGACTACTCCTATGATTTTGTTGCCGATGACGGGAAATTGACTGCAGGGAAAGCAGCTCAAGCCATAGAGAAGGATCTTGATGACCTCGTATCGGAATATGCTAAAAACGGTGATTTAGTAGTTTTTACCATGGATTACCATACCGAAGATGATGCAGGACATCCTGAGACAAAGCTGTTCCCGCCGCATAATATCAAGGGAACTCCCGGAAGAGAGCTCTACGGAAAGCTTAAGGACACATATGAGAAGATCAAGGACAAGAAGAACGTATATTGGTTCGATAAAACCAGATACTCCTCTTTCCACGGGACACCCCTGGATTCACTTTTAAGGGGACTTGATATCAAAGAAGTGGTGTTGACAGGCGTCTGTACAGATATTTGTGTATTACATACAGCAGTTGATGCATATAACCTGGGGTATGAGATCACAGTTCCCGGAAGATGTGTAGCAACCTTCAATCCGGATGCACATGAGGTGGCATTGAACCATTTCAAAAACTCCCTGGGAGCTAATATTATCAAGTAAAAACAAAAAATTGAGATAACAGAATATAGATATATATTCAAAGGATCCTCTTAAGAAGCAGACTAAACCTCTGATTCTTAAGGGGTATTTTTTAGTTTCTTCAAAGTGCCTGGTTGTAGCTTAAAGAAATTAATCCGGTTGAAATAAAATTATGGGTTGTCATAATTAGAATATACAATTTAATTCTTAGAGGGTGGAAAAATTTTTATTAGTTTTGAATCCTGAAGCACTAAATAAACGTAGCTGTTTTTGACAGAGCAAATCGGTCATTCAGCGAAAGGAAAGTAAATGAAGGCTGATTTCAGAGAAGTTTTTGAAAAGAATAAAAAGCTGGTTTACCATATATGCCTTATACATGTTAAAAATCCTGATGATGCAGATGATATTGTCCAGGAGGTGTTCATCAAGTACATAAAATCTGAAGACAGATTTGAATCTGATGAGCATATAAGATCCTGGCTCGTAACTGTTGCAAGAAATGCCTGTGTCGATAAGATGAGATACTGGTCAAGAAGGGGGCATTTTACAGATGCGGAGCTTAATGAGGCAATTGCAGGGATATATGAGGATTACCCTGACGGGGCAAATGAAGCTGTGTATGATTTTTTTAAGCTGGATGAAACCTACGGTATGATTTTATATCTGTACTACATACGGGGTTATGATACAAATGAAATTGCCGATTTACTTGAAATGAATGTATCTACAGTCAAAACAAGGCTGATCAGAGGCAGGGATAAAATGAAAAACTATTTAAAGGAGGCAGGCTACGATGAGTAAGGATCTAAAAGATATATTTGAAGAAATAGAACTGAGAAAAAAATCGGAAAAGCGTATTCTTGAAAATCTTGAAAAAGTATATTTGGAACAGAAACAAACCGAAGAATCTGAAGCTGCTTCCCAGATAAGTCCGGTAGTATCAGCTGCTTCTGAGTCAAAACCAATAGATTTGAATGCTAAGGCCAGAGAAATAGAATCAAAGAAAATGAGTGAAAACAGAAGAAAAGCTGCAAGATTAAGATACGGAGCCGTTGCTGCAGCCATTGTCCTGATTATTGCAATGACTCCCGTTTTAAATAACATTTTAGGCAGATCAGGGGCTGAAAGGAACCGGGCAACAAGCGGTATGGCATTGGATCAAAGCAAGGCGGCAGGCAGTATCAAAGGAACAACAGGAGCGATGGCACCGACTGCAACATATAGTTCAAATCCAAACAGGACAGAAGAGATGTATTTAAAGCCGGTTTTATCGGGTGAAGTACTGAATGTTGACGGCAAAAATATATTAAGAGTAACTTTGGTTAATTCAGAGAAGTTTGGGATAGACGGTGAAATTACCGTATCTGAGATTAGGCCTGAGGATGACGGTAAATATGCCGCTGATGTTTTGAACAATGAAGCCTTGGATACTAAAAAAGTCAATATCACTCCCGTTGGGACATTGACCTATGATTTAGAAATAGGGAATGCAAGGGAGAATGGTCCGAGAAGCTGGAGGATTGATCTGAACTACTTACAGGAGGGAGCGAACGAAACAGTATCTGTAGAGGTGCAGGAGGGACAATGATGAAAAAACTTATAACGGTGGCGGCAATATTGCTTGTATCCATAATTTCTTCAGGTGCTGTGCAAAGGACTGAGGAGCAGGCAGGAGAATATAAAGTATCCGAGCTTCCTTTGGGTACGGGATATAAGGCTGAATTTATCCCCCTGGGGGATGGATATACAGTTAAGCCGCTGAATTATGGCAATCCATGGATGAGAATAAATGGGAGAGAGGGGAGAAGGATGATGAATGGTATTAAAGCAATTGCAATGTCACTGCTATTGATGTTTTTTATATCCGCATGCGGAGCAGAAAACAATACTGCCGGGAACTCTGCAGCCGGAGCTGTAACTGTTGTTTCTTCAAGTACATCAACCCCCGCTTCCGGAAGCATGGCCGAGAATACGGGCAAAACTGACAGTATTCCATATGAATATCAAAGGCTGATTGGTTTAGGCGGGTATTTTGAAGACGGAAAATTTTTTGTCGGGAAGAATATAAGGAAGATAAAACGGGCTTTTGACCCGTTAAACCCTGATGAAATAATCGGCAGAGCTACTCTTATTGCCGAAATCAGAGTAACTGAAGCATTGGAGACAGTTTTTCCAAACAGTATCGGATTTGCCGATTCTAAGTATAAGGCGGATGTTTTAAATGTTCTTGCCGGTAAAACCAATAATAAAGAATTGGTTTTGACAGCCTCAGGGGGAGAAATTACTCTTAGGCACTATATAAAGGATCTGGATGAAAAGAAGATTATCAAAGAGGAACTTGACGGAATCAAAGAAGAAGACTTGGATAAAATGTTTGTTGCTTACCATGATGACAGCTACTACCCGTTGAAGTTAGGGGAGAGCTATGTTGTGGCAGTAAATGATTTTGGCAATATCATCGGCGGAGGGTATGGTATCTTTAAAAAAGATATCGGTACTGACGACTTTAAGAACGTATTGACTGAAAAACCGCTTCCTTCAGAAATGAAAATACTGAAGATAGATGATGATCTGGCAGATAAGTATACAACAGAGAATACAAGGATCGAGAACGGTAAATTTTTTTGGAGCATGGGCGGGCGAAATGTGGGTTGGATTGTCGACCCCAAGGATCCCATGAATGTACTTAAGAATGCAAAATCAGTTGTTTTTGTAAAAGTATTAAAAAAGCTTGAGGGTACTATTCCGGATAAATCACTTACAGGTTCAGTCAATCAGGTCACTCCATACCAGGTTAGTGCAACCTTCGGACTTGCCAAGGCCGGACAGAGGCAAGAAACGGTCATATACATAGAAGGCGGAGATATTACCCTGGATAAGGTGATTGAAGCGGGAACTGAAGAAAATGATAAATTGTTTGGTTATGACACCATTGCAAAAGAGGATTTGAAGAGAATTTATCTTAGGATGACTGACGAGAGCTACGTTGACCTGATTGAAGGTGAAGAGTACATTGTAGCATTGGATGAGGATGGGAGAATCGCTTTTAACGGCTATGGTGTATTTATCAAAAGAGAAGGAGTAAGACCCGGGTCTGCAGGGTATTATCAAAACATCCTGACGGGAAGGGAGTTTCCCGAAGGATTGGATTAAAAGTATTGATTTTAAATTTAATAACCATAAATAAGAACCAATTTCTGTATTTCTAAGTGTGAAATACAGAAATTGGTTCTTTTAGTTTTAGATGGATTTTTAACTTTATTATTTGTATTGGTTAAGGTTTGACTAAGAGATTACCGGTTTTGATTTTCTCAATGAGCTCTTTTTCATAGAAAGTTGTGGAGAGAAAGTCGTCCCTAAACACGTAGGTTTTAAGATTCTCTAAGGTATAGTAGGCTTGGCGCTTAAGCTCTTTTTCATCTTCTGTCATCTGACCATTAAAATGGAAGGTCTCAGTTAATACAGGATAAGCATCAGTAGATAGCTTTGATAAAAACTCAGTATCAAGCCTGCCCTTTGTTGAATATATTTCGCCGGCTTTTTTAACGATGATAGCGTCAATATTCAGGGTGGACATTATGGTTACAAGTATCAATATTGAAATGGTACAGAACTTGATAAGCTTGAATTCGCTGTTTATGAAGTAGAGCAGGAAGCCAATCAGGGCAATGAATATGAATACCAGTGCAAATTTAACCCCTATTCTTAAATAGGTATATCCATATTCCGATTCATAGGTGACCATCCTTAAGTAGCTCAGTATGGTAAGACCTCCGGTGAAAAGCCAGGTGAAGCTGTATAATGCAGCGGTGACTGGTGAACTGTTTTCCGTCTTTTTAGTATTTCTTTTAAGGAATGTCAAAAGGGCAAGGTTTATTCCCATGACTTGAAGCAAGCTGAAGAAGCCGGATCTTCCGAAGTCAGAAATCATCGATGCGGTCTGGGTACCTGTGAAGGTACTGAATGAGAAATATGCAGAAATCTGAACTATGGTATAGATCAGAAACAGAATATTGACCACTGTCAGTATGGTGTTGGCTGTAACCGGAGATATACTTCCAAGTTTCCGTGGATTGACTGTACTGGCTTTGTCCGATTTCTTCTTGGATAATAGTGCAAGGGACAGGGATAGGTAGTAAACCATGGCAACGAGGGACATGGCAATTTTGATCAGAAAAATTTTAAAGTCCCTATCCAGGTCAATCTTCAGGAATTCAAAGAATGAGTTTGCTGCATCCATGAAAATTGAATCTCCCGAAACCAGGAGGTTATAAAGGACGAACACCAGTGGAAGTCCAATTAAGAGACCAATCAGGATATCCTTATTGAAAAGTGTTTTATTGGTGTTATCTCCTGAATCAATAGTTTTTTTCCTGTTTGAAATAAAGTCGGGCACCTGGAATAAGGTGGTCAACGGAGATAACAGGACTGAAGCTATCGAATCAATGAATGGGTTTAAAGAAAAACCATCGTATTCTTCAATCGCCATTAAAACAGTGAATACTCCGAGAAACGGAAGTACCGGGAACATGGGGGATTTGAATTCCGGTGCCGCATAGAATATGGTTCTGCCGGATATTATCAGTAAGGCTGCCGCAGAAACAATAAACATGGGGTTCTTAAGATTCACTTTTCTTTTCCGGGATAAGAACCATAGAGTCACAATCAGGAACAGTGCCCAGAATATCAAAATATAGAATCCGCTGTAGTGTACTAAATACTCTTGAGTAAAAAGCCAACCTCCAGAGAAGGATAGGATTAAAAAGATCCATTTCACCCAACCTGTGGGATAATCCTTCATGGGACGCGAAAGTGTAATTACTTGATTGATTATTTCCGGTTTTGATGCTGAAATATTGTTTTCTGTGTCTGAAATTTCCTCTGGATTTTTCAAAGAAGAAATATTTTTCTCCATTTTAGTTGTCTCCTGTAATAAAAGTAATTTTGGATCGGTGTCCAAGTTGGTTTAAAAAGTGATTTTTCAAATGCTATTTTCATTTGAAACGACTATAAAGTGCAAGCTTCAGGGTATAAACAAAGTCTTTGTGTAGTTAATTATAGCAAATATTTATCGTAATTCAATATATATTTAAAGGAATAAGACAAATATTTTATTTGAATATTTTCAGGTCAAATTCAGGAAAATGTGAATTTGGGATAGGGTTGTTGTTTTTATTTCCGGTGTTAAATGGTAAAAATTGGAGCTGTTATTTTTGAATATGGCTTTTTCTATTTATATGAAGAAAGTGTTAATGAAATTGGGTGAAATATTTGGGCTAAAATGGCTGTGGGCGGGAATTAGGGGTTGTTTTAGCTCATGACTTTTTGTATAATGATAAAGCTTGATTAAAATATCGAAAAATGTATCTATATGTCAGTGTAATTCCGAATGAAATGAGAGATTTGGAATTTTCTTTTGAAATTGATTTTCTTCGGAAAATGTATTGAAGTATAGATTATTCTCTGATATGATAATAAAGTTGCGAAACAGTAGCGAGGACTCAGGAGGTTGCTGGACTTCCAGGGAATTCCTGATGAGCCAGTTCCGGAATTTATTCGGAACGAAGGTATCATCTTCTGTTCGTGTGCGTCTTTTTGGAAGATACACCCGGTACAGTTTATGAGGCCGCTGTTGTGCGTTGAAGTTTACGTACATGGAAAAAGGAGGTAAAAAAATGGCAACTCAGAAAATCAGAATCAAATTGAAGGCATTCGATCACACTCTATTGGATCAGAGCGCTTCAAAGATTGTTGAAACTGCAAAGAATTCAGGCGCGAAGGTAGTAGGACCGGTTCCGCTTCCGACTGATAAAGAGATCATAACGATCTTAAGAGCAGTTCACAAGTACAAGGATTCCAGAGAGCAGTTCGAAATCAGAACTCACAAGAGATTGATCGACATAGTCAACCCGACACCAAAGACTGTTGATTCACTTATGAGACTTGATCTTCCGGCTGGCGTGGATATCGAAATCAAACTTTAATAAATGGTTTAGGTAACTCTTAGATCATTATGACCGTGGGGATAAGGTCCCTGCGATCCGCTAATCATTACAGGAGGTAGTAGAATGAAAAAAGCGATAATGGGAACAAAAATCGGTATGACTCAGATTTTTGACGAAAAAGGCAGAGCAGTTCCGGTAACTGTAGTAGAAGCTGCACCAAACGTCATCGTACAGATCAAGACCGATGAAAAAGAAGGCTACAATGCAGTTCAGATCGGATTCGGTGAAATCAGAGAAACACTTGTAAACAAGCCAAGAAAAGGTATCTTTGCAAAAGCAGGGGTAACACCAAGAAGACACCTTAAGGAATTCAGACTGGACGACGTAACACCTTACTCAGTAAAAGACGAAATAAAAGTTGATATATTTGAAGCCGGAGATAAAGTTGACGTATCCGGAATCTCAAAAGGTAAAGGCTTTGCAGGTGTTATAAAGAGATGGAACTTCCAGAGAGGACCTGAAACACACGGTTCCAAGTTCCACAGAGCACCTGGTTCACAGGGAGCATCATCAGATCCTTCCAGAACTTTCAAGAACAGAAAGATGCCGGGCCAGATGGGAAATGTCAAGAGAACAGTACTAAACCTTGAAATCGTCAAGGTAATGCCTGAAAGAAACGTTATTCTTATAAAGGGCGGTATCCCGGGACCAAACAAGGGAACAGTCGTAATCAGAAATAGCGTTAAGGCTTAGGGAAAGGAGGATACACAATATGCCTAAAGTAGGATTATACAACTTGGAAGGCAGCCAGGTAGGAGATTTCGAACTTAACTCAAACGTATTCGAATTTCCGGTAAACGAAGCTGCAATGCACCAGGTAATAGTGGCAATACAGGCCAACAAGAGACAGGGCACACAGTCTGCACTTACAAGAGCCGAAGTCAGAGGCGGCGGTATCAAGCCGTGGAGACAGAAGGGAACAGGACGTGCAAGACAGGGTTCAACAAGATCACCTCAGTGGATAAAGGGCGGTATAGTATTCGCACCGAAGCCAAGAAGCTACAGAACTTCAGTTCCGAGAAGCATGAGAATAGTTGCTATGAAGTCAGCATTATCATCAAAGATCAATGACAACAACCTGATGGTGGTTGAAGGTCTGCAGATGGATGCACCAAAGACAAAGACAATAGCATCATTGCTGAAGAACCTGGATGTAAAGAAAGCTTTGATAGTAACAGCTGAGTCAAATCAGAATGTATACAAGTCAGCAAGAAACATCGAGGGAATCCAGATAATACCATGCAACAACATAAATGTTTACGACATCGTAAAGTATGAAAAGCTCATATTGACACCTGATGCCGTAAGAAAATTAGAGGAGGTGTACGCATAATGAAAATGACAAGCTGGGACATCATAAGAAAGCCTGTTATATCTGAAAAGTCAATGGACGGAATGTCCATGAGAAAGTACACATTCATAGTTGCAACATCAGCAAATAAGAATCAGATAAAGAACGCAGTGGAAGAAGTATTCGGAGTTAAAGTCGAATCAGTCAAAACTCAGAACAGACTCGGAAAAGACAAGAGAGTCGGAGTTCATATGGGTAAGAGACCTGACACTAAGAAAGCAGTTGTTACATTGACTGCAGATTCAAAGACAATAGAGTTCTTTGAAAACATGAACTAGTCGAAAGACCGGTGAATATTGGCATGTAAAGCCAGAAAAGAAATACAGCAGGAGGTCATTAGAAATGGCGATTAGAGGTTTTAAACCCACCACTCCTTCCAGAAGACATATGACTATGTCTACCTTCGAGGAAATCACAACCGATTCCCCGGAGAAATCACTGCTCGTAACCAAGAAGAAGCAGGCCGGAAGAAATGCACAGGGTAAGATCACTGTCAGACATCGTGGCGGTGGACATAAACAGAAATACAGAATTATAGATTTTAAGAGAGATAAGGACGGTATCCCCGGAAAGATCTCCACAATAGAATACGATCCTAACAGATCAGCATTCATCTCACTCGTAACTTATGTTGACGGAGAAAAGAGATACATAATCACTCCCGTAGGTGTAAAGGTCGGAGACAAAATCGAATCCGGTGAAAAAGCCGACATCAAACCGGGAAATGCACTTCCGTTAAAGAACATACCAGTAGGTACAGTCATCCACAACATTGAACTCCAGAAGGGCAAAGGCGCTCAGATGGTAAGATCAGCGGGAGCTTCAGCTCAGCTCATGGCTAAAGAAGGAAATTATGCAACATTAAGACTTCCTTCAGGCGAAATGAGATATGTGAGAATCGAATGTAAGGCGACCATCGGTGTAGTTTCAAATACAACACACGAGATCATCAACTACGGTAATGCAGGAAGAGTTAGAAGATTAGGATTCAGACCGACTGTCAGAGGATCTGTAATGAACCCAGTAGACCATCCGCACGGTGGTGGAGAAGGTAAGACTCCGATCGGAAGACCGGGTCCGTTGACTCCATGGGGCAAGCCAGCTCTAGGTCTAAAGACAAGAGCTACAAACAAGTACTCAGACAGATTAATCATCAAGAGAAGGAATGACAAGTAAGCTTAAAGCTTACTTATCATCCTAATTAAAGTCTCGAAGGGAGGAAAAACTTGAGTAGATCAATTAAAAAGGGACCTTTTGTACATCTGGGTCTCATGAAACAGATAGAGAACATGAACGAAAAGGGAGAAAAGAAGGTAATCAAAACCTGGTCTAGATCTTCCACAATTTTTCCTGAAATGATCGGTCACACAATTGCCGTTCATGACGGAAGAAAGCATATTCCGGTATACATTTCCGAGGATATGGTAGGACATAAACTCGGAGAATTCGCTTTTACCAGAACCTACAGAGGACACGTTTCTGAAAAGAAGTCCAAGCTGAAGTAAGAGCATAAAGGAGGATTAGGCTAATGAATGAAGAGTTGAATATAAACGAAAAAGAAGCAAAAGCTAAGGCAGCTTCTGAAAAAAGAAGCGCAAAGAAAGCCGAGAAAAAGGCTAAGCTTGCTGAAAAGGCTGTAAATGCAGCAAAGAAGAAAGAAAAGCTAAAGCTTACTTTTGAAGAAAAGGCTGAAATCAGAGAAGCTAAGATTCTTGCAAACGAAAAGTTAACTGCAAAAGCAGTTGCCAAGTATGTAAGAATGAGCCCGATGAAAGTTAATATAGTTCTTGATCTTATAAGAGGAAAGAACGTTGAAGAAGCACTCGCAATATTACAGTACACTCCTAAAGATGCCGCAGTAGTGGTAAGCAAGGTTTTAAAATCAGCAGTTGCAAACGCTGAGAACAATCTTGACATGGACAGAGATGCATTATATGTATCAGAGTGCCATGTGGGAGCAGGTCCTATCATAAAGAGATTCCAGCCCCATGCACAGGGAAGAGCATTCTCAATCATGAAGAGATCAAGCCATGTTACTGTCATAGTGGCAGAAAGAGCATAATTAAGGAGGTAATGACTAGTGGGACAAAAAGTTAATCCACATGGGTTCAGAGTCGGTGTTATAAAAGACTGGAACGCCAGATGGTACGCAGACAAGAAGACCTTCGCCGATAATTTGGTTGAAGATAACTTAGTTAGAGAGTTTGTAAAGAAAAAGCTTTTCTCATCAGGTATCTCCAAGATCGAAATCGAAAGAGCTGCCAAGAGATTAAAGCTGAACATATATAC
>DAINSS010000036.1:0-338 GCA_036741195.1 Clostridiaceae bacterium | reverse complement strand
GGCCTGGTTATTGGTAAAGGCGGAGCAGGTATAGATGCACTTAAGAAAGAAATAAACGCACTTGTTCCTGATAAGAACGTTCTGCTTAACATTGTAGAAGTAAGAAACATTGATTCCAATGCACAGCTTATGTCTGAGTCAATAGCTGCACAGTTAGAGAAGAGAATATCCTTCAGAAGAGCGATGAAGCAGACTATTCAAAGAGCAATGAAGATGAATGGAGTCAAGGGTGTCAAGACTATGTGTTCCGGCAGATTGGGCGGAGCTGAAATAGCAAGATCTGAGACATATCATGAGGGAACTATTCCGCTGCAGACTTTGAGAGCCGACATTGAGTA
>DAINSS010000035.1:12055-19031 GCA_036741195.1 Clostridiaceae bacterium | reverse complement strand
ATAAAACTCCAATTGATGCAAGACGGAAAAGCATTCGACGATCCTGTTGAACTAGCATCTGGAGTAAAGAATTACGAATGGACAAATCTGCCGGAACTCAAACCTGACGGAACAGCTTACGTATACACAGTAGTTGAAGTAACTGAACTTAAGGACTTTGACAAAGTTGAAGATGGAATGTCAGTAACAAACACTTATAAGACAACAAGCATGATAGGAACTAAGGTATGGAATAATGTACCGGAAGGATATACACTACCGGCTATAGAACTCCTGTTGATGCAAGACGGCAAAGAATTTGATGGTCCGGTTGAATTAGCATCAGGAACGCTTACTTATGAGTGGACAAACCTTCCTGAACTAAAACCTGACGGAACACCTTTTGTCTACACTGCAGTTGAAGTAACTGAACTTAAGGACTTCGATAAGGTTGAAGAAGGATTGACGGTTACTAACACTTATAAGACAAAAAGTGTAACAGGAACTAAGGTATGGAATAATGTACCGGAAGGATATAAAGTACCGGTTATAGAACTCATGTTGATGCAGGACGGTAAAGAATTTGATGGTCCGGTTGAATTAGCATCAGGAACGCTTACTTATGAGTGGACAAACCTTCCTGAACTCAAACCTGACGGAACAGCCTTTGTTTATACAGTAGTGGAAGTAACTGAACTTAAGGACTTCGACAAGGTTGAAGAAGGTTTGACGGTAACTAATACTTATAAGACAACAAGCATGACTGGAACTAAAACATGGGTCGGAGTACCTGAAGGATACACAGTACCTGCAATCACATTACAATTGATGCAGGATGGAAAAGCATTCGGAGACCCGGTTGAGTTAGCATCAGGAACACTTACTTATGAGTGGACAAACCTACCTGAACTAAAGCCTGACGGAACAGCCTTTGTTTATACAGTAGTGGAAGTAACTGAACTTAAGGACTTCGACAAGGTTGAAGAAGGATTAACTGTAACCAATACTTATAAGACAGTAAGCAAAATAGGAACAAAGAATTGGGTCGGAGTACCTGAAGGATATACAGTACCTGCAATCACTTTACAATTGATGCAGGATGGAAAAGCATTCGGAGATCCGGTTGAATTGGCAACGGGAGTTAAGAATTACGTATGGACAAATCTACCTGAATTGAAAGTAGATGGAACAGCTTATACATATACATTAGTTGAAGTAACTGAACTAAAAGACTTTGACAAAACTGAAGATGGAATGGCAGTGACAAACACTTATAAGACTGTGAACATGACCGGAACTAAGACTTGGACAGATGTACCTACCGGATTTACATTACCTGTAATCAAACTACAATTAATGCAGGACGGTAAAGCCTTCGGAGACCCGGTTGAACTTGCATCCGGAACACTTTCATACGAGTGGATGAATCTACCTGAATTGAAAGCCGACGGAACTGCGTATGTTTATACTGTAGTAGAAGTTTCAGCACTACCTGACTTTACAAAAGTAGAATCAGGAATGACAGTAACTAACTCTTACAAATTGACAGAAGTTACAGCTACGAAGATTTGGACAGGAGTCCCAACTGGATTCATGATACCAAACATAAAGCTTCAGCTTCAGCAAAACGGAGTCAATTTTGGTACAGAAATTGAAATTGTATCACCTGCAACATCCTACACATGGAAAAACCTACCGGCTGTAGATCTTAATGGAGCAGCATACGAATACACAGTAGTAGAAACTTCAACACTGGCTGCATTCGATGCAACATACTCAGCTGATAAATTGACCGTCACTAACACATACAAACTTACAGAAGTAACAGCTAAGAAGGTTTGGGCTGCTGTACCTGACGGATACACAATACCTACTGTTGAATTTGAACTCTTAAGAGACGGAAAATCAACCGGAGAGATAGTCAGATTAGTAACGCCAAACGCAAGCTACACTTGGAAGGATCTTCCTAAGCACGGTACAGACGGCAAAGAATATGTCTATACAGTAAAAGAATTAACCAAGTTGGCAGATTTCAAGGCTACTTACAGCTCTGATAAGTTGACCGTAACTAACACCTATGTCAAGAAGCTACCTAATACGGGAGAAGAAGATAATATGGCACTTCCAATTGCAGGATTTGGATTACTTGCAGCAGGAATATTCGTATTATTTACAACAAGAAAAAAGCAAAGTATTTAGTAGATGTCATTGACAATTGAATAATCAAACAGGTCCTGAAGATCAAACGGTCTTCAGGGCCATTCTTATTTTGATTGGTAATTTTTGATAACTAATAAACATGTAGTTAACAGTAGTAAAGGATAGATGACAGGTGTATGCACTGTGATACACTGATATTAGAAAAATAATATTAGTTACTAAAAGGGTGTGACAATAAAGTGAAGTTAATATTTTTAAGACACGGTATTGCCGAGGACAGAGCCCTTGGCAAGGAAGACTATATAAGGGACCTGACAGCGGAAGGAATTAAAGAATTAAAAAGAAATGCAGTTTTTCTGGGATTATATCTTAAAGAAGTTCAACCTGTAATTCTGACTTCAGGACTTAACAGAGCTGTCCAGACTGCAGAGATTTTAAATGAATATGGCGAATATAAATATATTGCAGTGAAAGATTTCCTGGCCACAGGTGATTTTGAAGAACTAAAAAATGATATCCAGACATTGGGTGAGAACTGCTGTGTTTTAGTTGGTCATTCTCCCATACTGGATCAATGGGTGTATGAGATTACTGAGAATGCCATAGAATTCAAAAAAGCCGGAGCTTGTGAAGTTGAGATAACAGATGCTGAGAATTTTTTTGGTAAGGTAAATTGGTATCTTAATATAAATGAATACCGAAGGCTGATAGAAAGGGAGAATTACTCGGATAGTTTCGAAAACTTTAAAAGTGAGATTCAAACTAAATTAGATGAGTATCATAACGAGATTTTAAAATTCAGGGAAATCTATTTAAGAGAACCTGAGGAAATTGAATCAGTCCATAAGCTGAGAGTAAAGATAAGACAGTTCAGATCCCTTATAACTTTATTTAAACCATTGATGAAAAAAAGAGACTACAAAGCCATTCAGGATGAATTAAGAGGATTGGCTCAGGAATGTGCATACTTAAGGGAATTGGATGTACTCAAAAAAGAATGGGCTGTAAATGTACCGGAATTTAAGGAACATGGGTTATCCGGGGAAGAGTTCAAAGCTGTTCTTGATATTGAAAGAGATGAAGAACAGGAAGTTCTTTACTCAATTTTAGAGAAACCTCAATACGCGCAAAAGCTTAATGAAATTCTGGAAAATATTAAAAGTTCAATAAACCCTTTAAAGACCATGTATTTGTCCCTTGATGAAATGGTGGATGACGTTTTAAATACCTGGCATGATGAGATAGAAGAAGGTTACGGGAAAATAGACGAGAATGACTTGACCATAATTCATGCTTTAAGAATAAAAGCTAAAAAAGTTAGATATGTTATGGAAGTATTCGGCAAGGACAAAGACCCGGAGCATGAGAAGCAATATAAAGAGATTAAAAGATGGCAGGAAGTTTTGGGAGATATCACAGATGCCAACAGAAACTCTGATGCTGTGCTGGAAATAGCTCGAAAATATCCTGAACGAGAAATTAAAGAAGAGGTTGATCTTTTCGTAGAAATCCAAAAACGAAATGCGGATAAGCTTTATGAAGATTTCTTCAATAAACACGGAAACAGAAACGGAAGTAAAAGTATTGAAACAGAAAAAGAAACTGATGAAACTAATGTAACTGAAGACAATGATGAGACGGAAATCACAATAAAAGAAGAAGTCGGTACTGAAACTAACACAAAACAGTAAATAAAATAGGCTGCCATACAAACCCCGGGTTGGTAAGGTAGCTTATTTTATTCCCATTAGTCTTTAGTTATATCAATTATTTAGTACATTATTTCAAAGGAATTATGTATTTGTATATGAAGTTGGATTTTTTAAGGAGGTTTATAATCGGGACTCCTATAAGAGTTACAATTATAAGTTCACTTAAACCGATGTAGAAATATGTAGGCCAAAATGCTGCCATTGTGCCGGAGGCATAAGCAATACCGGCTGCCACGATGAAGCTCATTACTGCAGGCCAGATTGAGGATAGCCATAGATTTCTTGTTTTCCACATTAGTATGAGGGATACGAATGTATGCAAAGTTCCTATAATTGCATCGATAATTCCATAGGGTGAGAACAGGACATTGGAAATGAAGCATCCCAGGGTAACTGCACCGATATATATAGGGTTAAAGAAAGCCAGAAGATTAAGTATTTCTGAAATCCTGAACTGCAACGGTCCGAAGGAAATGGGGGATACCGCTACTGTAAGTGTTATATAAATTCCAGCCACCAAGGCTGCTCTGACTAATTGTTTTGATGATTGGTTATTTTCCGTAAGTGTCATGATATTCTCCTAAATTCTGTAGTTAAGTAAGTTTTGATTAATAATTACAGTGTTTAAAACGAAGACACAATAGATAATAACCCTATGAATAAAAAAGACTCATCCAAAAGATGAGTACTGAAAATACATATACAGGTACTTATCTTGATTTTTAAAGTGGGTGCCAAGTAAACACTTAATTATTTTAACTTGTTTATGATAGCATAAGATCATAAGGATGTAAAAGTATTAAATTATTATTGAAATAACATATTTGAATAATAATTAGTGTTAAGAAGAAGTAGGGAGGATAATATATGAAACTGGCTTTTATTTCAGACCTTCATTTAGATTTGAATAAGAAGTATCCTGTTTTGGACATGGTAGTGGAAACGGCAGAAAAAGGAAAAGCAGATGTTTTGGTTATTGCAGGGGATCTGTCAAACGACTGTGAAATGACATTGAAATATGTTGATGAATTAAAGAGTAAGTTCAATGGTGATGTATATTTTGTTGCCGGAAATCATGACATGTTCAATATTGACGGTAAATATGAAAGTACTTACTACATTTACGATAAATACATGAAACATGAAAATTCCCTGATGAACAAAGATGTTATTTTAAATGATGACTGGGTTTTATTAGGGGATATGTTCTGGTATGACTACAGCTTAGGGGACAGGGATAAATACACGGATGAAGAATTCAGAATTCAATTCCATGAAGGCATGGCTTGGTCGGACTATAAATATATAGACTGGCAGAATGATGATATATCCATATCGGATATTTTGATCGACAGAATGGAAAAAAGAATTCAGAGATATCCTGATAAAAATATTATTGTTGTCAGTCATATGGTTATGAACAGGGATTTTGTGGGGTATGAAAGATACACGAATACCGATTATTTTGCTGCATTTGTAGGTTCTGAAAAAATTGGTCAGCTCATGGAAAAGTATAAAGTGAAAGTAGCGGTTATGGGCCATGTACATTTGAGAAAAGAGGCATATTCTGAGGAAACTCACTATATTTGTCCTTGTCTTAATTACTACTTTGAATGGGATGAAAAGGATGGAGAAACTCCTTTAAGACAGATTGAGAATACAATGAAATTTGTAGAAATATGATAAATAGATTAGGTTCTGTTGTATGAAACAATGGAGCCTTTTTATTTTTTATTGTTAATTATGCAAAATAATATTTAAAAAGAGTGGTAATAGGGGTATAATTAAGGTGTAATCAATATCATGCAATTTAATCTGTGCGGCTGAGGTATCAGCTGCATCTAACATCACCTTCATACCATTATCCGAGTCGAAGCATCTAAAGATGATTCCATGATGTAAGACCTTGGGTAGCCCGGGAAACTGAGCTGCCTCCCGTGTTTGGAAAGGATTTGGAATAGATATGGCTTTGCCGTACCAAATTTTTTGTAAAAGGAGAGATAATATGAACGGTTATCAAGGAAAACTTCTAAGAATCAACTTGACCGACGGCTCGATCAAAGTTGAAGAACTCAATCGCGAATATGCGAAGGCATTTATCGGCGGACGTGGATTAGGAACAAAAATGGCTTATGAGGAATTGGATCCTACAATGGATGCACTTAGCCCTGAAAATAAGCTTTATTTCATGACGGGTCCATTCACCGGAACTCCAACACCGACAGGCGGAAGATACATGGTAATAACAAAGGCTCCGTTGACCGGAACCATAGCTTCATCTAACTCAGGCGGATACTGGGGAGCAGAATTAAAATTTGCAGGATGGGACGGAGTTATTGTTGAAGGAAAATCAGAGAAACCTGTTTATATCTGTATAGAGGATGACAAAGTTGAAATCCGTGATGCAGAAGGAATCTGGGGCCAAGAGGTTCCGGAGACTGAAGCTCTTCTAAAAGCAGCAGTTCCTGAAAAATCAAGAATAGTATCAATAGGACCTGCAGGCGAAAAACTTTCGCTGATTGCTGCAATTATGAATGATACTGACAGAGCGGCAGGCAGAAGCGGTGTCGGAGCTGTAATGGGATCTAAGAATCTTAAAGCTATAACAGTAAGAGGAACTCAGAAAACTCCGCTTTTCAACAGTGAAAAGTTGAAAGAAGTAGTAAAAGATAACAATAATTTGCTAATTAAAAACGGTGTCACCGGAACGGGCTTACCCACATACGGATCAGCGGTTTTGGTAAACATAATCAATGAGGGCGGAATCCTGCCTACAGACAACTTCCAAAAAGCATATTTCCCGAATGCAGATGCTATCTCAGGTGAGCACATGACAGAACACTATCTGATAAGAAAGAATCCTTGCTACAGATGTCCCATAGGATGCGGAAGATATGTCAAGCTCGGAGAAAAAGAAGGCGGCGGACCTGAGTATGAAACAATCTGGGCATTTGGTTCAGACTGCGGAATAGATGATTTTGAAGCAGTACTTGAAGCTAACTTCATTTGTAATGAACTGGGAATAGATACAATTTCTGCAGGAGCTACACTTGCAGCAGCCATGGAACTATATCAGAAAGGCCTTGTAACTGATGAAGACCTTGGCGGAGAACCATTGGAATTCG
>DAINSS010000035.1:11561-12045 GCA_036741195.1 Clostridiaceae bacterium | reverse complement strand
AACAAAGAATCAATAATCAATTGGACACGTAAAATGGGTATGAGAGAAGGCTTTGGAGATAAATTAGCCGATGGATCATACAGATTATGTGAATCCTATGGTGTGCCTGAGCTATCAATGACAGTTAAGAAACAGGAATTACCGGCATACGACCCAAGAGGACTTCAGGGACAGGCATTGTCTTATGCAACATCCAACCGCGGAGGATGCCATGTCAGAGGTTACATGATCTCTCCGGAAGTTCTGGGAGCACCTGAAAAACTTGATAGATTTACAACCGAAAATAAAGCAGTATGGACAAAGATATTCCAAGATCTAACTGCATTTATCGACTCGGCTGGATTATGCTTATTCACATCCTTTGCTTTAGGAGCACCTGAATATAGAGCAATGTTAAATGAGATTACAGGCTATAACTTCACAGATGAGGATGTATTAAAAGCCGGAGAAAGAATCTATAACATTGAGAGAATGTTCAATGAGA
>DAINSS010000035.1:0-11551 GCA_036741195.1 Clostridiaceae bacterium | reverse complement strand
CAATGAGAAAGCGGGTATTACTGCCGAAACTGATACACTTCCTCCGAGACTTTTGAATGACGGTATTCCTGAAGGACCTTCAAAGGGAGAAGTTGCAAGATTGGATATTACTATCCCTGAGTACTACGAAGTAAGAGGATGGCAGGGTGGTGTAGTAAGTGAAGCTAAAAAGGCTGAGCTTGGTTTAAACTAGAGGTAATTGCAAAAGCATACTGAATCGTATGCAATGACATAGAAAAGGAAAGTGAAAATGGAGATAAAAGTCAGACTGTTTGCCACACTAAGAGAAGGAAGAGGAAAAGAGGTTTTTCTTGAAGTACCCCCCGGATCGGAAACAGATACAGTGATAAAAATGCTTAACATAGCAGATGAAGATGTATCCATATTGATGGTAAACGGAAGGGACGCCTTAAGAAACAGAATCTTAGAGCCGGGTGATTATGTCTCCATTTTTCCTCCCGTCGGAGGGGGCTAAATGGAGAGATATAAGAGAAATGAATTAGCCCTGTCTGAAGATGAAAATTTATCCTTAAGGGATAAAAAAGTATGTATAGTTGGCTGCGGCGGATTAGGCGGCTATATTATCGAAATGCTATCGAGGCTCGGAGTTGGGAAACTGACACTGGTTGATGGGGATAAGTTTGTTGAATCAAATTTAAACAGGCAGCTCTTCTCAACTCCCTTTAATTTAGGAACTTTAAAGGCAGAAGCAGCAAAAGAAAGGGTAAACCTCATAAACCCTGACACAAATGTAGTAGTTTATAATGAATTTTTAGATAAAACCAATGCCGAAAGAATAATTGAAGGACATGATATTGTTATTGATGCATTGGACGGAAAAGAAGCAAGGTTGATATTGGAAGATCAATGCGGAGAATCGGGCATACCTTTAATCCACGGAGCAATCGGAGGATGGTATGGTCAAGTAGGAGTTATCTATCCCGGAAGCAGGATACTTCATAAGATTTATGAGGGTAAATCTGAAAAGGGGATTGAAGCGAAACTAGGAAACCCGGCCTTTACACCTGCACTGATTGCTTCAATTGAAGTCAGTGAAGCTGTTAAGGTATTACTTGGCAGGGATACAGAATTAAAAAACAATCTGCTTTTCATCGATATTTTAAATTATGACTTTGTTATAGTGGGCAAAGACTAAAGCTTAAATACTTATTTACTCTACCTTCGGCATCCGATCGGATGCCTTTTTTTACCCTAAAAATTGCCTTTTATATTAGTAAATGTTAAGGTATTAAAATAAGAATAAATTTTATAAAAACAGATAAAAGATAAACGGGAGAATTAAGAATGGCGGATTTAGTTTATATAAAAACATCCTGGTGACCCTATTGCAGAATGGCCGAGGGTTGGCTTAAGCAATTGATAAAAGAGAATCCGGAGTATGAAAAAATAGTCATAGAAACCTTTGACGAAGATGAAACACCTGAAATACAGGATAAGTATTCATACAAATTGGTTCCTAACTTTTGGATTGGTGAGCAGAAGGTTTTTGAAGGTGTGCCAAAGAAAGCAATAATCAGAGAAGTATTGGATAAAGCTTTAAAAGGTCTGAATAAAGAAGAAATTGACTCTGATGATGAAGAAGAATCGGAACCAGGTTGCTGAGGCTAACAAATAGCTCTGGCAGAGTTTTAAAAGATTGTTAGTTATGATTAGCTAAGAGTTGGTATTTTTCCAATTGATTTTTAAGGTAATATTTTTAGTGATAACAAAATAAAGCATAAGCAAAACAGAAAGTACAGAATCAAAGGCTTTGCAATTGGATTCTGTATTTTTTACGCATCAGTGTTTATTTTTGATGGGTTGATTGACGGGGGGAAATGTACAGTGAGTGAAACATCTGGAGTAAAAACTAATATAAATAAGCCGGAATTAACCGGTAAGGAAGCAAGAGCAGGAGTCATGAAAATTGCATGGCCAGTATTGATTGAGCTGTTGCTTGGAAGTTTGTTCGGAATGGTGGACATGATAATGTTGGGTAATATAAGACCTGAAACATTATCGGCAGTATCAATAGGATCGGTGGGAATTGCAAACCAACCTCTTTTCATAGGTTTATCCCTTGTTTCTTCTTTTAATGTGGGCGGGACTGCCATAATATCAAGATATTTCGGATCTGGAAAGCTGGATAGGCTGGGGAATGTATTAAAACATGTCATTCTGGCAAGTTTAGTAATTATCATCGTGCCAATGGTCTTTTTATCCTATACCTTTGCACCTGAAATCATGAGATTTTTAGGAGCTCAGGAGGACGTTGTAGCAGTTGGTGTGGATTACTTCAGAATAGTTCATATCGGGTTTTTCTTTCAAGCTCTTACAATGTGTTTTTCCTCAGCCTTAAGAGGTGTGGGAGAAACTAAAGTGCCCATGAAGATTAATTTATTCTGTAACGGTCTTAACGTATTCGGCAACGCAATATTGATATACGGATTATTGGGATTCCCGGCTCTGGGAGTTACGGGTGCAGGTATATCAACTGCATTGTCTCAGGTAATAGCAATGATACTTACCACTATTTATGTACTAAGGGGTAAGAGTGTTATTAAGATGACTGAGAAATTTAAATTTGAAGTCAGAATCTTGAAAAACCTCATTAGGATAGGACTGCCCTCATCCTTGGAGCAGATGGTATTAAGATTCGGTATATTCTTATTTACAAGAATAGTTGCATCTTTAGGTACGGTTGTATTTGCTGCTCATCAGATTGCCCTTAACATACTGGGGCTGTCATTCAACCCGGGAATGGCTTTTGGTATAGCTGCCTCAGCCTTGGTAGGTCAGAGCCTGGGAGAGAATAATACCCATAAAGCAAAGGTATTATCAAAATCGGCTCAAAGGATCGGGTCCTTGATATCGACCTTGATGGGAGTCATATTCTTCTTCTTTGGCCCGCAATTGGTAGGGTTATATACAAGCGATCCCAATATTATTGCAGATGCTGCAGGAGCTTTGAAAATCATAGCTTTGGTACAGCCATTGCAGTCCAGCCAGTTTATACTGGCAGGAGCATTAAGGGGAGCAGGAGATACAGTTTGGCCTCTTATTGCCACAATAGTCGGAGTTTTATTTATCAGAGTCGGTGTTGCCTATGTATTGGTCAACTTCTACAATATGGGTCTCACCGGTGCTTGGATGGGGATTTTAGTTGATCAGGTAATAAGATGGGCATTTATCCTTTATCGACATAAGTCAGGGAAATGGACATCCTTCAGATTGAAATAAATTAATAATACAGGATTTCACAAGAAATTCATCAGTCTGGATTATCCTTATATAAAAACCGACACTATTAAACAAGGGTTGGTATAATGATATAATTACCATATATTAGCGCACTGCGGAGGGGAATATGGAACCTAGGAAGTTATTAGAATATTACTATAATCTGATTCTGTTTACACCTGATTACCCGGAAATAAAAAGAACAGATTACCAAGTAAGCGATGAAAGAAGATATGTCCCGTATGAGAGCATCTTCGGAGGGGAATCTGAGGATGGTTATGATATATATATTGGCAAAGCCGACACCTCGACTTTGGAGGAAGTTATAGCTTCTCCGGAGTCTTTTGGGCAAGGGGCTGAAACTTATGTTGCCATGCTTAAAACTGATAAAAGAGGCTACTATATCAAGGACAGCTTCTATATTTCCCCCGTTATTTTTGCATTGGCGAAAATAATCAAAGAATTTAATTCCAATACTTCCCTTGACCTTAATCTAATAAACAAGGCAAATGACGAATTTGATGAGTTCCTCGTAAAATTTGACAGAAAGCTTGAATACAAAGAGCTTAAAGAAGTCTTCAACTATGTCGTAAACAAACTGAATCTTGGAGAACTAGTGACAGATTTCACTGCTCTTATCCAGGACAGGGATACGATCACCACAAATGAAAATGACGGTTATCTCAGGGATTTGGAAAAAATACTCATGTCCCGTAAAAATACGGAGAACATTGATCAGACAGTCAGAAGTATTTATAAGGTCATGAAAAATGCTTCACCTTTCAAAGATGACATGACTCCAGAAAAACTTAAAAACTATACTTCACCGGAGAAAAATTCACTTGGTATCTGGCCCGGACACGAAAGACTTACTTTAAACCAGCAGGTTATTTTAAACGGTATTTTGCAGGACAAGAGTTCAGGTATAGATTTCTTCAGACAGGTAAACACCGATGAGGAAGCAGATGCTTTGATATTGGAGTATATGGCAAGTAATATAGTGGAAAGAGCCATTGCCATGTCCAGGTATACAAATCCTGATGAAGCTTTTACCGAGGTAAAATTCAAGAGAAATACAGAATATTCAACAAGCTACTATAAAGCTGAAGACAGACTTTTACAATACAATACAATGGTCACAGGAATAGGCAAGGTTGAAGTTGACAAACTCAATAAGCTGGTGTTCCCGGTTTTAACGGGCAGGGAAGAACCAAACTATTACGAAGTAGACGGAGTTCCCGTTGTTATAAACCAATTTACTTCAAACAGAGATGTCTGGAGAAACATTCAGGATGTTTATAAACCGAAGGAATCTGGTTTAAAAACCCAGATCAATGAAAAAACCGTTGATTATGATAAAGCAAGAACCTCTTTCAGAAATGCTTTGGACAAGGTCATCAAGAAACGTGAAATGATTCTAAATGAATACAGAATAACCTACTCCTATCAGGATATCTTAGAGAAGGTAAATTCAACAAGTTTCAAAAAGGATGAGCTGAAAGTCAGAGTCGAGTCTATAGAAGCGACTAAGGACTTTAAAGAAGCAGAGCTAAACAACAAGAGAAGTGAATTTGATTCGCATCTTGGAAATATGAGAGTTTTAGAGGATAAGCTTGGTTTCTTTAAAAAATATCTAACTTTCTTTTTTAAGAATGATCCTGATGTTAAAAAGTACCAGGAAATGGAAGTTAAAAGGGAAGCTTTAAAGGACGAAGTGGAAGAGACAAACAGAGATTTGAACAAGATTTTGAATGAGTATCATAATCTTACGGAAGAGCTTGCTTTCAATGAAGATGAATACAAAGAAAGGAAAGCATATTTAGAAGAATCCCTGGAGAAGATTAATACTTATAAAGAGAAATATGGGGCAGGGTTCACAGATGATGAAATACTCCATAGTATTCTGAGGAATGATTATTACTCCACCAATGAGATATGGACTGATGAAGAATACAATGACCTAAGGGCAAATCTTTTCTTTGAATCCCTGAATATGCACCGGGCATTTATCAATAACTCCAGATATTTAAAAACTGATTTAAATTTATTCAACCTCGCTATGGAAGGTAAAATCAATGAAACCGACCTTGTTGAATCCTTTAAGGACTTGCTGGAAGCCAGTGCCATAGTATATCCTTTGATGTATATATCCTTTGACTATGCACCTTATCTTTTATCAACAACGGGCGCAGAAGCTTTCGGAACACTGATAATGAAGGATACAAAAGACATGCCGTTGTCGAAATCCATGGGCTATTTATGGAGATTCAGCAAGATTATTGCCTTCAATTGCGGAGGAGCATATGATATCTCTCCTGCAATTCCTAAAACAGTGGCAAAGAATATTTCAAGACGTATTGCAGGAGAAAAGGATCCCGAATTGCTGGACAACTCACTTTCCGATGTTTTCAATGTCCTGTAAATATTGAACACAACTCATTATCAAAAATATTAAACAAAATCTATAAAACCTCCGACAAGGAATTCTTCCTAGTCGGAGGTTTTTCTTACAATCAATGTTTATAAATTTAGTTGTATAATGCCAAAGTGTCAACAAAATGTGTAATAATGTGAAAATGTTTACTGGGATAGGCATAATAAGCTTTATATCTCATAAAGTTTGATAAAAAGGTCCATTACCATGGCAGATTCGTTGAAAGGGTTTGTGCATTTTGATAAACTTTAATAGATGAAATGGGTAACAAAACCCTAATAATTTGTTAAAAAGTAATCTTTCAAGGGGGAAAATTAATGAAAGAATTATTGACGGGCAATGAGGCGTTAGCCAGAGGTGCCTACGAGGCAGGGGTACGTTTTGCCAGCGCATATCCGGGTACACCCAGTACGGAGATCCTGGAGAATACTGCATTATACAAGGATGATATAGTGGCTGAATGGGCAAACAACGAAAAAGTTGCCTTAGAAGCTGCAGCTGGTGCTTCCATAGCGGGAGCAAGGGCATTTTCATCAATGAAACATGTCGGAGTAAATGTGGCAGCAGACCCATTAATGACCTTCGCATATACCGGAGTTAACGGGGGATTTGTGTTGATAACTGCTGATGAACCTGGTCAGCATTCTTCACAGAATGAACAGGATAACAGAAATTTTGCTAAATTTGGGAAAATGCCATTGGTAGAACCAAAGGATTCTCAGGAATGCAAAGATTTCATGATAAAAGCATTTGAAATATCAGAAAATTATGATACCCCGGTTATTCTGAGAGTAACTACAAGAGTTTGTCATTCTAAAAGTATTGTTGAACTTGGAGAGCGTCAGGACATCGCAATCAAAGAGTATGTCAAGAACATCAAGAAATTCATTACTGTACCTGCTCATGCTAAAGTTTTAAGACAAAAAGTTGAAGACAGAATAAATAATCTAAGAGAATTCTCAGAAACCACCGATATGAACAGAATTGAGTGGAATGACAAGAAAATCGGTGTCATTGCATCAGGCCAGTGTATAGACTATGCACACGAGGTTTGGGGTGATTCAGTTTCCTATCTGAATCTAGGATTTACTTATCCGCTTCCGGACAAAATGATGACTGAATTTTGTGAAGCCTGTGAAACGGTATATGTACTGGAAGAAAATGATCCGATACTGGAAGAACATGCAAAACAGCTTGGTTTCAAGGTACACGGAAAAGACATATTCCCACCTTTTGGAGAAATGACTCCGGATGTAATCAGAAAATCTCTTT
This sequence comes from Clostridiaceae bacterium, assembly GCA_036741195.1. GTDB lineage: Bacteria > Bacillota > Clostridia > Clostridiales > Clostridiaceae > JG1575. Next base: position 4,605 of record DAINSS010000035.1, on the reverse strand, counting down.
ACGGAAAAACAATGGATACAATCGAATATAACAAGGAAAGTGTTGTACCGAGACCACCGACACTTTGTGCAGGATGCCCTCACAGAGGACTTTTCTATGAAATAGGAAAGATAAAGAACACAATGATTACCGGCGATATCGGTTGCTATACCCTTGGATTTGCAGAACCATACAACGGAATGGATTTGAATCTGTGCATGGGTGCATCAATTTCAACTGGTCACGGAGCACAAAAAGTATTTGATATGATACCGGGTAATGAGAAAAGAGTCATTACGGTTCTCGGAGACTCAACCTTCTTCCATACAGGTGTAAACTCACTTATTAATACCGTTTATAACGGCAGCAATACAATAAATATAATACTTGATAACAGAATTACAGGTATGACCGGACACCAGGAAAACCCGGGATCCGGATATACTCTTCAGGGAAAACAGACCAAGGAATTATCCATTGAAGCCATGGTCAGAGCATGCGGAATAGAAAATGTAGTTACAATTAACCCCAATGATTTAACAGCAGTAAAGAACGCAGTTAATTGGGCAAAATCCCTGGATGAACCATCAGTAATCATAACTAGATGGCCATGTGTATTAAAGAAGCTGCACAATGAAGAGTACCTTGAATTCATAGATGTATTCAAGAATAAATGTGTGGTTGACAAAAGTAAGTGTATCGGATGCAGAGCTTGTACGAGAACAGGATGTCCGGCAATTGAGTTTGATTATGAAAACAAGAAATCCTTCATTCTAAGAGATTCATGTGTAGGATGTACAGTTTGTCTCCAGGTTTGTCCTGTAGGTGCAATCAGTAAGGAGGAGAAATAATCATGACTAAATCCATACTATTAGTAGGCGTAGGCGGACAGGGAACAATTCTTGCAAGTAAAATACTAACCTTGGGATTAATGGAAGCCGGCTATGATGTCAGAATGAGTGAGATCCACGGTATGAGCCAAAGAGGAGGTTCTGTTTCCTCTCAGGTAAGATACGGTGAAAAGGTAAGCTCACCGGTTATAGAAAAAGGCGGAGCAGACATACTTGTATCCTTCGAGAAAATGGAAGCCTTAAGATGGCTTGAATACCTAAAGCCCGAAGGTACAGTAGTAGTTAATAACTTTGAAATTAAACCCATGCCGGTGTTGGCAGGCAAGGTAAAATATGCCAAGGATATAATTGAACAGTTAAAAGCAAGTGCCAAGACTACGGTAATTGATGCTGCAGTCCTTGCAAATGAACTTGGCAATTCCAAGGTAATGAACATCATCCTTCTCGGAGCAATTGTAAAAGCCATGGGATTGACAGACATCAACTGGGATGAACTGTTGGAGAAGAATATCAAGCCTCAGTTTGTTGAGCTTAATAAAAAAGCATTGAGAGTTGGAATGGAACAAATTTAATTATTTCACTATTGAGCGGATCCTGTATCCGCTCTTTTAATATTGGGAACAATATCAGACTTAGCTATAAGAGGCTTATAGGACAAAAATGGCTTATAGGACAAAAATAGTTTGTAAAAAGTACATGTAACAGTTGGTGTTACTGAGTTTTAAGGTGATGGAAGTTATTTTGAACAACTTTGAGGGTGGACAATAATAGTTGTTAAAAAGTAAAAAAAAGATGGTACCAGTGGGAAAAGCAGTGTTTAATCTTAACTACGAAATGAATGATTTGATGATGTAGGGGTGATTGAATTTTGCTTGCTTAGGTTTTGGTTGAGAAATCATGAAAAATATGAAGTGATCCTTGTGAAAAAACTGTTTTAATTTTATACATTCTGCAAGTTTTTATGCATAACTTACGATATAATAGAATAATAGAGTTGAAACAATTAACATTGATAAAATCGTTAGATTGTTGAAAGCAGTAGTTTTATGGATGAAATATATGAGATAAAACCCATAGCAAAAATAAAAACCGGGTTCAAAACAAAGTTTGGTATTCCAAGGCAGAGCAATCTGGTTAAGGGAGTAACGGGTAAGATTGTTTTTCAACCTGAATTTCAAAATATAGATGCATTAAAGGGCCTTGAAAATTACTCATTCATTTGGCTGATCTGGGGCTTTTCTGAAGTCAAGGAAAAGGGCTGGTCGCCTACTGTAAGGCCACCAAGGTTAGGTGGGAATAAAAGAGTGGGGGTATTCGCATCAAGATCTCCATTCAGACCTAATTCTTTAGGATTGTCTTCAGTTAAGTTAGAGAAAGTTCAAATAGATCCCAAAGATGGACCCGTACTCATTGTCAGTGGGGTAGATTTAATGGATGATACTCCCATATTTGACATAAAGCCATATATCAGAACGGATATACATGAAGCGGGTAAATTTGGTATCTCTGATTCTGTTCCCGATAAGAGATTACAAGTGGAAATTCCAAAGGAAATTGAAGCATTGCTTCAGGAAGATTTACGGAACAATATCATAGAGGTACTGTCTTTAGACCAGGCTCCTTCATATCAGGATGACCCTGAAAGAATATACGGTATGGATTTATTCGGAAAGGAAATCAAATTTAAGAAGGATAAAGAAGTTTTATACGTAATATCCATGGAGGACTTCAACTGATGAGACAGGAAAATTTAATATTTGATTTCTATGACGGAAGCAAAAGAAAAATCAGAGTTCTTCTGCCGGACAGTTACAAAAATACCGATAAGCATTATCCGGTGTTATATATGTTTGACGGTCAGAATCTTTTGAATAAAAAGGATTCCTATGCCGGGGTAACCTGGGGAGTAAGAGAGGAATTAAGAAAACTTAATAAAGAAAATAACGACCATGAATTAATAGTTGTGGGTATTGACCATGCCGGTGAGGAAAGATTAAACGAGTATTCGTTATTCGATTTTAACTTCCACGGCCAGGGTGTAAAAGCCAGAGGAATTGAATTTCTTGAATACATGGTTGAGGAGCTTATTCCAAAAATAGAAAAAAAGTACAGAATCAAAAGCAAGCCGGAGAGCAGGTTCATTGCAGGATCCTCACTTGGTGGATTGATGTCGGCTTATGCTATTTCGGCATATCCTGAAATTTTTGGTACAGCAGGAGTATTCAGCCTGGCGTCCTGGATACACGAACCGGAATTTTTAAGGTTTATTAGAAAGAACAGGGTTAAACCATCCAACAGGTTCTATGTAATGGTCGGAGCCATTGAAGAGTATGATACGGAGAAGAATCAGGTTCTAAGGGAAGGATCCATGGCTTATCTGAATTCTTCAATCAATTATATAAAGGCACTGGTAGATGCAGGGACAAAAACTGATAATTTTGAACTGGTAGTCGACCCTGAAGGAATACACCGGGAGGCCACCTGGAGGAACAATCTTCCTGAATTTCTAAAGTATCTGAAAAAAGCATAGAAAATCAAAGTGATAAATAAGAGGTAAAAATGGGAAACTATAATATAACAACAATAAAAGATCCGTCAGGCATTTATATCTCATCCAACGGTGTGGAAACAGTCCGCATGGATAACAAACCCGGAAAGACATTAATGAATCCTGCCGAAGTATTGCTGTCCTCCTTGGGAGCATGTAAATCAATGGGTTTTTATGACATGGCTGCAAAATATAACATGGATATCAAAAACTGCATTATTGAAATAAAAAGTGAGACTGGGAGAGGTCCTAAAAGTGAGTTTACGAACAGACCTGTTTCCATGATACTTTCAATTGAATTTGTTTATAAAATTGAGTCAACAAATACAGATGAAGAACTGGAGAATTTCCTTCACTATGTGAACGGAGCTTGTACAGTAAGTAATTCTTTAAACAAGGACATAAAACAATCGTATAGATTTGAGAGGATTTAGGACGAGCCGGGATTTAATATATCGAGTTTATAGGGATATGATGATATAATTGTACAGATGAAACGAGGGTTTTTGTATGGAGCTATTGGATGTTTACGACAAGGATGGAAAGAAAAAGGGAATAACCGTCTTCAGAGGCGAATATATAAGGCCAGATGATTATATCCTGGTCGTACACGTCTATCTGTATAATGACAATAATGAGTTTCTGATCCAGAGAAGATCCAGGAAGAAAAAGGTAAATTCCGGGAAATGGGATATTACCGGCGGAGCAGTAAAGGCTGGTGAGGAATCCATTGATGCTGCAATCAGGGAAACAAAGGAAGAAATAGGTCTTGAAGTTAAAAAAGAAGACCTAAGACTTATAGCCCGGTATGAATCCATAAAGCATCTGGTGGATATCTATTTTGCCAAAATGGATTTGGATCTTAAGACATGCTGTCTTCAGGAAGATGAAGTAAGCGAAGTCAAACTTATTCAAGGTGAGAAACTAATGGACTCATTTAAAAACTCTGATTTCCAGGATCCCAAGTATAACAGCATAGTAAGGGATGAACTCATAAGAATAATTGGGAAGGATGCTTAATCTGGGTTAATTGTTGAAAGCAAGTGAAAACATTGAAGTTAAACAGTAGATTAAAACACTGAATTAAACAATGTATTAAAAAAAGTAATGCTGAGCTTTATAAAAACTGAACATGAAAGTAAACCCTGCAGGATTTGTTTCAGCAGGGTTTTATGGCTCTACACTAAATGGTGTTGGTAAATATTTACCAGCATCATTTTTTATCCA
>DAINSS010000034.1:0-19258 GCA_036741195.1 Clostridiaceae bacterium | reverse complement strand
TTCTATATATTATCAATTCACCCTTTCACTGTCAAGCTGTTTTTTTGAACATTTTTCAAAAAACTTTCAAATACTGAAATCATTGCAAATTTCATCTAAAAACTAATGTTAAATCCGGTGATTTAATGGATTAGTTGTATGTATTGTATCAGTTAGCATAGTATTATCAGTGCAATGGGCTTACAATTTATATAAGGAAGTGAACTTGATAGGCTTCTTTTTGATTACTCCGGGTTTTTTTTCATTGTTCATACTGAATATTATTTGTTGAATAAGCAGAGTTGTTAAAGTGAAAAAGTTATTAATGAACCTGTTACTATCCCTTTCCCTTTTCATCGTAGTTGGTATTTTTTTGAAAGTATCAGGCATTGTTATCCAAATTATTGAATCCTGGTTACTGCTGAGAGTACAGGGTCCGACTGACCTTACCAATATAATAGAATTGGTTGGTTATATAGTGATCTTGCCCATATCCGCATTTTTACTTGCAAGGTTACTCTATAACATGTATTTTAAAAACTCCGATGTATCCTTTAATCTTCTCTACTTCATTAAGGGACTGACAATAATTACAATAGCAAGTATTTGGTTTGTTATGACAAGTACCGAATCAATAGTAAGTATTCCCTTCTATGATTTTAAACTTCCTCTGTTTTTAATGAAATTCCAAAACTTCTTTTCTAAATTTGACTACAGGATTTTGGCAATCATCGGAGTTCTGTTTCATATCATAGTTATTGCTCTGTTTGGATACCTTGGAATAAACAAAGAAATGATTTAATAAAAATATGATTTAAAAGGAGCTTGTTTTGTGACAAGCTCCTTTATCGAGGGGAAAAGGAGAAAATTTATATTAAATGCTATCTGTAAATTCTTACTGAAGTATCTGTTTCAGGATACTGTTTGTCTCCGGGTTCGCTTGTTGGCTTTCCGAACGGCATCTGTGCAATCAGTCTCCATGACTCCGGTACATCCCATGCCTTCTTTACGCTTTCTGAAATTACTTCATTATAATGTTGAAGTGAAGCACCAAGTCCTTCTTCTGTCAAAGCATTCCAAATTGCTGACTGAAGCATTCCGTTAGCCTGCTCTGCCCAAATCGGGAAATTGTGTGCATAAAGCGGGAATTGATCCTGAAGTCCTTTTACAATGGAACTTTCGTCGAAGAATAAAACTGTTCCGAAGGAATTCTTGAATCCGTTAATTTTGTCCTCAGTACTCTTGAAGTTGGCAGCAGGAACAATTTTTCTCAATTCTTCCATAGTAATATCCCATAGCTTCTGGTTTTCATCGCCAAACAGTACTATTACTCTTTGTGACTGTGAGTTGAATGCTGACGGTACATACTTTACTGCTGTTTTAATAACCTCTGAAATTCTTTCTTCGGAAACCGGTGACTCATTCGCTATTGCGTAATGTGATCTTCTTTTGCTGATTGCGTTTAAAACTGTGTTATTCAATTTAATGATGCTCCTTGATTTAAAACTTTTTAAAATTTAGTTACTTAATATTTCTTAGTTACTATTTGTAACTTTCATATTCATTTAATCACAATTGATATCCATTGTCAATTGGATTCAGAAAAATATTTTTCCATGGAAAATCATGTGTTTATTTTCATCTTGTAACTATTCATTGTTGACTAATAAACTGAATTATGACAACATTAATTTATACATATGGGGGCGTAGCTCACCTGGGAGAGCGCTTGAATGGCATTCAAGAGGTAGTCAGTTCGATCCTGATCGTCTCCACCATAAAACTGCAGCTGTGTAGGTCTGAATTATTTTCCTCCACAGCTGTTTTTCTTTCAATCATTAAACTTATAACGGAATTTGAGGTGAAAATCATGTCCAAAGCTTGGAAATTCCCGTATCTTTTAGGTTACTACCTGCTGTTAACTGCTATTGTTCATGTGTTTAAGAGCATAATAATCCCATTACTTTTGAAGGTTACAAGATTAACTGTCCAGGGTCCGACTCAATTTACAGATTCCATTGAGACTGTTGGATATTATATTATATTTGGACTGGCTTCATTTTTACTCTATAGAAGATTTGCAAAGAAAAATCCGAATGTAAATTATGGCAGTCTATTTGTTTTCGTTTGTTTGATTATTGTTGCACATTTAATTTCAGTATATTTCGGAAGCTGGGCTACGGCATTAAAGATTTCACCTAACGGATGGCAGATATCCGAATTATTTTCTAAAGGCCGGGCATTTGTACCAAATAGCGGAATTTTAAAAACTTTGTATGATTTATCTTTGGTTTCTGATGATCCAAGTGTTACAACATTGCTTTTGAGGGATCTTTTATTGCTGGTAACTTCAGGCTCAGGCTTTCTAAGTGTCAGAAAAAGCTAGAGTTTTTCAGCGGCCGAAGAATTTATTGTCGTTAAAATTGACCAATAAACAAAATTAAATTGTCCTCTAATGAGAGAAAGAACCGGTTTGCCGGTTCTTTCCGTTTTTTTGCTGTTTGAAATTTATCGTCCAACAAGCAGCCATGCTATTGGAACTGTTATAACAAGGGATAAAATAACCCTTTGAATCCATATTAGGATATAGTCCTTCATTGAAAGAGGAATATCAGTTGCCATAATACAAGGTATTGAGGCTGAGAAGAACAGGATTTCTGAAACACATACTACACCGACCGTAAATCTGGTTACAAAATCAGCTGTGGTCACAAAGGACACCGGAAGCAACATTTCCGCGATACTGGTTGAAATCGCCATGGCTACATGCATAGGTTCCTTTAACCCCATAAGGAGTGTAAATGGATAGAAAATTACCCCTATCCCCTTAAATACAGGTGTGAAGTATGCAAGTATCAGTCCGAGTGTCCCGATAGCCATAAGTGAAGGAGCCATGTTTATGGCAAGTTTTATGCCATCTATGAAATTAATTTTTGTATTTTTCCAAAGTGACGGAGCTTCAGCAGCAACTTTTTCAGCAACCTCCAAAGCTGCCTTAAATTTACTGCCTTTAACATCCTGCTCTACATCGCCTTCCTGACCCTTGTAATATTCATTTGACTTGTTTCTTAAAGGGTAAATTCTGGCTGTTATTGCCGTAACGACAAAAGTTACAAATGCAGTTACTGCAAAATATGTTGTCCACATATTCATTATTCCCAGATTGTTTGCAACTATTACCATGAAGGTAGCGGAAACGGTTGAAAAACCGGTAGCAATGATTGCAGCTTCCTTTGTGGTATATTTTCCTTCTCTGTAGACTCTGTTTGTAATTAAAAGCGCTATTGAATAAGAGCCGACAAATGAAGCGACAGCATCAATTGCAGATCTTCCGGGGGTCTTCCATATAGGTTTCATTATCGGCCTCATGAATACTCCGACAAACTCCATTAATCCATATCCTGTGATTAAAGCCAAAAATACTGAACCGACAGGAACTATTGTTGTTACGGGTACAACAATTTTATTGAATATAAAAGGAATCATATTCGGAGCAAGCAGGCTTGCAGGACCGATTTTGAAAATAGCCATTATGAGGAATGGAATTGCAAGGATATTTAAAATCGAAAAAACCAGCTTGGTCTTGGTTTTATTCCAAGTTCCGTTAATAAAGGGTAAAACAACTCCGAGAATAATCATGATTGCACCATATACCATTCCATAAAATGGAATTTTCTGGATATAGGTCACAATGTGATCCAGTGGAATAGTGTTTTTTCCACCTATAGTAATTGGGACAAAAAACATAAAAATACCGATAATGCTGTAGACAACAAATCTAAACAGACTGTTGCCTTTTTTCTGATTGACAGGCACACTTTTCTCTGACATACGTATCACTCTCCTCGCTAAAAATTTTTGGTAATTTTAGATTATCAGATTTAGCGGGTTTTGAGAATTAATCCTTTGTTTCCATTTGATTAATTATAAATACCTGAGGATTAAACTAAACGGTAAGAAAAATTGTTCATTTTAGTTAGTTTATCCCCCTTGGTATAAATGATTTTCTTGTTTATTCATGAAAAGTTTTAATTTTTTTAGGTAACCATATTGATTCTTTTCAACAGGAAGAATATAATGAACATTGTTCAGTTTGGAGGTATTGATATGAATAAATCAGTTACATCAAAAGAAATAATACTGGAAGAGAGCAAAAAGATAATGCGGGAATCGGGGCCTGAACTCCTTGGAATGAGAGAGATCGCAAAGCGATGCGGGATTTCGGTGGGTTCTGTCTACAACTATTATCCATCGAAAAAAAGTTTGATAGCAGATACCTTGGAGGCAATTTGGACCGAGATAATGCACGGCGAAAAAGACATGTCCAAGGAAAGCGGTTTTGTAGAAAGCGTTTCTCTGTTATATGAAAAAATAAGCAAGGGTTCCGAAAGATATCCCCTTTTTCTAAGTACTCAATCCATGCTTTTTGAAAAAATGGACAGGTTTGAAGGGAAAGATTTAATCGGTCATTATGAGACCCATATTATCAAAGGGTTGACCAGAGCTTTAAAAATGGATACCAGGATAAATAAAAATGCTTTTGCAGACACATTCTCAATGAATGATTTCGTTGAATTTATTTTTACAAATATCCTGAAATCAATAAATGACAACTCCCAGGATTTGGAATTTATCCTGGAACTTATCAGAAGAATTATTTACTAAACGACATTTAATATAAGTAAATCGACATTAAAAAGGAGTATTAAAATGCAAGGAATAATGGAAGCAGCATTTGACGCTGCATATTTGACAACGGTAATTGCATTGGGAATATTGATGATTAAAAGATCATCAGGCATCAAACAATACCTTCTCTTCGGAATAATGGCCGTTATACTGGGATCCGGAGATTCATTCCACTTGATCCCGAGAGCCGTGGCACTCAATACAACAGGACTTTCAAACTACGTTGTCGCCCTGGGAATCGGAAAACTAATTACTTCAATAACGATGACTGTATTTTATATAATTCTTTACCATGTATGGAGAGAAAGATATAAAATCGAAGGTCAAAACAATCTTACCTATGCTGTATATGGATTGTCTGTTTTAAGAATAATCCTGTGCCTGTTCCCTCAAAACGGTTGGACAAGCCCTGAGCCTTCACTTACCTGGGGAATTATCAGAAATATCCCTTTCGCAATTTTAGGCCTCATAGTTATAGTATTATTCTATAAAAGCTCAAGAGAGCATTCGGATGTATCCTTCAAAAATATGTGGCTGACAATAGTATTAAGCTTTGCGTTCTATATACCTGTTGTACTTTTTGCAGATAAATATCCATTGGTAGGTATCCTGATGATACCTAAAACCTGTGCATACGTTTGGACTGTTTTAATAGGCTTTAAGGATATGATGAATACGCTGAAATCAGAGAAATCGGAAATAGCTTACACAAACTGATTTAATCGGTCCATGTCCTTGATTTAGAACAAGAATAGGAATATACTTAGAAAAATGATTACGGGGTGGCACTATGAATAGGCAGATTACGAATACAAACACAAATACTTATTCATACAAGTCTGTTTCTTATTACTATGAGAACAGGCTCTGGTTGCGTATGCCCTGATTATCGATTTGAGGCATAATGCGATCCAAGGCTTATTAAGCTTTGGGTCGTTTTTTTATTTTACTTATATATTAATTCAGGAGGAAATGATTATGGACAACAGACTATTTGACGAAGTTAGGAAGGTAGCGGTGGATATCTATTCTGAGGATGGGCTGAAGGAAAAATTGAGCAGCGGGAAAAAGCTTAAGATAAAGCTTGGCGCAGACCCATCAAGACCTGATCTTCACCTTGGACATTCGGTCCCGTTGAGGATGTTGAAAAAGCTTCAGGATGAAGGTCATGAAATTATATTTATTATTGGTGACTTTACGGGAATGATAGGAGACCCCACCGGCAGAAGCAAAACAAGAGTACCATTGACCTTTGAACAGACAAGAATCAACGGTCAGAGCTACTTCGATCAAGTTTCAAAGATACTTGACGTGAGTAAGGCCAGCATAAGATACAACTCTGAATGGCTGTCAAAGCTTAATTTTGCGGATGTATTGGAATTAGCCGGTAAATATACCTTGGCAAGAATCATGGAACGTGATGATTTTACGGAGAGATTTAAATCCAACAAAGCAATCGGGCTTCATGAACTGTTCTACCCATTGATGCAGGGCTATGACTCAATTGCCTTGGAGGCCGACATCGAGGTTGGCGGAACTGATCAAACCTTTAATCTCCTAGTTGGCAGAGAATTACAAAAGTCCTGGGGACAGCAACCACAGGAGGTAATTACCTTTCCTCTCCTTCCCGGCTTGGACGGAGTGGAAAAAATGAGCAAATCCCTTGATAACTACATAGGGATTAATGAAGCTCCTGAAATTATGTTTGAAAAATGCATGAAAGTTCCTGATACCGTCCTTGAAGACTACTTCAGGCTTACTACCGATATACCGCAGGATGTTTATAGACCACTCCTGGAATCCGACATAAGGGAAGCTCATTTTGTATACGGCAAAGAAATAGTAAGAATGTACCACGGTAGTGAAAGTGTCATGCCCGCCGTAGAAAGATACGAGTCCATTGCAAGCGGTGCTGCCCCTGAGGAAATGGAAGTCTTCAAATCATCAAAGAAACAGATGGCAATTGTTGAAGTATTGAAGGATGTAGGCTTTGCAGCTTCCAACTCCGATGCAAGAAGATTGATTGAAAATAAAGGAATCAAATTCGATGGCAATATCGTTATGGATTCAAACTTCACCCTTACACAATCAGGCGTTTTAAGCAGAGGGAAAAATAAGTTCATAAAAATTGAATTCTAAAGCAAATAAAAACAGCTCCGGAATGCAACTACTGCACTACCGGAGCTTTAATCATTTTTAATGGTAAATTTTTATTTTCACCAAATTTTAGGTATTAACCCTAAATACCCTTTTCCTTTGACATTACGGTCATCTCGGCTTCGATATCCATGATATCCGGGTATACAATTTTATAATAGTCTTTGTTAATTTTTTCCTGCAAAACGGGCAATGCAGCCGTGGCTTGGCTCTTAATATTAATCAACAGTGATTCATATACATCTGCCTCGTATAAGTCCCTTATACCGTCTGCCCATTTATGGAGAGTTTCAACGTTATTATAGTAAAGGTATGCTTTACCTTCCTTCGAATTGTCATTCTGAATGAAAACCCTCACCTTATCTGCCGCTTCATAGGCATTATTGAAAAGTACATACAGTGAATAATCCTTTTCTTTGATGACCGGAAGTATTTCCTTCATCTCATCCATTTTCCTGTATGCAAGAGCGGCCTCAGGCAATGAGCCCGGATATGGCTGTCCCTTAAATGTGTCGCTGAACGTATCATTGCCTGTTGCTGTTTTATCGGTGACATCCGATTCGTCATCGGGATATTCATTTATTATTTCAGCATCAATAAAGTTTTCAGTGTCAAACCCACTTCTTGCTATGTCAAGATTCTCCTTCAACCTGGCAATTTCTTTTTCCAAAGCGATAATCTGCATCTCATATTGTTCAACCTTTGCTTTTTTCCCGGTAAGAACACCGGCTATCACCGTATTTGAGATGAAATAGTAACCCAGAGCCACCATGAAGGTTATTCCGGGATTTATTACCCTTAACAGGAAGAATAATCCAAGGGAAAGCACAAAATTATTATTTCTGAGACTTTTAAGACTCTTTATGGATCTTTCAATCTCTGATTTTTTATTGTTTACTTCTAAAAGCTGTCCTTCTGATTTTCTTAGTTGAACGGTGTTGTTATCAACTTTACCTTCATAATACACACCTAAGAAATTCAGCATGTCAGTAATCCATGATTTTTTCATTTCTTCCCCTCCCCTGTTTAAATTTGGATGCAATAACTAAGTACCGCATTTAAAAATATATTAGTGTGATTCTCTCACATTTTTATTTAATTATAATTAAAAAACTGTATTGTTTAAATATCTAAACAATGTCTTAACAATATCGACACCGTTTATGAAAAACAATGTGCTATACTTCTAATAATAATCATAGGAGAGGTCAGATATGAGACTCAGCGGTTTACTTTCCATATTATTTTACATACTTAATTTCCTGATTATCTGGTCTCTTATATTCAGAAAAAGAGAGAGACCCGAAAAGGTGATCGGTTGGCTTTTGGTCCTTGTTTTATTGCCACCCTTTGGATTTTTCCTTTATCTGCTCATGGGAGTCAACTGGAGGGAAACCATATTAAATGAAAAGTTTTCTCCTAATATGGCTGATTTTATCAACAGCAGCCTGAAAGAGTATGACGGTCCCTACAATGACATTACAAGACTGGTTTCAAATTCTAACGGGTCGCCGATGTTTCTTTTTAATAACATCACCCTTTATAAGGACGGAACAGAAAAATTCAAAGCCCTGCTTGATGATATTGAAAAAGCTACACATCATATACACGTTGAGTATTACATTATTAAATCCGATGATATCGGACGGCAGATTTTTGACAAGCTCAAGAAAAAGTCCCTCGAGGGTGTCAAGGTCAGAGTAATAATGGACAAGGTCGGAACTAAGTCCTTTTCCAATGAATACAAAAAAGAACTGATGGATGCCGATATTGAAATAGTAACCTATACCGCGGCTTTTGCCTTCGTATCAAAACTTATTGATCTATCCTGGAATTACAGAAATCACAGAAAGATTGTAATTATTGACGGTAAGATCGGATATATTGGCGGAAATAACATCGGTGATGAGTACCTGGGCAAAGGAAAGCTCGGCTACTGGCGTGACAGCCACATGAGGGTCGAAGGTGACTTCGTTCTGGGATTACAGGGTTTGTTCTTCAATGATTTCTTTGCGGTTCTGCACAGGAATGAACATGCCATGAAATGGGAATTCGTGAAGAGAAGCGAGATATACGAAAGAGAGCATAATTTTGAAAGCTACTTCCCTAAGATTGAAGTAACCAACTATCTTCCGATGCAGCTTGCTTATTCCGGACCGGAATCCCCTCTTTATACAATAGAGCTTCTGTTTATCAAGATGATTTCAAGTGCTAAAGAAAGAATCTATATTTCTTCCCCTTATTTCATCCCAAGTGAAGGAACAATGAGTGCCTTAAAAGCTGCTGTCATCTCCGGAGTAGATGTAAGGATAATGTTCCCTGAACAATATGATCATCCCTATGTGGGACATGCATCAATGACCTATATAGGCGAACTGTTGGAATGCGGCGCAAGAGTTTTTTTATATGATAAAAAGAGTTTTGCACATAATAAGGCAATTGTATGCGATGGTAAAATGTTCACTTTGGGAACAGCAAATTTTGATGTAAGATCCTTCTTTTTTAATTATGAGTGTAATGCAGTTGTTTACGATGAATATTACGCATCAAAAATGGATGGTTATTTCTATGATGACATGGATACATCCAATGAGCTATTCCTGAAGGATTATTTGAACAGATCCAGATTTACCTTTATGAAAGAGAGCTTTTTCAGAATGTTTTCACTTCTTTTCTAAGAATCAAGTTAGTTTTTAGATAGTTTCAAGTATTTACAAACAAACCCGCCGCTGTTTTTACAGCGGTTTTTTCGTTCTGATTTTTCTTCCCGTTTAATAAATATACAGATTGACTATTTTCAACAAGATAGTCTTTAGTAAATTATTTACTAAATTTTTAGTAGGCGTACAGAATTATTTCGTTTTCAACATCTGTTTAAATTCATTTATTATTAAACATTTCCTATAAATCAGCCCCTGTCCCAAAAAATATTATCCGTGTTAAATCGCGAATATTCTGTCATAACATCAATTTTATGACACTTTTCTTGAGTTAATGTCCGATTTTTATGCCGTTATATTATCTTATTTACGAAATTGTCAATATTGGTAAAAGATTTCAAAAAACGGTTGCAATTTTTACTGAAGAGAAGTAAACTTTTAGTAAAATATAGTCCATCGGAGGGAATATATGAAGCGTATATTATCAACAGTACTGGTTGCTGGAATGGCCATCTCATTGGCAGCATGTACACCGGCAGCAACAACAACTACCACTGCAGGCAGCAATGCACCGGCAGCACTTCCAAAAGTAGGAGCTACAATCTATCGTTATGATGACAACTTCATGTCATTCGTAAGAAATGCTATGGAAAGAGAAGCAAAGGATAAAGTAGCACTGACCATCACCGACTCACAGAATGACCAGGGAAAACAGAACGAGCAGGTAGACACCTTCCTTTCACAGGATGTTAAGGTTCTTGCTATAAACTTGGTTACTCCTCAGGCAGCTCAGGCCGTTATCGACAAAGCAAAGCCAAAGAATATTCCGATAGTGTTCTTCAACAAGGAACCGGATGAGGCAGCTTTGAATTCATACGACAAAGCTTGGTATGTAGGAACAAGATCAGCAGAATCAGGCGAAATCCAGGGTCAGCTTATAGTAGATCAGTGGAAAGCAAATGCAAAATGGGATAAAAACGGCGATGGCAAGATCCAGTATGTAATGATAAAAGGTGAACCGGGACATCCGGATGCAGAAGCAAGAACTAAGTACTCCATCGAAGTTGTTGAAAAAGCAGGCATCGGAGTTGAAAAACTTGATGAGCAGACAGCTATGTGGGATACTGCAAAAGCTAAAGACTTAGTTGATGCGTGGATCGCAAAGTACGGCGACAAATTAGAATTCGTTATAGCTAACAATGACTCAATGGCACTTGGTGCATTGGCATCACTTCAGAATGCAGGTTACACCGGCGACAAGGCTATTCCGATAGTTGGAGTTGACGCAATACCTGACGCATTGACAAAGATTGAATCCGGAGAATTAGTTGGTACTGTATTGAACGATGCAGGAAACCAGGGTAAAGCTCTTATCGATCTAGTAACAAACCTTGCTAACGGTAAGGAACCACTTGACGGAACAGAGTGGAAGTTTGACGGAAAAGCTGTTCGTGTACCTTACAAGGCAATAACAAAAGCAAACCTTCAGGACGCTAAGGCTTCATACGGTCAGTAAAATATAACAAGCACAATTACAGCAAATCAGTAAGGAGCGCATAGGAACTATGCGCTCTTTTTAAAAAGGTGCAATGACTGAAAGGACAAAATAAAATTTATGGAAGAAAAATACATTCTGGAAATGCTGGACATCGAAAAAACATTTCCCGGTGTCCGTGCACTAAAGGGAGTCACACTCAGGGTCAGACCCGGCAGTGTTCATGCCCTCATGGGTGAAAATGGAGCCGGTAAATCAACCTTGATGAAATGTTTATTCGGTGTCTATAAAAAAGATTCCGGAAAAATCATATTTGACGGAAAAGAAATTGAAATGAAATCCTCACTGGATGCCTTGACCCATGGTATTTCAATGGTCCATCAGGAACTCAACCAGGTCAAATCAACCAGGATTGTGGATAATATCTGGCTTGGCAGATTCCCTAAGAAAGGCTTGATTGTTGATGAAGCCAAGATGTATGAGGATACCAAGAAAATATTCCAGGACTTGGGTATTGATCTTGATCCCAGGATGAAGATCAAGAAACTTCCCGTTTCCCAGGCACAGATGGTGGAAATAGCAAAGGCTGTTTCATATAATTCCAAACTCATAGTTATGGATGAACCAACCTCTTCCCTTACGCAAAAAGAGGTATCCCAGCTTTTCAAAATTATCAGAGAGTTGAAGAAAAAGGGAGTTGCAGTTATATATATTTCCCACAAGCTGGATGAAATCAGGGAAATATCAGACGAAGTCACCATAATGAGGGACGGTGAGCACATCAAAACCGACAGCGTGGATAATCTGTCCACTAATGAGATTGTCCGTCTGATGGTCGGCAGATCCCTGGATAACCGTTTCCCTGAGCTGGAATACGAAAAAGGAGAAAAGATCCTGGAAGTTGAAGGCTTGACTGCAGTGGATCCAAGATCCATCAAGGATGTCACCTTCGACCTGTACAAGGGAGAAATCCTTGGGGTTGCAGGCCTGGTAGGATCAAAGAGGACTGACCTTCTTGAAGCACTCTTCGGCGACCGTCGTGTTGCCTCAGGAACCATCAAAAAGAACGGTAAACTGATAAACAACAAAACACCAAAGGCAGGTAAATCCCACGGCTTTGCCATGGTAACGGAAGAAAGACGTGCAACTGGTATATTCGGTGAAATGAACATCAGGTTCAACTCGGTCATAGCAAACCTGAGAAGCTATGCCAACGGTCCTGTCATCAAAAATGCCCCCATGGTCAAGGATACGGATAAAATCATTAAATCCATGAACGTTAAGACCCCTACTCAGAATACAAAGATAAAATCCTTGTCCGGCGGTAACCAGCAGAAGGTTATCATTGGACGTTGGCTACTGACAGAACCGGATATACTTCTGATGGATGAACCTACAAGAGGTATCGATGTAGGTGCCAAATACGAAATATATCAATTGATGCAGAGTATGGCAAAGGATGGAAAATCAGTAATCATGGTATCCTCAGAAATGCCTGAAATCCTGGGTGTATCAGACAGGATACTTGTTATGAGCAACGGCCGTTTAGCCGGAGTTCTGGAAAATAAAAATGTGACACAGGAGCAGATAATGGAATTATCTGCAAAATACCTATAGTCTTAGGAGAATCGATAATGAATGACGATAACAAAAATAAAATCCAGTCCGAAAAACATGGAGATGATCTCCTTCGGACTATAGAAGAAACAAAGATTAAACAGGATGCCGCTGTCGGCGAGATAATCGAAAGTACGGCTGCAGCAGTTGTGGAACCTACGGAAACCATGGGTCACAGAATCAAGGAAATCCTGACCAATAATGCAATATACCTGATTCTCTTCATACTGTTCTTAGGTATCGTGTTGGCAGATCCTTCATTCCTCTCAATAACAAACTTTTCAAATATACTCCAACAGTCAGCAACACGTATAATACTGGCTCTTGGTATAGGAACAATACTTGTCACCAAGGGAACCGACCTTTCTTTGGGACGTCAGGTTGGATTGGCAGCCGTAGTTTCAGCTTCACTCCTCCAGGATGTGAACTACCAGTACAGGATGTATCCAAATCTTCCGGAGCTTAACGTCATAATCCCAATTATACTTGTTATGCTTGTTTGTATGGTTATTTCGGCAACAAACGGCTTTGTCGTTGCAAAGCTCAGAGTAGACCCATTCATTGCAACCTTAGGTTCCATGATAATAGTCTACGGTCTGAACTCCATATATTTTGACAGACCACCCCTTGGAGCAACTCCAATCGGAAGCTTGAATGCCAATTTCCGCGGTATCGCAACCAAATCGGTAAACCTTGGTTTCGTACAAATACCGGTACTGATAATAATCACAGTTTTGACCATAGCTGTCATGTGGTTCATATGGAACAAGACAACTTTCGGAAAAAATGTATTCGCTGTAGGCGGAAACCGTGAAGCCGCAAGAGTTTCCGGTATCAATACCACAGTTGTCATCATACTTGCCTTTGCCCTTGCCGGTTTACTTTACGGTCTCGGAGGTGCTTTGGAAGTTGCACGTATAGGTTCTGCCACTAATAACACAGGTAATATGTATGAAATGGATGCTATAGCCGCATGTATAGTCGGCGGTTTGTCCTTCGACGGCGGTATCGGTAATGATATTCCAGGTCATCGCATATGGACTGAACTTTATAGGTGTCACCCCTTATATCCAGAACATAATCAAAGGACTTATCATAATAAGTGCAGTTGCAATTGACTCACGTAAGAATGCAGTAAGAAAGTAGGCGATTATATGACAGCCTTAGTTAAAGACATTACATTCGATAAACAGGAGTTTATAAAAAAAGCTGATACTGCTTTAGGTTTCAGCGATAATCCATGGAGGGTATTTTTCTCACCCGGTCGTGTCAACCTGATAGGTGAGCACCTGGATTACAACGGAGGTCATGTACTCCCCTGCGCTCTTGATATGGGAAACCATATTGCAATACGTGAAAGACAGGATACAAAAATCAGGGCATTTTCTGAAAATTTCCCTAAATACGGAGTATTTGAAACAGACATAGTAAATGAAAAAAAAGTATCCGGGACTCATTGGAGTAATTTTCTCCTTGGCTCTTTAAAGGTACTTAAAAATAGGCCTATTACCGGGTTTGACATGTTCCTTCTCGGTAATCTACCCAACGGTTCAGGCTTGTCTTCATCTGCTTCCGTAACCTGCGGCATGATATATGCCATGAGCGAAGTGTTTGGTTTGGGCATTGATCGTAAGGAAATAGCTCTGGCAGCTCAGGCAGTTGAAAATATTCATATAGGTGTCAACACAGGTATCATGGATCAATATTCTATCCTTTTCGGTGTGGAAGATCATGCAACTTATATTGATACACTGAATTTAACACACGAGCTGTATCCTTTAATTCTGGGAGACTATGCATTAGTCATCAGCAACACCAATAAAAAGCGTGCTCTGCAGGAATCCCAGTATAACGACAGAAGAGCAGCCTGCGAAGCAGCTGAAAAATTATTGGAAAGACCCATTGCAGGAGTTGATCCGATTGTTGTATCAAACCTCCCTCTTCCTATGAATGTTCTTGAAAAAGCAATTTATGTGGCTGAGGAAGAAATAAGGACAAAAGAAGCTGTGCATGCCTTATCCAATAATGATTTAGAAAGATTTGCAGTGTTGATGAATGAAAGCCATAAAGGCTTGAAAGAAAAATTCAAGGTGACGGGTAAAGAATTGGACACTCTTTCAGAACTTATGAAAAAACACGGTGCCATCGGCTCCCGTATGACAGGGGCCGGATTCGGCGGCTGTACAGTCAGCCTCATCCCTGAAAAAAATCTTGAAGAAGCAGTTAAAAAAGTAACAGAGGAATATAAAAACATAATCGGATTTGCTCCCGATCATTACAGAGCAATCCCATCCAACGGAACCAAGGAGGTCTAATAATGGCAGTTTTAATTTGCGGCGGCGCAGGATACATTGGATCACACTTTGTAAGAAGACTTGCAGATGAAGGCGAAGATATTGTAGTAATCGACAATTTAGTCACCGGTCATAGGAAAGCAGTAGACAAAAGAGCAGAATTCTACGAAGGCAATATAGCCGACAAAGCTCTTTTGAGAGATATATTCAAAAAGCACCACATTGAATCGGTGGTTCATTTTGCTGCCTTTACACAGGTAGGAGAATCCATGGTAAAGCCATTGGAGTACTTTGAAAATAATTTTTGTGCAACCAGAAATTTATTGGAGGTAATGTCCGAAAATAAAGTTAAGCACATGGTATTTTCGTCAACGGCTGCTGTTTACGGAAACCCACGAGTGGAGTTCATCACTGAGGAAACACCTGTACATCCGATGAATCCCTATGGTGAATCGAAGCTTTCAATGGAAAGAATGATTCACTGGACCTCTAATAATACCGGGATGACCTATATGTCCATGAGATATTTTAATGTTGCCGGTGCTCAGCCGGACGGTTCCATAGGCGAAGATCACAGACCGGAAAGCCATATTGTTCCCATTGCCATAAACTCTGCTTTAAACAACAAGGAATTTACAATGTTCGGTGATGACTATCCAACTGAGGATGGTACCTGTATCAGGGATTATGTCCACGTGGTGGATCTGGCCGATGCTCACTATCTTGCACTTTGTGCACTCAGAAACGGTCATCCCTCAGATATTTTCAATTTAGGCTCAGGTTCAGGCTATTCGAACGGTGAAATCGTAAAAAACGTGAAAGAAGTCACAGCATCTGATTTCCCGGTTAAGATAGGACCGAGAAGAGCAGGCGATCCGCCAAGACTCGTTGCAGTCTCTGAGAAAATAAGACAGGATTTGAAGTGGGCACCTAAGTATGAAAATATCCGGACTATAATTGAAACCGCAACTAACTGGCACAGAAATAACCCAAAAGGATATGAGGTTTAATGAGAGAAGCTTTAGATCACCTGGTACTTTATTTCCTGGAAAAAGGATATTTAAATGAAGAAAATCTTGATTACGCAAGAAACAGAGCCTTCCGTATCCTGAATGTCCAGGGATGGGCCTTGGATCGAAACGTCAGCTCACTAAACACCCCTTCCAAGGATTTGGAAGTAATAACTGAATATGCACTTAATAATGGTTTGATTAAAAACCAAGGCACTACTTTCATGGATGATTTCATTGGAGAAATTACGGATTGCCTAATTGACAGTCCCGCAGAAATATCAAGAACCTTTGAATCCATTAAGCAAAACTCAGGAATAAAAGCAGCTACGGATTTTCTCTATAAATTCTGCAAGGATATTGACTATATCAAGGTTAATAGAACTAAAAAGAACTTGAATTGGAAGCACCCTTCAGGGTATGGAGATCTTCTGATTACAGTGAATCTTTCAAAGCCTGAAAAAACTCCCGAGGAAATTAAACTGGCTGCCGTAACTAAATCAGACTATCCTAAATGTGCTCTGTGTGTTGAAAATGTCGGTTTAGGAGGAATTACCAATCCTCCCCGTCAGCACCACAGAATAATCGGTATGAACTTAAGCTCGGATGACTATTTCTTCCAGTACTCGCCCTATGCGTACTTTAATGAACACTGCATAGTGCTGAGCAAGGTTCACAGACCAATGAAAATAGACAGTCATACCATCGACGTCATGATGAATTTTGTAAGACAGGTCCCCCACTATTTTATTGCAGGCAACGCAGACCTTCCCATAGTCGGAGGATCAATACTGAGCCATGATCATTTTCAGGGGGGAGTGGCAACATTCCCAGTGGAATCAACCGAATTTGAGTCGGTTGAAAAAAGCCAAAATGGTGAAACCGGCATATTAAACTGGCCTGTATCGGCAATAAAGATATCCGGTGATGAAGAATATGTCCGCACAATTGCTAATAAAATATTGAATTCCTGGATTAATTATACTAACCCGGACCTTAAGATAATTTCTCACACAGGAGACACAAGACATAATACAGTAAACCTGTTTTTCAGATATGCAAAGGAACAGGACCGATACTCATGTATCATGCTCCTTAGAAACAACAGAACTGATTCTGAACATCCTGACGGAATTTTCCATACAAGGAATTTGCTTCAGGTAATTAAAAAAGAAAATATCGGTATTATTGAAGCCTTGGGCTTAGCAATTCTCCCTCCAAGAATGAAGAAGGAAATGGAAAAATTTACTGACCTTCCTCAGTTTAAGGATTGGCTTTCTTCATTCCCAGAGGATGAGCGGAGAAAAGGACCTGAATATCTGATCGGAGAAACCTTCAGAATGCTTTTGGAGGATGTGGGTGTTTTTAAAAAGGATGAACCCGGGCTTGAAGCCTTCAGAAGCTTTATCAAGGAGTCGGTTAAATGATGGATTCTAATTTAAATGCTATTGAACTTGTTACTCCCCATGGAACTTTGAAGGTCTTACCAAGGGGGGCTGCCCTGGTCTCATGGAAACATATGATCAACGGCAGATCTATAGAACTGCTTTGTCAGTCTGATTCCATAAAAAAAGCCGGAAACCCGGACTACGTTGGTACTATAGTCGGACCGAGAGCTGGGAGGTATGACTTCGGAGATGGCATTGTATTGCATTCAGGTGATTCCGGTACATCAAACAGTATTTTTAAACTTAATTTAGAAAATAACTCAATTACTGCGACATTAAATCATGAAAGCGGTAACTATAAAATCACATACACCCTGCAAGAGGATAGCCTTGATATTTCAATCAATGTAAGCCCCTCCGGCAAAATTTTATTAAATCCCACATGCCATTTATACTTTAGTATCGATGGAAAAACAGCGAACGAACATGAGTTAAAAACCGGAAGCATAGTAATGTGTAAAAAGTCGGGAGCTTTGGCTACAGGACTTATTGAAGTCCCGGATGAACTTGATTTTTATTATCCCGGAAAAATTGAAGAAACAAGGATTGACGACTGTTTTTTACTTGCAGATCCTGAGTTTTATCTTGAAGCTTCAGGTATAAGATTAAGTCTTTCAACCGGTTCTACCTCAGCAGTTGTATATACCTATGATTTCCCGGACAGCATCACGGATCTAAGAAGGGGGATTGCAATTGAACCGCAGGCTCCTCCAAATGCTCAGGCTTATGACGAGGATGCTTACCTATGGAAGTTATCAGATGAAAATTTTTCCAATAAGATTAAATGGAAAATTGAAACAGTGTAAAAAAACAATAAATTGTCGTGTTATACGGAAAGGAGATAACTATGTCTGTTCGTATCAAAGATATCGCAGAAAAAGCAAATGTATCCTCAGCCACAGTCTCTAGGGTAATTAATCAGGATGACAGCTTTAATGTGTCCCAGGAAACCAAGAAACGAATTCTCGAAATTGCCTCAGAGATGAATTACAAGAAGTCTTCACCGAAAAAGAAGAAGAATTTGGATGTGGGTATAATAACTTGGCATAATCATTTGGAAGAATCTGAGGACAGCTACTACTACGGAATTCGTAAAGGCGTTGAAAGAGCGCTGAATCAAGAAGGTCTCGATCCAAAGATATTTTATAAGACAGCCGGTTTGATCTCCGATTTGTCTAACAGACAGTTGGATGGATTAATTGCAATCGGGAAATTTTCCAACGAGGAAATCAATCTGTTCACGGAAGCTTCAAGCAATGTAGTACTTGCCGACTCCACCACCTCTATAAAAGGTATTGATTCTGTAAGTGTCGACCTTTATGAAATGACCATGGGCACATTAAAAGAAATGGAAAATATGGGTGCCGACTCCATTGGTTTGATATGCGGCCGTGAGAGTATAGGTTTGGATAAAAAGCCCTTCATTGATCCAAGAGAAAAAGCTTTTTCCGATTTCTATAAGAAAAAGGGCATAAAAAAAGAGGATCTTAATATTCAAATCGGGCCCTTTGGTATGCAATCAGGATATGAGCTTATGAAAAAAGCACTTACCGAGGATAATGTCCCCGGTTCCTTCTTCATTGCTTCGGACTATCTTACAATCGGTGCCCTAAAAGCAATTAATGAAGCCGGTTTGACTTCACCAAAGGATATTGCCATAGTAAGTGTTGATAATCTTGATTTTACTCATTTTTCAAAGCCCGGTATTTCCTCGGTTGAGATTCCAAGAGCTTTTCTCGGCAAAACGGCAGTTGATCTTTTGTTGGAACGTCTTGAAGGAAGAAAGATTTCAAAAAGAGTTTTTATAGAATATGAAATCATTTGGAGAGACACATTCCCCAAGAAATAGGTTTAAAAAGAGTCTGTGAAGAAATTTCTGTAAATAGAGATTTTCTATGATAATTTAAAA
>DAINSS010000033.1:11945-22007 GCA_036741195.1 Clostridiaceae bacterium | reverse complement strand
TACTTTGAGAAAGAAAACATCTGGACGTTGGATTCCAAGGGCGAGCTGCTGATCACCATCATGTCATCCCTCGCCCAGGAAGAAAGCCGAAGCATCTCGGAGAACGTAACATGGGGGCAGCGGAAGCGATTTGCAGACGGCAAGGTGACCGTTCCATTTGGACACTTCCTCGGCTATGACAGAGGTGAGGATGGCAACCTGGTATTGAATGAAAAAGAATCGGTTATCATTAAAAGGATCTTCAGCATGTTCCTTCAAGGCATGACGCCTTATGGGATTGCCTGCCAGCTGACGGCAGACGGAATCCTCTCGCCTGGCAAAAAGGAAAAATGGAATCCGACAACCGTGAAACGAATCCTATCAAATGAGAAGTATAAGGGGGACGCCCTCCTTCAGAAGAGCTACACCGTGGACTTCCTTACGAAAAAGAAAAAGCAAAACGATGGTGAAATCCCTCAGTATTACGTTGAAAATAACCACGAACCGATTATTGACCCTGAGGTCTTCGACATGGTCCAGCGCGAACTCGAAGCCCGTAAGCCAGGTCGAAACCGTCACAGCGGTGTACACATATTCTCAGGAAAGATAAAGTGCGGTGAATGTGGCAGCTGGTACGGCTCAAAGGTCTGGCATTCAAACAGCAAATACCGTCGCATGGTTTGGCAATGCAACAAGAAATTCAAGGGAAGCCACAAATGCCAGACTCCACATTTGGATGAAGACACCATCAAGAAGCTCTTCGTGGCGGCGATGAACAGACTCCTCGAGGATAAGGAGGAAATCATCGACAATTTCGAATTCATCAAATCTACCCTTTATGACACCTCGGCGCTGGAATCCCAGCAGGAAGAATTGCAGAATGAGGTTGAAATCGTGGCTGAGATGATACAGCAGATCATTAATGAAAATGCCCATGTCGCTCTCGACCAGACAGAATACCAAAGAAAGTACGAGTGTCTTACCCAACGCTTCGATGCTGCGAAAGCCAATCTGGAATCTGTCATTAGGCAGATTAAAGAAAAAACAACCCGGCGGAAGAACATCGAAACTTTCCTCTCCGAGTTGAAAAAGCATGGCGGGATACTCACCGAGTTTGACACCATGCTCTGGCACAGCATGGTTGACCATGTGACCGTCATCAACAAAGATAAATTGCGGTTCACTTTCAAGGATGGGACAGAAGTAAAAATCTAGCCTTCAACAACAAAAACAGCACGCGCTTCGGGCGGTGCCCGTAAAACAGGAAAAATTAAAAGTCCCGATTTTCGGGGAGAGTACGGCGTGACTTCGGTCACGCCGTTTCTCTTTGCATCAATAAGTTCAGCGGAATAAAGCCTGCACCATCATAGTAAATTTCGATTTTCTGCTGACGTTTGCCGGAAGACTTGTCCGGCGCACCTACATAGATGGCACTGACCATATCTCGCAGCGCATCAGGAGTCAGGGAATTCAGATCCTGATAGTGTTTTGCTTTCTGAATAAAGTTCTCCAATCGCTCATTCTGACGCTCCTGTTCTTCGATATTCTTCTGAAGCTCTACAGCGTCCATTCTGAGTTTTTTCTGTTCCGCTTCATAGTTGCCACTCATCATAGAAAAACGCTCGTCAGACAGTTTTCCTTTGGCATTGTCCTCATAAATCTTCACGAACAGTCTGTCCAACTCAGCAATACGTTTTTCAGCCTGTGTCAGCTGCTTTCTCCATGCCTGTGTCTTTTCATCACTTTCTATTTTTAGCTGTTCCTGCACAACTGCACGGAAGTGATCTTCATAGTGGAGAATATAGCTGATAACAGTTTCCATGTGCATCCACACCATATCCTCCAAAACGACTGCACGGATGTAGTGGGATTTGCATTTTTCATCATTCTTACGATGGGTGGAACACTCGAAGAAATCCTGTCGTTTCTCAAAATTGTTGGCTGTGCAGTAATACAGCTTCTCACCACAATCGGCACAATGCACCATGCCGGAGAACAGACTTGTTTTACCTGTCTTGGATCTGCGTTGGCGACTCTGACGCAACACCTGAACCTTCTCGAATATATCCTCTGGAATGATCGCTTCGTGAGTATCATAGAAAACAGAGTGATTTTCTACCGGATTATCACGCTTTTTCTTGTCCCAAATAGAATTGGTAAAGGTCTTGAAGTTGACGATACAGCCTGTATATTCTCTGCGTTCCAGAATCTTTCTCACTGTGGTCTGATGCCATTTACTTGGATTCTCCGGTGTCGCCTGTGGAGTATTTAAGCCCTGTTTCTGCTTATAAGCTGTTGGAGTAAGTACCTTGTCCTTGGTCAGCTGCGTTGCAATCTGGCTCGGCCCACGTCCCTCCATTGCCATCTTGAAGATATACTTTACAACGATAGCTGCTTCTTCATCAACGAGCCAACGGGTAGGATCATCCGGATTTTTCATATATCCGTAAGGAACATTGGTTGTAAGTGGAATACCACGGGAACCTTTGGATTTATTGACGGCTCTGATTTTGCGACTGGTATCACGGGCATAAAACTCATTGATCCAGTTCTTGATGCCTGCCATATCAATCCCCATGCCATTCTGATCGCTGGTATCGAAATTATCATTGATGGCAATATAGCGGACACCGTGTTTCGGGAATGTGATATTGGTGTACAATCCTGTCATAGCAGAGTTTCTGCCAAGTCTGGAAAGGTCTTTTGTGATACAAACCGCTACATTGCCGGATTCAATTTCATCCAGCATTTTCTGAAAACCAGGGCGGTCAAAGGTAGTGCCACTGTAGCCATCGTCTACGAAAAAAGTCGGATTCGGAAAGCGGTTATCCTTGGCATATTGGAGCAGGATATTTTTCTGATTCACAATGGAGTTGCTATCGCCAGCCAGTGCATCCTCCTGAGAAAGTCTGCAATATAAAGCGGTAATTTTGTCTGTTGCCCTTAACATTTCTCTTTCCTCCTTCATAGGGACAACTGACAGTTCTTGGTTAGTCAAGGATATTGTATCAAAGGTTTTATTATTTGTCATTGATGTCGTCCTCCATAGCTCTGCGCATTCTGTCAACGGTCATTCGTTCCAGTTTACGGAGGAAATCAGTTTTCCCTTCGTAATATCCGGTGACGGTATAGACTGTCCCGCCAATTTCCCTTTGGAGCGTGATCTGCGGTATCCAGTATGCAGAGATATTGCCTACATGGATATTTCCGTTGGCATCCATCTTTGCAGCAGCACTTTTCTGAATTTCTGGCGAACGTACACATTTAGTGTAAGGGTCTGGTTCAGAAAGTAGTGAGCAATCAGCATCCGAAACCTGTTCAATCTGATTGAGCCATTCCTTGTAATCTTCGTGCTTTACATCAAAATTAAATTCGTTGGTCATTTATTTCCTCCTTCGTGTGTTGCCTGTTAACTTCCGCCCAAATTGGGCAGAAGTTAAAACAAAAAAGCTGTCACATAGGCATCAAGAAACAAGCACAAGAACACCTGCACTTATCTGATGGTTCTATGTAACAGCCAACGTGAAGAAGGACTCGTCCCTTCACAAATATGTC
This sequence comes from Clostridiaceae bacterium, assembly GCA_036741195.1. GTDB lineage: Bacteria > Bacillota > Clostridia > Clostridiales > Clostridiaceae > JG1575. Next base: position 18,473 of record DAINSS010000033.1, on the reverse strand, counting down.
GGACTTCAAATCGGGGAATCCCGCAAAACTATACAATCAATCTCGAACCGATATTCAATTTTCTGCGTTTATTCTACTGGATAATTGTAGAAAAAACAAGTATGTCGAGGAGTGCCGAAAAAACATTTTTCACTTCGACGCAAGTTGCACAGAAGTTATTTTTATCATGTTACTTCTGGACAAATTGGCCAGAAGTTGCACTCTCGGAAACGCTCAGAATGAGCGAGCAGCTATCATCGAAAGATGCTGTTCGAAGGGGATTGGGGATGTTGCCCCAACAAGCGGATTTGCAAAAATCGTGAACCTGTACAGGTTTACACTGCTTGCCACTTTGTGAAGGGGCAAAATACGGCTCTAATTTATTTCCAACTTGGGAATAATTCCACTATGCCACCTGTGGCTAATTCGTCCACAAGCTGAAATGCTCTTTTCCCATATTTGAACTTGTGCCCAACTTGGGTACAAGTGAAATTAAGAGTTCTCACGATCGGACCTGTTCCCAAATCGGGAACAAGTCAAAGAGCAGGAACCGTACCTATCGCCAAATTGGCGAGAAGTAACTTCGTGCCAGTTTGGCACGAAGTCAGAACCGATAACTGACAAATTCAACTTCTGTTCAATTTGGGCAGAAGTTATTTTTATTCCTGATAAATTATCGGGACGTTGTGTTGTCACTTCAGTCCAACTTGGTTCGAAGTGACAACATCAGCATAAATGATGTAGGTGATATTCTTTACTCTACTGCGCGTCCATATCTGCATAATATGTGTATTGTTGACCATCCCTTTAACCATCAACCTATTACCAGTACAGACTTCGCTGCCCTCACTTGTCATACTGGATTTTACAATGAGTTCCTGTTTTGTTATCTAATGTCACCAGACTTTGATGCGTATGCAAATGACACAGACAATGCCAAGGGAGTTGCTTATCCTGCGATCAACGATAGCGGGATTATCCCAGCGCCTTTTTCAGGTACGGGGCGGTAATGGAATCAACAGATTGAAGCATTTCTGTTGTCGTTCCCGCAAAGATGATCGTCCCGCCATCTTCTCCTCCTCCGGGCCCCACTTCCACAACATAGTCTGCCGCTTTTAGAACTTCCAGATTGTGTTCGATGAGGAAAACAGAGTTTCCTTCTTCTACGATCCCGTCGAACAGAGAGATGATATGCTGGATATCCTTCAAATGCAGTCCATCGGTTGGTTCATCCAAAACCAGAATCTGTCCACGCTTGCCCAGATGAGCGGCCAGCTTCATGCGCTGCAATTCGCCGCCGGACAAGGTGGAAAGTGCTTGATTCAGGTGAAGATAGGAGAGCCCCACGGATGCCAGAGGCGCCAGCTTTTCCTCAATCCGAGTCCCTGCAAACCGCTGCATGGCCTGCTGAATGGTGAAGTCCATCACCTGAGAGATGTTGAGTCCGTCCAGCCTGTATTGAAGCGCCTCGGAGGAATAACGCAGCCCCCCGCAGGCTTCGCACACCATTTCCACGGAATCCATAAAAGCCATTTCGGACACGATCACACCTTTTCCCTGGCAAACAGGACAAGCCCCTGCACCGTTGAAGGAAAACAGTCCGATTTTTTGTCCGCTGGCTTTTGCAAACAGCGCCCGTATCTCATCCGCAACACCCAGGTAGGTGGCAGGAGTGGATCGCAGGCTGGCACCGATATTCTTCTGACTGATAAGAGTGACACGATCTCCCATCTGCTGCGCAAAAGCCTGCATGAGAGAACTTTTTCCGGACCCTGCCACACCAGCAATGACCGTCAGCACGCCCTTGGGCAGTTTGACAGATACGTCTTTCAGATTATGCAGATGCAGGGGCTCCAGCGAGAACCATTCCTGGGGTGTGCGCACTTCCGGCTTTAACGGTGTTTGTTCCCGGAGCAGTTGTCCGGTCAGGGTGCTGCTGTTCAATAATTCAGGATAGGTCCCTGTAAAAAGGATTTCGCCGCCCATAGCTCCCGCACCGGGGCCCATGTCGATAATATGGTCGGCGATCTCCATCATTTCCCTGTGATGCTCCACCATCAAAACGGTATTGCCCCGGTCACGCAGGCCGATGATCGCTTCACTGAGCCGGTGGATGTCGTGACTATGCAGTCCCACACTGGGCTCGTCCAGGATATAGAGAAGATCGGAGAGGGCGGAAGTGTTATATTTTGCAATCTTACAGCGCTGGGCTTCTCCGCCGGAGAGTGTTCCCATAGAGCGGTCCAGGGTAAGATAATCCAGACCAATCTCGATCAATGCCCGGATACGGCTGCAAAGGGAATCTTTGATGTCCAAGGCAACCGGTTCCCGGATCTGCTTCAGCCATTGCAGGATATCGCACAATGGCATGGCAGAAACCTGAGCAATGTTTTTTCCGGCAATTTTGCAGGACAAAATTTTGGGATTCAGCCTTGCTCCGTCACATTCCGGGCAAACGCCCTGGGTCACCAGCGGCTCCAGCTTCTTCCAATGCACCTTTGCGTCATCCCGCTTGAGCATCCGGTTCATTCGGTACATAAGGCCCTCGTATTTTCCGTTCTTGTAATATTCCGGAGGAGGATTTTTCAGGATCATGGGCTCTTGATACAGAAACAGATGCAGTTCCTCCGGCGTGAAGTCACGGATTTTCTTATTGGGATCAAATAGCCCACAGGCCCCATAATACAACCACCGCCACTGCCCAGGCTCATAGGCCACATAGCGGATGACGCCGGGCTCGTTCAAGCACTTGTCAAAATCCACCAGCTTGTGCACATCCAGCTCTGTGATTTCTCCCAAGCCATCGCAACGAGGACAGCGCCCCTGGGGATGATTAAAGGAGAAAGAGTCGGAATACCCCACAAAGGGCTGTCCCACCCTGGAAAAGAGCAAACGCAGTAAGGAATAGGTGTCGGTATAGGTACCCACTGTAGAACGCACCTGACCGGACGGCTTGCTCTGATCGATCACGATGGCCGGAGGCAAACTGTGGATCTGTCCCACATGGGGCCGACCGTATTTGGGCAGATACCGTTGGGCAAAACTGGGAAAAGTCTCATTAAGTTCCCGGCGGGACTGGGCTGCTATGGTGTCCAGAACCAGAGAGCTTTTCCCCGAACCGGAGACACCGGTCACAACCGTGATGGCGTGCTTGGGGATCTCCACCGAAATATGCTTAAGATTGTTCTGAACGCCATCGATTACACGGATTGTATCTTGATGCATGATGCCTCCTTTCCCGCTGGAGCAAAAAATCAGTTCTCCAGCGGCTGCATGATTTCTAAAATGATTCCATCTGGGTCCCGAAAGTAGAAGGCTTTGCTCCGGCCAAAGCCTTCCTGCCGAAAATCAAATTCCTGGGGAGCGGAAAAGCACTCCACGCCCTGCTCCACCAATTTTTGATAGGCCCCGTCGGCATCTTCTGTATAGAAGCAAAGTTCTGAAATGGAAGTGGTAAAAAGATCCATGGGAGTGCGATGAATTTCATCCTTTACAAACTGGATTAGCTCCACCGGCGGCATATGCAACTGATCCGAGCCGTTCAGATAAGCGACCCGAGCCTTGCAGTTTTCTCGCCGGAACATTGCCTCAGTCTCTTTTCCCTCCATCAGGAGCTCGCCCTGATACTGAAGGCCCAGCACATCCCGATAAAACGCCACGGAACGATCCATGTCGCTGACAGTCAATCCTACATGATAAATTTTCCCAATCATAGGTTTCTCCTCGTTAGTTGTTTTCTACTGACGACAACACGGTTTCACCAGTGAAGTTCGTCCAATATGTTGCTTCATGTGTAACAAGTCCTGCGATTAGACCGAATACAAGATAGGCTGCTGCAATTTTGTATGCCTTTTTCATAATTTCGTCTTCTTTGTCTAAATCTAAAAATTACACGTTCAGTTCCTGCTCTAAAGTGCGCAGGATTTTTGCGTAGATCCGAAAGAAGTCGTCTCGGTCTCTTTCTGAAAGTTTCTTGAGAACTTGCCCCTCCACCGTTTGCACAGAGCGGATATGTTTGTCGCAGAATTGTTGTCCCTTCTCTGTCAGATGCAGTTCCTTCTGTTTGCGAGACCCTTCCGCATAGGTGAGATACACAAGCCCCGCTTTTTCCAGAGCGGCTACTGCCGCACTGGCCGTCTGTTTGGAATAGCACCAGCTTTCACAAAAGGCATTCTGGCATAGCGCATCTTCCGTTTCACAGATAGCATACAAAAGCCAGAATTGTGCGTCCGGCAGTCCGCTCCGCTTTGCGCACAGATGATAGATCTCGTCCTGCTGTGTAGCCAGCTGATTCCATTTTTTCAGTTCCTGATCCATCTTTCAATCTGCCACCTTTATTCCAAAATTTGCAGAATTTCATCCGGCGATTTTCTCTGATAATGGCGAGGAGAGGGCACGCTGTCCGCAGCCGCATACCCAACGGGGAACAATGCAATCAATTCATAGTCCCTCATTTCCGGATAAAGCTGTTTCAAACGAGGGGCGTCAAAATGCCCCACCCAGGTGGTGGCCAGACCAAGATCATAAATCCGCAGCATCATATGGGTAGCTGCAATGCTGGCGTCTACATCCGCAAAATTCCGGTCATCGAAAGCCCTGACCCAGGCTTCTTCCGTACGATACCCTACCACCAGAAATGTATCCGCACCAAAGGTACAGGGGGAAACCTGCTGCAACTGCTGTTTTGCCTCTGCGGAACGCAGCCAGAAAATTTTGAACGGCTGCTTATTGACAGCAGTGGGAGCTTGATTTGCAGCTTCTACGATCTGCATGATCAAATCCGGGTCAACCTTCCTGTCTGAAAACTGGCGGCAGGAGTAGCGGTTCTCTGTTAATTTTTGAAATTCCATTTTAAGACCTCCTGTGTGTTACTCTTTTACGATCGATTCAAATGTTGCCCCCAATGTATGGAGCAGAGCGTTGGGAGAGACCTCAAGCAAAAGCCCGATTTTCCCTCCGGACAGATAGATGGTTTCCCAATTCAGGGCGCTGCGCTCCACAATCGTTGGCAACTGAGTTTTCATACCAAATGGAGAGCAGCCGCCATGTGTGTAGCCTGTCAGTGATTGAAAGATATCCGGCTCCACCATTTGCAGATTTTTGACGCCTACAAGAGAAGCGGCCCTTTTCAGATCCAGCTTTTTTTCTGCGGGTAAGCAAAATACATAGTAACCGCCCTTGCGGTCGGATGTGACCAATGTTTTGAACAGACGATCAGTTTCATCACCAAAGTGGAGATAGGCCGCCACATCTTTTGCGGCAATCGGCCCGTTTTCTGGATATTCCATTGTAGAATATGAGATATCATTTTGTTTCAGGAATGCAATTGCTGCGGTTTCCATTCTTAAGTTCCTCCCTTCAACACGAGTAGTCCAATATTTGACTATTCTATTATAGTCAAATATTGGACTACTGTCAAGAGGGAATCAATCAAACAATTTGTTTGATTATATCTACATAATTTTTAATATGATGATATCGTACCTTCGATTACAAGTTTTCAGCATCCCCCCCTTGACAAATCTCTTTCCAGATTGTAATTCTCAATCATTGAAAGAAAGAGATTGTTCATCTAATCTTGTCGTATTCCTTCCCAGAAAATCGGAAGAAAGGAAAAGATCAGTATTACTATAATCAGTATTATTACATTGTGCTTTTTACAACTCAAGAATTGTGATTACAACAAGTCCAGAATTGTCCTTTTGACAATTCAAGAACTGCATTTCCACAAAAAAAGAAAGGCTGGCCTCATCAGCCAACCTTTAATATAGAAATTTTGCTCAACAGCAAATCAGTTCTGCAATGATAATTTCCTCTGCCTGCGCCCTTATCCCATTCATATGCTTGACCCAAGAAAGCTGTTCTTTTTCCTTATCTGGAGCTGGATTTATTTCTAAAAGCTTTGTTGTCAACTGCTCCATTCTGTGATGGGCGGTTTCGTCAATCTCCCAAAGATACGGAAACAACTTCTCCGTCAAAATCAAATCATTCAATAGCACCTGATTATTTTCCTCAAGAAATGCCCTGCGCATCCTGCCATATTTGCCGAGTATCTGTGCTTCTGTGTGCGCTAATCTGATGTCGGGGATAAAATAATCACCGCATTGGGTATAAGTTAAGTTCTGAGCCATAATCGCACCTCCAATCAATCTGCTGTTTTCATTTAGATTGTACTGGATGGAACAGGAAAAGGGAAGTTTGTCGCATACACAAATGAGCGATACCTGGTCACAAAACCAAGTACCGCTCATTCTCTTTTTTGCTAACCTCAACTGCCAGATGCCGTAATCATAGAAAATTTGTTGCATCCTGTATTATGGGCACCCAGCATTATGCGGGTTGTTTTTGTTGTCTTTAGATTTCGTGCTTCTGCTAAAAGAAATCAGATCTTCTTTGTAAGCAGTAGTATGGATGACAGTAAAAATGCTCTACTCCCCACTTTGATGAAGATATCAAAAGAACTCTTCCGATGGCTTAGTACAAAGGCTTGACACTACCAAAGAAGATTTAGAAAGATCCGGGCAGATTAAGAAAAAAGTGACCAGGTGC
>DAINSS010000033.1:0-11935 GCA_036741195.1 Clostridiaceae bacterium | reverse complement strand
GATGGCTGCCTTCCTCGATGAACTTAAGAAGCAAAATGAACTGCTCACAGAGTTTGATCCACTCCTTTTGCACAGTCTAGTGGATTTTATCATCGTTTTCGAAAAAGAAAAAGTCCAAGTGATTATTAAAAGCGGTGTAAAAATATAGATTCAACCAATAAAGATTTGATCGGATACACTGGGAATCCAATCAAATCTTTGAAAAGTTAAAATTTCAATCTGTCGCTGTTTTCGTTATACAATCTCATAAACTCATCAGCAAACTTCTTAACAAAATCTCTATCTAGCGCTGTTGCCAAAGTCTCATCATTTTGTCTCGCATTTTTACTCCAATTATATGACCCGTGCATCACATACTCTAAATCGATAATGCAAAATTTATCGTGCAATCTATTAGATAAATTATTGCCTTTTAGCGGTACTTTTGTTAAATCAAAATTTGACTCTATGTCTTTCATTATGTACTGGTTTGATGATTCATCAGATGTAATGATACGAACGCTTACACCTGCCTCTTTTCTTAATTTTAGTTCGTTGAAAATTTCAACATCTGTAAACCATGCAACTGCAACCCAGATAATATAATTTGCATTTCTAATTCCCTGGATGATTGTATCTTTGATTTCATCAAAAATCACATTATGTTCTATATCTTCTACGGGTTCAAAATCAACTGGTTTAGGCTTTATTATTAGGCCCCCAAAAGCATTCTCATCTGTTTCCATATACACTATCGAAGCAACACTCTCAAGCACCTTTTTTAGGTTCCTTGCTTCCTTTAGCAATGGAATAGGAACTCTTAAGTCGATATTTTCATAGCATTGCCAAGTTTTTTTTGTAAATGCACTTGTTTTGTCAAACTTTATCAATGAGTTTCTTAATATAGTGAGTAATTCATCTTTTCGATCATACTCGTCATATTTTATTGTCTCTATCATTGTTTTCATAAATTGACTCTCGTTCAAATATACCACTCCCATTCCTTTAATTGTAATTTATGTCACTATAGTTTGTCGAAGAAATTCCACGGTGTATCCAAATAAATGTATTTATAGTCTGATGTTTCTTCTTCCATAGCTCTGTATAAGATATCAAAATTTGCATGAGTTATTAATGCTTCCTGAATTCCTTTTGCCCATTTATCCCAGAGCCTTGGCGAAATAATTATTGAATCAGTCCATCGTGGTAGTTCATTATTAAAATAATTCTCTCGGTCAATTACTTCTAACTCCATGAACTGATTAGAAAACGTTAAATAGTCATCGTCATTATCTTTAAGCCAAGACCACACACAATAAGATTTAGAATCTGCAGGAAAAATATTAAGATATAACTTCTTCAGGTTTATATCTGTCTCAAGATTATTTACTCGATGCCCATTAATATTATGTTCAAGCTCATGCATCATTGAAACAGCAAATTGAACTTCATACGGTATTTCCCATATACAATAGTTAACGTTGTCATAAACTTCATTAAGTAGATATCCGTCAAAAATCAGTTTCTCTTTTTCATTATCCTTAACACCTAAAAGGAGGCCCTTTTCAAATAACCTGAAACTTTCAGATGATGCCATATCAAATCCACGTTCATACATCTTTATATACTGTATCATTTTTGCATTTAGCTGTTCTTGCTTTTTATGATAATGCCATGCCATAGTCCTATACGTTAATAGAAAAACCTGCTTTTGAGTACCTACAAATTCGTAATCCTCAATTTCTTGAAATAAACTTTTATCATGGTATTTGCAAAACCCTGTAAAAGTAGTCGCAATTTTCCTCCCCTTTTTTTGTGTTCCTTGAAAAATCATATTGGACGTCCCGTCTACTGTGATGACATGACCTTCTTCTGCTATTTTATTCAATATTCTATTATTCTGTATAGCATGTGCCTTTATAATCTTTTGATCGCATTCATCATGGTTTGGATGAAGACATTGTTTTATACGAGCATCTCTTTCTATTGAATGCATAGAGTACATTATTGCCTCTGTCAGTCGCTCGTCATCTGTTTTGTTGAGGCAACACTTTTTATATTTTATGCCGCTACCACATGGGCAAGGTTCATTTCTTCCGATTTTCATGGTTGCACACCCCTTTTTGAGTTTGCACACCCCTAAGCACAGCGACTTTGGGTATCATTAAATTGTATCAATTTCGGTGCGATTATATCAATATATATACATTTAACCTTGCCTTCGAACCTTTTTAGTAAGGAAGCGATACCAAGAAGGTTGTTTCCTTTTAATATAAGATTATCCGTATTTAAAAACTCCATAGCAGGTGTTTGCACTACACTATTTGGATCAGCGTTCACCTCTGGTAAGCCTGTTAAATCGACTGCGCCATCATAAGTGAATCTTTGGGCACCGACAAGTACTTTCGGATAAAGCAGTCTGTCCACCTCATCGGGTGCAAGAGTGGAGTTGAAGAAAACTTCCTCTCTCTTTTGGTCATCTTTAGTCTGACCACCTTCAAGGACGCAATCCTTGTAAGGGAAAGAGAGTACCACGTCGGAAGACGCTGAAATGAGGTCGCCTCTAGAATCAACCAAGCCAATTCGGTTCTTAAAGCGTGTGTAACTATCGGGCAGAAATTGGCGGTTATTTACAACCCACCCAAAACCGACTTTATCGAAGACTAGCGTCCCCTTCACATCCACAAAAAACCGGTTCTTTGTATCAATATTCGCAAGGAGCAGACCAATTAATCCTGCATCCATATTCATAGCAGATTCATAGACCTTGTTGCGAAGCAACGTCCCTTCTTCCGTAAAGAATCGTTCATCAGCCTGCAGGACTTCTATTAGTGTTTCAAAGAAATTTGTCATTTTATCTCTTGCTCCTTTTAGCTTTTATTTGATACATCGCCTGTCTCAGCACAGCTCCGCTCGCTTTTACGAGGTCAATCGGTACGGCGTTACCGATTTGTAGAGCGGCTGCAGTGAGCGAGTCGCTAAACACAAAATCATCCGGGAAGGTCTGCAGGCGAGCCGCTTCCCTAATTGAAATTGCCCTATCTTGCTCGTAATGACCATATCGACCTTTTGAATAACAAAGACAACCGCCAGTCATAGTTGGAGCTGGCTTTTCGGCATCCATGATACCATAAACGTCTTTATGACCCGAGAATACATTGCCCTCCACATCCGTCTTCTTATGACATTCCAAAACTAAATCATCAGGCAACCCGTCACGTGATCCGCCGTTTTTACGAATGATTTGCATTCGTTTGATATTTTTGGGATCTAAGTTCGCGCACTTGTGGTTGTAAATTCTCTCGTCTTCTACATATGATTCCCCGGCTTTGATTTCGGGCAAGTCACCTATGGCTTCCCGAACCGTTTTCCATGGTAAAAGCCCATCTTTGCCGGAAATGTTGTGCGTCGCCTTGGGAAGGCCAAATTCATGACCGTCGGTCTCCAATTCTTCATGGATGTCCTTACGCACGGCATGAAGAACAAACCGCTTGCGTATTTGTGGAACACCATAGTCAGCGGAGTTTAATATGCCATCCGCGACTACATATCTAAGCTTAAGACGATCTAGAAATTCATCAAGGATAGGCCTGTTATACTCTGTCTTAATACCAGGAACATTCTCCATAAGAATAAAAGGAGGCTCTATCTCTTCAATAACTCTCAAAAACTCAAACAGTAGCTTCTTACGTTCTTCAATGGGCTTATTTTTGTTGATAGGATTCTGCCTTGAAAAGTTTTGACAGGGAGGACAGCCCGCAAAGAGATAGATATCACTCCTTTTTAGATTTGCCGCTTTAAGTATATTTTCACCACTTAAATTACATATGTCACCACCTTGTTTGCCCCTTAGCACATTCACTTTTGAAAGTGGGGGGTAAGCAAGGTAAGTGTCCACGGCACTATCCTCAATCTCCACTGCAGCTTTTACCTTGAAACCTGCAAGGGTCAGACCGCATGAAACGCCCCCGCAACCTGAAAATATATCTATAGCTTCAAATTTGAATCTCATCCGTTACCGCCTCCATCGTCATGTTCAAAAGCGGCAATTGTCTTTAACCCGGTCGGGGTATTTATTTGTGGTGGTTGCTGCTCAGTTTTAAATTCTTGACGCTTCCGTGCACACATAGCAGTGTAGTCGCACTTGGAGCAATTTGACGCACAAGCTCTCATCGGGAAATCTTCTCGAAGTATCCCTTTTACTGCCCATTCTATGGCTCCGATGGCTCTTTGCACCGAAGCATCATCGATTGGAACCTCAATCCGCTTGTTGTTTTTAAGCGTATGAACGAATCCTGTTTCTGCATTTTGTCCGATGACTTCACGGGCTGCTTTCGAATAAAGCTGAACTTGAACAGACATTTCACGCCAGTCGAACTCGCTAATCTCCTCTGGAATTTCCATCGACTTAAAATCTATAACCTCTGCAGACTGAATTTGCTGTCTTTCGTCTTCTTTTAGAATTAGATCAATCGCGCCTGTTATTAGAGCGTCCTCAACAGACAATTCAAAACGAGCTTCATCCTGACGGAGACGGCAAAAATCGCTGCCATGGTTTTTCACATACAATTTCAAAATCTTGTCCACTAAATTTTTTGCACGTTCATAAGAACCTGGATGGTTTATCGGATCATTGCTAGGAAAGACGTGTTTGAGCATAAAAGTTGACTCGACCATCCGAGTAATTTCCTCCTCGGTCGGCACTCTATCCTTGAATCGCTGATGTAACCGTTCCAATATTGTGTGAGTCGTTTGTCCAAAACCAAAAAGCTCAGGTACGGTAGCGTTGTACCCATAGATACTTTGCAACTTGTACATAAACGGACAAGTCAGATAACTTTTGACAGATGAGAAATCGGTCGGCAATTCGTTGTCATCAAAACGTGGTTGTGGAGCTATTTTCTCTGCTAAGTCCGTAAACGACTTATCTTCGGTCATTTGATCATGTGTTAGGTTGACAATAAACGCTGAGCGTTTTTTAGCGTTCTTCAAGCCAGGGTGGTATTCGCTTCCGCTAAGGTATAACATTCTTTCTGCTCGTGTAATTGCCGTGTAGAACAACCGAGCTTCATCCTCTTGCCGGTTTCCATATGCCCCTCTGTTCTTCGCAGCAAGCATGAGTTGTTCCGGAATAAGTCCGTTGTACTCGCTTTTTCTGCCAGGAAATCTTTGATTTACCATATCTACAACGAAAACAACTGGAAATTCGAGTCCCTTTACTTTATGAATAGTGGAAACACTCACAGCATCAGTTTTAGCAATGTAGTCCAGATTTTCTAATTCATAATCTTGAGCTATGTTGCGGAAGAAGTTTATCATCTCCCTATATCTCCATTTGTCATCAATACTAATGTAAGTCTGCTCGACGTCCTTAATGATATCGCTAAAAAGTCCTAAATCTCGAAGAGCAGTCTCGTCAGTTAAGTCGCGCAACATCAACGCATCTGCAAGCTGATGTAGAAAGTTCTGCGGATAGACTTTACGGCGTCCTACAGCATATATGTTTCGATGCCACTCTTGGAGGACATGGAAATATTGTTCCTTATTTGCAGTCGGGAAGTTTGGTAAAACACAGGTATTGAAAACAGTCTCTGCTTCTGTTCGATCATTGTCTTCGTCACAAAGCAACTCCATTATCCTGAGTATGCATTGGGCAAATGGACGATCAAAGATTCCACCTTCGCCAGACGTCTTAGCTGGTATGCCAAGGTCTCGCATTGCATTGACAAACTCGACGTCATAATTTTCAGCATCTGCGTTATATTTTTTATCTCTGCGAATGCTACGAAGCAGTACAGCAAAATCACTATACGTTAATCCACGGCGGTTTTTTTCAGAACCGTCGGCATTGTATTCGATATAAGTTGTGCCTACTAGAGATTGAATCCTCTCAGCAACCCATTTGGCCTCATCAGCACGTTCATTAAACCAAAGCTTTCGTATTTCTTGAACATTGCCGTCTGCATGATATGTAATTGCTTTTGGTAGTCTCTCATACGGAATGGCATGCTGAATAAAACTACTCGCCGTTTCAACTATTGCTTTTGTGCTTCTGAAGTTAACCAACAAACGATGCTCGTTAACATCTGTATATCTATCTTTAAATCCAATAATGTTCTGAACGTTGGCACCCCGCCACCCATAAATAGATTGGTCGTCGTCACCAACAACAACCAACATATCCAGATGGCCTGCGAGTGTCTTAATGAATTCTTCTTGGATGGGGTTTATGTCTTGGTACTCGTCAACAAAGAGGTACTTAAATTTTTCAATATATGTACCTGTCTTATCCTCGATTTTCTTGACCTCTTTAACAGCAAGATAAACCGCAAAGGAAAAGTCCATATAGCCTGCAGAATCAAGACAGTCACGCAGTTTTGACAATTTTTCAAACAAATCTGCATCGTATTGAGATACCTCATTAATCGATATATTTTCATTATTGAGGGTCTCCCAAGCTTTTGTAAGGTCTCTTATACGCCCGAAATAACCTTTCCCATGAGAAAGTCCTAATACATTCAAACGCGACATGATGAATAGAATCATTCGGTTGGTGTCCAAGATGTCAAACTGGCGATAATGCGCATCAATATCGCCAAGTAGTTTTTGGCAAAATGAGTCCAACGTTCCGATGAACATTGCACCAATATAGTTTTCTGGCAAATCAAATTTGTGCAGTGCTTCTGCAACTCTACGTTTGATAGACTCTGCCGCCTTCTCGGTGAATGTAAATGCGATAATGCTTTCAGGCGATTCACCCTTTGACACCAGATAAGCGATTTTGTATGCAAGGGTCCGTGACTTGCCCGAACCAGCGCATGCTAAGCAAAGAATATGCTTAGACTCATCCACCACCGCAGCATACTGCTCAGGCGTTAAGTTATCTCTTAAAATTTCTTCAATAGCCATATTTGTATCCACCTCTCACCATTCATTTAAAAATGGTTCTCATAAAATACTCTGCATAGGTAAATTGTTAATTCTCGACCTTGCCTTCTTCATCCGGGAGCATTTCCATGATGTCGCAAATATCACATTTCAGCGCTGTACAGATTTTTTGTAATATCTCAGTGTTTACATTCTCGTTTTTCCCAAGCTTTGTGATGGACGCCGAACTGATACCTGCTGCTCTTTGTAGGTCCTTTTTCTTCATGTCCATATCGATTAAGAGCTTCCAAAGTTTTTTATAACTAATAGCCATAACTATCACCTCTCCAGACGGATGGGTATTACAAATTATGTTTAATTATAGCACGATGAAGTTATTGGCACAATGCAAATTCTTGCGTTCGCTCGATTTTTATTTACTATTAATTGAATGGCTCTCTGTATAGTGATATAATTTAATGAACTGGGAATGCCTACATAATTTATTAATCAAACTTGATGAATTTATTATTTTATAGTTTGGAGGCACACTAATGGCTCAAAGTCGTTCATTTAAGGAATACATAGCAAACCGTTTCTACAACGAATTTTTCACTGCAGTATCTGATTTCCTTGAGCAAAATCACCGGGACTTGGATATATCCTCAAAACGAGTATGCAAAATTGATAGGGCAGAACTGTCAGATATCAGCGTTAAGCATGTCTTCATAGAAAACCTTCCAGGAATGCGCATTTCTTTTGATGTACTCCTAGAGGCAGATTTTGAAATCGGAGAAACTGACAGGCATAACGACCGTTTTGATGAAAAGACCCAATGGTTTAAGGTTTCCTGCACTGGGGACTTATCAAAAAATCTGCGTGATTTCGCCATCACCTCTATCGAAGAATATTACAACAAGAACAAACAGCTGAATCCGATGTCCGACTCTCTTGTCCCCATCATTAAAAGTGAACAACTGGAGGCAGTTGCGAAAGAAATCCTGGAAAAATATTATCGCGAAGCCTTGTATACCCCTATGGCCATCGACCCTACAGTATTAGCCGAACGCATGGGTCTTGCAATTCACCTTAAAAACATTACCCCTGACTTTTCATCCTTTGGTCAGATATTCTTCACTGACTGTGATGCCGAATATTACGACAAGGATGAATCAGAATTTAAACGCATGCCTGTCAACAAAGGTGTGATCTTCGTTGATCCTGATGCTTTTTTCCTGCGCAATCTGGGATCAGTCAATAACACCATAGTCCACGAATGCGTCCACTGGGATCTGCATAGAAAGGCATTTGAGCTGGAGCGCCTGTATAATGAGGAAGCGACACAAATTAAATGCTTGGTAGTCGGAGGCATTAATCCCACTAAGGCCAGATCGGCTACGGATTGGATGGAGTGGCAGGCCAATGCATTGGCTCCCCGTATCCAGATGCCCTTAACTCAAACTAAAATCAAAACCGGTGAGTTTTTAAGAAAATACTTGCAGCTATTTCCAGGTTCTGAGGCAATTGACATCATGGAGAATGTCATTGACGAAGTTGCTCTATTTTTCGGTGTGTCCCGCTTTGCCGCCAAGATAAGATTGGTCGACTTAGGCTTTGAGGAAGCAGTAGGAACATTTACTTTTATTGATGGCCGATACGTAAAACCTCATGCATTCAAACCTGGCGCGCTTAAGAGGACTCAGACATACTCGATCAGCGAACGTGACGCAGTGGTTGAGAGTTCCCTCAACCCCGAGCTCCGGGAGAGAATTCAAAGTGGCAATTACCTCTTTGTTGATTCACATTTTTGTATCAATGATCCAAAGTACATCGACTACGATGATATTGGCCAAACCTTCCTGACCGACTATGCAAGACACCATATAGATGAATGCTGCCTTGTGTTTGACTTAACCGTCCATAGAGGTGCCAACAGCTATGGGAAGCAGTTCTACACGGAATGTGTACTTTATAGAGACGCCACTTCCGACATCACGTTTGAGGCTCACTTCTCGGATTCTAAGCTCAACGATGATGTAAACGCCCAGGCAAATGCAATAAGAGCATACAACGAAGAACTCGCAAAGGTGATGCAGGAATTGCCAAGGGGATTCTCAGGATCCCTAAAGGCCCTCATGGCATGGAAAGAAAAAACTGTAGAGAAGCTCGCCGAGGAATGCTGTCTGGATCCAAAAACAATCCAGAGAATGAGGAATAATGAAAGCTATGACACGACCATCGAGACCGTTGTGGCAATTTGTATTGCTCTGCAATTACCTCCTGTGGCAAGCCAAGCACTGATAAGCAATTCGCCATTCTCACTTGGTTATAGTGAAAAGCATCTGGCCTATCAGTTTTTACTCAACTGCCATTACACGAAAAGCGTCATCGAATGTAATGAGATTCTCGCACGGCTATCCCTTGGTCCTTTAACAAGAGAAAAATAAAAAAAGTTTCATCGACCCGGACATTCTATGTCCGGGTCTTTTTGCGCTGATTTCAACATTTACTACTTGCCCTTGGTTGCGGATACATTTCCAAATTCGCAGCCGAGGGCTTTTTATGTTTGTCGAAAGGTCTCCGGACGGACATTCCGTGTCCGTGTGGAGAAGCTCCATTGCTTATAAAATCAAGGTGAGGGTTAGGTAAGGCTTCTAACTGATTACCCGCCTCAATTAAATCCACAGCATACCATGCAGCCGAAAGGCTCCCGTTAAAAAAAACGGCGAGTTTTTTCGGCTCATTTAAGTGCCCTTTTCTCGCCGGAGAAAGGGGCATTTTTAATGACAATCAACGACAACCACCAGCCAATCTCCGAACGTTTCATCGAAATCGACGGAGAGCAAATCCAGGTAACCGAAGAGGTCTACAGAGCTTACAAGCAGCCTGCATGGGCTGAGCACAAGCGCAAAGAGCGCGAGAGACGATGCCGGGATTCCAAAGGCAGGGTTTGCACTCAAAGCTGTCGCCTTTGCGACATGAACCGAATGTTAGATGACAAGGAACCCATCAAAAAGAACAGCCTTTTATTATCTCTCGATTGGTTTCAAGACGATGGATTCGACCAAGCTGACCCAGCAGACATCGAGGAGATCCTTGCGGAAAAAGAGCTGCTCACGGAACTGCTATCCGCTCTGGAGGAGCTTGACCCCGACAACAGAAGGATCATGGAACTCTTCGCCACCGGGAAGTCTGAGCGGGATATCGCCGCCGATATCGGACTGTCACAGAAAGCCGTCAACAAGCGCAAGACCAAGCTTTTCGCCCAATTAAAAGACCGGCTCAAGGATTTTATCTGATTCCGGGGTACTCAAAGTACCCCCCTCTGTCCTTTGAAAGGCAGAGGGCAATCCGGAAATAAAAAATCCTCACCACCGGTACTCAACCGACAGTCTTCTGTCCTTTGGATGGTGAGGGAGAAAAAATACAGCCCTCGGAATGGAGGTTTAGTAATGCAGACACAGACGAACCAGAACGACACCCAGCCCCGAGACCATGAATTGGACGAGGAGCTGGCCGGCATCCTGACGGCGATCAGCGTGGTGTCAAAAAGACTGGCCAGGAAGCTCATGACGCTTTCCAGGCAAGAAGAATTTGCGAAAGGAGGAAAATCGGATGGGCAAGATGAGTGAACTTAATCTGTTGGTATCGGAACTTAAACATTGCGGCGAAGCACTGATCGGCATTTCGGAGTCTTTATCCGAATTGTTTACCGGCAACGATGCCCAAGAGCATGTGGAAACAGTAAAAGCGGAACAGGTAGTACCGGAAAGTAAGCCAATCGCTCTCGAGGCAGTCAGGGCCGTCCTTGCCGAGAAATCCCGGGCGGGGTTCACAGCTGAGGTCAGGACTCTGCTTGAAAAGCATGGCGCGGAAAAACTGTCGGAGATCGATCCTTCAAAATATCCTTCGCTCCTACAGGAAGCCGGGGTGCTTGGGAATGGGTAAACACGCACTTCTGTCCGCCTCATCCGCCCACAGATGGCTCCATTGCCCGCCTTCGGCCAGGGTCTGCGAAAGCTTTGAGGACAAAGGCAGCAACTATGCGGCCGAGGGTACGGACGCCCATACGCTCTGCGAGCACAAGCTGAAGACACTTCTCGGTATCCCCTCAAAAGACCCGACTGAGGACCTGACCTACTACAGCCAGGAAATGGAAGACTGTGCCGATGGGTATGCCGCCTACATCATGGAGCTGGTTGAAACCGCAAAAAAGACCTGCTCCGATCCCTTGGTGCTCATTGAACAACGGCTTGATTTCTCAAGATATGTCGAGGGCGGCTTTGGAACAGGCGACTGCGTGATCATTGCCGATGGAGTGCTTCACATATGCGATTTCAAATTTGGAGCCGGGATACTTGTAACTTCTGAAAATAATCCTCAGATGAAGCTCTATGCCCTTGGGGCCTTGGAGATATTTGACGGGATCTACGACATCGACTCGGTCTCCATGACAATCTACCAGCCCAGAAGAGACAACATCTCCACCCATACGGTCTTCAAGGAATCTCTGTACCAGTGGGCTGAGGAAATTCTCAAGCCGGCTGCGGAGCTTGCCTATGCGGGAGAAGGAAACTTCCAAAGCGGCGAGTGGTGCCAGTTCTGCAAAGCCAAGCATGAGTGCCGAGCAAGGGCCGAACAGAACATGGAGTTGGCAAGGTTTGACTTCGGACTGCCGCCTCTGCTGTCTGATCAGGAGGTCCAAATCATCCTCGGTAAAGTCGACGACTTGGTTTCCTGGGCTTCAGATATCAAGGAATACGCGCTTCAGGCTGCCGTCAGCGGAAAACAGTGGGACGGATGGAAGCTGGTCGAAGGCAGAGCCAATCGCAAGTACATCAACGAACAAGCAGTGGCTGAGGTTGTAAGCGCAGCCGGATACGACCCTTATGAAAAGAAAGTCATGGGTCTCACCGCCATGACGTCTCTTCTTGGCAAGAAACGTTTTGAGGAGATCTTGGGCAGCTACATCGAAAAGCCCCAGGGCAAACCAACGCTTGTGCCGGAGAGCGATAAAAGAACGGCAATCCATACAGCACAGAATGATTTCAACGAATAATTAGGAGGAAAATCTTATGTCCAATAATGC
>DAINSS010000032.1:4207-24369 GCA_036741195.1 Clostridiaceae bacterium | reverse complement strand
GTCTTGAGGCGCTGGCTAGTTTCACACGGCATATTGCCGTGGAGCAAACCACCCGCTTTACGGGTGGTTATGATTATGGGTAATCTATATTTATAATTTCCTATTTTAATTACCTTAAATTTTGAATTTATAAACGACATTTTCAGGTTGTTGTATAAAGTTTAGTAAACTTAAAATATACAACGCTTTCATTTTCAGAAAACTAACCTATTATCTGTTTATTCACATTTTAGTGAATATTATTATCTTATTTGAATTATAATTTAGTAAATAACATTATTTTATTAGCTGATTAATGGTTTTAAGGGGATGAATATTTATTGACATTTAATGCATTAATATTTATGCTATAGAAAATAAACGGTTTACCCGTGAAAGAGGTGTACTAATTGAACGCAATTATTTCTTTAGCATTTGTTTTTGTAGTGTTCTCCATCGGTGATATTATCTCCGAAAAAACCAACAGTATTGTTTCAATGCTGTTTACCTGTTCAGTAATATTCCTTGTTGGATTCTGGATGGGAGTACCTGCAACCTTGTTCAGCGATGCACAGCTCCTCGGAATTGGTGCTTTGTTGATCACTTCACTTTTAACCCATATGGGTACCATGCTTAACATCCAACAGCTTAAAGAGCAGTGGAAGACCGTAATAGTGGCACTTGCAGCAATAGTCGGTATTACCTTGTTACTCTTGACTGTAGGTTCAATGCTCATAGGACAAAGAGCAGCCATGAGTTCGGCTCCTCCGATAGCAGGCGGTATCATAGCAGGTATTAAAATGGCTGAAGTAGGCGAAAAACTCGGGGATCAGTCTTTGGTGGTTCTTGCAACACTGCTTGTTGTTGTTCAGGGCTTCGTAGGATATCCTTTAGCATCCTGGGCATTAAGAAAAGAAGCTAAAGTCCATTTGGCAAACAGAGTAAAGAATTCTGAGGATGTAGTTGCAACTGCTCAGACTGACGCCAAGAAAGCCGCTGAAAAGCCGGCATTCCTGTCTAAATACAAGAGTGACAATATCCTTCTTGCAAAGACAGTATTGGTAGCACTTGCAGCAACATACATTTCTTCTTTGGTTACAGGGCTGAAAGTTCCGATATTAACCTCAATATTTGACAAGAACATACTCGCATTGTTATTCGGTGTTGTAGCAGCTCAGGTCGGCTTCCTTGAAAGACAGGTTCTTACAAAAGCAAACTCCTTCGGATTTACAATGGCGGCTTTAATGGCAGTTATATTCAACAACCTTTCAAAAGCTACTCCGCAGATAGTTATGCAGCTCCTGCCTACTATCATCGGTGCCCTTGCAGTCGGTACCGTAGGTATCGTTGTATTCAGCTTTATAGCAGCAAAGGTATTGAAAATATCTCCTTATATTGCAATAGGAATCGGTTCAACTGCATTGTTCGGATTCCCGGGAACCTTCATAGTATCAAATGAAGTATCAAGGGCTGTTTCAAAGGATCCTGAAGATCAGAAATACATTCTGGACTTTATCCTGCCGAAAATGCTTGTTGCCGGATTTATCACAGTTTCCATAGCATCAGTTGTTCTGGCATCCCTGGTGGCACCTTATATTCACTAATTAAGTTTGCTGTTATAATAATTAAAGTTAAAATTGCACAAAATCCGGGAATATTCCCGGATTTTTATTACATAATCATATTCTAATGACATACTGAAATGTACAAGGTTAAATGAACAGATTTAAATTTACAAGGTTAAATGAGCTTAAATCAATTAAGTAAAGGGGGTACTAAGAATGGATATTAAGAATAAGCTGCAGGAGTATAATGATTACGTCATTGATTTAAGACGGTATTTTCACATGCATCCTGAACTGAGCTTTGAAGAGTTTGAAACAACAAGTTTCATTGAAAAAGAACTGAATTCCATGGGAATTAAAACTAAGAGATTTGAAGGGACGGGGTTGATCGGTTGGATTCACGGAGTAAACCCGGGAAAATGTGTCGGTCTTAGAGCTGATATGGATGCACTTAATGTAGCAGAAAAGAACCAAGTGCCTTATAAGTCATTGAATGAAGGCAAAATGCATGCCTGCGGTCATGATGCACACATGGCAATGTTACTTGGAGCAGCTAAAATATTAACCGATATAAAAGATGAAATCAACGGAACCGTTTGTCTAATCTTTCAACCTTCAGAGGAAAATGCCTCCGGTGCAAAAAAGATTATTTCCCAGGGCGATTGGTATGATAAGGTGGATAATTTCTTCGGTATGCATGTATGGTCATTGATGGAAAGCGGAAAAGTATCTGTGGAAAAAGGTCCAAGGATGGCAGCAGGGGATATTTTTGAAATTAAAGTCACAGGAAAGTCAGGTCACGGTTCCATGCCCAACCAGGGCGTTGATGCAGTTCTCATTGCATCCCACATTGTTATAAACCTTCAGGACTTGGTTTCAAGAGAAACAAGCCCATTGGATTCCTTGGTCATTTCCGTCGGTACTATAAAGGGCGGTAAAAGATTTAATATTATTGCCGATGAGGTATTTATGGACGGAACAACAAGGTATTTCTCCAAGGAAATCGGAAGGACACTACCGGATTCCATGGAGAGAATCATCAAAGGTACTGCCGAAATGTACAGGGCAACGGCTGAACTAAAATATACTTATGTAAGTCCTCCGGTGATAAATGAACCGGAGTCTTCTGAAATTGCTGAAATTGCTGCTGTAAAAATACTTGGCAAGGATTCCGTCGTAACTGAACCCATGACAACCGGCGGTGAGGATTTTTCAAATTATATCGATAAAAAACCGGGTTGTTTTGCATTCCTGGGTTCCGGTAACAAGGCAAAGGGAACTGACTATCCCCATCACTCCGGAAATTTTGATGTTGATGAGGATGTGTTGATTTCAGGTTCAGGAATTTATGTCCAATACGCCTTAAACTATCTGAATAAATAATATTAAAAAAATAAGAGTAACCTTGGTAATTCATGGGTTACTCTTATTAGTTTCTATCTGACGACTACTTTGATATTTTCAACCTTCGGGTCCTCTGTACCTTGTACATACAATCCCGTCTTTTTAAGATCATTGACATACTGAACTATTTCTTCCGTTATAACCTCTCCCGGGCAAAGTATGGGAATTCCCGGAGGGTAAGCCATCAGGAATTCACCTGAGACCTGACCTACCGAATCATCCAGGGGAACTGAAGTCTTCTGTCCGTTGAATGCTTCCCTGGGGATCAATACTTGCTTTGGTATATCGGGTATGTCTAAAAAGTCTGACTTTCTTTTTTCTTTATTCATGTATTCCGAGGATATCTCAGTCAATGCCTCTATAAGCTTATCCATGTTTTCCTTGGTATCACCGAAGGAGCCGACAGCCAGTACATTGTATAAATCTGAGAGTTCCATTTGTATATGGTATTTGTTTGAAAGAATCATATCCAGGTCAAATCCTGTAATACCCAGGTTTCTGCAGGTTATACAGATTTTGGTCGGATCTATCGCAAATACTCCCGGATTTCCGAGTAGCTCTTTTCCGTAACAATAAAAACCAGGGATTTTATTTATTCTTTCTCTCGTTTCTTCCGCGAGATTTATGGCATACTCCAATAATTCTTCGCCTTCCAATGCAATCTGTCTTCTTGAAGTGTCCAAAGAAGCCATGAGGATGTAAGAAGGGGAGGTGGTCTGAAGCAGGTTCATGATCGCCTGAACCCTTTCAATGTCTACGTATTTGGTTCTGACATGAAGCAGAGAGCCCTGTGTCATTGCACCGATTATTTTATGTGTTGACTGTGAACATAGATCAGCTCCTGCTTCCATGGCTGACATGGGAAGTCTGTCCGAGAACTTAAGGTGCGGTCCATGGGCTTCATCAACTATTAACGGTATATCATAGCTGTGTACAATATCCGCAATGCTCTTTAAATCCGTTGATACACCGTAGTATGTGGGATTTATAATAAGAACGGCCTTTGCATGGGGATTTTCACGAAGTGTCTTCTCCACTGTCTCAGGCAGTACTCCGTTAGCAATACCAAGGGTTTTATCCAACTCCGGTTGCATATAAACAGGGATGGCACCGGATAGTATAATGCCTGCAGTTACAGACTTGTGAACATTTCTCGGAACTATTATGGTATCTCCTTCGCCTACAACGGACATTATCATGGCCTGAATCGCCCCTGAAGTTCCGTGTATGGAAAAGAACGTGGCATCAGCACCGTAAGCATCCGCAGCAAGAGCCTGCGCTTCTTTTATAGGCCCTGTAGGATGATGCAATGAATCCACGAGATTAAATACTGTAACATCTATTTTAAAAGGATTATCTCCAATAAACTTTTTAAACTGGCTATCTACGCCTACTCCTTTTTTATGACCGGGAACGTGAAAGGGTATGGTTTCCCTGTTTACATATTCCATCAGTGCATCAAAAAGAGGAGTTTCATTCTGGTTCAGCTTATACAATTATCTGCCACCTTCCTTAAAGACACTTTAACATTTAAATTCTACTTTATAACAATACAAAATTCAATGAATACCGTTTATTATGTTTAACAGATTTTATGTGTTATAACAAGATTAAAAATTGTATAATTACTATATGTATTAATATGGGAGGTTTGTCATGACTTATAAAGAAAGATACGAAAATTGGCTCAATGACCCAAATATATTGCCTGAGTACAAAGAGGAATTGTTATCCATAAATGATGAGAAAGAAATAGAAGACAGATTCTACAGGGATCTTGAGTTCGGTACTGCCGGTTTAAGAGGTGTCAGAGGAGCAGGTACCAACAGGATGAATGAACATACCGTTGGAAAAGCTGCCGAAGGCCTTGCCAGGTATCTTAAGAAAAAGGTCGGTGTGGCAAAGATTGTCATTGCATTTGATTCCAGGATCAAATCCCCGGAATTTGCTTTATATTCGGCAAAGATATTGGCTTACCACGGCCATGTTGCATACCTTTATGATTCACTTCGCCCAGTACCTCTTTTATCCTTTGCAGTAAGATATCTTAACGCAGACTCCGGTATAGTAATCACGGCTTCACACAATCCATCCGAATATAACGGCTTTAAAGTCTACGGAAGCTACGGAGGTCAGGTTACGGACGAAGATGCTAACGCAATTTTGGATGAAATGCTGGCAATTGACGATATTTCTGAAATCAAGGTGTCAGACAAGGACGAGGCTATAAAATCCGGCAAAATTATCATGATAGGCGATGATATTGACAAACATTATTATGACTCCATAAAAACCCTGGTCATCAGAAAAGATTTAGTTAAAGACCATGCCAAGAATCTTAAAATACTTTATACTCCGCTCCATGGTTCAGGAAATATTCCTGTCAGAAGAATTTTGGGAGAACTAGGTTACAGTGATGTAAATGTAGTTCCGGAGCAGGAACTCCCCGACGGAAATTTCCCAACGGCTCCGTATCCCAATCCTGAAAGTCCCCAGGTTTTTGAATTGGCTTTAAAGCAAAACGAAACTTTGAAAGCTGACATTATTTTCGGTACCGACCCGGATGCAGACCGTCTAGGAGTAATTGTTCTTGATAAAAACGGTTTGCCGAAGGTTTTAACGGGTAACCAGACGGGAATGCTTTTAACTGACTATATGTTATCTTCTCTGAAAGAGGAAGGAAGACTGCCTGAAAATGCAGCAATAATCAAAACCATTGTTACAACCGAGTCCGTAAGGAAGATTGCGGGTTATTACGGTGCAACTCTTTATGATGTATTAACCGGCTTCAAATATATAGGCGAAAAAATCGAAGAATTCTTAAAAGACGGCAGCGGCACATTCATTTTCGGTTTTGAAGAATCCTATGGCTATTCTGCCGGGGCATTTGTCAGGGACAAGGATGCCGTCGTAACGTCTATGATGGTATGTGAAATGGCATTGTTCTATAAGATGAAGGGTATGACGCTTTATGATGCTTTAATTGATGTATATGACAGATTCGGATACTTCAATGAGGGTATAAGATCCTATGCCAAAACCGGTAAGGACGGAGCAGAAATGATTAAAAAGTCCCTGGATTATTTCAGAGGGCTAAGATTAAAGGAAATAAACGGAGTTGCCGTGGTCAAAAAACAGGATTTCCTCTTATCCACGGATACTGATTCAGACGGAACAGTTACACCTTTAACCCTGCCTAAATCCAATGTCATCAAGTATATGCTGGAGGATGACTCCTGGTTTGTTATAAGACCTTCCGGTACAGAGCCAAAAATGAAGGCATATGCAGCTGTAAAGGGATCGTCCATGGAAGATTCCAAGGAAAAGCTCGGCATATTTTTAAGCTATGTGGATTCCTTGGTGGAGGATAGCTTTAAAGCATAATTTTTTAACACTATATATGATATTTAAGGACCGATATTCGGTCCTTAAATATGAATCATACTTTCAAAGTTTCACAATATCATTGTGTAAATATAAGAGAGAAAAGGAGAAAAATGGTTAAATTCAATGACAGGCTCAAGGGCTTATTGTTTTTGGAATTCAATAAGGATAAGGCTGCAGAAGTTTTTAATGCACCGGAGCTGGACAAAATTGAGGGGGATCTCTTTATCCCCATAAATCCTGAATTTTTAGTAAAAGAGATTAATGAATCAAACTCTTTAAATGATCTTCCGTTGGCAGAATTTATAACGGGTATGACTTATTCCTTAGGAGCAGATCCTGAATTCAAGTATGGTAATGAATATGTTTTAATCCTTAAAAAATATGACAAGGCAGTGCCAATAGTTAAACAAAAAATATCCGAACTTGTCAGAGATAAAAAATTGGTTGATGCTTTTATCCTGTTATCAGGGTTGTATGAAGCCATAGGTGAAGAAGAAATAGAAAATGCGCTTCTGACAGTGGGGGAGGAACTGGTCATATCCGATTCTTCTTATTCCGATAATGTGCTTAGTATAGCTGAAAAAGCCACAGAAAACGGGAATATCACCGGAAAATTGATAGAAGGCTCCGTATACAGGCTCTTAGGCAATACAGAAAAAGCTTTAAGGAGCTTTACTGAATATGTCAAAGGCGGCGGTGAGGTAACTGATGAATTATCATCAGAGATGGAAGCATTAACGAGAAACACTGCATTGGATGAAGGCTACAGTTTAATTCTTGAGAAACCGGAGGAAGCTTTAAAACAACTCTTGCCAATGTATAAAACGGAAAGTAATAATCCGAGATATCTCTACAGCATTGCAGTGGCATACAGAAACCTGGAAAACTATGACAAGGCAATTTATTACCTGGAAGAGGCCAGAGCAATTGACAGTGGTTATATCGATGTATTAAACGAACTTGGATTGAACTATTCCATGTTGAATGACTATACCACTGCAGAGAAGTATTTCAGGGCGGTTTATGAGGCTTCAATGGATCTTGGACCCTTGACAAATCTGATTATTACTCTGTTTAACCTAAATAAAAATGATGAGGCTTATAACCTGTATCTGACTGCCTTAAGAAAGGCTCCTTCGGATGAAATATTAAAAGAAATCAAGAAATTCTACATAGATAAAAACTAAGTCTTATGGTTTTAATAATATGCATTTTTCAAATTGTCGCATTAATACTGTATATTATTATTGTAGCTTTGAATAATATATTTAAAGTTGACGAATGAAATTATAAACATTATAATCAAATAGAACAAACGTTCTTTTATGAGAGGAGTACTTATGGCATCACAGGATTTGGATAAACTAAAAGCAGTGGAAGCTGCTATGAGCCAGATAGAAAAACAGTTTGGAAAAGGTTCAATAATGAAGCTAGGTGCAGACGCAAAGCTTAATATTGCATCAATCCCTACTGGTTGTCTCGATCTGGATATAGCTTTAGGAATTGGCGGAGTACCAAAGGGCAGAATAATTGAAATTTATGGACCTGAATCCTCAGGTAAAACAACCGTCACTCTGCATATGGTGGCTGAAGCTCAAAAATTGGGCGGCATTGCGGCATTTATAGATGCAGAGCATGCCCTTGACCCACAATACGCAAAGGTTATTGGGGTAGATATTGATAATTTAATTGTTTCGCAGCCTGATACAGGTGAGCAAGCTCTTGAAATTGCAGAAGCTTTGGTAAGATCCAACGCTGTAGATATTGTAGTCGTTGACTCCGTTGCCGCATTGGTTCCAAGGGCGGAAATCGAGGGTGAAATGGGAGATGCCCATGTGGGTCTTCAAGCCAGGCTCATGTCTCAGGCTTTAAGAAAACTTACAGCATCTATAAGTAAATCACAGTGCTGTGTAGTATTCATCAATCAGCTCCGTGAAAAGGTCGGAGTAATGTTTGGTAATCCTGAAACTACACCGGGCGGACGAGCTTTAAAGTTCTATTCCTCAGTCAGATTAGATGTCAGAAGAATAGACTCCATTAAACAAGGGGATTCAATTTCAGGTAACAGAACCAGGATTAAGGTTACCAAGAACAAGGTTGCACCTCCTTTCAGAACCGCTGAGTTTGATATAATGTATAATGGCGGAATTTCAAAAGAAGGAAACATCTTGGATGTGGCAGTAAGAGATGAAATAATCCAAAAGTCCGGAGCTTGGTTCAACTATGGTGACACAAGACTTGGACAGGGAAGAGAAAATGCAAAGGATTATTTAAGAGAACATCCTGAACTTACCCATCTTTTGGAAAACAAGGTAAGAGAGAAGAACGGTCTTCCCTTACTGAAAGAAATGGACATCAAAAAAAATGAAAGTAATTCAGATGAAGAAGATAAGACACCAAAGTCAAAAAGTAGAGCTTCAAAAGCTCCCACTGAATAATTAAACTTATAAAACTTATGTTTGTATATTGATTAACAATCAATATACAGCATAAGTTTTATTTATTTAACAACTAATGAACGAAGAGCAGAATCAATTGACTTATTTCAACCCTTATAATAAAATTAAGAATGAACTAATTAGCAATTTTAGTCGGGATTTATCATAGATTTTTCAACCGATTCATAATAACAATAAATCGGGAGGATTACACAATGAACGGAATAGAAGTGGGCTCCATAGTAGCACTGATTGTTGCTGCTGTCGGAATTATAGCCTCATTCATTGTATCTAAAAATAAATTAGGACAAACGGAAGCAAAAATTAAGGAAACAGAGCAAAAGATAGAATCTGATCTTAATTCTGCTAAGGAAAAAGTGGAAAGTCTCAAGAAAGAAGCCTTACTTGAGGCAAAGGATGAAAATCACAGGCTTAGAGTCGAGCTTGACAGAGAAATTAAAGACAGAAGAGCAGAAATAGCGAGACTTGAAAAAAGAACAATTCAAAAAGAAGAAACATTAGACAGAAAAACAGACCAAATCGAGAAGAAAGAAGAATCTCTGACACGTAAAATCAATGATCTTGTAGAAAAAGAAAAGCTTGCCGATGAACTGACCTTACAAAGAAGAACTGAACTGGAAAGAGTTTCGGGATATACCACCGAAGAAGCCAAAAGAGTTCTCTTGGATGAGATAAGTTCAGAAGTAAAACATGAAGCTGCTATCATGGTTAAGGAAATTGAAAACAAAGCCAAGGAAGAAGCAGACAAAAAAGCCAGAGAGATCATAACTACCGCTATTCAGAGATGTGCTTCCGATCATGTATCAGAAACAACGGTCCATGTAGTTTCGTTACCTAACGATGAAATGAAAGGAAGGATTATTGGTAGAGAGGGTAGAAATATAAGAACCCTTGAAACATTAACAGGCGTTGACCTGATAATCGATGACACACCGGAAGCAGTCATACTATCAAGCTTTGACCCAATAAGAAGAGAAGTTGCCAAAAACGCTCTTGAAAAGCTCATAGTAGATGGCAGAATTCACCCTGCCAGAATAGAAGAAATGGTGGAAAAATCAAAGAAAGACGTGGAGAATGGAATTAAGGAAGAAGGCGAGCAGGCTACATTTGAAACAGGGATACATAATTTACACCCTGAACTTCAAAAATTAGTCGGCAGACTTAAATTCAGAACAAGCTACGGTCAGAATGTATTGAAGCACTCAATTGAAGTATCAAATCTTTGTGGGCTCATGGCATCTGAACTGGGACTTGATCCTACTGTAGCCAAAAGAGCAGGACTGCTCCACGATATCGGAAAAGCTGTTGATCATGAAGTCGAAGGATCACATGCTTTAATAGGTGCAGAACTTGCGAAGAAATATCACGAACCTCCGGCAGTAGTAAATGCCATTGGTGCACATCACGGTGATCTTGAAATGGCCAATCTGGAAGCAGTTCTGGTTCAGGCTGCAGATGCTATATCGGCTGCAAGACCCGGTGCAAGACGTGAAACACTTGAAACCTATATCAGACGACTTGAAAAACTGGAAGAAATTGCAAATTCATATGAGGGTGTTGAAAAATCCTTCGCGATCCAGGCTGGAAGAGAGATCAGAATCGTTGTTAAGCCTGACGTCATTGATGACATGGGAGCTTCGATATTGGCAAGAAATATTGTCAAAAGAGTCGAAGAGGAACTGGAATATCCGGGACAGATCAAAATCAATGTTATCAGGGAAACAAGATCGATCGATTATGCTAAATAGTTTTTTAAACAGGGCTGATGCCCTGTTTTTATTGTTTCATAACAGTTATTCCTTGTAATTTAGGGATAAAGAAAAATATAAAATTTAAAGCTATGTAAAATATATTTGAAAGTAGGGTATAAATTGAAAATTTTACATATTATCGCACAAAAACCATTCTCCACCGGCTCGGGAGTTTATTTGACCGGTCTTATTGACGCATTGGAAAAATTGGGTCATGAACAGTATCTCATCTGTGGAATTGATGCAGAGGAGGAGAATAGTTTTCAATCAAATACATTGATTATGACCGATCCCGTCATTTATAAAAAGGATGTGCCTTTTTATGCCCTGGGCATGAGTGATGTTATGCCTTACAAGAACACTTTGTATAAAGATTTGACTCCTGAGATGACGGATCAATTCCTGGGGGTTTTCAGGAAAAAAATAGAAAAAGCCTTAAAAATATTTAAGCCCGATCTGATTTTATGTCAGCATCTTTATATGACAACTGCTTTAACGGCGGAAATTCTTGATAATACAAAAGAGGAAAAACCGTATTTGATCGGAATATGCCACGGCTCGGATTTACGTCAGTTTAAAAGCAATGACAAAATGAGGGAATATATAAAAAAAGGCATAAATAAACTGGATAGAATTATAAGTACCCATATGGAACAGGAAGCCGAAATAATAAAAATCTTCGGTACTAACAAGGATGACATATTGGTCTGCGGATCTGGATTCAATGACAAAATTTTCAACAGCAACGACAGAGTCAAGATTGACACCAATCCGATAAGAATCGTTTATACCGGTAAACTGACGCGCTCAAAAGGTGTAATGGAGCTTTTGGATGCTTTGAAGCTTTTGGAAGATGAATATGATTTACATCTTACGTTAATCGGTTCATCCTCATCTGAGGAAGAAATGGCAATCATCGATAAAAAAATAGATCTGCTTAAATTACCCGTTGTAAAAACAGGAATATTAAAGCAGGAGGAAATTGCACGCATTTATATGGATAGCCATATATTCGTTCTGCCGTCCTATTATGAAGGAATGCCTTTAACCGTTCCTGAATCATTGTCCTCAGGCTTGAGAGTGGTGGTAACAAAGCTCCCGGGGTTCGAAGATTGGCTGAGTTTATTCTCAGATTCCGTATCTTTTATAAATCTTCCTGAAATGGAGGGTATTGACACTCCAACGGAAATAGGAAGGTTGAATTTCATTGATTCCACAGCAATTGCCTTAAAAGAACAGATTGAAAAGGTAAGCCTTCCCGTAAACAATGATCTTTCTTCCATGACTTGGATTGCACTTGCGGAAAGGATACTCAAAATCTAGTCCCCATTTTTATTAAATCCTGAAAAATTAAATATATTTCTCAATTTATAGTAAATGATTTCATTTACATGCAAATGAGCCGTTTGAATGTGTTATATTAAATATGTCTAATAAAATTTTACTTGGAGAGGTCACATGAAATTATCTGAAAAAATTGGCAAAATTGAAGAATCAGTTACCCTTGCCATAACTGCAAAAGCTGGAAAACTTAAGGATGAAGGCAAGGACATTATAGGCTTCGGAGCAGGGGAACCAGATTTCAACACTCCGGAAAATATAATAAAAAAAGCAATCCAGGCAATGGAGGAAGGAAAAACAAAATATACTCCTGCTTCCGGAATACTTCCCTTAAAAAAAGCACTTGCAGAAAAATTTAAAAATGACAACGGATTAAACTATAAGCCTTCGCAGATTATTATATCCACTGGAGGAAAACAAAGTCTTAATAATGCCTTAAGCGCTATTTTGAATCCCGAAGATGAGGTGTTAATACCATCCCCATATTGGGTAAGCTATCCGGAACTTGTCAAATTAAGCGACGGAGTTCCCATATTGGTTAAGACTGGAGCAGATTCAGCATACAAAATAACCCCTGAAATTTTGGAAAAGTACGTAACTCCAAAAACAAAGGCAATTATTATCAACAGTCCGTCCAATCCTACAGGGTCCGTTTATAACAGAAAAGAATTGGAAGGAATTGCAGAATTTGCCAAAACACACAATCTTATTATTGTCAGCGATGAAATGTATGAAAAGCTCATATATGACGGTGCAGAGCATGTTTCCATCGCTTCATTATCAGATGATGCATTTGAAAGGACAATCACCGTAAACGGAGTGTCAAAGGCCTATGCCATGACCGGATGGAGAATCGGTTATTGCGCAGCTTCAAACGATAAGATTGTAAAAATGATGAGCAATCTGCAATCACACACTACATCAAATCCATCTTCCATTTCCCAGTACGCTGCACTGGAAGCTGTATCCGGAGACCAAACTAAGGTTCTGGAGATGAAGAAAGAGTTTGGTAAAAGAAAAGATCTTATCATGAAACTGACTGATGATATCCCGGGTGTTTCCTATATTAAGCCGGAGGGTGCCTTCTACCTGATGATCAATGTATCCTCGGTTTTCGGTAAGAAATACAAGGGCAGAATCATTGAAAATTCAATGGATTTTGCAGACATACTGTTAACGGATAAGTTAGTTGCCGTTGTCCCGGGAGAGGCATTCGGAGATCCTGAATTTGTAAGACTTTCCTATGCTACTTCAAGAAAAAATATAGAAGAGGGACTAAAAAGGTTCAAAGAGCTTATTACGGAATTAGGTTAAGGTGTTTTGATGAAAAAAACTAAAATTGATTTATATATGCCTGCCAAAGGTAAAATAATGCCTCTGAAGGAAGTTAACAATTATCTTCCGGAGGATGTATTAGATGGTCTGGGAGTAGGTTTGATTCCTGAGGAGGATATATTTTATGCTCCGGTTTCAGGAGAAGTTGTATTGGTCGGAGATTACCACAACACTGTAGGTATTGCCGTAAATCCCGATCTAACTATTCTGATTCACTGCGGATTGAATTCAGAAAAAACTGAAGGCAGGGGATTCTCATCCTATGTAAGGGTGGGGGATAAAGTCACAGTCGGAGACAAGCTAATATTCATGGACTTGGAATATGTTTCAAACAGGGCTGATACAACAACACCGATAATGATTTCCAACTCCAGGGGAGTAAATCATGTTGATATTGATTACACGGCAAATGATACATTTCAAAAGTTTATGGAAATCTATATGAAGTAAGTTAGTTTAAATTATTGCAATTGAAAAAATATGTGTTATATAATGAAATTAATATATAACCGGTAAAAGAGGTGATACAGTGGTTTCAAGGGAGATAGTGGTAAATAATCCGACGGGGTTACATGCAAGGCCAGCGACTTTACTGGTTAAAAGAGCTTCATCCTACAAATCGGATGTCAGCATTGAGTACAAAGAAAGAAAAGCCAATGCTAAAAGTTTGATAGGTGTACTGTCATTAGGGGTTGTCATGGGTTCAAAAATAACTCTGACCACAGTTGGCGAAGATGAGGAAAAAGCGGCTGAAGAATTATCAAAGCTGATTTTAGGACTGGATGAATAAGGCTTAAGATTTAAATCATATAATAAGAGAAAACCGGGACACTGATATTCAGTGTCCCAATTAATTTACAGTTAACATTTCCCAAATATAATGCAGATAACATCTGGGAATCAAAAGTAGTCCCAAAAACTATGAGAGAGGTAGAATATGTTAGTTACGACGACTCCAAACATCGAAGGAAAAAGAATAGTGGAATACAAGGGATTAGTCATAGGTGAAGTCATATCGGGTATTAACTTTGTTAAGGACTTGGCTGCCGGACTTTCCAATATATTCGGCGGAAGATCCAGATCCTATGAAGAAGAATTGATTATGGCAAGGGAAACTGCCTTGGATGAAATGATATCAAGAGCCCAGCAGCTCGGTGCAAACGCTGTTGTCGGTGCGGACCTTGATTATGAAGTGTTGGGTGCCGACAATGGCATGCTCATGGTTACTATTTCAGGCACAGCCGTAGTTGTTGAGTAATAACTGATTAAAGATATTTTTAGTTGGTGCTCAATGTAAATTGAAGTTATTTTAAGAATAATAAGAATAAAATGTTCCTTCCTTGCATATGTTTATTTAATGAATTTGTGAGGTAAGGAACATTTTACACTCTGACAATGTTACCGTTTTAACACACAAAATGTTTAAGGATTTTCTAATTAACATAAATATTGAAATTCATGCTTTTACTTATCAACCTTATATTATTAAGTTAAAGCAGTTATAAGTGTGAATTAATTGTGTATAATATACTATGAGTTCATATATTTAGCTTTATTCCAATAGTAATTAATTGTATAAATTAATGTATGTTTAGTCACTGATGGTATGCTAAAGATTTATCGGGGGGATAGTAAATGGCAAGTAATTTTAATGTGACGGAAAACGCGGATAAAATTGCTGTTTTCAAAGAACAATTGAACAAATTAAAGGGTGGTAAAGGAATACTGATGCAAGTCCTACATGATGCACAGCATATTTTCGGGTATATACCTGCTGAAATACAGGAGTTGATTTCAAAAGAATTGCGTATCCCAATGGCTGAAATTTACGGGGTAATAACTTTTTATTCGAGATTTACCCTTGAACTTAAGGGTAAATGCCAGATCGGAGTATGCCTGGGAACTGCCTGCTACGTTAAAGGATCAGGGCAGTTATTGGAGCAGATTGAACAAAGATTGGGTATTAAAAACAATACTACCTCAGAAGACGGTAAGTTTTCGTTAAATTCTACAAGATGTGTCGGAGCATGCGGTCTAGCTCCTGTAATTACAATAAATGAGGAAGTACACGGACGTCTAAGCAAAGAAGAGCTGGTCAAGATACTGGATCATCTTAAAGCTGAGGATGGTGTATACAATCAGGCAGTTGAAGCACTCAAAGAAAAGAAAATCGAGGTGGCAAAATGATAACTTTTGATCAGCTTACCCAAATTAAAAAAGATACAATGCCTTTAATAGCACTGAGGGGAGATGCATTTAAAGGTCAGGATCATGTTTACGAAAAACAGATCATGGTTTGCAGAGGTACTGGATGTACTTCTTCACATTCTGATAAATTACAACACAGACTGGAAGAACTAATCGAGGAAAACGGTCTTCAGGACAAGGTCAATGTATCAAGAACCGGATGTTTCGGACTATGTCAAGCCGGCCCGATTATGGTGGTATTTCCTGAGGAAACCTTCTATCCGTTTGTAAAGCCTGAGGATTTGGACAGAATATTCAAGGAAGATATTGTAGGCGGAAAACCTGTTTATGATCTTCATATTAAAAAGGCAAATGAGGCTTCAGTATCACCTTTGTCGGAAGTTTCATTCTATGCAAAACAAAAAAGAATTGCTCTTCGTCATTCGGGTATAATCGATCCTGAAAAAATTGAAGAATATATTGCTTTAGGTGGTTATGAAGCCCTTTATAAAGCACTTCACGATATGACTCCAAAGGATGTAATCCAGGAGATAAAAGACTCCGGCTTAAGGGGCAGGGGAGGCGGAGGATTCCCATCGGGATTAAAGTGGGAATTCACGGCAAGAGAAATAGGGCCTGAAAAATTCGTGGTTTGTAATGCTGACGAAGGAGACCCGGGTGCTTTCATGGACAGATCCATACTGGAGGGAGATCCTCACAGTGTCATGGAAGCCATGGCAATTGCCGGTTATACCATCGGAGCGGATCATGGATATATTTATATAAGAGCAGAATATCCGATAGCTGTTCAAAGACTGGAAATTGCTTTAAAACAGGCAAAGGAACTTGGTGTTCTCGGTAATAACATATTCGGAACAGGTTTCTCCTTTGACCTTGAAATTAGGCTTGGTGCCGGTGCCTTCGTATGCGGTGAAGAAACTGCATTGATTGCTTCTATTGAAGGCGAAAGAGGAATGCCAAGAAATAAACCGCCGTTCCCTGCAAATAAGGGGCTGTGGCAAAAACCTACCCTTATCAACAATGTTGAAACTTTTGCCAATGTAGCTGCAATAATTACTAACGGGGCTGCATGGTTTAAAGGAATGGGAACGGAGAAATCTGCAGGTACTAAAGTTTTTGCTTTAGGCGGTAAAATTAACAACGTTGGTCTTGTTGAGGTTCCAATGGGTACCACTTTAAGAGAAGTTGTTTATGATATCGGCGGCGGAATACCAAACGGTAAGAAGTTTAAAGCAGTTCAAACCGGAGGCCCTTCAGGCGGTTGTATTACAGAGGCAAACCTGGATACTCCCATTGATTTTGATAACCTTGTATCCATAGGCTCAATGATGGGTTCTGGCGGAATGATTGTAATGGACAGCGACAACTGTATGGTTGACGTTGCCAGATTCTACATGGACTTCATAGCTGAAGAATCCTGTGGAAAATGTACCCCTTGCAGAGAAGGTACAAAAAGGATGCTTGAAATACTTGAACTTATAACTGAAGGTAAGGCAACCATAGAAGACCTTAGAGTTCTGGAAGAATTGGCTAACACAGTGAAGATAGCTTCACTTTGCGGTCTCGGTCAGACAGCTCCAAATCCTGTTCTTTCAACACTTAAGTATTTCATGGATGAATATGAAGCACATGTTATTGATAAGAAATGTCCTTCAGGTGTATGTAAGGCATTGCTGTCATACTTCATCACCGAAAAGTGCATCGGTTGTACAAAGTGTGCAAGAAACTGTCCGGTTAGCTGTATAGACGGAAAAGTTAAGGAAAAACATTTTATAAGACATGAAGAATGCATAAAATGCGGAACCTGTATGGAAGTTTGCCCTGTTAACGCCGTTATAAGGCATTAGGAGGAAGCATGATAAATCTAATTATTGACGGAATGAAGGTTTCAGTTCCCGAAGGAACAAAAGTAATAGAAGCAGCAAAGGAAGTAGGAGTGGAAATTCCTGCATTATGCTATGACAAAAACTTGGAAATTGTTTCATCCTGCAGACTTTGCGTCGTTGACATCGAAGGTGAAAGAAAACCTCTTACCGCATGTTCAACACCTGTACGTGAAGGAATGGTGGTTCATACTGAAAGCGATAAAGTTGTGGGCATAAGAAAACAACTCTTAAGGCTGTTATTGGATAATCATCCAAACGATTGTCTGACCTGTCAGAAATCAGGGGAATGCTATCTGCAAAGATATGCCTATAGATATGATGTTGCTTTCAGAGTTCATGACGGTGAAAGAAGAGGTAAGGATACAGCCGGCTTCAGCGATACCTCAAGCCCATATATTTTAAGGGATGAAAGTAAATGCATACTTTGCGGTAAATGCGTACGTACCTGTGGTGAAGTAGCTACAAGAGCAGTATTAACCTTTGCCAACAGAGGTTTTTATACAAAAATATCAGCGGATATGGATCAGTCTTTGGAGGAATCATCCTGCGTATCATGTAACAGGTGTGTTACTGTATGCCCGGTCGGTGCTTTAATCGACAGAAGGGTCTATGACGAAAAAATGAGAAGCTGGGATGTTTCCAGGTCTGTTATTAAATGTAAATCCTGTGATTATGGCTGTAATTTTGAAGTGCTTAAAAAGGATGACAAAAAAGTTATCCGTGCCAGAAATCCCCTTAACGGAAGACCTTTATGCCTTAAGGGCAGACTCATGACTGAAGCAGAAAACAATACTACATTGAGAATGCCATATAAAAAGGTTGAAGAGAATGGCAAGAGAGTCTTCAAACAGGTTTCCTGGGCAGAAGCTTTGGAACTTGATAACATCCTTATGAAAATAGGAAAAGAAGATAATCGGGAGGCTTAAAATTGAAATTATGGATCAATGAAAAAGAAGTCACTGTCAGTGATGGCCTTTCAGTTTTAAAAGCCTGTAAGGAAGCCGGTATTACTATACCAACTCTATGTCATGACGAAAGACTTACAGCTCACGGTGCCTGCCGCTTGTGTGTGGTAGAAGTTGAAGGAGCGAGAAACCTTCAGACTTCCTGCACATTAAAAGCAAGTGAAGGCATGAAAATAAAAACACACAGTGACAAAGTAATCAAAGCCAGAACTGAAATTTTGGATCTTTTGTTCTCAAACCATCCAAATGATTGCTTGAACTGTAAAAAATCCGGAAAATGTAAACTCCAGGATTATTGCTATGAGTATGGAATAAAAGACGGCTCCTACAGAGTACTTGGTAGAAAAAGATACGAAATGGACAGGACCAACAAGTTTTATAACTATGATCCTGAAAAATGTATCCTTTGCGAGAAATGCGTAAAAATGTGCGGCGAACTGCAGTGTACCAATGCCATCGGTTTAGAGAACAGAGGTTTTGATACAAAGGTTGCAACGCCTAATGACATCAAGCTTGAAAATTCTAAATGCGTTTCCTGCGGAAACTGTGTTTCTGTTTGTCCGACAGGTGCACTGACACCAAAGAAACAAAACTACAGAATGTGGGAAGTCCAAAGAACTGTAACCACCTGTGGTTATTGCGGTGTCGGCTGCCAATTGGAACTTTTAACTAAAAACAATAAGGTAGTGGGAGTTGAGCCGCACCAAGGAGCTCCTTCAAATGACGGGTTGTTGTGTGTCAAAGGAAGATTCTCATATAACTTTATAAATCATCCCGACAGGCTTAAAACTCCCCTTATAAGGAAAGACGGAGTATTAACTCCGGCGTCCTGGGATGAAGCATTGAATCTCATTGCAGATAAAATTAGGACCATTAAATCAGAAAGCGGTCCTGACTCAATTGCAGGCCTCTCCTCAGCAAGATGTACGAATGAGGATAATTACCTGTTCCAAAAAATGTTAAGAGGTGTAATAGGTACAAATAATGTTGACCATTGCGCCCGCCTCTGACACAGCTCAACGGTTGCAGGTCTTGCAGCCACGTTGGGTTCCGGAGCAATGACAAACAGTATTGCAGAAACAAAGAACAATGATTTAATTTTTATTATCGGTTCAAATACATCGGAGAACCATCCGGTTATTGCAACGTTGATGAAAAGAGCCAAGAAGAACGGTTCAAAGCTGATAGTTGCAGATCCGAGAAGAATTGAAATGGCAGAGCTTGCTGATTTACACCTACAGCTAAAGCCTGGCACAAACATTGCGTTGATCAACGGTATGTGTCATGTAGTTATTAAAGAAGATTTATTGTATAAGAAGTATATTGAAGAACGTACTGAGGATTTTGAAGATTTAAAAGAACATCTTGAGTACTATACTCCTGAAGTTGTCTCAGAAATCACCGGTCTTCCTGCAGAATCAATAATAAAAGCAGCCAGGATGTATGCAAAGGCTGACGGCGCAGGAATATATTATGCCATGGGTATAACTCAGCACAGTACGGGTACACACGGCGTAATGTCCTTAAGTAACCTGGCTCTCTTAACCGGAAATATCGGTAAAGAGAATGCAGGAATTAATCCATTAAGAGGTCAGAACAATGTTCAGGGAGCCTGTGACATGGGATGTCTTCCGGCAGATCTTCCGGGTTACCAAAAGGTAATAAAACCCGAAGTAATTGCGAAATTCAACAAAGCCTGGGGATCAGAATTATCTTCCAAGGTTGGATTGACACTTCCTGAAGTAATCAATTCCCTTGAAAACAAAAAAGTCAGAATGCTGTATGTATTTGGAGAAAACCCTGCCGTTTCGGATCCCGATACCAACCATGTAAAACATGCCCTTAAAGAATGTGAATTCTTCGTTGTACAAGATATCTTCCT
>DAINSS010000032.1:0-4197 GCA_036741195.1 Clostridiaceae bacterium | reverse complement strand
AAACTTCTGAATATGCCGATGTGGTTTTACCTGCTTCTTCCTTTGCGGAAAAGGACGGAACCTTTACTAATACAGAAAGAAGAGTTCAAAGAGTCCGTAAAGCAATTAAGCCCGTAGGAGATTCAAAGCCTGACTGGATGATATTTGTCGAACTCATGAAGCTCCTTGGATATAAAAAGGATTATAAAAATCCATCTGAGATATTCGATGAGATAGCCTCAGTTACGCCATCCTATGCAGGAATGGATTATTCCAGAATTGATGAAATAGGCATACAATGGCCTTGTCCCGATAAAGACAGTCCGGGTACCAAATTCCTCCACGGAAAGGCAATTTCCAGAGGAAGAGGTTTGTTCATTCCCGTAGATTATAAGGATCCTGCAGAATTGATCTCAACACGTTATCCTTATATTTTCACCACAGGAAGAATACTGTGGCATTATCATACAATGACAATGACAGGAAGAGAGGACGGTCTGAATCAAATCTCGGGAAAGAGCTATGTTGAAATGAGTCCTGAGACAGCAAGCAGATATAACTTTAAAGAAGGGGACAAGGTAATATTGAAGTCTGAAAGAGGGCAGGTTAAGACAACTGCAAGAATTACAGACATAATAGACGACAATGTATTATTCATGCCTTTCCATTTCAGAGACGGAGCTAATCTATTGACACACGGTGCGTTAGATTCAATTGCCAAAATCCCTGAACTGAAGGTATGTGCCGTATCTATTGAAAAGGAGGCTTAACATGAACGATAACAAAGCTGCAAATATTTTGAGCTACGCCATGGAAATGGAACTTGAAGGAAACAGATTCTTCCTGGAAAAATCAAAGATGTTTGTAAATCCGACTACTAAAGCATTGTTTGAGAATCTTGCCAAAGTTGAATTGGATCACTACAATTACGTAAAAAATGAAAGAGAAAGATATTTAAAGGATAAAGAGCATTTTGTCGTTGACGAAAATATCTTAAAAAGAGATGAGAATGACATATTCTATTCAAGATCTCAAACTGAAAATATAGATACTACTCTTTTGGAAAGCGACGTTCCAGATTTGACCGTTTTGCGTATGGCTTACCTAATTGAAAGGGATTATGCCCAATTTTACAGAGATGCAATTGATCAGGTAGAAGAAGAAAACCTTAAAAAGCTTTTTGAAACCCTTGCAAAATGGGAAGACGGACACGAAAAAATGTTCAAAAAAGAATATGACAGGCTAAAGAAAGAATACCTGAATATGCCTTGGGGTGGCTAGTATGTCACTTTTCGGTTCAGCATTGATCCTTGCCGGCGGGGCTTCCCGCCGGATGGGATTTGATAAACAGGATATTTCAATAAAAGGGAAACTCCTGAGGGAAAAAACAATTTCTACTTTATTTGACATTTTTGATGACGTAATAATTTCAACCAGAAAACCTGAAATTTACACCGGTTTGGATGTTAGAACGGTTTCTGATATTTTGGATATTAAAGGACCCATGGCAGGGATTCATGCGGCTTTAAAGAAGTGCAGCTCAGATTATTTATTTGTCATTGCATGTGATATGCCGGTGATCTCACCTGAGTATATAAACTACATGAAAAATTGCCTGGTTGAACGTCAAAATATTTCACCCAAGGGTATTATTACCTCAATAGGAAATGACATGGTTGAACCCTTCCATGGGTTTTATCATAAATCCTTAGTTGAAACTATAGAAGCCTATAGTTTAGATAAATTCCCCAAGTTTAAATGGTTGGCGGAAAAGGAGAATTTCATATTGGTACCAAAAGAAACCAGTGATTTTTTCAATAAGGCCGATAATTTATTTTTGAACCTTAATACAAAGGAGGAATTACTTTCCTATGAAGGCTTTGAAGAAGCTTGATATAAAAAAATTTGACGGATCTGAATTCATTGACTTTAAGGATGAAGTCATAGATGAAGTATCCGTCTCTCTTTTAATTAATAATGAAAGAGAAATAATTTTAAACTGTTCACCCATTAACCTTGAAGAACTGGTTATGGGACATTTATATACTACCGGGCAAATTCTTAATAAGGATGATGTTATGAGTTTAGATATTAAAGACTCCGAAATTGGACCCAAAGCATATGTGCAGCTTAAAAATTCTGTATCCGGTCTTAAACAAACAGGAACAACTTCCGGGATGATAGTATCCAAACCTTTTTACGGGATGAACTATATGCAGCCTGAACTCGAACTTAATATCAAATCTATTTTAAACCTGACAAATATTTTTACGGAAGAAGATACTCTTTTCAGAAGAACAGGCGGAACTCATTCAGTTGCTTTAATCAAAAATAATGAGATTATAGCCATATATGAAGACATTGGAAGACATAATGCCCTGGATAAAGTAATAGGCCATGCAATTTTAAATGATCTCGACCTGAGTACATCCATTCTTCTTTTATCAGGAAGAATTGCCTCGGAAATGCTAATAAAAGCGATGAGGGCAGGGGTGAGCACGGTGATTTCAAAAAGTGCTCCCACTACTATGTCAGTAAAACTGGCCAAGGAAAACAATGTTACTGTCATTGGCTTTCTTAGAAACGGAAAGTTCAACCTTTATAATCTTTCAAGCAACCATATTTTCAAATAGTATCAAAACTATAACGAAGTCCAAATTATATTGGGAGACATCGTTATTTTATTACAAACTTTAAATAAAGTGCTAATATTAGGTAAATAATCTGTTATGGCTTGAAACAAGCCAATATATGCTATAATATTGATGTAGGTGATAATCCATATCAATTGATAATCTGGAATAATAAATGGTAAATCTAGTTTAAATTTTTGATAATTGTTTAACATTTGTGTATCATTTTCATTTTTTTAGTTTTCTATTGATATTTTCATATTTCATTAAATCTCATTGGTTTTAATGACAAAGTCTATTGTAAGTAATAAAAATATCGTTAATTGGTTAACGAATATAGTTAAAGGAAGGGGTTAAGAATTATGTTCTTGATTGCAACAGTAGTTAGTTTTTTCTTGTATCTTGCCGTCATGTTGTTACTTACCGGTGGTGCATTTATAAACGCTTTTAAACAAGGCTCATATAGCATTTCTACAATTTTGGTATTGGTGGTTTTCGCTGTGATAATTTCCTCTAAAAAAGAATGGATCACAAAAATCGGTTCCAAAATGGATGATATTAAAAAGGAGAAATATGCTAAAGTAGATCTTTATTCGATCCTTTTTGCCATAGGAGCAGCTTTAGTATCATTTATACTAAACAACAATTTTAAATTGGGACCGGTAACCGCATCAGCATTGGTGGGAATAGCAGGAGTCATATTATTCCCAAAATTCCAAGCGATTATTTTCACAGCATCTTTTACGGGTATGGCATCTTACACAGGAATTGCGAATCTTCCTTTGGTTGCATTTGCAGGTTTACTGACAGGCCTTATTTGGATCGGCGGCAGAAGAGTATTTGGCGGATTTGGCGGAAAGATGGGTGCTTCAGCGCTGTTTGCTACAATTTCAACTTCATTGATTGGCGGAACTTTTGTCTTTCAAAAGACTCCGGCACTTCTAAATGTACGTTTAAGCCTGTTTATATATTTCATCGTTGCGTTATATTTGACTTATTTCATAAATAAGTACACTAAAACAGGCATAGTCTTAGCATCATCAGTTGTGGGCTTATCAGCCGGTATTGTATTACCGTTATTACACGGTCCGGCTCTTGGATTGACCTTGGCAGGTGCGGCTTTTGCAGGCTCTTTCGTCGGAATGTCAATATCTGAAAGATTTGAAAGAGAAGAATTCATGATCATCTCTGCATTGCTTGGAGCTACAATTTACGAGTATTCAATGATCAATTTCTCCGGATTAGGCGGCAGAATGGGAAGCACGGCGTTAACGTCAATAGTTGCAACCATGGGTTTGATAGAAGTAGTAAAGGTGGTATCTGAATCTAATTTTTTTCAAAAACTTAAACTGACCGAATCAAAGGACGTCACAAATTAAATTTTTAGCTAAAACCTAGATCTTAAATAATTAACAGTCAAGATTTTAATATCTTTAATTATTTCATGGACATTAGGCATATATTTCTTTTAATTTTATATCTATATTTAAATTAGTTAATTTTGATTCAAATCAAGAATAGAATTAATTGGAGTTAGCTTAGGGTAGAATTAAAGTATTTTCCTGATATTTTGAATTTTAATTCT
>DAINSS010000031.1:0-24386 GCA_036741195.1 Clostridiaceae bacterium | reverse complement strand
CGGATATACCGATGAGGAAAAGATACTTTTTGTTACCCAATACAGAAAACCCTTCGAAGAAACGGTATTGGAACTTCCTGCGGGAAAGCTTGAAGAAGACGAAGATCCCCTTGAATGTGCGAGAAGAGAATTCCGAGAAGAAACTGGTTATTTAGCCTCAAAAATCGAGTATTTGGGTCAAGCAAAAACCTCTCCCGGATACAGCGATGAAACTATTTATATTTACAAAGCCACAGAATTGGAATATTCACCTGTAGAAATAGATGAAGATGAGTTCTTAAATGTTTCTGAATTTAGTAAAGAGGAGGTAAGACAAATGATTAAAGCCGATAGATTAAGGGATGCTAAATCTTTGGCTGCAGTTTGTCTTGAAATGATGAAATGATGGATGAAAGAATAGCTGTTTACTTACAATCCTTGACCACCCAAGGTAAGTCAAAGAATACAATTGATGCATATAAGAGAGATCTTTTTAAATTTCAAGAATTTTTAAAACAGGAAAAGCTAGATATTTCAGATTTTGAAGAACTCCAGATAGTAAGCTATACTGAGCATCTCATGGATTCAGGTATATCTAAATCATCAATAATAAGAAATTTGGTAACATTGAGAAATTTCTATAAATTTTTAAGAAGACAGGGCTTTGTTTTGGAAGCACCGATTTTATACTATGAGCTTCCTCATCTTGATCGCGATTTGCCTGAGATTTTGACTGTTGATGAACTGAAATTAATCTTGGAAGCCCCTGACAGGAAGTCAAATAAGGGGCTAAGAGACAGAGCAATTCTGGAATTACTTTATGCCACCGGATTGAAAGTTTCTGAACTCATATCCCTGAAAGTAATGGATGTAAACTTGGAGAAGAGCTATATTATCTGCACTGGAAGCAAAAGTAAGGAAAGATTGATTCCCATAGGTCATCCGGCTGTATTGGCTTTATCAGCCTATTTAAAAATCAGAAGCAGCATGGCTTCCGAGAATACGGATTTTTTATTCACTTCAAATCAAGGAGAGTCAATTACAAGACAGGGTGTATGGAAACTGCTGAAAAACTACAAGGACAGTGTGGGAATTACTAAGGATGTCACTTTAAATACATTGAGACATTCAT
Source organism: Clostridiaceae bacterium (assembly GCA_036741195.1). Taxonomy (GTDB): domain Bacteria; phylum Bacillota; class Clostridia; order Clostridiales; family Clostridiaceae; genus JG1575. The sequence continues at coordinate 23,275 of DAINSS010000031.1, read as the reverse complement.
TTGCGGTTCATCTGCTTGAAAACGGGGCAGATATGAAAGACGTATCCGAAATGCTCGGACACACGGATATAAGTGCAACAATGAGATATGAGGAAATGAAGAAGAAAAACAGACTCATGGAAGCATATAACAAAGCTCATCCAAGGGCATAACAGCAATAATTAATTTATTAAGTAAAAGTTAATTTTAATGTTTTATTTGATTAATTATTGGGTAAGTTGCTCATATCCAAATTTAAACCGTTAAAGTTAAATTAAGATATGAGTTAAACATTCAATTAAGAAAAAAGAATATTGATACTGGAGAAATTTATGAAAAGAGCCATATTATTGATTTTAGACAGTGCCGGAATTGGTGAACTTCCGGATGCCAAGGCATACGGAGATGAAGGGTCTAATACAATTGCAAATACTGCCGAGGCATTAGGCGGTCTTAACATGCCAAATCTGGGCTCAATGGGCCTTGGTAATATATATCCCATAAAAGGGGTTGAACCGGTTAAGAACCCAAAGGGTGCCTGGGGGAAAGCCGCTGAGGCTTCTGTCGGAAAAGATACCGTAACCGGACATTGGGAGATCGGAGGGTGTTTGTTACTGAATCCTTTAAACACATATCCCAACGGCTTCCCGGATGAGATTATAAAAGAATTTGAAAAGAGAATAGGAAGAAAAATAATCGGAAACAAAGTAGCCTCAGGAACAGAAATAATTGCTGAGCTTGGTGAAGAGCATATGAGAACAGGGTATCCGATAATTTACACTTCTGCAGATTCAGTATTCCAGATTGCAGCTCATGAAGAGATTATACCCCTTGATGAACTATATAAGATGTGTGAAACAGCCAGAGAAATGCTTACAGGCGAATGGACTGTGGGAAGGGTTATAGCAAGACCATTTATCGGTGAAAATGCTAAATCCTTTAAAAGAACTCCCAACAGACACGACTATTCCCTAGATCCATTCTGCAAAACTATATTGGAGTATGTAAATGAAGCAGGGATGACAGTTTCAGGTGTAGGAAAAATCAAGGATATATATAACGGCAAGGGGATAACAGAATCCGTCAGAATAACCGATAATATGGACGGTGTGGATAAAACCATTGAAGCAATCAAGAAGGATCAGGATGGATTACTTTTTATAAACCTGGTTGATTTTGACATGTTGTTTGGCCACAGGAATGATCCTAAAGGTTACGGAATGGCCTTGGAAGCGGTTGATAAAAGAATAAACGAAATTACCGAAGTTATGAAAGAAGATGATATTCTGATCATTACTGCCGACCATGGTTGTGATCCTACTACGGTATCAACGGATCATTCAAGGGAGTATATTCCGATACTTCTATACGGTAAAGGAATAAAACCTAATGACCTTGGGGTTAGAAAAACCTTCTCAGACATTGGTAAGACAATTTTAGATTACTTGGAAATTGAGAATGATTTAAACGGTGAAAGCTTTTTACAGCTGGCGAGGTAACCATGAAAATAACAGATATTATCAGAAAAAAGAAACACGGCGCAGAATTGAGTTTTGAAGAAATAAAATTTTTTACTGATGGATATACCCTGGGTAAGATCCCTGATTATCAAATTTCTCCTTTATTAATGGCAATCTACTTTAAAGGTATGAATTCAAGGGAAATTTCTGACCTTACAAAAGCATTCGTGGAATCCGGAGATCAAATTGATTTATCGGATATCCCCGGAATTAAGGTTGATAAGCATTCCACCGGGGGAGTCGGAGACAAAATCAGCCTGATAGTCCTGCCCATAGTCGCGTCCCTTGGTATTCCTGTTGCAAAACTGTCCGGAAAGGGATTGGGTCACACCGGGGGAACAATTGATAAATTAGAAGCTATTCCGGGGTTTTCAACTGATTTATCATTACAAAGATTCAAAGAATTGGTATTAAATTCAGGTATTGCATTAGCAGGACAAACAGGAAATCTTACTCCAGCAGATAAAAAATTCTATGCATTGAGGGATGTCACCGAAACTGTTGATTCCATACCTCTAATAGCTTCCTCTATCATGAGTAAAAAGATAGCCAGCGGTTCAGATGCCATTGTTTTGGATGTGAAAACCGGTGACGGAGCATTCATGAAGACTCTGGAAGACTCAAAAATTTTAGCAGAAACAATGGTTCAGATAGGAAAGAATTTAGGAAGAGATACTATCGCCGTACTGACAGACATGAATGAACCATTGGGACATGAAATCGGAAATGCCAATGAGGTTATAGAGGCTATTGAGATACTGAAAGGAAATAAAATTCAGGGACTGTATGAAGTTGCCATGGAAATATCATCCTATATGGTATACCTGGGTAAAAAGGCATCGTCACCTGAAGAAGCAAGGGTATTGATTCAGGAAAAAATTGATAGCGGTGAAGCACTTAAAGTATTTAAAACCTTTATTAAAAACCAAGGTGGCAATCCGGATATAACAGAGGATTACAGTCTTCTGCCGCATCCGTCTGAAGAAACAAAAATACTTGCAGAATCAGACGGTTTTGTGTCATCCATAGTGGCATCCGATATTGGATATGCAGCGATGTATCTCGGAGCAGGCAGGCAGACTAAAGAAGACGTTCTTGATTATTCTGCAGGAATAAGAATAGAAAAATTTGTGGGAGACAGTGTAAAAAAGGGAGATATCCTATGCATTCTCAAACACAATAAATCAGATGTATCAGAGTCTGTAAACCTGGCAAAAAATGCATTTAAAATCACCTCTGAAAAAGTCAGCGGTGAAAAACACATATTGGCTGTTGTCCGTTAATCCATCGGTAGACATGTTTTTAGTTTCAATTAAGAATAAAATATTAGTGTAAAAGCGTTGAAGACATATATTTTCACTTCAACGCTTTTTCATATGGAAATATCGGTATTGATAGAATACCTTTTTTCAGATTGATAATAAGTCTCTTGATTTAGTTAAAATGAGCATTCATCACTGATTTCTTCGGCTAATAAAGCTAGAAAAATTGATAAAGCAAGGTTGTCGGCTGTACCGCCGGGGCTTAGGTTTTCACTTATTAACTCATTATCCATTTTCCTGACATTTGCCAGGATTTCTGACTCGATCAGGATAGGATCGTCAAAACCTTCAGTTAGGAAGGTATCTGTAAGTTTTATTATTTCATTTGCCTTGTCACGAACTTTATATAGGGCTTTTAATCCACCCCTGTAAATTATATTAGTGTCCTCCGTGACCATCAGAAGTTCCATTAAAGTAAGAACAAGAGCCGTATTTAAAGAAAAGTATTTATTGTACTTTTTAATCGCAGGATAACCAGTCAAAAATACGGCAGGATATCCAAGGCTTGCTTCCCTTCGTATTCCTTCGGCTCCGTGGGTTTTATATACACTGTGTCCGTGTGAGCCTGTATCATTCTTCAATTCTTCAACCAAATTCAACGTATTTAAAATAATCTGATTTCTTATTTCAGTAAAATTGTTTTGATCAATATGATTTTCATTTCTGTAGGAATGATTTGAAATTATTGCCACAAACATACCCATGGAAAAAATAAGGCCTTTGTGGGTATTTATCCCATCAGTGACCGAAAGCATCTTTTTTTCGGCTTCAATTCCAATATTTCTCAAATGGGGAAGTATAACCGGATTGTCAATTGTAACAGCTATATCTGCAATATTTAAAAAATACTCATATAGTGAAGCAGAACTTTTAAGAAACAGTATGTGATTCATATCCATATGACTTCCGTTGTTATCAAGATCAACCAAACCCGGTTTGGGAGTTGCGGAAACTTCCATATCCATGGCTTTAACGGCCATAACAGCGAGTTTTTGATGGAAATTGTTAATGTTCTTTGTTTTATTTTTTTTAGTATCCATTTAAATTTCCTTTTTAATTACGGTAATGAAAAGGCAGTTTTTAGTCTTTCAGGATATAAGTATAACATGTGTCCATGGAACCATATATGCTATAATTTCAACTAGGAAGGGATTAAAAATGGAAAGTATAAATATTAGTATTGATAATTTTGAAGGTCCGTTTGACCTTCTGTTAAAACTTATAAAGATGAATAAAATGGACATTATGGAAATAAGCATTAACGAGATTACAGTGCAATATATGAATGTCTTAAGAAAAATGGAAGAATTGAACTTAGAGATTGCTTCTGAATTTTTTCTTGTTGCAGCCACCTTGATTGAGATTAAAAGCAGAGAGCTATTACCTAGAAAAAAAGATGACAGTGATGAGATTCCTTCAAAAGAAATATTGTTGAATAAGCTGAAGGAGTATGAGTTTTTTAAGGATAAAGCCCACATATTCATGGGATTGTATAAGGAAGAGGATGTACTGGTTACAAGGCTTCCCATGACAATAGAAGAAGAGATTAATATTGAAGTTGTGCTTCCAAAAAATTTCACACCCGAAAAATTCTTCATGTTGTATATGGAGCTTTTGGACAGGCAAAAAGAAAAAATAAATACTACAACTGTAATTGATAAAAAAATACCCATAGACAGATTTAAGGTAGAAGATAAAATAAGTGAACTTGAAGAATTGCTAAAAAAAGAGAGTACTTTAAGTTTCGGTAAAATTATAAGCACTTCCTCCGGCAGGGCTGAAGCCATAGTATATTTTCTGGCAATATTGGAATTGGTCAGAAACCATACAGTGTCCATTTACCAGGAGGAAAAGGGAGGAAATCTTTTAATTGGAAACAGAAAATAAAAATATCGGGAAAATTTCTATAAAAGGAGCTGTTGAAGCTATACTTTTTGCCGCCGGCGAACCGATTTCCGTTATTCAACTTGCAGAAATGCTAGCATTGGTACCCGATGCAGTAGAAAAATTCCTTCTTGAACTGGATTTGGAATACAGAACTACTGACAGGGGATTTTCCCTGTTAAGACTAGATGAAAGGGTGCAGTTGGCATCAAAAAAAGATTATTCGGATTATGTTAAAAAGCTTGCAACAGTAAACGAAAGGCAGACGCTTTCCAAAGGAGCTTTGGAATGCCTGGCAATCATTGCATATAAACAGCCGGTTACAAGGGTAGAAATCGATGAGATCAGGGGTGTAAGCTCAGATTATGTTCTTTCGAAGCTACTTGAAAGGGGCTTTATCGCTTCAGTGGGTAGGAAAGAGGTTCCCGGAAGACCAAGGCTGTATGCAACAACAGATGAGTTTTTAAGGCAATTTGGTTTTGAGGATATTAAAGTTTTTTCAAGGGACGAAACCTTTCAGGAGTTGATTAAAAATACTGTAAGTGAAACTCCCCAAACAAATGATATTCTGGATGAATATCATGAAGGCGAGGATGACAGCGGAGAACAACTGTCATTGATTCCATGAGATATGTTTCAGGAGTAAATGAATTACTTAGGTTTATCGTTAATGGACTATTCCCGCAAGGCGGAGAAACGGCCATTGACATGACCTTGGGAAACGGTCACGATACGGACTTTTTATCAGGTATTTTCGATAAAGTTGTCTCCTTGGATATTCAAAAGAGTGCCGTTGATAAATATAATTCTCCCTTAAATGTGGATGCTATAAACATGGACCATGCAAATATTGGAATTTTGAATATCAACCCTGAACTTGTAATTTATAACCTGGGATATCTCCCAGGGGGAGAAAAGTCTATTACGACAAAAGCAGAAACAACTGTCAAGTCATTAGATTCAGTTTTACAAATGATAAAGCCCGGAGGCTTTTGTGTTATAACACTGTATTACAGTCACGATGACGGGCAGGAAGCTAAAAAGGTATTGGAATATGTCAGAAAACTCCCCGGTAATTTTGGTGTGATGCATCACGAATTTATCAACAGGGGTAACGAACCGCCGTCACTTATTGTCATAGAGAAGAGGTAAATGCTGTGAAAGAAAAGAATCTTGATTTAATGGAATTAATCCAGTCAAAGTACAAAAAGTTATCTAAGGGTCAGAAGCTTATAGCAAACTATATTTTAAACCACTATGACAAGGCAGCTTTTATGACGGCTGCCAAACTTGGAACTGCCGTAAATGTTTCGGAATCCACAGTGGTGCGATTTGCCATTGTTTTGGGATTCGAAGGGTATCCTGAGCTCTCAAGATCACTTCAGGAGTTGGTAAAGACAAAGCTTACCGTTGTACAGAGGCTTGAGCTTACAAACGATCTTGTTGAAGACGAAAATACATTAAAAGGTGTATTAAAAGCAGATATTGACAACATCAGGGTAACCTTGGACAACATAGACCAAAAAACCTTTGAGAAATTTGTTGATGGTATTTTCAGCGCAGGGAAGGTTTATATCATCGGATTAAGAAGTTCCTCTTCCTTGTCGGAATTCCTTGGTTTTTACTTAAATCTCATATTGAATAACGTCCAGGTATTAAATCACGGAATGAGTGATATTTATGAGCAGATGCTCAATCTTAATGAAAATGATGTTGTTATCGGAATCGGTTTTCCAAGATATTCAATAAAAACTGTTGAAGTATTAAAATTTGCCAAGAGAAGGAAGGCAAAGATAATGTCTTTGACTGACAGTAATTTTTCACCCTTGGCAGAACTTTCAGAAGTAACATTAATTGCTCAAAGCAATATGGCTTCCTTTGTAGACAGCCTGATTGCCCCAATGTCCGTTATAAACGCAATAATAGTGTCTGTAGGTCTCAAAAGACGGGAAAAAGTTGCGGAAGCCTTCAAAAGTCTTGAAGAAATCTGGGAAGAGAACAGGATATTCGTTTCCAAGGACTATGGTATCTAAGCTATAACAGGGTTAGAAGCCATTTAAAACAGTTGATAAATTGATAAATCAGCAAAATATGCGGATTGCCGAAATTTATCAATTAGACAGTTCATAATAATATTCAGAATTCAAAGAAATAAAATACAGTTTTAAGAGTGCAAATTTATTAATTTCAAATATAATGTGGTTATTCTGCACTTTTTAAAATAAAACAAATGACATATTAACAGAAAACGATTCACTGACGACTTTTATTTCAAAGATACTAAACTTTTACAATTATGACAAAAATTGTTTAATAAATAGTAAAATATATTATGTACTCAATACAAATGAGCGGATTAACAGGAGGAAATTTGTAATGGCAAAAGTAACCATGACTTCCAAAGAATACATTGAGAGTGTTCTTGAATTAGTCAGAAAAAGAGATGCAAATGAACCTGAATTTATTCAGGCGGTAGAAGAAGTTCTACATTCATTATCACCAATACTTGACAAAAATCCACAGTATATCGAAAACAATCTTCTAGCTAGATTTGTTGAACCTGAAAGACAGATTATGTTCAAGGTTCCGTGGAGAGATGACGCAGGTAACCTACATGTAAACAGAGGTTACAGAGTTCAGTTCAACGGAGCAATAGGACCATATAAGGGCGGAATCAGATTCCAGCCAAATGTTTATTTAGGAATAATCAAATTCCTTGGATTTGAACAGACTCTTAAAAACTCACTTACAGGTCTGCCAATAGGCGGTGGTAAGGGTGGTGCTGATTTCGATCCTACAGGAAAATCAGATGCAGAAATCAGAAGATTCTGTGAAAGCTTCATGGTAGAGCTATACAGACATATCGGTCCTGATACAGACGTACCGGCCGGAGATATGGGTGTTGCAGCAAGAGAAATTGGTTACATGTACGGCTATTACAGAAGAATCAGAGGCAAGTTTGAAAATGGTGTATTCACCGGTAAGGGAATGTCCTACGGTGGATCATTAATCAGACCTGAAGCTACTGGATTCGGTATTTCATACTTCTGTAATGAAATATTAAAGCATGAAGGAGATTCCTTCGAAGGAAAGACTGTTGCTGTTTCAGGCTTCGGTAACGTTTCATGGGGTGTTTGCCAGAAGGTTACTCACCTTGGCGGAAAAGTTGTTACACTTTCAGGTCCTGACGGATTTATCTATGATAAAGACGGTATAAATACTCCTGAAAAATGGAACTACATGGTTGAAATGAGAAATTCAGGAAGAAACAAAGTCAAGGATTATGCTGACAAGTTTGGCTGTGAATTCTTCGAAAAAGAAAAACCATGGGGCATGAAGGTTGATATAATCATTCCTTGTGCTATGCAGAACGATATCCATATCGAGCATGCCAAGAAGATAGTTGAAAACGGAATTAAGTACGTATGTGAAGGCGCTAACATGCCTTGTACAAACGAAGCAGTTAAGTATCTTCAGGAGCAGGGAGTTATTGTAGGACCTTCAAAGGCAGCAAATGCAGGCGGAGTTGCTACATCAGCTTTGGAAATGGCTCAGAACTCAATGAGACTGGCCTGGACTGAAGAAGAAGTTGACTCAAAGCTTAAGCAGATCATGTACAACATCCATAAGAACGCAATGGATGCAGCTGAAACTTACGGTTTCGGATATGACCTGGTTGCCGGTGCTAACCTTGCAGGATTTGATAAGGTTGCAAAGGCTATGATGGCTCAGGGCGACTACTAGAATAAATATAACTGTTAAACAGTAAAAATAAGGGATGGTCTGTGACCATCCCTTATATGTTGTCAAATTTTTCATTTTTAAGGACTTCATGTACAATAAAAGTCTTTTTTCCTTTGAAACTAATAAGCGAAATTGAACCTCAGTGTAACATGAGTAATTCAATTCATGATATTATTAACCATAATCAATCGTAACCATTTGGAGAATTTAAAATGAAGGTAATCGTCGTGGGAGCCGGTGCTGCCGGAATGATGGCGGCAATTAAAGCAGCTGAAAAAAATGAAGTAATAATCCTGGAAAAAAATAAAATTCCGGGGAGAAAAATATTTATAACCGGAAAAGGAAGATGTAATGTCACCAATGCCTGTGACGTGTCAGAGTATTTTAATAATATTCCCAGAAATCCCGAGTTTTTATATTCGGCATTGTACACTTTCACGAATGACAATCTTCAGGATTTTTTCAAATCAAGGGGTGTCAAACTTAAAACTGAAAGGGGTAACAGGGTTTTCCCCGAAAGTGACAAGAGCAATGATATTATAAAAGCTTTAACGGGAGAAATAGTCAGGAAAAATGTTGAAGTTGTTTATGAGGCTACTGTAACCGGAATCAAAACTCAAGGAAATAGGGTAGTTGCTCTTAATACAAACAGGGGTCAATTTACAGCCGATCATTATATTATAACCACAGGCGGAGCAAGCTATCCCCTGACAGGCTCTGACGGAAAGATGCTTGAATATTTGAACAGAATAGGAGTTGAAACAAACAGTTTCATACCTTCACTTGTCCCGCTCACAGTTTCTGATGCAGACATAAAAGAATTAACAGGTATATCATTGAGGAATGTTACTTTTACTTTAGTCTCCGGTAAAAAGAAGCTTTATTCAGAACTTGGAGAAATGCTTTTTACTCATGACGGTATATCAGGTCCTATAGTTCTGTCAGCCAGTGCTTACAGGGATCAGAAGGCTAAAATGACCGGTTTCATTGATTTAAAGCCGGGTCTTGATGAAAAACAGTTGGATTTGAGGATCTTAAGGGATTTTGATAAATATAAGAATAAGGATATCAGAAACGGTTTGACTGACTTATTGATTCAAAGACTCATCCCGTTTATATTAAAAAGGGCAGGAATAGCCGAAATAAAAAAGATTAATGAAATCACCAAGGAAGAAAGAAGAAGGCTGGTTGATACAATTAAAAACCTTGAATTTAATATCAAAGGTGCAAGACCAATGACAGAGGCAATAATCTCAAGGGGTGGTGTTGCTACTTCTGAAATTGATCCGTCAACCATGAAAATAAAAAAATACACAAATATATCGGTTGCAGGCGAACTTATAGATGTTGATGCGTTGACAGGCGGATTTAATCTGCAGATTGCATTTTCAACCGGATACTTGGCAGGAGGAAATATTTAATGAAAGGCTTAAGAGGAGCTACCACAATAGCGGCAAATACTGAGAGTGAAATTAAGGAAGCTGTGCTTGAATTATGGGATACCATAATTCAATATAATGACTTTAAAAATGAAGACATCGTCTCCTTGATTTTTACTTGTACAGAGGATATTGATGCAGCATATCCCGGTAAATATGTAAGATTGGAAAGAGGAGTGGATTCTTCATCAATAATTCATTTCAATGAGATGAAAGTAGTAGGTTCCCTTAAACTTTGCATTCGTATTTTACTTCAGTTGGATGTTGATAAAAACACAAAATTAGTCCCTGTTTATCTAAGGGGAGCCAAGGTATTAAGACCGGATCTCAAGCTTCCTGAGAAAAATTAAAGTTCATAATACAGAATCATTGTATGCCAATGGTTAGAGTCGATTGCCCAATGGTTATCATATAGAATTTACCGACTGTTTGGTGTATAATAATGAATTACAGGGTGTTTTTCCCTTGAATATGAATAAGGAGAATACCATGAGGAAGATTATTCTGGCGGAGCATGCAGGCTTTTGTTTTGGGGTCTCAAGAGCCGTTGGAAAAGCATTTGAATTAGGCGGGAACAATAAGAAAATATACACATTCGGTGAACTTATTCACAACAAAGATGTTGTCAGTAAACTCGAAGAAAGCGAAATAACGGCTATCGAAGAATCTGATTTTAAGAACATCAAAAAAGACGATACTGTTTTAATCAGAAGTCACGGTGTGGGTAGGGATGCACTGGATCAAATCAATGATATTTCCGGAAATGTGGTGAATTTGACATGCCCTTATGTTTTGAATATTCAAAAAAGGGTCAGTGAATACCATAAAAAAGGGTACACGATTGTTATCCTGGGCGATAAAGACCATCCGGAAGTAATCGGCATCAACGGTTGGTGTGATAATAAGGCATTGATTTCCAAAGATGGTAGCGTGGACTTCGAGCTATCCGGAAAAGTTTGTGTTGTTGCTCAGACAACTGAAAAACAATCAAATTGGATTAAGTTGATTTCCAACTTGGCAGGATTGTCAAAAGAGCTGTGTGCATTCAACACAATTTGTACAGCCACGGAATTAAGACAGTCATCTACGGAAAAGCTTTCAAAAGAAGTTGATGCAATGGTGGTAATCGGAGGAAAGCATTCTTCCAATACAACCAAGTTATATGAAATATGCAAAAAGAATTGTAAGAATTCATATTTTGTAGAAAATGCAAAGGAACTGGAAAAGTTCAGGGAAGAATTATCAGGACTTGAAAAAATTGGAGTGACAGCTGGTGCTTCTACACCAGACTGGATTATCAAGGAGGCAATGGGGCTATTATGATGGACGAGAAGAAGTTAGGTGACAATTTGGAGGAAATTACGGATTTAGTAACTGAACCACAGGCAGAAGAAAAAGTATCCGAAGAAGTTGAGGTATCTGTTGAGCCTGTTGAGGAAACAGTTGCCGAAGTAGTTTCAGAAGAGCCTGTTGTCGTTGAAGATGAAACTAATGAAGTTGAAAATATAGAAGAAAAAGTTGAAAAAAGTGATGATGAAATGTCCATGGGTGAGCTTATGGAAAAATACGACAAGCCTGTTAGAATGGGACAGATTATCAAGGGTAAAATAATTCAGCTTGATGATAAGGAAGCTATAATCGGATTGGTCGGAGCGGGAAATGACGGAAAACTGAGCGTTTCTGAGGTATCATTTGATGACTCTGCAAAGCTTACCGAACTGATGAAGCTGGGTGACGAAGTAGAGGCTAAAGTTATCAGAAGACCGATAGAAAATGACAGCTTCTATATTCTGTCAATGAAAGAAGTACAAAGAGAAGCAAGCAAATCAGAACTTTTAGAGGTTCTTGGTACAGATAAAACCGTTACTGCCAGAGTAAAGGAAGCAGTAAAGGGCGGTATCGTTGCTTTCTATAAGGGACACAGAATATTTATACCTGCTTCCCATGTAGATGTAAGTTCTGTAAAATCTTTAGATAAGTATGTAGGCCAGGATATAGATATTTCTATAATAGAGGCTGAAGAGAGAAGGGGCTCAACAAGAATTGTAGGCTCAAGAAAGAAACACATGCTTAAGAAGAAGAAAGAAATGGAGAAGGAAGCTTGGGAAAAGCTGGAAGTAGGCAACATTGAAACCGGTAGGGTTGAAAGATTGACTGACTTCGGTGCATTTATCAATGTTCTCGGAATCGACGGTCTACTTCATATTTCTGAGATTTCTTACGGAAAGATTCCAAAACCTTCATCAGTACTAAAGGTTGGAGAAGAAGTTCAGGTTAAGATAATAGGTTTGGACAAGGAACATGAAAAAATATCCCTGTCTTTAAGAGCACTTCAGGAAGATCCTTGGAAGAACATCGGAGAGAAGTATCCCAATGAGTCGATAGTACTTGGTAAAGTAGTCAGATTCACTGAATTTGGAGCTTTCATCGAGCTTGAACCGGGAGTTGACGGTCTTGCCCATATTTCACAGTTATCACATAACAGAGTGGAAAAACCCTCAGACGTACTTACAATTGGCGAAACTGTCAAAGTTATGGTTTTGGACAGCAATGAAGCAAATAAAAAAGTTTCCCTAAGCATTAAGGCAGTGGAATAGGCAGTTTAAAATCAGATTTTTTATAAATACATATTTAAAAGTCTACTCCTCGATATTTTAAGAGGGATAAAGGAATAACAATTAAAGAGGGCATTATTTGTCCTCTTTTTTTAGGAGAGATATAATGACACTCTTTACCATAAAAAATGTCAGTAATGAGGATCATAACAGGTATAAGGTATTTTTCTCTGATTCTCAATTTTTCAATAATTTAAATTTACCGATTAAGGTGCAAAATAGGACAGGTTTAATTACCAAATTAGCCGGTTTTGAAACGGAGAAAATAATTCTACATGGGGAAACACCTGTGTTTTATATTGGGTTTTTAAAGGCTGCCTCAGAGATCACAATAAATACAATGGTAATTAATAAAGAGTATTTAAATGATGAAGACTTATATATCTTCATAAAGGATGAAATACTTGAAAAAAAGACCATATTTGGTTTAGGATATGAATTTTCCTATATGACCTCTGATAATGATTTAAATAATGCTTTTTTGGAAAAACTCGGTTTTAAACCTTTTAAAAGATACAGGGTAATGAATGTATTATTGGATCAGCCATCACATCCAAGTAAGTCAATAAATTCAAAATCAGAATTTACTTTCAAAGAGGTCAGGGATTTACAGGAAATAAGAGACAGGGTTCTCGTTCAGAACAGTGCATTCAATAACAACAACAGGATTCCCTTGAATGAAGATGACATCCGGGCTGAGATGCTTAATTCAACATACGTCCATGAATTGTCTTTATTAATGTATGAATCCGGTTCACCTGTTGGCTACGGCCAGATAATCAAAACAGGAAAAATGAACTACCTGGTAAATTTTGGAATTCTTGGTGAAATGCAAGGAAAAGGATATTCAAGTATTCTTATGGAGGAGTTATTATCCAGAACCATGGTATCGGGCAAACATTCTGTTTTTCTTGAAGTATTCGAAAAAAATGAAAGAGCAGTGAAATTATATGAAAAGCATGGGTTTAAGACCATGTACAGAAAGACCCTTTGGCATTATGGTACTGAGGATTAGATTCTGATATAATGCTTTGGTGGAGTGTGAGAAATGAAAAAATATTATATAGAAACCTGGGGTTGTCAGATGAATGAAGAGGATTCTGAGAAAATATCAGGTATGCTGAAAAAAATGGAATATGAAAAGACAGATTTAAAGGATGCTTCAGACATAATTATATTCAACACCTGCTGTGTCAGAGAAAATGCTGAATTCAAAGTCCATGGAAATTTGGGTATATTAAAGAAAATAAAGGAAAGGAATCCTGAACTTATAATTGCTGTTTGCGGTTGTATGATGCAGCAAAAAGGGGTTGCCGATTCAATTTTAAAGAAATACAAACATGTAGATATGGTTTTTGGAACACATAATGCTTCAAGACTTCCAGAATACCTTGAAAGACTTAAAAACGAAGGAGGACAAATCAAGGAAATTATTGATGAGTCCGAAATAGTTGAAGGAGTACCGATAGACAGGGAAGATTTCTTGAAAGCTTATGTCACTATAATGTATGGCTGTGACAATTTCTGTTCTTACTGCGTCGTTCCCTATGTAAGAGGCCGTGAGAAAAGCAGAAAGTCTTCAGACATTCTGAGAGAAATCAAGGAACTTGTCGGTATGGGCTACAAAGAATTCACTCTTTTAGGTCAAAACGTAAATTCCTATGGTAAAGGACTTGAAGAAGATACTGATTTTGCAAAGCTTTTATCTATGGTTAATGAAATTCCCGGTGTCGAAAGAATCAGATTCATGACAAGTCATCCAAAGGACTTGAATGAAAAAGTTATAGATACCATGGCAGCTTCCGATAAAGTAACGGAACAAATTCATCTTCCGGTTCAAAGCGGATCAACAAAGATATTAAAAAGAATGAACAGAAAATATTCTAGAGAAGATTATTTGGAAAAAATAAAGCTCATCAGGGAGAAAATTCCCAGAGTAGCAATAACCACAGATATAATTGTGGGATTCCCGGGTGAGACTGAGGAAGATTTTGCAGAGACCTTAAGTTTATGCGAAGAAATCGGATTCGATTCAGCTTTCACTTTTATCTATTCCAACAGGAATAATACACCTGCAGATGTCATGGAAAATCAAATTCCTGAAGATATCAAACATGAAAGGTTTGAAAGACTTGTTGAGGTCGTGAATAGAAGAGCTGCAGATATTAACCAGGGTTATGTTGGTAAGGTATATGAGGTTCTCATTGAAGGTACATCCAAGAATAATTCAAGTGTCCTGACAGGCAGAACCAGATCCGGTAAAATAGTTAATTTTGAAGGAGACATCAGTTTAATAGGGAAAATGTCCGATGTCAAAATTACCAAAGCAAACTCATTCAGTTTATTCGGTGAAACGGTAAAATAAAATATTTTCTACAAGTGCAGTTCTTAAAGTTCTGCACTTTTTTGATAAATAAAACATGCTGTTTCGTTTATAATGATTGTATATGTTTTAAACAAGATTGCAGCGCATATTTAAGAAACAGTATAGCAACTTGGAACATGGAGGAAGAATAATGGCACTGACACCAATGATGCAACAGTATTTTAAAATAAAAGAAGAGTACCCGGATTGTATAATATTCTTCAGGCTTGGAGATTTTTACGAAATGTTCTTTGAGGATGCCGAAGTGGCATCAAAGGAATTGGAATTGGTTTTGACAGGAAGAGACTGCGGACTGGAGGAAAGAGCTCCCATGTGCGGTATTCCTTACCATGCATCAAAAAACTACATCGGGCGTTTAGTTGAAAAAGGCTTTAAGGTTGCCATAGTTGAACAGCTTGAAGATCCGGCACTTGTAAAAGGAATTGTTAAACGGGATGTCATCAGAATAATTACACCCGGTACTTTAAATGACGAAACATTTTTAAACGAAGAAAGAAATAATTACTTAATGGCAATTTTAAGTTCTGAGGATAAAAATCCATTAATGAGCTTGGCCATTGCAGATATAACCACGGGTGAATTTTATACTACAACCTTTAAATCCGATAAAGAGGCATTAAGAGGGGAAATAGCCAAATTTACACCAAGGGAATTCTTATTATTCAGGGAAGACGAATTAAATGATTTTCTAAATACCGAATATTCACAGCTGATAACAAATAATCCCGAATATTTGATTGATGACGAGTCTTTGATTTTAAACCATCATTTTTCTGTTGTAGACGGAGAAATCCCTATAAACGGAAAACGTGTAGTAATGGGATTGCTAAAATACCTGGAGGAAACTCAGAAAGCTTCTTTATCCAATATGAGTCATTTATCCGCCTATAATATTTCCGATACCATGGCTTTGGATGTTAATTCTAAGAGAAATCTGGAACTCACTGAAAATATAGTAGACAAATCCAAGAAGGGATCGTTGATATGGATTCTGGATGATACAATGACGGCCATGGGAGCCAGAAACTTAAGGCGGTGGATTGAAAAACCCCTCATAAACCAAATGGAAATAGGGAAAAGATTAGAAGCAGTAGATATATTGGTTAATGATCTGACACTTTTGGATAATCTGAGAATCGGCCTTAAGAATGTCTATGATATTGAAAGAATAACTGGAAAGATAAGTCAGAAAAGTATTAATGCCAAAGAACTGATTACATTGAAAAACTCGTTGAACAGGGTTCCTGAAATAAAATCATTTCTTTCCGATATAATCTTCGGGGAGTTGGGGAGAATCGGAGAAAAGATAGACCCTTTGGATGATATAAGGGAACTTCTTGAAGCTTCTATTAATGAAAATCCATCAATGGCATTGAAAGACGGAGACATTATCAAAGAAGGCTTTAACAGAGAAATAGATGAACTCAGGGATATAAAAGCAAACGGTAAGGTTTGGATTGCCAATCTTGAATCAAAGGAGAGAGAATTCACCGGTATTAACTCTTTAAAAGTCGGGTACAATAAAGTTTTTGGATATTACATAGAAATAACTAAATCAAACTACTCTAAAATACCTGAAGGAAGATATGTAAGAAAGCAAACACTGGCAAATGCCGAAAGATTCATTACTGAAGAACTCAAAGAAATGGAAGATAAAATCTTGGGTGCAGAAGAAAAATTAAGTTCCTTGGAATATAAATTGTTCACTGAAATAAGGGACAAAGTAGAGGAAGAAACAGAGAGATTAAAAGGCACTGCAGCATTACTTTCTGATTTAGATTGCTATCAATCCTTTGCAAAGGTGGCTTTGGACAGAAATTATGTAAGGCCCGTATTCAACCAGGAAGGAATTATCAGAATTGAAGAGGGCAGGCACCCTGTTGTAGAAGCTATGATTCCAAGGGGTGAATTTGTCAGCAATGATACACTTTTGGATTTTAAAAAGAACAACTTTTTAGTGATAACCGGTCCAAACATGGCAGGAAAAAGCACATATATGAGGCAGGTGGCTTTGATTGTTCTCATGGCCCAGTTAGGTTCCTTTGTTCCAGCTAAAAGTGCAAATATTTCAATAACTGACAGGATATTTACAAGAATCGGAGCATCTGATGATTTGTCCGGAGGAAAGTCCACATTTATGGTGGAGATGACGGAAGTCTCAAATATTTTAAAAAATGCAACCAGAAACTCCTTGATCCTTTTGGATGAGGTTGGAAGAGGTACCTCAACCTATGACGGCTTAAGTATAGCCTGGGCAGTTACCGAGTACCTCATGGAAGATGACGGTATAAAGGCAAGAACATTGTTTGCCACCCATTATCATGAATTGACAGAGTTGGAAAAAAACATTAAGGGTATAAGAAACTATTCTGTTGCTGTAAAAGAATACGGCAATTCCATAATATTTCTGAGAAAGATTGTGGAAGGCGGAGCAGATGAATCCTACGGAGTTGAAGTTGCAAGGCTTGCAGGTCTCCCGGATGAAGTGATAAAAAGATCCAGAGAAATCTTAAAACAGCTGGAGGACAGCGGAAAGAAAAAGAAGATAAAGGAAAAGGCTCAAAATATTTATCAGATGAATTTCCTTGATTTTGAACAAATCTCTGAGAATAAAACTGAAAAAGATGTTTTAGATGAATTAAGATCTGTGGACCTTAACAAACTAAGCCCTTTGGATGCCTTAAACTTACTGGATGGATTAAAAAATAAACTAGGGAGGGAAAACTGATGTCTAAAATAAATGTTTTATCCCCGGAAACCGCTTCTAAAATTGCAGCGGGTGAAGTAGTAGAAAAACCATCTTCAGTAGTGAAGGAAATGGTAGAGAATTCAATTGACGCCCATTCGAATAATATTATTGTTGAAATTATCAACGGAGGCCTTGATTTAATCAAAGTCACCGACGACGGAACCGGTATAAGAAACGATGACTTGTCGAAGGCTTTTATGCCCCACGCTACAAGTAAGATTAGAGAAATAAACGATATTTTCAACATTACCTCATTAGGGTTCAGGGGTGAAGCCTTAGCTTCCGTAGCGGCAGTATCAAAGACGTTACTCAAGTCCAAAAGTGCGGATGACAAGGATGGAATGGAAATTTATATAGAGGGCGGGGAAGAGAAGTATTTAACCTATTCCCCAATATCCAAAGGTACCATGGTTGAAGTAAGAGAGCTTTTTTGGAATGTACCGGCAAGACTGAAATTTTTAAAAAATCCTCAAAAGGAAGGAAATTCAGTAAATGATATAATGCTTCGTTTGGCTTTATCCTACCCATCCGTGTCAATAAACTATTTCAATAACGAGAAACAAGTATTTAAGACTTACGGTACCGGGAATTTAATAGATGTCATAAGAGCGGTATATAACAGGAAAACTGCTGAAAATGTCATGTATTTTGAAAACCAATACGAGGATTTCAGGATATACGGATACATTGGTAATGAAGAATTGTCAAGGGGCACCAGGGCACAGGAAACTTTAATAATAAACGGCAGATATGTCAATTCAAGGTCTCTTGCCATAGCTGTTGAGAATGCCTTTAAGTCGTTTATCACTGTGTCAAAATTCCCATTTTTTGTTTTGAACATTGACTTAAACCCAAACTCAATTGATGTAAATGTCCACCCTCAGAAAGCCGAGGTTAAATTTGAAGACGAAAGATTGATGTTCACTTCTGTATTTGAGACTGTACACAGAGCTTTAAGAGAATTCTATAAAGACAAATTGGATTTCGGACAGGATACGGAATCTCCATATAAATCAGAGTTCAATCCTGAAATAAAAACAGAACCACAATCATTTTTCAAAAGCGAAAATACTGATTTCGGATTTAAATTCGGAGAAAATGATAATAGAAACCTTATAAAAGAATCGGGTATATCGGAACAATATAAAGGCAAGATTTCCGATACTAACACTTATCCATTCAATAAAAATGATAAGGAAAAAGATGACACCATCCATGAAGTATCCCTTCCCGTGGACTTAAAATCACCGACCTCACATGTTGAGGATGAAGCTTATCCTATAGAAATCGAGGTAACAGATGAAAAGTTCCCGCTGCCGAAAGTAATAGGTCAATATAATAAAACATATATATTAGCCGAACATAATACATCTCTTTATCTGTTCGATCAGCATGCCTGCCATGAAAAGATAAATTTTGAGAAATATATGGAAGAAATCGAATCAAGGCATATAGTCGTGCAGCCTTTGCTTGCTCCCTATGTTTTGGATCTGACCATAGAGGATCATCAGATTTTCAATGAAAATAAAGAAGTTTTTACAGGTGCCGGTTTCACAATAGAAGACTTTGGTGAAAGAAGTATATCCATTAGGGAGGTACCGTATTTCCTTGGGAAAACAGATTTGAAAAATTATTTTACCGATATTTTGGATAATTTGAAAAACCTTGGGAAGGGAACTACAAAAGAAGTTAAATATTTAAGGATTGCGACGGCAGCATGTAAAGCGTCGATTAAAGCCAACGAAAATTTGAGTATGGAAGAAATGACCAATTTATTGAATACTTTAAGATTCTTAAAGGAACCATTCACCTGTCCCCACGGAAGACCCACCATGATTCGCTTCTCTTTGGCAGACCTTGAAAAACAGTTCAGGAGAAGAATGTGATGGAAAACAGGATACTGGTCTTGTCAGGACCCACCGGCGTGGGAAAAACAGCCTTATCTATAAAACTGGCAAAGATTTTAAACACCGAGATTATTTCAGGTGACTCCATGCAGATATATAAGGGCATGGATATTGGAACTGCTAAGATAACCGATGAAGAGGCAGACGGAATAAAACACCACTTGGTAGATATTTTAGAACCGGATGAAAATTATTCTGTTGCTGAATTCAAAGAGTACGCAAAAAATATAATTGGTAAAATGCATGAGAATAATATGATTCCAATGATAGTAGGCGGAACCGGGTTATTCATTGACAGCATCATAAAAAATCTTAATTTTACACAGAGCATAAAAGATGATGACTTCAGAAACCGTATGGAAGATCTAGCTAAAGAGAAAGGCTTTGATTTTGTCCATAACATGCTTTTTGAAGTTGATCCGATTTCGGCTGAAAAAATTCACAAGAATAATATTAAACGTGTTATCAGAGCATTGGAGGTTTTCAATACAACAGGAACCAGACTGTCTTCTTATAAAGATCCTGAAGGATTGAATCCGGAATATAAAGTTTTTTATTATTATTTAAATATGGACAGGGAAAAGCTTTATGATAGAATCAACTTAAGGGTTGACGAAATGATAACAAAGGGTCTGAAGACTGAAGTTGAAAATCTATTGAATTCAGGATTGGACATTAAAAATCAATCCATGCAGGGTATTGGCTACAAAGAGATGATCTCATATATTCATGGTGAAATATCCTTTGAAACTGCAATAGATAAAATCAAGCAAGCGTCCAGAAACTATGCCAAGCGTCAATTGACTTGGTTCAGGAACGATAAATTTGCTGTTGAACTTAATAAAGATTCAATGGGTGATGAAGAGATAATTGATAAAATCCTCGCTGATTTAAATGAGAAATAGAGAAATAAATATAAAATTGAATTAGGAATAATTCTTCCGGAGGCAAATATGGTTAAAAACAGTAATAATCTTCAGGACATATTTTTAAATGGTGCCAGAAAATCTAAAATGGGAGTGATAATCCATCTTGTAAATGGATTCCAATTAAAGGGTACTGTAAAAGGCTTTGACAATTTCACGGTTATTTTGGATTCAGACGGAAAGCAAATGCTTGTATATAAGCATTCCATAACTACAATAACACCGGCGAAGCCTATTCTTTTTACCGGTAAGAATGAAGAGATGGAAACAGAAGAAGATCAGTAATCAATGATCTTCAAATAATATTTATTTGTTTAAAAAAAATAATTATAAGATGGATGGGTACGATAACTTGTACCTGTCTATTTTTGTTTAAAGTCCTTTCTTCTTTATGGAATCTGCTGAGTATGATATTATTACTATTTGTAGTGAAAAATGTTTATGAAAGGAAATACACAATTGTCAGAGTTAGTAAATAAATTGTTGAAAGAGAAATACGGCATACCATCCGTTGTTTTGGATAAAACCGGGGAAGCTCTTGTAAAGGTGGATGCTGAATTTAAAATATATGATGAAATTAGAGAATTTAACCAATTAAAAGTTTTGAATGCCTTCCATGAGGAAAGAGTATCAGATTCAAACTTTGTCATGAGTACCGGATACGGGTATGATGACATCGGAAGGGATAAGTTAGACAGGGTTTATTCCCGTATATTCGGATGTGAAGCGGCTTTAGTCAGACCCCATTTCGTAAACGGAACCCACGCTATTTCTTCTGCATTATTCGGTGTCCTAAGACACGGAGATACCTTGTTGACAATTACAGGAAGGCCTTATGATACCCTGCACAATGTTATAGGCATTGGCAAAAAGAAGGGTGTCGGATCATTAATGGAAATGGGTGTACTGTATAAAGAAATTGATTTGAAAAATGGTGACTTCGACGTAGACTCCATTAAAAGTGCCTTAACCGACCCTTCATTAAAAATGATCCACATACAAAGATCCACGGGGTACAGTTGGAGAAAATCGATGGATGTGACTTCCATCGGTAATATAATAAAAATTATTAAAGAACTCAGAGACGATGTGGTTGTTTTTGTAGACAACTGCTACGGCGAATTTGTCGAGACTATTGAACCGACTGATGTCGGTGCAGACCTGATTGCAGGTTCTTTAATAAAAAATCCCGGAGGTTCCATAGTACCTACAGGGGGATATATCTGTGGCAGAAAAGATTTGGTGGATTTGGCTTCCTACAGACTCACCGTACCGGGAATCGGGGGAGAATGCGGTTCTACTTTCGGAGTAACAAGACTAATGTTCCAAGGCTTGTTCCTAGCACCTCATATCAGCATGGAGGCAGTCAAGGGAGCAGTTTTTGCAGCTGCGTTACTAGAATCTTTTGGATATGAAGTAAAACCAAGGTATAATGAAAGAAGGACAGATATAATTCAAGCTATAAAATTCAATGATCCCGTTCCTTTGATTAAATTTGTAAAAGGGATTCAGTACGGTGCACCGGTGGATTCAATGGCAGAGTGTGAGCCATGGGATATGCCGGGATATGATGACAAGATAATAATGGCTTCCGGCTCATTTGTCCAAGGGTCATCAATTGAACTCTCATGTGACGCACCTATAAGAGAACCCTATATTGCATATTTACAAGGCGGAATAACCTTCGACCACGCTAAGACAGGAATTTTAATTGCCTTAGCCAATACTTTGAAATAACAGGAGAAAGAAATGGAGCAATCTGGCAGTATTATACCCTATATCATACTCTTAGTCCTTTTAATTATTGTTAACGGACTGTTTTCAGCCTCTGAAATGGCTATTGTTTCAGCTAACAGGAACAAGATTCAGGCAATGGCTGAGGATGGTGATACCAGGGCAGCTGTATTGATGGGTTTGTTATCAAAACCGAGTAATTTTTTAGCCACAATCCAAGTTGGAATAACCTTTGCAGGCTTCTTGACTGCAGGTTCGGCATCAACTGTTTTTGGAGATATGCTGGTACCGGTTTTAAAGAACATAGGAATACCGGTCAGTTACGGCAGAACCATAGCTCAAATTCTGATAACAGTGGCCATATCATATTTTTCATTGGTTTTTGGTGAACTGCTACCAAAAAGAATAGCTCTTCAAAACCCTGAAAAGATTGCGCTAACTGCTGCAAAGCCGATTAACTTTTTCTCTAAGCTGACAAGACCTTTTGTGCTTTTGCTGTCCGGGTCTACTACCTTGTTCGGAAAGATGGTAGGAATTCATTCGGAGACCTTGGAAGAAGAAATATCCATAGAAGAAATCAGATCTATGATAGAAGTAGGAAAAGAAAAAGGGGTTATCAACCAGACTGAAAGAGACATGTTGGACGGAATCTTTGAGTTTGATAATAAACTTGCCAGGGAGGTTATGACTCCAAGACCCGATATTATAATGGGTGATATTTCAGATGGACCCGAAGAAATATTAACGCTGATAACTAACAGCAGATTTTCAAGAATACCGATATTCGAAGGTGAACAGGATAATATTATCGGTCTGATTGTACTTAAGGATATTTACAGGGAATACTTGAATAAGGGCAAGGTTACAGATATCAGGAAGCTGATGAGAGAAGTATTGTTTGTACCTGAGACCAAGCACATTGATATGCTGTTTAAGCAGATGCAATCAACAAATAACCACTTTGCGGTTCTTATTGATGAATACGGCGGCCTTGCAGGAATAGTTACAATAGAAGACCTTTTAGAAGAAATAGTAGGAAATATTTTTGATGAACATGATATTTCTTTCAA
>DAINSS010000030.1:9370-27815 GCA_036741195.1 Clostridiaceae bacterium | reverse complement strand
TTGAGGATGTGCTGCATTTTATAAAGGAGAATATCAAACTTACGCAGGATTATGAGTTCACTGTAGAGGCCAATCCGGAATCAGTAACCCGACAAAAGGCTAAAATCATGAAGATGAACGGGGTAAACAGAATATCCATGGGCCTTCAGGCAACCAATGACATCTTACTTAAGAATATCGGGAGAATCCATGATTTAAAAACATTTAATCAAGCTTACAAACTGTTAAAAGAAGAAGGTTTTGAAAATATCAACCTGGATCTTATTACAGGCTTGCCTGGACAGACTCCCGGGGACATTATAAAAACTCTGGAATTTATAGAGGTTACCGATCCTTTGCATATATCAGTCTATTCTTTGATTTTAGAGGAAGGTACCCCCATGTATTTGAGTGTTGAGAAGGGGATTGTAACACTTCCGACAGAGGATGCTGACAGGGAGTTTCAGGATATTATGCGTGAAGGCTTGGAAAGACTGGGATACATAAGGTATGAGATATCAAACTATGCAAAACTCGGTTTCGAATGCATACACAATATTAATTACTGGAGGACCGGAGAGTACGTAGGAGTAGGTGTTTCTGCCTCAGGATTTGACAATTCCGTAAGATATGTCAATACCTCATCCATGGAGACATACATCAATACGGTTGAAGCCGGGGAAGATCCTGCATCGGAAACACATATAAATACTTTTGAGGATGATGTCGAAGAATTCATATTCATGGGTCTTAGGATGACGGAAGGAACTTCCGCGGAAGAGTTTTACCAAAGGTTCAATGCAGACTTATTTGATTTCTATGGTGAGGTTATAAAAAAATATATTGAGTCAGGTCATTTGAAATTTGAAAAAGGAAGATTGTCCCTTACCTCTAAGGGTTTTGACATTTCAAACTATATCCTGTCCGACTTCATGTTAACGAAATACGAATATGAGAATCAGGAAGATGAAAAAAAGGATCCGGAACCTTAAAGGTTTCAGATCCTTTTTTTACACTATTTTTTTGCTTTAAACTTAACTTTTTCCAATTCAAGGAGGGCATCTTTGATTCCGATTCCTCCTGAATAACCACCCAGTGTATTATCCTTATTGATTACTCTGTGACATGGAACAATTATTGCCACATGGTTTTTGCCGTTAGCAGTACCGCATGCTCTGTGGGCATTCGGACTGCCGACTCTGTTTGCGAGCTCACCGTAGGAGATGGTTTCTCCGTATGGTATTTTCATTAATTCCAGCCAAACCCGATTTTGAAAATCCGTTCCGTTTTGCTTAACTTTTACCGTAAACTCTTTCCTAACACCTGAGAAATATTCATTCAACTCTTTCTCAGCCAAATCCAATGTTGGGGATTTATCTTTATTTGAGACCTTTTCTTTTGTAAATTCCAGGTCAGTCAGATATTCTCCATCTGCTTTCAACAGGAGATTACCTACGGGGCTTTTAATTATTCTTTCCATTTTAGTCTCCTTAACAGCAACCGATTAAGGCTGGGAAGTTGATGGGGCTGTAGTTCCGGCAGGTGTTGTGTCAGGTGCCGGAGTAGCAGGTGGTTGTGTGTCCGGAGCCGGTGTAGCCGGAGGTTGAGTTGCCGGCGGTGCTGTAGCCGGAGGTGCAGTTGCCGGTGGCTGAGTTGCAGGCGGTGTCGTTGTTGCCGGTTTAGTTGGCGGTGTTAAAGTATAGCCCGGAGGCAACTTACCGTCATCAAACACCTTAGGAAGTACATAGGCAGCATCCTCAAGCGTAACCTCAGGTGTATAGTCTCTTATTATAAAGACTTTTCTTTGTCTTAGTATTGCCGGTGTCTGAGAGTTTGCAAGTTTACCGGTAAGCTTGTTAACATCAGCAGCAACATGGACCTTGTCGAATTCTGTAGGGACTCTGTCTTTGAAGTAGTATTCATAGACAGTTCTGTCACCTCTGGGGTCCGATCTTGTAAGGCTGGTTGGGAGTGTTCCCGAATCATGGCTTACTGCTACTCTGACAATTGAATCAGGTACTTCAAGTTCTTTTGGTTCCAATCCTTCATGTGCAAATTCCATTATTTTTCGGAATACCTTTTGAGTTCCTACAGTTGAACCCAGTAGGCCGCCGGTTTCTGCATTGATTACCTTTGAGTGGTCATCATGACCGATGAAAAGCGCTGCAGAATAGTAAGGTGTTGTTCCGACGAACCAAAGTTCTCTGTTGTCGGAGGTAGTTCCTGTTTTTCCTGCAATATCAAAATCATCTGACCATTCTATATTCGGAACATTATAATCTACCACTGTCTTTAACAGATCCCACATAATATATGCAGTTCCGGGTTGTATAATTTGTTCTCCGGTTGGCTTATTCTCAAGTACGACATTTCCAGCCGGATCCACTACCTTGGAATAGTAGACACTTCTGTTTTTATAGCCGTTATTGGCAAAGGTACCGAATGCACTGGCCATAATCAGTGGGTTTCCTCCGTCCTTACCATCTATATTTGCGTACTGACCAAGTGCAAACATGGAAAGACCTCTGTAATTTTCAGGAGGGAGTACAAGTCCGAACTTTTCGGCATACTCGGTGGAAACCGCTGTACCTACCTGCATTGATGCTTTGATTGCAACCAAGTTTGAGGATACCCTTAATGCATCCCTGACATTGGCATAGCCTAACCAAGAAAAATATGCATTTCCGGGGTAATTAGGATTATTTGGATCCGCATCTGAATCCCCGTAGAAATATTCCTGTCTTTGTGCCGGTGTTAAAGGAGAGTCCTCAAATACCGAACCGGCATCAAATATCTTCTTATCTATTCCGGCTGCATAAACCGTAAGAGGTTTAGTTGAAGAGCCTACACCCCTTAAGAAGTTATAGGATACAGCTCTGTTCGGTCCTGCAACTACCTGTTCTCCTCTTCCTCCAATTATGGTCTTAACATAACCTGTGGATGGTTCAACGATGACTGTTGCTACCTGCGGTTGAACTATATTGTTCGCGTCTATTGATTCTTCAAACATATAGTTATCAGGATCATTGATTACGCTTAGTGTGTATTCCTGCATTTTTCTATTCATGGTGGTATAGATCTTTAATCCGCCCAACATGATTTTTTCCTGAGCCTGTTCTTCGGTCAAACCCATTTTATCCATAAGATCCTGAGTTACCTGAGCAACAGCCGGTCTAGTAAAGAATTCGTAGTTATATCTTCCTCCGTTGGAAAGGGTGGTATAGTTGAATTTTATACCTTCATTTGTTATTTGATCCCTGTACTTTTTAAGCTCGGCGGAAGTTATATATCCGTTCTTTTCCATCTGGTCTAATACTGTTTTAGTATTGTCCTCGATATACTTTGGATTTGCCAGATTATCCTCGCTGAATGCATAGAATTCAGACGGAGCTGGGGTAACTCCTGCAAGATAAGCAGCTTCAATAACTGTCAGATCCTTTGTTGATTTTGAGAAGTACTGTCTGGCTGCAGCCTCAACTCCATAGGCTCTGCCTCCCAAGAAAATTGAATTTAGGTACGTTTCCAAAATCTTTTCTTTGGGAATCTGTTTTTCTATTTGAAGGGCCATGTACATTTCTTTTATTTTTCTTGATTCTTCCTTTGCAGAAGTCAGGAAAACATTTTTAATGAGCTGTTGAGTCATTGTTGAACCACCCTGTGAGTAGTTGCCGCCGACTATCTTGCTCCAGGCATATCTTAAAGTAACTCCAATGGTTCTTTTGATATCTACACCCTTATGGTCATAGAATCTTTCATCCTCGGATGATATGAAAGCATCCTGGATGTTCTTACCCATTTCATCTAATTTTATGGGGAGCCTTACTTCATTGGTTATGACAGTATCCATAACTTCGCCGGTGTCGTCCAAAAGTACGCTCTGAGTACTCAAAGCAAGGAATTTTTCTATATCTGCCTCCGGTGCCGTTTTTGCAATACCAACCACCACTGAAGCCGCATAAATGGATCCCACCATTGCAACAAGTAATGTCAATATGACGAAACCTTTAAACACTTTACCCAAAATTGATAGGGTGGAGTGTCTGGTAAATGTTTTTTTAGCTGTTCTTTTAACTCGTTTAGCCACGTTTAACCTCCGATGTTAACTCTATATAAATTGGTTCAATTTCGTTTTTCATCTTCAATATTATATCATAAAAGGGATTTCTATTATGAACAATGAAAAGTCAATACTTTTTCATTATAAACCCTTTGATATTAAGATATGTATTGAAGCCGAATGTAGTTTAATACAAAGATATGAAATTCTTGTAAATTCAAAGGAAAACCGACAGATTATCCGTCTTGTCGGATAGTTTCTGCCGGTGCTTTCATTTTATTTTAAGACCACGGGGAAATTATAAATTCTTTAAGTATTTCTCAATGGAACAACTTATTCCCAGTTGAAAATATAAGGGATATTTCTGTAGTAATCTCCAAAGTTCAATCCATAACCCACAACAAATACATCATCTATAGTAAAGGCACAGTAATCAGGAACAAGTCCTTCAACCTTCCTTCTTGATGGTTTATCCAAAAGGGTACAGCATTTAACAGTCTTGGCTCCTTTATTTTTGACATGGGCAAGAACAAATCTCATAGTATATCCTGTATCGATTATGTCATCGACAACCAGAACATCATAGCCTTCAATATTATCCGGAATATCAGTGACTACTTCGATATTTCCGGAGGAGTGTTCACTGGCTCCGTAGCTTGAAGTCGTCATGAATCCGATTTTTACGGGAAGATCGATTTTTCTGCAAAGGTCTGAGGCGAAAATAAAACTGCCCCTTAAAAGTGCAAGTAAATATAGCTTTTTGTCCCTGTAATCCTCGGTAATTTTTTTGCCGAGTTCTTCAATATTAACCCTTAATTCTTCTTCGGTAATTATCACATTTTTGTTCTTAGTTTCCATATGGCTGATTGTTCCTTTAGTTTACAGATTTGTTCTAATATTATAGAATTAACGTGACTTATGTCAAGGTCGAAAGGTAGGTGTTTCACTTGATAAAGGGTAATATTGACGGTGTTCGTGATCGTATATTGGAAACTCTCGAAGGAATATATGAGATTAAAAGCCAAAAGTACGAAATAGCCAACATTGAAATAATTGAAATTATAAAAAGTGTCACTGAAGAAATAGACAGGGAAGTTTCCGTGGCCATTGACAGAAGAGGAAGGGTGAGCGAAGTTGCAATCGGAGACTCCGCGTCTGTATCACTTCCTCTTATTGATATCAGAGAAAAGAAGCTGTCGGGATTCAGAATAATTCATACTCATCCTAACGGTTCATCAAGATTATCGGCCCTGGATTTATCAGCCCTATTAAAGATGAAGCTCGATGTCATAGGTGCATTATCCGTAAATACAGATTATCCGAGAATTTCATTGGGATTTGTTTCCGTAAACAATAATGATCTTGCAACGGAAATAACCAGAGAACTTACCATTGAAGAAGCACTGGCTTTCAATATCGAGGATAAGTATACGGAAAATGAGAAGAACATTTTTAATTCAGAAATTAATGAAGATGAGGGGGAAAGAGCGCTTCTCATAGGCATTGAGTCTGAAGAAAGTCTCGAAGAACTGAAAGAATTGGCATATGCAGCTGGTACCGACGTTTCAGAGATGATTCTTCAAAAGAGAGAGAAACCTGATAATGCTACATATCTTGGCTCCGGTAAATTAGAGGACTTGATCAATATCTGCCAGCTTACCAGAAGCAATGTAATCATTGCGGATGATGAACTGTCCGGAAGTCAGATAAAGAACATGGAGGACATAACAGGGGTAAAGGTTATAGACAGAACAACCCTGATTCTTGAAATTTTCTCCAGAAGAGCAAAATCCAGGGAAGCAAAGCTACAAATCGAAATCGCCCAGTTAAAATACAGAATGACCAGGCTGATGGGGCTGGGAACGGTATTATCCAGAACAGGCGGCGGAATCGGTACAAGAGGCCCCGGCGAAACAAAGCTTGAAACCGACAGAAGGAAAATCCGTGACAGATTCCATGACTTGTCCAAGGATTTGAAAAATATAACGAAAGTACGTGCAACTCAAAGAGAAAACAGACACAGGCAGGATCTGAAGCAGGTAGCTTTGGTAGGATATACAAATGCAGGGAAGAGTACATTAAGAAATGCCTTGGCAGAAATGTCGGCAAAGGACAGCCTTAAAAAAGAAAAAGTATTTGAAGCAGACATGCTGTTTGCAACATTGGATACAACCACAAGGGCTATTGAACTGCCGGATCAAAGAGTCATTGCCTTGACAGATACAGTCGGATTCATCAGGAAACTGCCCCATGATCTTGTGGAAGCTTTCAAGTCCACCCTTGAAGAAGTCATTAATGCAGATGTACTTATTCACGTTGTTGACGGCAATTCAGAAAACTCCTACTCACAGATCCTTGCAGTGGAAGAAGTACTAAATGAGTTAGGTGCGGTGAATAAACCGGTTATCATGGCTCTGAACAAAGCGGATTTAGGGTTGTCGGCAAGATCGTTGGAAGTTGAGGAGCTTTATAAGGACAAAATGCCTGTAATCAGAACCTCTGCCAAATCCGGAATGAATCTGAATGAGCTCATGCTGAAAATCATGGACTTCATGCCGGATAATTATAATATTCATGAATACAAGATTCCTTACTCTGAACAAAAATTGGTTTCAATGATCCATGACAACGGAGAAGTCATAGAAGAACAGTTCTCCGAGGATGGTACCTACATAAAGGCCAGGATTTACGATACTTTGGCAGGCAGGTTAAAGCCGTTTGAGCTGGAATAATACGTAGGTTCAGGGGGGATTTGAAAATGTACTTTACGGTTAAAGACCGGGGGAGCTCTGAGTATATCGAGAAAAAGTCTGTTTTCAAGGGAGTTATTTCAAGATGTGTTTCTGAAGAAGATGCAAAACAGATAATTGCTAACGTCAAAGCGGAAAACCATAATGCCAGGCATAATGTATATGCTTATATCATCGGAAAGAACGGAGATATCAAAAGGTACTCTGATGACGGAGAACCGCAGGGAACCGGGGGAATTCCGGTATTAAGCGTTTTGGAGAAAAATAATCTTAAAGACGTAGTAATTATAGTGACCAGATATTTCGGAGGGATTCTCCTGGGTGCTTCAGGGCTTTCAAGGGCTTACGGAAAAGCTGCCGGGGACGCCGTAGCATCCGTGGATATCATCAGTGTTGTTCCGGGCGAAGAAATAAATCTTGCCATGGCCTATGACGTACATTCCCGGGTAGACAGATTCCTCAGGGATGAAGAAATCCAGATTGTAACATCAGACTTCACAGAGGAAGTAAATATCATAGTCAGAGTAAAATCTGAAGATGCCGAAAGACTGATTGAAAACATCAAAGAAATCTCGTTGAATCGGGTAATTTTCGGAGAACGATGCAAAAAAGAATATTTTTTATCACCAAGTGGAATTTTAGATGAAATTGATGATAAAGAGCAAATCTGATATAATTTTTGGTGGTAAAAACGGAGGTAGAAAAAATGTCAGGACATTCTAAATGGCATAACATACAACAAAAAAAGGGAAAGACCGATGCTGCAAGAGCTAAGGTTTTCACCAAATTAGGCAAGGAATTAATGGTGGCTGCAAAGGAAAATCCAAACGTAGACACTAATTCCAAACTAAAAGATGTAGTAAATAAAGCAAAATCACAGAATATGCCCATGGACAACATAATGAGGGCAATAAAAAAAGCTGCGGGAGAACTAGGTTCAGCAAATTATGAAGAAATCACCTACGAAGGATACGGCCCCGGAGGTCCTGCATTCATAGTTGAAGCACTGACAGACAATAAAAACAGGACTGCTGCAAATGTTAGACATGCTTTTGATAAAGTCGGCGGAAATATGGGAACTACCGGTTCGGTTTCCTTCATGTTCAACAGAATGGGTCAGATAATCATCGAAAGAACAGATGAGACTGATGAAGAAGAAATCATGATGGCTGCTATAGAAGCAGGCGCCTCAGATTTCATTGCCGAGGAAGAAGCATTCGAAGTAAGAACCGACGTGGAAAATTTTGCAACTGTCAGAGATGCTCTTGAAAAGGCAGGTTATGACATGGTTGAAAGTGATATTGTCATGATTCCCAATATTTACACAAAGGTGGATATGGAATTAGCAGTCAAAATCCAAAAGCTGTTGGATACTTTGGAAGATGACGACGATGTTTCAGACGTTTATCACAATACTGATTTCCCTGAAGAATTCGAAGGTTAATAAACACATTAGAAGAGCTTGATGAAGATTAACGTTTTTTTGACTTCATTTGAGCTCTTTTTTTCATATTTAACCCAGTTTTCATCTATTTTGTTTATTATGACACTGAAATGTTATTACTGCAGAAGAATATTTCTGTGGGAAGGAGGCAGTACATGTATTGTTCAAATTGCGGAAGTAAAGTATTTGAAGGTTCAAATTTTTGCAGCTTTTGCGGAAAGGATCTTAGAAACATTGAAGATTTAAATCCAGAGAATGTTGATTCCAAAAATGAAGATGTTTTAAAATCAAATTTAAAAATTGAAGAGAAGGAGACAACTCCGGGTTTGTTAATCAGCGAATCAATTTCTGACGATTATGTATCTGCACCAATTAATTCGTCTGAAGAAATTCCATATAATGTTAAATTGAACTCTGATATAACTGATGATAATATTGAGCTTAAAACTTCTGAACCGGGCGAAAATGATATAAAAGTATCTGAGGAAATAACTGCTCCGGTATCCGGAGATATTATCAATGAAAACAAAAAAGCCAAGGTCTTCATGGGAGAATATGATTATTCGGAATTTAAAACTGATGAGGGCAAGGTTGTTTTCAGTGATGAAGACAATGATGAGCCTATATTTGACCGGGATTTGGTTTTGAAGGAAAAAGAAAAACACAATATTTCCGACAAATTCAGAAAGCCGATTTTGATACTTGTATTATTGGCCATGGCGATCGGAGCTTTTTATGGAATCAAGTATGTTAATGAGAGCAAGATAAAAAGGGAAGAGCAGTTAAGGATCCAGGAAGAGCTGAGAAAAGCTGAGGAACTAAGAAAACAGATTGAGGGTTACCTTACATTGACCGACGGATATATTGTTGAAGCTGAAAAGCAAATGTCCAATTTTGAAAAGAATTTAGAGCAATTGTCAAAAATTGAAACTGCTAATTGGTTCAAGAAACTCAATTTCGGGAAACTGTTCAATTCAGTTGTGGATACTCTCATAGGAATGGACAGCTATACCCAAATGAGCGGTGTATCCAAAAATATCGGTGATAAACTGAATGACCTCAATAATCCTCCTGACAGTATGAGAGATATTTATATTGAAGCCCAAAAGGTATCAACACAGGAAAAAGCGATTACCGCTGCCTTTACCGATGATCTGAAGAAGAAGACCTATGATGAACTGAAAGAAATGATACAAAGCCTATCCGATTCAATATATACCCTTAAAGATACTGCTGACGGCTTCAGATAAACAAAGGTAAGCTAAAATTTAGATATTTAAAAAATGTTAATATTGTAATAATGTGGGATATCAGCCTGATGTCCCATTTTTATTGTGCTAATTTTTGTTTTATTCTTACACAATTGTTAATTTTTTTAAATCTAAATACAAACTACAAAGATACATTTAAAATGTATATATAGAAAATATCTAATTGAACCGTAATAAGGAGTTCACCATGACAAAACGAGAAAAAGAAATTATCGATATATTACGAAATGAGCCCATGATATCACAGAATGACTTGGCGAAGAGACTTGGGATATCAAGATCCTCTGCAGCTGTTCATATAACAAATATGATGAAAAAAGGAATAATTGCAGGAAAGGGCTATGTCATAAGAGAAGAAGCCTATGTGGCCGTTTTAGGCGGCGCAAACATAGATATTTTAGGTTTTCCAGAAAAAACCTTCAGACATTCTGACTCCAACCCCGGATTTGTTTTACAGTCTGTGGGCGGTGTAGGCAGGAACATAGCTGAAAATCTGGCAAGACTTGGAACTTATGTCAGGCTTTTGACTCTTGTAGGTGATGACCAATACGGCTCCACTATATTAAACGAAACCAAGAATGCAGGTGTTGATACCAGCTATATACAGAAAGTTTCCGAATACCCTACAGGTCTATATCTTTCAATTCAGGATGAAAAGGGAATGATGAGATCTGCTATAAGCCAGATGGCTATATTTGATACGATGGACGAATCCTATCCTGAATCCGTTCTTAAAATTATGGAAACAGCGAGTTCAGTAATAGTTGATACCAATATTTCCGAAAGAGCCTTATCTTACCTGACTCATAAACTGACAAATCAAAAGCTGTACCTGGATACCGTATCCACTTCAAAGGCAAAAAAAGTGAAGGATATTATCGGCAGATTTGATACTGTGAAGCCGAACAAGGAAGAAGCAGAAATGCTGACAGGTATAGAGATAACAAATCATGAGTCATTAAAAGCCAACGGAAGATGGTTCAGGGAACAAGGGTGTTCCAATGTAATAATAACCTTGGGTGAAAAAGGGGCTTATGCCCTCAATGATGAACATGAAGGGATAGACTCAAATGGGGCAGGGGATGCGTTCATGGCGGCAATGGTCAATGAATCTCTGGCCACCGATGATATCAGAAAATGGGTTGAGTCCGGAGTAAGTGCAGCAATAATTACCATGGTGAGCGAAAATACAATCAACAAGGATATTACTCCCGAATTCATGGAAGAAGTCAAGAAAGCATATAAAATTAAGTGGAAAAACATTTAATAGTACTTTAATTTCCGGATGATATTATCACGGTAATATCTTAAGGATTTTGAATAACAGGTGATGAG
Source organism: Clostridiaceae bacterium (assembly GCA_036741195.1). Classification (GTDB taxonomy): domain Bacteria; phylum Bacillota; class Clostridia; order Clostridiales; family Clostridiaceae; genus JG1575. The sequence goes on along the minus strand of DAINSS010000030.1, from coordinate 16,979 downwards.
ATGCAGATAATTTATTTAATTTTATTTATAATCATTTTAATAGCAGCCTTTTCAATACTCAGGTTTTTACTCCCGATAATTGTATTGGTGGGGATTTTCTTCCTTGTAAGGAATTTTCTTACAGGAGGGGGCATAGGCTTTAACAGAAGAGTTGAGGATACCTATGATCCCTATGAGACTCCAAATCAAAACAGCGGACAGGGGTATTCGGGTTATAGCCCGGAAGAGCAGGCAAACCCACTTGAGGAGAGACCGTTGAGCGTTAAGGATGCTGATTTTTTCAAAAAACAGCATGAGGTAATTGATGTTCCGTATACTGAAGAAAGATCAGACAATTCCTCAGGAAACAGTTATCAATAATGAAATAAATAAATATGAAAAGATGCAGAGATAAACTATCTGCATCTTTTCCGTTTTCATTTAATTGTCATTTTTGATTTCTTCAACAAGTTTTCGGTATGCATTGTTTAAAATCACCGTATCCATTGCAATGGCTACACCTTCTATACCCTTTGCAAAGTTTGCTTTTACTTCAGAAGGGGTGTTTGCATAGATCATTAGGAATTTACCTGCAGCTTTAACCGCTTTGATTATTTTATCAACAGCTGCTAAAAAAACAGGATTGTTAAATTGTCCAGGGATTCCCATGGAAATGGACAGATCATAGGGACCGATGAATATTCCGTCGACTCCGTATTTTTGAGCCACATCTTCAATAATTTCCAGCAGCTCAACTGTTTCACACTGAGGAATTAATAGTGCTTCACGATTGGAAATTGCCATTGTTTCCTCAAGACTGCCCTTGGCCCAGTCGGCGGCAGCCCACTTTGTGCCTCTTGTAGGGGCAAACCCCCTTACCCCAACCGGGGCAAATTTTGATAAATTGATCAGCGATTCTATTTCTTCCATTTTTCTCAAACAAGGAACTATCAACCCCTGGGCACCGGAATCCAGTACCCTTTGGATCTCCCTGTGACTTACGTCGGCAATTCTGACTATAGGGGTAAGGTTTGTCAGCTCTGAAGCTCTTATAAGATCCACAATGGTTTCCGTATCCGATTGACCGTGTTCACCGTCAATTATAATGAAATCAAGGCCTGTTCCCGTAAGTGCTTCAACAGCATTCATATTTCCCAATTCAACGAATGTGCCAATCACATTTTCTTTATCAATAATTTTCTCCCTAATTTTGTTTTTCATTATAAATCCCCCCGTAATCCAAATTCTTACATCTGAATATAGTTTACTATAAAAGGTATTGGATGAATAAGTAATCCGAATTGATTCAATACAAGAATCTTCAAGAAGTGAAAAAGAGAACATATATTTGAGTGGTAATTTCAGTTGTGGTATTATACTATTGAGATTTCGGAGGTGCAGGTATGTACGACTATATTAAAGGATTATATAAAGGGATTTCGAAGGATTCGGTAATCCTGGATAATAACGGTATCGGCTATAAGATATTTACATCGGGCTATACCATGTCAAAACTCCCTGTACCGGACGGAGAGGTACAATTATACGTTATACAGATAGTCAGGGAAGACTTCTTGGGACTCTATGGTTTTTCTGACAGGGAAGAGCTGGAATTATTTGAAAGATTGACCACGGTTAACGGAGTAGGTCCAAAGTCAGCCTTATCACTGCTTTCCATTTCAAGTCCCGAAAACCTTAAAAAGGCAATAGTTTTTGAGGAAGAATCACTTCTTCAGAGGGCACCGGGCATAGGCAAGAAAACTGCTTCAAGGATAATTCTTGAACTTAAGGACATCTTCAGGAAGGAAAACTTCTCAAGGGATGAGTCAGATATTCAGATTACATCGAATATGTCTGAAGCCCTAGAAGCATTGATGACACTGGGTTATACACAAAAAGAAGCCGAAACGGTGCTTAAAACCATAACAAAATCCATGTCCGTGGAAGAGACTATTAAAGAAGCATTGAAACAGTTGATTAGCTGATCCGAGGAGATTTATGGAAGAAAGATTTGTCAGCCAGGTAGTATTGCCTGAAGATAATGAACAAGAATTATCACTAAGACCTAAAAGATTATCAGAATATATCGGACAGGTAAAAGTTAAAGAAAGAATGAAAATATTTATTCAGGCTGCAAAAATGAGGTCTGAATCCCTTGACCACGTCCTTTTATACGGACCACCCGGATTAGGAAAAACAACTCTGGCAAACATAATTGCAACCGAAATGGGCGGAGAACTCAAGGTGACCTCAGGACCTGCCATAGAAAGAGCGGGGGATTTAGCGGCAATATTGACATCTTTAAAGAAGAACGATGTTTTATTCATAGACGAAATTCACAGACTGAACCCGGTAGTTGAAGAAATACTATATCCTGCTATGGAGGATTACTCCTTGGACATAGTAATCGGAAAGGGAAGCCAGGCCAAGTCAATACGTCTAGATTTGGATACATTCACCTTAATCGGGGCAACCACAAGAGCTGGTATGTTAACCAATGCACTAAGAGACCGTTTTGGAGTTGTTTGCCAGATGGATTACTATACCGACAATGAGTTGAAAGAAATTGTCACAAGGTCGGCTTCCATTATGGAAACTCCAATCAACGGAGAAGGTGCCTTTGAAATTGCCAGGCGAAGCAGAGGTACTCCTAGAATTGCAAACAGACTTTTAAAAAGAGTAAGAGACTTCTCCATGGTAAAAGAATATGACGAGATAAATTTGGAATCGGCAAAGCTGGCACTTAAAATGCTGGATGTGGACGAAAGCGGATTGGATGCCGTTGATAACAGGATTCTTAAAGCTCTGATCAGTAACTTTTCCGGGGGACCGGTGGGGATTGAGACCCTGTCTTATTTCATAGGGGAGGATCAGGATACAATAATGGATGTGTATGAACCATATCTTTTAAAGGAAGGATTTATTCTGCGCACACCTAGGGGAAGAAAGGCATCCGACAGGGCTTATGAACATACAGGAATTGCAAAGCCCGAGTAGCACTGCTTTTCTAAAGGGATTACATTAATATTCGTAGCATAGTATAATATTCATTGATATCAGATAATATATTTTTAGAGACAAGAAATTGTCTCTTTATTGTTGTCTTTATAATGTCAGAATTTTAATTTAGGAAGAAAATCATGGATAATGAGATAAAAGAAAATAACTTGTCAGTGGAAGATTTTAATTATGATCTGCCCGAAGAATTAATTGCACAGCACCCCTTGGAAGACAGGTCTTCTTCAAGGATGATGGTTATCGATAAAAAAATAAATACTGTTGAAGGGCATATATTTAAAGAGTTTCCAAACTTTTTGGGGGAAAATGACCTTCTTGTGTTGAACGATACAAGGGTCATGCCTGCAAGACTTTTCGGTGAGAAGAAAAAATCCGGCGGGAAAGTTGAATTTTTACTGCTGAAAAGACTTTCACAAGATATCTGGGAAACACTGGCAAAGCCGGGGAAATCTGCAGTACCGGGAAGGGAATTTATATTCGGAGGCGGACTTTTGGAATGTTCTGTATTGGAAGTCAAGGATGACGGAAACAGAATAATACAATTTAAATACGATGGAATTTTTGAAGAGATACTGGATAGGCTGGGTGAGATGCCGTTGCCTCCGTACATACATGAAAGATTGGATGATAAGGAGAGATACCAAACCGTATATTCCAGAGAGGAAGGTTCAGCTGCAGCTCCTACGGCTGGGTTGCATTTCACTCCTGAAATACTGGAGAAGATAAGGTCAAAGGGTTGTGACACGGCATTTATAACGCTTCATGTCGGTTTGGGAACCTTCAGACCGGTAAAAGTTAAGAATATCAATGAACACCATATGCACAGCGAGTTTTACACAATTGATGAAGAAAATGCAAATAAAATAGAGAATGCTAGACTTTCCGGAAAAAGGATTATCAGCGTGGGAACGACAACCACAAGAACCCTTGAATCAGTAATGAGGGACCAAGGGGAAATTAAGCCGGTTTCCGGCTGGACTGATATTTTTATATACCCAGGGTTCAAGTTTAAAATTATCAAAGGTCTTTTGACAAATTTCCATCTGCCCGAATCTACTCTGATAATGCTTGTCAGTGCATTTATGGGTTATGATCTGACTATGGAAGCATACCGTGTTGCAGTCTCGGAGAAATACAGGTTCTTCAGCTTCGGGGACTGTATGTTTATAAGCTAGAATCTGAGAATGTCCAAAGCAATTTTAAATTAAGCCATTGAGGTTTTTATATGAAAAAAGAAAAATACGAATTAATCAAAACAGAAGGTAATGCAAAGCGGGGAAGGTTCCATACCGTTCACGGAACTATTGAAACGCCGGTATTCATGAATGTCGGGACCCAGGCAGCAATTAAAGGTGCCGTTGATACTACCGATCTTAAAGAAATAGGCTGTCAGGTGGAGCTGTCAAATACCTATCATCTCCATTTAAGACCGGGTGATGATGTTATAAAGGATATGGGCGGACTCCATAAATTTATGAATTGGGACAGGCCGATTCTGACCGATTCAGGCGGATTCCAGGTTTTTTCCCTGTCATCCATGAGAAAAATAACTGAAGAAGGGGTAACTTTTGCGAGTCATGTAGACGGTAAAAGGATATTCATGGGGCCTGAAGAGTCAATGAATATACAAAGCAATTTGGCTTCAACAATAGCCATGGCTTTTGATGAATGTGTGGAAAGTCCTGCCCCTAAGGAATATGTGGAAAAGTCGGTTGAAAGAACCACAAGATGGCTTAAAAGATGCGTTACAAGACTTGATGAACTCAACAGGACGGAAGATACTATCAATAAAGATCAGATTCTGTTTGGGATTAACCAGGGTGGGGTATACGAAGACATAAGAATTGAGCATGCCAAGGTATTACGGGACATGGATCTTCCGGGATATGCCATCGGCGGACTTGCCGTAGGTGAATCCCATGATGAAATGTACAGAATAATTGAGGAAACGGAAAGGTACTTGCCTAAAGATAAGCCGTTATATCTTATGGGAGTGGGATTACCGGAAAATATTTTGGAATCCGTTGACAGGGGTATAGACTTTTTTGACTGCGTACTGCCGGCAAGAAACGGAAGGCATGGTCATGTTTTTACGAGATACGGAAGACTCAACCTCAATAATAAGAAATATGAAAGGGATCAGGATCCAATAGATTCTAACTGTGGTTGCCCTGCCTGCCTTAATTATTCAAGGGGATATATAAGACATCTTTTTAAAGCAAAAGAAATGCTTGCTATGAGATTATGCGTCCTTCACAATTTATATTTTTATAATTCATTGATGGCTGATATCAGAAATAATCTTGACAAGGGAACCTTTAAGGAATTTAAGAATAAAATGATAAAAGATTTAAACTCAAGACAAAAATAGGAGAATAGAATGAATACTTTCTTGACGGTTACAGCCGTAATTATAATAGCCTGTGTTTTCCTAAATAAAATATCCGGAAAAATCGGGATACCCATGCTTCTCGGTTTTATTGTCCTTGGCATGGCTTTCGGACAGGACGGGATACTTCATATTGCTTTTAATGATTTCCAGTTGGCAGAAAAGGTTTGTTCCATTGCATTGGTATTCATTATGTTTTACGGAGGATTCGGTACTAACTGGAAGGAAGCAAAGTCTGTGTCAGTTGTCGCCATTGTATTGGCATCCCTGGGGACAATTTTTACGGCATTGCTCTTAGGGGCGGCTATTCACTATATTATGGGAATAGATTTCTTCGAGAGTATGCTTTTAGGGGCTGTAGTCAGCTCCACTGATGCAGCTTCAGTTTTCTCAATACTAAGATATAAAAAACTGGGTTTAAAGCTCAATACTGCATCACTGCTTGAATTAGAAAGCGGAAGCAACGACCCGTTCTCATATATGCTAACGGTTGTACTACTAACATTTATGAAGGGCAGCGGCAGCAGTACCATGGTTGTTTCAATGATAGTCATACAGGTAGTTGTGGCAATCATTACTGGAGTACTCATTGCAATAATTGCCATAAAGCTTTTTGACAAGATTGACTTGACCGGAAATGGATTTGACTCTGCATATTTTATAGCTTTTGCAATCCTGTCTTATGCGGTTCCTCAACTGTTCGGCGGGAATGGATATCTATCTGTATATATAACGGGAATCATCCTTGGAAACAGTGATCTTAAAAATAAGCAGGAGCTTGTTCACTTTTTTGACGGTACTACATCCTTGATGCAAATGGCAATATTCTTCCTGTTGGGGCTGTTGGCTATTCCATCAAACCTGCCTTCGGTGGCGTCGAAATCAACCGGAATTTTTCTGCTCCTAACATTTATAGTAAGACCCATAATTGTCGGAATATTAATGGCACCCTTCAGGCCAAAACTTAACCAGGTAGCTATAGTTGCCTGGTCAGGGCTCCGCGGAGCTGCATCAATTGTTTTCGCAATCATGGCAATTGTTTCGGGTATACCGTTTAAAGAAGATATATACCATATTATTTTCCTCCTTGTTTTAATGTCAATTTTGCTGCAAGGATCTTTGTTTCCCTGGTTGTCAAAAAAGCTTGATATGATTGACAAGGACGTGGACGTTCTAAAAACCTTCAATGACTATGTTACAAGGACGGATTTTAAATTTACTGAGTTTGAAGTACCGCCAACCCATACCTGGGTTGGAAAGCAGATCAAAGATTTGGAACTGCCGCCTGATTCGTTACTACTTGTTATATTGAGAAACGGAATCCAGATAGTTCCATCCGGAGATATAAAAATCATTGAGAATGATAAAATCGTTATGTGTGCACCGGCATACTCAGGCAATGTGAAAATTGAACTGACAGAAAGAAGGATACATTCCGGAAACAAGTGGATTGGAAAGAGTATTGCAGAATATTCAAAGGATCCTTCGGAACTCATCGTAGCAATCGCCAGGGATCAGCATGTATTTTTGCCAAACGGAAGCACAAAGATTGTAGAACATGATATTTTACTGCTCTACAAACAGGAGAAAAAGGCTGAAGCTCTTTATGAAGCCGGTTAGTGCAACTTATGCAGAACCGTAAATCGGAATTGATTGAGTAAAAGCAGGGTAGGCAACTGTATTAAAAAAATATGGTAATTGCCTTCTTTTACCCTTATAATGTAGAAGTAATATTGTGGAGGTAGAGATAATATATGAATCATTTACTTGGAAATACACTTACACTGGTTGCAGGCAATGATCTTTTGACTATGCTTACAAGCCTTCTTCCCATGGTTGTTCTTTTGGCAATTTCTTATTTCTTATTAATAAGACCTGAGAAAAAAAGAAAGCTCCAGTATCAGGCAATGATGGCAGACCTGAAAGTCAACGATGAAATTCTGACAAAGGGTGGAATAGTAGGTAAAATAATCAAAATGGATGAGAAGATGATAATAGTTGAATCCGGTCCTGAAAGAGTAAGGCTCAGAATGGTAAGGGATGCAGTACTTCGTAAAATGGATATTGAGAACGTATCTGTTGAGGAAGCTTAAGTAATATTGAAATAGTTATTGCATTGTAGTAACATAAATGCAGAATAGGTTAAATAATCAAATTTTTACGGGGGTAATGATTATGAAGAGAATAAAGACCGTCAATCGCAAGAATTTAAAGAAAAGTTTG
>DAINSS010000030.1:0-9235 GCA_036741195.1 Clostridiaceae bacterium | reverse complement strand
ATAAATTCACGGTGGATGATATAAGATACATCCTGGATGTCAATTCCGGGTCGGTACATGTGGTAGATGACCTTGTATATGACATGTTGGATGAGAAAGAACTGAAACCTGTGGAAGAACTAAAGATAAGGCTGAAAGACAGATATGCAGAAGAAGATATAGAAGAAGCATATTCTGATATCCAAAAGCTTATTCAGGAAGAGATGCTCTATTCTGAAGATCTGTACGAGGATATAGCAAAGGACAGCAGCGGTATGGATTATATAAAAGCATTGTGCTTAAACGTCATCCATGACTGCAATTTAAGATGTAAATACTGTTTCGCCGACGAGGGAGAATACCACGGCAAAAGGGAAATAATGAGTGTGGAAACCGGAAAGAAGGCCATTGACTTTGTAATTGCGTCTTCCGGTCCGAGGAAAAACATTGAAATAGACCTTTTTGGCGGGGAGCCTTTAATGGCGTTCAACAATATAAAAGAAATAGTCGATTACGCAAGATCAAGAGAGAAGGAATCAGGTAAAAACATAAGATTCACAATGACTACAAATGCCACTCTCCTGAATGATGAAAACATGGAGTACCTGGACAAGAACATGTCCAATCTGGTACTGTCCCTTGACGGAAGACCGTCTGTAAATGATAAGGTGAGGGTCAGATTTGACGGAAAAGGTTCCTTTAATCAGTCCATGCCCAAGATAAAAGAAATGGTATCAAGAAGGGATAAGAATAAGCAATACTACGTCAGAGGAACCTTTACCAGGGAAAACCTTGATTTCTACGAGGACTTCAAATATCTTAAAAATGAGGGATTTGATGAAATCTCAATAGAACCGGTGGTATTGCCTGATGAGTATAATCTGTCTTTGAGAAAAGAAGATATTCCCGTAATAAAGGAACAGTATGACAAACTGTACCATGATCTTTTAGAATCCAAACGTAAGGGTGAGGATGTTAAGTTCTACCATTTCAATATAGACTTGACAGGCGGTCCTTGTGTTTATAAAAGAATATCCGGCTGCGGAGCAGGTTTTGAGTATGTTGCCGTAGCACCTTCGGGAGATATATATCCATGTCATCAGTTTGTAGGAAACCCTGATTATGTGCTAGGAAATCTTGAAACCGGTATAGTCAGAAATGATATTTCAGAAAAATTCAGCAAGGCTCATATTTACAATAAGCCGATTTGCCGTGAGTGTTGGGCAAAGTTTTATTGCTCAGGCGGATGTCAGGCAAATAACATCAATTTTACCGGAGATATCCTAATGCCTTATGAGCTGGGATGTGAACTCCAAAAAAAGAGGATAGAAACAGCCATAGCGCTTAAATCTAAAATAATGGATGAGGAACAGGTGTAGAAGCAACCATGAACACAAGTAAGAGAAACCGCAGTCGTATAATTCTATTCTTATTGATATTAGCCACTGCCATAACAAGCTATGCAGGTCTTTTCGGATTGACAGTAGGCGATTATCGTGCAAAAACCTTTGGAGAAGTAATAATAAAAGGCCTTGATCTAAAAGGCGGTACATCTGTTTTATTGGAAGTCCAGGCAGAAAACCTGGATGCAGCAGGGTTGGAAAGAGTAAGAGAACTCGTCAATATGCGTGTCAACTCCACAGGAGCAGTTGATGCAACTATAACCACTGAAGGTTCAAAGAGAATCAGAGTCGATATCCCGGGTGAATATCAGACAAAAGAACTTGTTGAAACCTTGAGTAAAACAGGAAATCTTACATTCAAAGACAGTGAAGGTAAGGTTGTATTAGAAGGGAAAGACATCGAAATGGCATCCGCAGGCGTGGATGAATTCGGTAAATACGTAGTCAACCTTAAGATGAAACCGGAAGGTGTAAAGAAATTCGGCGATGCAACAACTGCCAATTTAGGTAAAGTCATTTCCATAAACATGGATGACGAGGCATTGTCAAAACCAACTGTCAATACGACAATTCTTAACGGTCAAGCCCAGATTACAGGCAGTCAGACTGAAAGTGAAGCCAGAATGTTGGCCTCAATGATTAATAACGGAGCACTTCCATATCCGGTAAAGGCAATTTCCGTAAAGAATGTAGGTGCGACTTTAGGAACTTCAGTTCTGCCGAATGTTAAAATCGCAGGTATTCTTGGATTGGTGGGTATATTCTTTGTAATGTTATACTTCTACAGAATTCCGGGATTAATAGCATTCCTGGCCTTGGTTATATTCTGCTTGGGTCTCCTATTCCTGACCTACGGACTGAAAATTTCAATGTCCTTAGCCGGAATTGCCGGTTTCCTTTTATCGGTGGGTATGGCAGTAGACGCCAACGTTCTTATATTTGAAAGGACCAAGGAAGAATTAAAAGCGGGTATAGAGATTAAAAAGGCTATTAAAGCCGGTTTCAGCCATGCAATGTCCTCAATTCTGGATGCTAACATTACAACCTTGATCTCAGGATTCATCCTTTACTATGTTGGTTCGGGAACAGTCAGAGGTTTTGCTTTGAACTTGATTCTGGGTGTTGTTTTATCCATGTTCACAGCGGTACTGGTTACAAGATTCATAGTCAATTTGGCGTATAATGCAGGCTTATTAAATAGTTTGAAAGCATTTGGTATTACAGGCAAGCCGGAAAGATCCTTCAACTTCCCGTTCTTTAAATCAAGAAATAAATTTTTCATAGCTTCAATTCTGGTTATCGGAATCGGATTGGGAACAGGAATAGTCAGAGGACCCAATATGGGTATTGACTTTGCCGGAGGAACTCAGGTAACTATTTCCTTTGGAGACAAGACAATCAATAAACCTGAGGTGGATAACCTTCTTAAGAAATATGACGAGTCGATTGTTACCTCGGTAAATGACGGTAATACACTGGAAGTCAGATCACAGCATCTGGATACCATTAAATTCGACCCGGTAATAGAAGAATTGAAAACTCAGTACGGATTAACCGATGCCAGCGTGCAAAGCATAGATGAAATCGGAGCTGCAATCGGGTCGGAACAAACAAAGAAGGCAGTATTTGCATCTGTTTTATCAGTACTGGCAATACTTGCCTATGTAGCAGTAAGATTTAATTTCAGCCTTGGTGTAGGAGCTATAGTGGCTTTGGTACATGACGTTCTGTTCACCCTGGCAATGTACTTCTTATTCAGGATACCGATAAATTCTCCGTTTATCGCCGCTATTCTTACAATAATAGGTTACTCAATAAATGATACGGTTGTTATATTCGACAGAATCAGGGAAAACCTCGGAATGAGAGGTTCAAGGAATCTTGAGGATGTAACCGACAAATCAATATCGCAGACAATGGTCAGAACAATAAATACATCTCTGACAGTATTTATAATCCTGATTTTGATGTACTTCCTTGTACCTCAAATAAGAGAATTCACTCTGCCCTTGTTATTGGGAGTCATTTCCGGTGTTTATTCAACTGTATTCATAGCATCACCGATCTATGTAATGATTGAGAATAAACTTAAAGGAAAGCTTGGCAAAGGAAATGCTGCGCCGGTAAAACAGACGGCAACAGTAAATGTTCCGAAGTCAAACGCTGAAGAAGCTCCGGTACAAGTTAAAGCTACTGCTCAAAACATAAAACAAAAGGCAGAAAAGACCGGAAAAACATATTCCAACAAGTATGGTAAAAAGGAAAAAGCTCCTGTCAGACGTGAAGATCCATATGCATACAAGATAAAAGCACAGGACCCGGTTGAAGCGGAAGCGGAAGTTAATGCCGAAGTTACTGAAATAACCGAAAATATTGACGGTTCAACAGATTTATAATATTAAGAATTACTTGAAAAATTGAAAGTCAAAAGAAAGAGGTGCGACAAAAGTCACACCTCTTTCTTTATGAAATTCTGTACGTTCCGGATATCTAAGTCAATTCTTTATTCTGAAGGAGCCAAGCTCTGAAGTTCAGATCGCTTCGGATTTTGCCGTGATTATTTCCAACACTTCATCCCTGGTTATATCCAGGGCAGTGGCCATTTCACTTAAAATAAGCTTCTCAGCCTTCCTTAAATAGGAAAGGTCAGTGGTACTGAGCCTTTTGCCGGTGGCTTCCAGCTTTGCTTTTTTAGAGCGGATTGTTTTAACCAGCTTTAATAATTCCCTTGCCGATCCTACTGAAATAGTCTGGGAATAAATATCTTTTAATTCCTTATTATTCATTTCATCTATATCTAAAACATTTAGTTCATCCAAGGATTTAATAAGCTCTCTTGCTGTTACGGCAGTAACTATCGGTCTCATAAAAACTCTTGAGTCCACCGGAGTATATGTTTTTCCTTCGCTGTAAACAGGTGCGAGGACATAGTATAGTTTGTCAGCTTTTGCTCCCGAGATTTCAGGAACGCAAATATCCTCTACTCTGAAGACACCTTCGGAGCCATACATTATCATGTCATTTACCTTATACATAAAAACCTCCCATTATGTAACAAAAAGAAAAACGCAAAAGTAACTAAAAATTGCGCCTGTGATACGTCTACTTGAATTGTAACACATTCTCATAAAAAAGGCAAATCGGATTATAATTTGGCAATGAGAAGCTTATAAAATATTAAAGTGTATAACAGTCCTCTTCATGTTTTTACTTATCTATTTTCCGGCTCAATATAGTATAATCATTATGTTGATATTTTTGACTTTGAGTCACGGAGGAAACTATGGATTTTAAAGAACACATCAGAGTTATCGAAGACTTCCCTAAGGAAGGCATTAGTTTTAAGGACATAACAACCATAATAAAAAACGGTGAAATATTTAAATCATTGGTGGATGAGATGGCGGAATATATTAAGAAGTTCAATGTTGAAGCCATTGCCGGTCCTGAAGCAAGGGGGTTCATATTCGGAGTTCCTCTGGCATACGCTCTTGGTGTGGGCTTCATCCCGATCAGAAAGAAGGGTAAGCTTCCTGCCGAAACCTATTCCCATACCTATTCACTTGAATATGGCACTGATACGTTGGAAGTACACAAAGATGCAGTTGAGCCCGGTATGAGAGTGGCATTGGTGGATGACCTTCTGGCAACCGGCGGAACTATCCAAGCCTGTGCAAAGTTATTGGAAGAAGCAGGTGCGGACGTAGTCACCATAAACTTTGTCATAGAACTTACAGGTTTGAACGGAAGGGCGAAGCTCGAAGGGTATGATGTAAAATCCCTTGTTTCTTATGAATTGTAGACAGTTTATACATAAATCTAATATAATATAAACACCTATGAACTTAAAAAAGTCCTGCAAAGGACTTTTTTATTGATAATGAATTAACTTAAATTTATAAAAGGAGGGATGGAAATGATCAAGAACTTGTTGTCGAAAATTGACAAAGCCGGTGATATTGATAAAGAGCTTGTGGTAAAGGCATATAATATTGCAAATGATGCTCATAAAGGCCAGATGAGACTGTCCGGCGAGCCCTATGTCATCCATCCCATTGAAGTTGCTTCAATTCTTGTGGATATCGGAATGGATACTGCAACTATTGTTGCAGCCCTTTTACATGATGTTGTGGAAGATACTTCAACAACCTATGAGGATATAGAAAGAGAATTCGGCCATGAAGTGGCTGAATTGGTTGAAGGGGTTACGAAACTCGGTAAAATCGAATATAAAAGCAAGGAAGAAGAACAGGCTGACAACGTAAGGAAAATGGTCTTAGCCATGGCAAAGGACATCAGGGTTGTCATGATAAAGCTTGCTGACAGACTTCATAATATGAGGACTTTAAGATTTAAGAGTCCCGAAAAACAAAAAGAGAAAGCGAAAGAAGTTTTTGACATATATGCTCCGCTGGCACACAGACTTGGTATGTTCAGAATTAAATGGGAGCTGGAGGATCTCGCCTTCAGATATATGTATCCCACTGACTATTATGACCTTGTGGATCAGATTGCTGAAAAGAGAAAAGAAAGAGAAGAATATCTTGAAAGAGTAATGAATGAAATAAAAGACAAGCTTTCAGAAGCTGATATCCAATGTGATATAGACGGCAGACCTAAGCATTTTTATTCAATATTCAAGAAGATGAACAATAAGAGCAAAACCCTGGATCAGATATTCGACCTCACTGCCGTAAGAATTATAGTTGATTCAATTAAGGATTGCTACGGAGCCCTGGGTATAGTTCATACCATATATAAGCCGCTCCCCGGCAGATTCAAAGACTATATAGCCATGCCCAAACCAAATATGTATCAGAGCTTACATACGACTGTAATAGGGCCTCAGGGCAAACCATTTGAAATACAGATAAGAACCTGGGAAATGCACAAGGTTGCAGAATATGGTATTGCTGCCCATTGGAATTATAAGGAGAATACTTCGGATTCAAGCTTGGACGGAAAGCTGAAATGGCTGAGGGACATGCTGGAGTGGCAGAAGGAGACCTCTGATGCAGATGAATTCATGGAGGGCTTTAAAATAGACCTGTTTGAGGATGAGGTCTATGTGTTTACGCCGAGGGGAGAGGTAATTAATCTGCCAAGTAACTCCTGCCCAATAGATTTTGCCTACAGAATCCATACCGACGTGGGAAACAGAGCTGTCGGAGCAAAAGTAAACGGTCAGATGGTTCCCTTGGATTATAAGCTGAAAACCGGCGAAATAGTGGAAATAGTTACCTCAAATTCCAATAAGGGACCTTCCATACACTGGCTGAACATAGCTCAAAGCAATCAGGCTAAAGCCAAGATAAGATCGTGGTTTAAAAAGGAAAAAAGAGAAGAGAACATTACAAAAGGTAAGGAACTTCTGGAAAAAGAAGCAAAGAGACAGGACAGAAACTTTGCAGATATTGCCAAGGGAATTCCTCTCCATAAAATGATAGAAAAATACCACGGCCATTCTATAGAGGATCTTTATGTAGTCGTAGGTGCCGGTCAAATAAGTCCATCAATGATTGTCAGCTATTTCAAAGCAGAGGCTGATGAAAAGGAAAGAAAAGAAAAACCGGTAACAATGCATGATGAACTTATATCTGCAGAAAAAATAATTGAGGAAAGCAGGAAAAAGGCCGAAGAGAGAAAGAAGAAAAAGAGTAAATCCTTCTTCGGTGTCAAAGTTACCGGAATGGACAATGTTGAAGTCAGATTCTCAAAATGCTGTAATCCGTTGCCCGGGGATGAAATAAAAGGTTATATTACAAATTTCAGAGGAATATCGGTACACAGAACAGACTGTCCAAACTTTATCAGCCTGTTGGGTACTGAAGAGTCGTCAAGATTTGTTGATGTGGAATGGCAATCCCAATCCCAGGAGTTATATTCCGCAAGGCTTATGATAATTGCAAGGGACAGGGGTAATCTAATTACGGATGTCATGATGGTGATGAGTGATCTTAAAATCTCAATTAACGGGATGAATGCTGAATCTAAAGATGACGGTCATTCCCAGATTTCCATCTCCATGCTTATTTCCTCCAGCTCATTATTGACTGAAGTCATGAAGAGGCTAAGGAAAATCCAAAGTGTAATAGATGTATATAGAATTGGAAGTGCATAGGAGGGCTTGATATGAGGGCTGTAATCCAAAGAGTTTTAAGTTCGGATGTTTCAGTTGACGGCAAGGTTGTTGGATCCATCGGCAGGGGTTTTAATGTACTCCTCGGGATTTCCACTGATGACAAGGATGAAGATATAAGATATATAGCAGATAAAATCAGCGGTCTTCGGGTATTCGAGGACAGCGAGGGCAAAATGAATGTTTCCATGGAGGATATTAAAGGAGAGATACTTTTAATATCACAATTTACACTCTACGGCGATGCAAGAAAAGGCAGGAGACCTTCATTTATTAAAGCCCTTGGCGGTGACGAAGCCAATGTTATATATGAAAAGACGGCAGCTGTTTTAAGAGATAAGGGATTCAAGGTTGAAACGGGGATATTCGGAGCTGACATGAAGGTTTCCATCGTAAACGACGGACCTGTAACCATTTTATTGGATTCTTCAAAATTATTTTAGCAAGGAGATTATTATGCATATACAACGCTTGGCTTTGGGAATGTTTCAGGCTAACTGCTATGTCGTCTCAGAAGGTGACAGCTGTTTTATAGTTGATCCGGGTGAGAAAGCAGACCAAATAAAGGAATACCTTATGGAACATAATTTGACTCCGAAATTCATACTTTTGACCCATGGCCATGTGGACCATGTGGGTGCTGTGGATGAACTGATGGATGAATTCATGGTTGATACATATATGAGCCCGCTGGACAAGAGATCAATCGACATGGGAGTGAGGATATTCGGCAAGGTTTTTCATGAAACAACCGATGTGCATGAAGGAGATGAAATTTTGTTTTCCGACAGGAAAATCAAAGTAATTGAAACTCCCGGGCATACAAAGGGCGGATTATGTTTTCTGATAGAAAATCATCTTTTCTCCGGTGATACTTTATTCAGAAGATCGGTGGGAAGATCTGACTTTGAAGGCGGTTCCCATGATGAATTAATTAACGGAATTAAGAATAAACTTCTCATTCTGCCTGAGGACACAATTGTGTATCCGGGACATGAAGCAGCCACTACAATCGGTGCAGAGAAGAAAGGTAACCCATTCCTCATATAGATAAAAATCGGGTTTAAATATTGGGAGTAAAACAGTGAAAGACCATAATAACGAAAAGCATAGCAGGATCAGCATAAAAACCTTTGATGAAAAGAGCGGTTTTCACGTTTATCATGTAGCAAAACTTTTTTATCCGGAAAGTGAGATTATAATTTTATCAGATTCGGTTTCAGATTCAGAGTCAAGTCAGGCTGAATTTGTAATAAGCAGGGATGAGAACGGATTAACGGTAACAGATGAAGATATTGTAATTCTCACCCCCGGTTTTGATAAGGAATCAGTCAAAAGACTTGTATTTGAGTATTTAACCAAGAAGACAGGCAAAATAATACCCTGGGGAACCTTAATTGGTGTAAGACCCACTAAAATAGCCTCGGCTCTTTTAGACAAAGGGAAATCACCGGATGAGATACGTAATGTATACAGGAATGATTACTTGGTCACCGAAAATAAAATACAGCTTGCTTTAAATGTAGCAGAGAAGGAAAATGAAATTTTAAGCCATGGAATCAAGGATGAATGCGGTATTTATATTGATATGCCTTTTTGCCCGTCCAAATGCTTCTATTGTTCCTTTCTATCTCAGCCTTCTTCAAACAAGGCAGTAATGGATGAATACCTGAAAACCCTGGAGAAGGATATAGTATTAACAGGGGAAAAGGTA
>DAINSS010000029.1:28495-33924 GCA_036741195.1 Clostridiaceae bacterium | reverse complement strand
GAACAGATTAGACTATGTTAATAATTGTCAACCAACACAGTTTGACAAAGAGCCTTATAAATCAGGTCTTATTTTATGAATTAATTTAGTTTGATGTTTTAGTTTCATCAGAGATTATATGAATAGTAGTACTCGGAATATTCTCCAAATAGGATTTAAGGAAGGTGGGGTAGGATTTTTCATTACCTAATTCTTCTATGGGAATCCATTTTAGATATTCTTTTGCGCCGGTACTGGAGATGCTGTCCGATTCCGTGGTGATAAATCCCTTTGGTTTCATCAGGAAATAAAAGGCTACTTCATGACATTTCTTATCTAAAAATGGAGGACCGCTACCCAGGAAGAAGTTCTCGTGGATAACCGCAAGTCTTTCAATTTCATAGTGAACTCCCATTTCTTCGAAAACTTCTCTTACAACGGCATCCTCAGCCTTCTCATTAAGGTGGATTCCGCCTCCAATTGAGTAAAGATAATCATCTTTATCATTACCTATAAAAAGAACATTTCCTTCTTCGATTATTATCGCTGCAGCCCTCAATCTGAACCAATTTTCAGCATCGGAAAAACAGCAATCAGTAAATTTTTCACTCATGATGATTACCTAAATCAGTATTACTTTGATTTTTTCTTCGTGTCATAAATATAATGTCTTACTCTGTCATAGGCTTCTTCATCTCCAACCATTACGAAGATATCTCCTGCTTGGAAACCCATGTAGGGGCCGGGGGAAAGTATGAGTTCATCCTCTCTTTTGACAGCTATTATAGTTGCTCCGGTATTTTGCCAGAAATTAACCTCACCTATGGCTTTATCTATCAAATGGCATTCCTCAGGAATCTCAACTTCAAGTGGAGCAAAGGGATTGCTCGTTTTAAACCTTACTGTATAGTCCAATACCCTGTCTATGGATTCCTTAAGCTTTTGATCAAGCTGCTCTCTTTGAAGCAGAATATTAGCAACCTGAGAACGGATGCTGGCGATGGAATCAACATTTTTGAATTGGTTTATAAAGTCCATTGAGCCTTCGACAGATTCAACTACGATACCTGAGCCATGGGCTACCACTACTATTTTCATATCCTCAAGCAGGGATACTGCTCTTCTTATAGTCTCGGGAGAAACATTATACTGTCCTGCAAGGGTTGATCTGCCTGAAATCCTCTTTCCCGCAGGGAATTCTCCGTTGGCTATCCTGGATGCTATATCGATAGCTATTTGCTGATATACCGGTTTCGTTACCTTTTCTGCCTTTTTCATAAAACACTCTCCAAAATCTCGAATTTTAACTAGCTGAAATACTCAGATGCTGTTGCTATTATATTTCCTTTTTTCATTGCTATGATGGTATGTTCAAACTGGACGACCTGACTTCTGTTCTCTGTAATAAGCTCCCATTCACCTTCATCGGGGTCCTCCACCCATTCATCCCCGTCGGAGATAAAGGTTTCAAGTGCCAAGACCTGGCCTTCCTTAATTAGGGTTGAGCCATGACGTTCTCCGTAATTAAAAATATAGTGGGGGTCTTCATGAAGGGATCTTCCTATACCGTGCCCTGTCAGATTTCTGAGTACAGTATATCCGTTTGTAAGAGCTCTTTTAAAAATAGCTTTTCCTATGGCTGACGTTGATTTACCGGGGACCGCAGCATTTATGGCATCATAAAGTGCTTCCTTGGAGACCCTCAGCATATCCTCCTGGATAAGATCCGGAGTACCGCAAATCACTGTGACGCCGGTATCTGCAAAGTATCCGTTCAATGACGCGGATACATCTATATTTACATAGTCATGCTCCTGTATGACATAATCTCCGGGTATACCGTGGGCACAAACCTCATTTATACTGATACAGCTCTCCCCGGGGAAATTATATTCTGATTTCGGAGCAGATACTGCTCCATGCTCAGCTAGGATTCTGCCGCAAATGACATCGAGCTCTTTAGTTGTAATTCCGGGCTTGACAGCCTTTGCCATTTCATCTCTTGCCAAGGCGACTACTCGTCCGGCATTCATTATGCCTTGTAGTTCTTCCTCATTTTTTATAATCATTATCAATCAATCCTTTATCTTATTCTAACATAAATTTTTTGATGTTATTAAGGGTAACAGACGCATCATACCACTCTTATTTCAATAATCGTTTACAAATATAGGAGTTGTGATTTATAATCTTACTAATGATGAATGCTCTTAATATTTGAAGAGTAATTCTTTTTGACAAAAAACTTCTACAGGAGGAAATAGTTATGAATGATGCTGAATACAACATCAGCAGGTTAAGAAACGTGGGCATTATAGGCCACAGCGGCTCCGGAAAAACTACACTGACAGAGGCTCTTTTGAATTTTTCAGGAGCAATTGACAGGAGAGGAAGAGTAGAAGACGGAAATACAGTTTCTGACTTTGATCCGGAAGAGAAGAAAAGACAAATATCTCTCCAGGCCTCTGTGGCGCCGGTATTTTACAACGGGTACAAAATAAACCTGGTAGACCTACCCGGATATTTTGATTTTGTGGGAGAAACTATTCAAGGCATGAGAGCAGTGGATATGGCTATGATAGTTATGTCTGCTACATCCGGAATAGAAGTCGGAACAGAAAAAGCATGGAAATATGCACAAAAAATACATCTTCCAAGGGCGTTCTACATCAATAAGATGGACAGAGAACATGCAGACTTTGACAAGGTTCTTGCAGCTTTAAAAGAGAAGTTTGGTTTAGCCGTTGTTCCGGTGCAGTACCCAGTGGGTAAAGAGGACAATTTCAGAGGTGTAATCAACGTAATTTCTCAAAGAGCCAGGATTCATGATCCTGCAACCGGTCAAATGGTAGAGCAGGCAATACCTGAAGAATACCTCGACAAGGTTGAAGAATGCAGAGAAATGGTGTTAGAATCAGTGGCGCAAACTGATGAAGCACTGTTGGAAAAATATCTGGCAGGTGAGCATTTAACTGATGATGAAGTTTACAATGCTTTGATTCACGGCAGTGTTGCCGGTGATATAGCACCTGTTATGTGCGGATCAGCACAGGAAAGAAAAGGAATGACCACGCTTCTTGAAGACATTATTGAAGCATTCCCTTCACCGGAATTTGCCATTCCTCAAAAGGCCATCGATTTGAATACTAATGAGCAGGTTTTTGTTAATTTGACACCGGATAAACCGTTCTCGGCAATAGTCTTCAAAACGGTAGCAGACCCATTCGTAGGAAAGATTTCACTCTTCAGAGTTATCACAGGTGAAGCAAAGGGTGAACTTAATGTATATAATCCAAACAGCGACAAAAACGAGAAGCTTTCCAACTACTTCTTCTTAAGAGGAAAAAATCAGACACCTACAGACAGAGTAATAGCGGGTGATATAGGTGCTGTTGCAAAGCTACAGTACACAAGAACAGGTGATACTCTTTGTGATCCGGCCTTCAAGGTAAAATATGATGCAATAAACTTCCCGGCACCTGTAATGAGCTTAACTGTTCTGCCGAAGAGCAAGGGCGATGAGGACAAGATTTCAACCGGTCTTACAAGACTGCAGGATGAGGACCCAACCTTCAATGTTTCAAGGGATCCCGAATCGGCTGAAATTATCATGTCAGGTCAGGGTGAGACTCACCTTGAAGTATTGGCAAGCAAGCTTAAAAACAAATTTGGTGCGGATGTATTGTTGTCAGAACCAAGAATTCCTTACAGGGAAACCATAAAGGGCTCTGCAGACGTACAAGGTAAGCATAAGAAGCAATCCGGAGGACACGGTCAGTACGGAGATGTCAAAATACTCTTTGAAAGACGTACCGATGATCAGGATGATTTAGAATTTGTCGACAAGGTTGTAGGCGGAGTTGTTCCGAGAAACTATATACCTGCAGTTGAAAAGGGCTTAAGAGAAGCAATCCACGAAGGAGTATTGGCAGGATTCCCTGTAATCAAACTCCGTGCGACACTTCATGACGGTTCATACCATGCAGTTGACTCTTCTGAAATGGCATTTAAAATAGCTGCATCTATGGCATTCAAAGCAGGTTTGGAAAAGGCTCAGCCGATAATCCTGGAACCGATAATGAAGCTCGAAGTCAAAGTTCCTGATGAATACATGGGAGATGTCATAGGCGACATCAACAAGAAGAGGGGCAGAGTTTTGGGTATGGATACTGAGGATGATGTCCAGAAGGTAATCGCAGAGGTTCCTATGGCTGAAATCAGCAAGTATGCTTCTGATTTAAGATCCATGACTCAAGCCAGGGGAGATTTCAGCTTTGAGTTTGTTAGATACGAGGAAGTTCCGGCAACAGAGGTTCCTAAGATTGTTGAAAAAGCTAAAAAGCTGAGAGAAGAAAAGAACAACTAATTAAAAATAAAAAATTAAAGGGTGGGGCAGAAAACCTGTTCCTGCCCTTTTACCATGTTTCCTGTGATATAATTTCACATAGATAATATCGGAATATAGTATATAAATAGAGGAAGATAGCATGAAGAAATATGTCATAGGAATTGATCTTGGCGGTACAAAAATTACTACTGCCATTGCTGATTTTGAAGGCAAACTCCTTGAAAAGCTGACTGTTCCCACAGAGGCAAATAAAGGCGAAGAATACGTTATGGATAAGATAATAGGAACCGTGAGCTCTGTATTGGAGAATGCTGGGTTGGAAGCTTCTGATATAGCTTCCATCGGTATAGGTACTCCGGGACCAGTTGACTCCAGCGAAGGTAAGATTATAACTACACCTAATCTGCCATTCCGTGATTATAGTCTTACTAAGCCCCTTTTCAAAAAGTTTGGGATACCGGCATATCTTGAAAATGACGGTAATGTAGCAGCCATCGGAGAGTGGATGTTCGGTGCAGGTAAGGGCTTTAAAAATGTTCTTTATATGACTGTATCCACAGGAGTGGGCGGCGGAGCCGTATTAAACGGTGCCCCATATAACGGGTCATCATCAAATGCTATGGAAATCGGGCATATCACAATCGATCCTAATTCCAAACACAGGTGTAATTGTGGGAATTATGGTGATTTAGAATCCCTGACTTCCGGATTTTCAATATCGAAAAGGGCATTGGAAGCCATAGCAGAGGGAAAAGAAACCACACTTTCAAAATACTCAGATATCTCGGCAAAAGAAATTTATGATGAATACCTGAAAGGAGACAAAGTCTCAATAAAAATTCTCGACGATGCCTTTGAATCATTAGGGATCGGTATAGCCAACCTTATCCTGATCTTTGATCCCGATGTCATCGCCCTGGGCGGCGGTGTAACAAGAATAGGAGATATGATGTTTGAAAAAGTCAGAGAATCAGCAAGGAAAAGAGCCTTCAGCTTCATGGTGGACAAGGTAAAAATAGTTCCTTCCGGACTCCTGCAGGATACAGGTGTAATCGGAGCCGTTGCTTTAGCAATTGTTGAAAGTAAGAAACAATAATAAAAC
>DAINSS010000029.1:0-28485 GCA_036741195.1 Clostridiaceae bacterium | reverse complement strand
CAGCAGATTTTCAATTAATAAATAAAATAGTGAATTCATTGCGAATTACCCATAGGTACCTCTTTGAGGTACCTTTTTAGCATAATTGAGGAAATTTAAAGATTCAGAAATCCTCAATTATTTATAACATTTGAAATCAAATCAGACGAATAATAACGTTAAAAAATAAACAATTATGTATATTCTGTAAATTTAATGAATATCAGCTGTTTATAAGGATTTTGGAATAATAGTAATTATTCGGAACAAGACAAAATGTTGAATTGAAACAAGGAGAAACTGGTCTATAATGTTAATATAATAACAATTAGGTGGTGTTTCAATGTTAGAGGTTATTCAGCTGGTAAATCATTATTTGTGGGACTATTTCCTAATGTACGGACTTATAGGTATGGGTTTATTTTTATCTTTCAGACTAGGGTTTCCACAAATAACAAAAATGGGCAAAGCGTTCAAGCATGTATTTGGACCTATGTTCAGCAAAGAGAAAAAGGCAAAGGAAGCAGGCTCAATGTCATCCTTCCAGGCCCTGGCAACTGCAGTTGCAGCACAGGTTGGTACAGGTAATGTGGCGGGAGTTGCTACTGCAATTTTAAGCGGCGGTCCCGGTGCGATTTTCTGGATGTGGGTTTCAGCCTTCCTCGGTATGTCAACAATATTCGTAGAAGCTGTCCTGGCTCAAAAATATCGTGAGCGTAAGGATGGAGACCTTGTCGGCGGTCCTGCGTACTATATTTCAAAGGGCTTGGGGTCTAAAGGACTTGCTGCATTCTTCTCGGTTACTATTATTATTGCCCTTGGATTCATAGGTAACATGGTGCAGTCCAACTCAATTGCAGGTGCAGTAAACAGAGCCTTTGGCATACCTTATGTCGCAGTAGGAATAGCAGTTGCCGTTGCAGCCGCTTTGATTTTCATAGGCGGTATGAAGAGGATAGCAAGCTTTGCAGAATTGGTAGTTCCGGTAATGGCTGTTATATACATTTTGGCATCCATAGTAATTTTAATAATTTTCAGAGATCAGATAATACCGGTATTCACATTAATCTTCAAGTCAGCTTTTTCAGGTAATGCAGTGATGGGTGGTATACTCGGTGCAACCATTAAGCAGGCAATGCAGAAAGGTATTGCAAGAGGCTTGTTCTCCAATGAAGCAGGTATGGGTTCCACACCTCATGCCCATGCAGTAGCAAATGTTGATCATCCTTCAGAACAGGGACTTACAGCAATGGTAGGTGTATTTATAGATACAGTTCTGGTTTGTTCTGCAACTGCCTTTGCGATACTTGTAACCAAATCATATATGGATCCGACCTTGAAGGGTGTAACTGTCACTCAGGAAGCATTCACAATTGCATTTGGCAGAGGCGGAGAAATATTCTTGGCAGTTTGTCTGACATTCTTTGCATTCACAACTGTTGTAGGTTGGTATTATTTCGGAGAATCCAATATTAAGTATCTATTCGGAAAGAATGGTTTGTTGCCATATAGAATCCTGGTTTGTGCGTTTATAGTAATAGGATCAATGCAGGAAGTTGATCTGGTTTGGAACCTGGCAGATACCTTCAACGGACTAATGGTTATACCAAACATGATTGCGTTGTTGGCGCTCAGCGGTGTTGCTGTTAATCTTCTGAAAGACTATAACAAAAAGCTTAAGGATGGAAACATTTATTACGATTATGACGTCAAATAAATAGATCTGACAACCCCGCTCCCGGACCTGTGGAAACACAGGTCCTTTAATTTTTACTACAGTTGGGATTATTATTGTAAATAAAAACAGTTTTCACTCAATAAACCCTCCTTTAGGTTATAATAATATTGGTAAAAAACAGGGTGGACGATATTACCCTGAAAGAAATTTATCAGGATTTAATGTCGCATTACAGAAGACAGGGAGATACTTATTATGGAATTATATATAACCAGACATGGGGAAACCATGTGGAACCTGGAGAAAAGGTTCCAGGGCTGGGGAAATTCGGAACTCACCGAAAGGGGCAGGAAAATGGCTAAAGACCTGTCCAAGGTATTGGATGAAAATAATATAGATATGGTTTTTACTTCTCCTTTGAAAAGAGCTATGGAGACCACTAAGATAGCAGTAGGGAGCCGAAATATTCCCGTAGTTGTACTTGAGGATCTTAAGGAAATGAACTTAGGAGAATGGGAAGGAATAAGCCTTGATGAGCTTAAAAGAGATGAACCGGAAAGGGTTTATCGGTATTGGAATGAACCTGATCTGTATATCAGTGAAAAAGGTGAAAGCTTCAATGAGTTCATAAAGAGAATAAGAAGAGCATACGAGGCGATTATTAATACAAAGGGTTTTGAAAAAGCTTTGGTTGTCACCCATGGTATGACTGTGAAAGCTCTGATGCATGTTATTACCGGAGAGGATTTTAAAAAATTCCTGAAGGAACCTGTAATGAAACAAACAAGTATTACAAGGGTTGAAATAAATAAAGACGGAAACAAAATAATTTCCGTTGGTGATACATCCCATATGGAGATTTAAGGAGAAAAAATGAAAGCGGAAATATTAACGGTTGGAACAGAAATACTTTTGGGAGATATTCTAAATACCAATACCTGGTTTTTGTCCAAGGAGCTTGCGGAGCTGGGTGTCGGAATATACAGACACACCAGTGTCGGTGACAATGAGGAAAGGCTTGCAAAAGCTTTTGAAAGGGCGTTGAGAAGTTGCGAAATTGTAATAACAACCGGGGGACTTGGGCCTACAGGTGATGATATTACAAAGGAAGTTGCAGCCAAAGTTCTTGGAAAAGAGCTTGTAATGCACGAGGAAAGCCTTAAAGAAATCAAATGCTTCTTCCACAATAACAACAGGGCTATGCATGGGGGAAATGAGAAACAAGCAATGTTCCCTGCAGACGCCATTGTTTTGGACAACCCCAACGGAACTGCACCGGGAGCAATCATGGGAGACGGAAAAGGAAGATATATCATAGTTCTTCCGGGACCTCCAAAGGAAATGGAACCCATGTTTAAAAACAAGGTCAAACCTTTTATTGAGAAACTTTCAGGGCAAACCATAAAGTCTGAGATTCTAAGATTTACGGGAATCGGTGAATGGGAACTTGCCTTGAATGTGAAAGACCTTACTGAAAAAGCAAATCCATCTGTTGCTCCTTATGCAAAAGACGGGGAGTGTATTCTGAGAGTTACTGCAATGGGTAGTTCCGAACGGGAGTGCCATGAGATAATAAAACCCGTTGCAGATGAAATAATCAGAAGAATGCCTGACAAATTCTATGCCTTCGGTGAACAAACCTTGGAGGAAATTGTACCCCTGTTGCTTCTTAAGTATAAATTAACCATATCGACAGCTGAATCAATTACAGGCGGTCTTCTGGCTT
Source organism: Clostridiaceae bacterium (assembly GCA_036741195.1). GTDB lineage: Bacteria > Bacillota > Clostridia > Clostridiales > Clostridiaceae > JG1575. The sequence goes on along the minus strand of DAINSS010000029.1, from coordinate 25,102 downwards.
CAACAATAATAAATTGTGAAGAAGGGATTTCCAAGTCGTATACAGAGGGTTATGTGACCTATTCAAATGAAGCCAAGGAGCGGGATCTTGGTGTATCTGAATTTACACTTGCAAAATACGGAGCTGTATCTGAAGAAGTAGCACTGCAAATGGCAACAGGCTGCCAGGCAAAAAGCGGCACGGATATTGCCATATCAACCACAGGGATTGCAGGACCTTCCTCAGACGGTACGGATAAACCGGTGGGATTGACCTATGTAGGCATTTACTACAAGGGAAGAACCTATGTATATAAAAATGAGTTTTTAGGAAGAAGAAACATGCTAAGAAGAAGAGTGGTAAGATTTGCCCTTGAAAAGCTTCTTAGGCTCATGGAAGAAGATTACGGAAAGTATGTTGGTTAGAAATTATTTAATACTTGATTTTTAAAATTAAAAATTCTCCAACTTACAATAAACACAGAACACTATAATTTAAAGGGATTTTATATGAGTATATTACAAGTTAAAGACTTGAGCCATGGCTTCGGTGACAGGGCAATTTTTGAGGATGTCAACTTCAGGCTTCTCAAAGGAGAACATGTCGGTCTGTTAGGGGCAAACGGCGAAGGTAAATCTACCTTCATGAACATAATAACGGGGAAGCTGAGGCCTGATGAAGGGGAGGTAATCTGGAACTCAAAAGTCAGAGTCGGATACCTGGACCAGCATGCAGTGCTAAAAAAAGGAGATACCATTAAGGATGTACTCCAGAGTGCATTTGCTTACCTATATGAAATAGAAGAAGAAATTATCAATATTGGTGATAAAATGGAGTCTGCAACACCTGAAGAGCTTGAAAAGCTCATGGATGAGATGGGAACTCTGCAGGATATCATAGACCACAGTGATTTTTATAATATTGATTCTAAAGTAGAAGAGGTAGCAGCCGGATTGGGGCTTAAGGATTCAGGACTCAATACCGATGTTTCCGATCTGTCCGGCGGACAAAGAACTAAGGTGCTTTTAGCAAAGCTTTTGCTTGAAACACCTGAGATATTACTTTTGGATGAGCCTACCAATTATCTTGATGAGGAGCACATAACCTGGCTTAAAGGATATCTTAAAGCCTATGAAAATGCATTTATAGTAATATCACATGATATCCCGTTTTTAAATGAGGTAATAAATATTATTTACCATGTTGAAAACAGGCTTCTTACAAGGTATGTGGGAGACTATGACTCATTCATGGCTGTTTACGATGCAAAGAAAAAGCAGATTGAAGACGCCTTTACCCGTCAGCAGCAGGAGATTGCCAGACTTGAGGATTTTGTTGCAAGAAATAAAGCAAGGGTGGCAACATCTAATATGGCAAAATCTAGGCAGAAAAAACTGGATAAAATGGAAAGAATTGAGCTTGTAAAGGACAAGCCGAAACCTGAGTTCAATTTCTTGACTGCAAGAGCTCCAAGCAGGGTGATTTTCCAGACAAATGATTTGGTTATCGGCTACGATGAGCCATTAACCAGAACATTAAACCTGACCATGGAAAGAGGTCAAAAAATTGCGTTAACCGGGGCTAACGGGCTAGGTAAGACTACTCTTCTGGAAAGCCTTCTGGGACTTATCCAACCGTTAAAAGGAGAGGTGGAAATCGGAGAATTTGTTCAGATCGGATATTTTGAGCAGGAAATAAAAGAAACTATATATGATACCTGCATAGAAGATTTTTGGAAGGAATTTCCATCTTATAACCAATATGAAGTAAGAAGTGCATTGGCAAAGTGCGGGCTTACAACAAGGCAGATTGAAAGCAAGGTTTGTGTATTGTCAGGCGGAGAAAAGGCAAAGCTCAGACTTGCAAAGGTAATGAACAAGGAAAGTAATGTCCTAATACTTGATGAGCCTACAAATCATCTTGATCAGGATGCAAAGGATGAGCTTTTACGTGCGCTTAAAGAATATAAAGGCTCAATTCTGTGTGTCAGCCATGAAAATGAGTTCTACAGTCAACTTGTGACAGATGTATGGAATTGTGAGGACTGGACTCTTAAAATAGTTTAACGGGTTTAATTTTTAAGGAGTTGATATTTTGGAAAAAGTTTTGAAAAAGCTTGGGTATAAGGGTGAAGTGCCGGTTTTGGTTCTTAATGCTCCTGAAAGCTTCAAAGAAGAAGCATTCTCCGTCTTCGGAGAAGCACCAAAAGTGGAGTTCGATGAGAAAAACGATAAAAACAAATTCAGATTTGTCATGGTGTTTCTATATGAACTCGCCGATGTGGTAAAATATAAGAAAATTGCTGTTGATGCACTTAATGAAGAGGGAAGGATTTATTTGACCTACCCTAAGAAAACCTCGAAAAATTATAAGTCCGATATTTCAAGAGATATATTGTGGCCAATGCTTGGCGAATTCGGTTATGAACCGGTCAGTCTGTTTTCTGTAGATGATGACTGGTCAGCCATGAGATTTAAAAAAGCCGAGGAAATCAAATCAATGATCAGGACAGTTGCCTCAACAGAGGTTGCTCAAAAGAGAATTGATGAAATGAATAAGAAAAAAACCAAGGAAGAGCTTGAAAAAGATCAGGCTAAGAAATCCGGGATTTACGGGAAATTAAAGAAAGAAAAAAGGTAACTATTAATGCTTGAAAAAAAGCTGGACTTAACTGAAGGCAGTATCGTAACAAAATTGACAAAGCTGGCAATACCCATAATGGGATCCTCATTCATTCAAATGGCATATAATTTGTTTGACATGAAGTTTGTGGGGAATCTGGGATTTAAGGCAGCTGCAGCTGTTGGTACTGCGGGATTTTTCGCCATGCTGTCACAATCCCTCATGACGTTGAGCAGGGTAGGTGCTGAGGTACATGTATCTCAAAGTCTTGGAAGACAGGACGAGGATGGAGCAAGAAGATATGCCACAACAGCAATTCAGCTTGCACTGATGCTTGCATTTGCATATTCCATATTGGGATTCTTAATTAAAAAACAGTTTATAGGTTTCTTTAATTTGAATGATCCGGAGGTTGTGGAAATCAGCCTTAGATATCTGTCAATCCTGGTTTTTACCTTTCCGTTGATGTTCACAAATTATGTTTTGGAAGGTATTTTCAATGCCGGAGGATATTCAGGTATACCCTTTGTCGGGAATATTTCAGGTGTAACAGTAAAAATACTGTCCAGTTATTTTTTAATATACGGAGGCTTTGGTTTCAAGGGCTTCGGCGTCATAGGTTCCGTCATGGGAACCATACTGGCACAAATAACTACCTTCAGCATTCTGTTCATTTACCTGAGAATCAGAAAAGACAAATATCTAAAAATTAATATTTTTTCACCTGTAAGGATGATTCCTCTAAGATCCATATTGAGAATAGGCGGACCGATGGCATTCCAGAATTTTATTTTTACTTCCATTTCAATAATTATCGGAAGGGTAGTATCTTCGGCAGGTATTGAGGCTGTTTCCGTACAAAGAGTCGGCGGTCAGATTGAATCTGTTTCTTGGATGACGGCTTCCGGATTTTCCTCTGCTCTTTCTGCTTTTACAGGTCAAAATTATGGAGCGGGGAAAAATGAAAGGGTTGTCAAGGGATACTATACAGGAATGGCAGTAGTAGGAAGTATCGGATTATTCGCAACCGGACTTTTGATGCTGTTTCCCAGGCAGTTATTCTCAATTTTTATTAAAGAGCCTGAGTATGTTGTACAAATGGGAGTTACTTATCTTGTAATTTTAGGTATATCTCAGTTCTTTCAATCCCTTGAAATATCAACCAACGGAGCATTCAGCGGTGTTGGGTTGACTACCGTACCTGCTACCTATAACATAATTTTCCAAACTTTGAGAATTCCCGCTGCGTTGATTTTGATGAATACCTCATTGGGAATTTCGGGTATATGGTGGGCAATAAGCATCAGTACGGTGTTCAAGGGTATGACCGGTGTGATTATCTTCTATAGGATGGTTATTTCAAAGCTTAAAGCAGGAATACCGTTAAAGAAAAGCAAAGTACGCAAACAAAGGTTATAAAATTCACATAACAATCACAAAGAAAACAACTTACCTTCATAAAGCAAGATTAATATAAGAGTAAGGAACAATAATTCCTGCAATCAAATCATTAGTTGGGTGTAGATTTGATTGCAAAGAAGTTTCTTCTTTTCTCCTCTCTTTTATTTAAGGAGACCTCATCGGTCTCCTTAAATTAGTATTAGACATAAAAATAAAAACAACAGGGAATGCAAAAGCATTCCCTAAACTATATACTTGAATAAACGGAATGAAATAAGTCATGGGTAAATAAACTATGACTTTTGAAAGGAAATGATCATGTTTAATATATTAGTCGTTGATGATGAGGATAAAATCAGGTCCTTGATAAGGAAGTATGCCGAGTTTTCAGGTCACAGGGTATCTGAGGCTGAAGACGGTGCAGCTGCAGTAACTGCTGTGAAAAACGGCGATTTTGATCTAATTATCATGGATGTCATGATGCCTGAGATGGATGGTTTTACCGCCATGAAGGAAATCAGAAAGTTTTCAGAGATTCCTGTCATCATGTTATCGGCAAGGGGCGAAGAATATGACATCATCCACGGCTTTGACCTGGGAGTGGATGATTACGTTGTAAAGCCATTTTCTTCAAGGGAACTTATGATGAGAATAGATGCCATAATGAAAAGAGTGGCAAAAACAGCAAACTCCAAGGCTGACGTTTTTACAAAAGGCGGGCTTACGGTGGATTTTACAGCCAGACGCTTAATTGTGGACGGAGCTGAAATCCAAATTTCTCCCAAGGAATATGATTTACTGTTCTATTTAGTAAGGAATCGCGGAATTGCCTTGGGGAGGGAAAAGATTTTAACCGAGGTATGGGGTTATGACTTTTTTGGCGATGACCGTACCCTGGATACCCATATAAAGCTATTAAGAAAGTCCCTGGGGCCGTATGCAACAGAAATTGTCACATTAAGAGGCTTAGGTTACAGGTTTGAAAACTGATATGGAAATGAAGACTAATAAACCGAGTATCGGTTGGAAGCTGTTACTTTATCTTTCAATATTTTCTGCCATACTGCTTTTTGTTTTATGGATGCTCCAGATTGTATTCATGGAGGATTTCTACAGGTTTGTTAGAACCGGGGAAGCCAAGGAGATTGCTTCCAATATAGTACATGAGATAAATACCGGCAATGAGGATAAAATCGGTGAGTATATGAACTCAAAATCCCTGTCCAATGACGTAAGCATAGCTATTGCAGACAAGGATGGAGGATTGACGTTGTTTTCGACGGGATCTGCAGGAACAGAAATGTACAGGAATTTGACTGTCATTAGAGACACCCTGATCAGAGCAATAACAACTGAGGCAAAAGCAAGTGAGCTTACGGATATTTCTACTAATAAGGGATATGTTGTCCATTTAAAACATACGGACGATGGCAGGTTTGTAACTGTCATTTCGGCTTTAAGACCTATAGATGCCACGGTTAATACTATAAAGAACCTGTTTTTATACCTGGCAATATTCATGATTGCAGCCTCGATTTTAATGGCTTGGATAATTTCTAAGAAAATATCGGATGCTGTAAAATTTGCAGAAGGAACCGATGATGTCACCTTCAAAGGCAAAGGCTACAAAGAGGTGGAGGAATTATCCGAAACCTTGAACTATGCCAAGGATGAGTTAGGGAAAATGGAGACTTACAGAAAAGAGCTCATGGCAAATGTATCCCATGATCTTAGAACTCCTCTAACATTGATAGAGGGTTATGCAGAGGCTATGAGGGATATTCCGGGGGAGAACAATCCGGAAAATGCACAGATAATTATTGAGGAGTCCAGAAGACTTACATCCTTGGTAAATGATGTATTGGATTTTTCCAAAATGTCCAATAATCACGAAGAACTTAATAAAACAAACTTTGATCTCTCAGACCTTGCAAAAACTGAAACCGAAAGGGTGGCAACACTTGTCAAAAAAGACGGTTATGATCTGACCTTTGAATCAACGGAGGAAATCAAAGTAAATGCAGATGCTTCGAGAATCAAGCAGGTTATTTATAATCTCCTCATAAACGCTGTAAACTACTCTGAAGAGGATAAGACCATCAGGGTTAAAGTTGAACGGTCAGGTACTACCGCTTTATTCTCAGTAACTGACCACGGTCCCGGAATTAAACCCGAAGAGAAGAAGCTTATATGGGAAAGATACTATAAGTCAAAATCAAATCATAAAAGAGCAGTCACCGGTTCCGGAATGGGGCTTGCCATAGTCAGGACAATCATCAGTGCCCACGGAGGCACCTACGGTGTAGAAAGTATGGGAAGCTCAGGCAGCACCTTCTGGTTTAAGCTGAATTGCATATAATTTTATAAATAATAAATTTAATTTAATGCTGGCCTTGCTTGATATCAAAGTCAGCATTATCCTTTTTTAACCACATCTAAGGCACTAAGCTCCCCGGGGAAACAATTCTCTAACCATAAACGGAAAATCCTGTGGTATCCTATTCATAGAATGATATATTTATAACACTGGGAAGGAGAAGCCGGAATGGCAAAAAACACTAATTCGGGAAAGCATATTTGAATTTGCAATTATTGTATTACTTTTGATGACTGCCCCTTTGCACATTAAAGTCGTTACATCAAACATTCAAACGGATAACAGCGGGAAAATTGATGTTAAATATATCGACGGATACATTACCATTAAGGATGATGCCGGCGAAGTTCCGGCATATACCAGTCTTAAAGAAATAGGCAAATGGGATTTCAAAAATTCCAAGGAGAATATAAAGCCAATTTTAAAAAGAGTTTGTATTGCTCCGTTTGTAAGATTGTCTAATTTAGACAAATCAACAGTAAATGAATTCAGAGGCTATATCTCAAAAATTATTGTTGAGTGTGACCTGGATAAATTATCCTTTTCAAATAGAATATAAACATAAAGATTCAGGGAAGTATCGGCTGTATAACCCTGAATCTTTTTTCTTTGATGCAGGACAGTATATTCATATACGGACAAAACCCCCATAAGCACAAATATGATCGGCTTACAGGGGTAAAAAAGTTAAATTATGTGTAATACGGTATGTTTTAATTTATGGTATGGCTTTGACCTATTTATCCTTGTTTTTTAAAGCAAGGTCATTTACGTTTACTACATCTCCGTTATCCATGATAATCGAGATCTTGTAGTCGGTTAAGATTGCCGCTCCCAGACCAATGATTGATGGGATGGTTGCAAGGACAAAACCGATTGTTCCGACTGCCAGGGACAGCTTTACAACTGTTTCACCGTTTTTCTCAATGAGTAGTGTGGATGCATTTCCTTTTTCCCAGATCTTCTTAATCTCGTCAACAATTGCATCAACTACGCTTTTATCGCTCTTTTTCCACGTATTTTTCTCCGGCTCAATATTAAGGAGCTTTTGGATTGCTTTTTCCACATCACCGTCAGTCTCGATTAGTGCCTGTTTTACTTCTTCATATCCTTTTCCTGTTGAAGCCATTACTCTGTCTACTTTTTCTATATCTATCATTTTTATTCCTCCCAAAATGTTTTCTTTAAATTGATAGTATATTCCTTATATGAAAAGTAAATTAAATTAATGTTATCAAAAGAAAAATAATCTTTGATTTTTAGCAATGATTGCAGAAATTGTTTGACTAATATATCCCGGGTATTGTAATATATAAAAAGTTAGTTAAATACGGCTTCATAGCTCAGTTGGTAGAGCAGAGGATTGAAAATCCTCGTGTCCTTGGTTCGATTCCGAGTGAAGCCACCAAAAAAAGTACAATGAATTCATTGTACTTTTTTTACCTTATTTATTATTTTTTACCTCTCCCGTGAGGAAGCTTAAAACCTCATCGGCATGTTCATTTGTTTTTGGTTTTCTGTAGATTTTAACTATCTTTCCCTTCTCATCAATTATGAAGGTAGTTCTTTCAATTCCAAGACCAATTTTCCCGAAAAGAGTTTTTTCTTTATAAACCTCGTAAAGCTTTGATACCTTTGCATCAGTATCAGACAGAAGTACAAAGGGTAAATTTAGTTTATCCGTAAACTTGTCATGGGATGCCAGAGTATCTTTGCTTACACCTAAGACAACCGCATTAATATCGGTAAGTTTGTTGTGGTTTTTCCCGAAACCGTTGGCTTCGGTTGTTCAGGCAGGTGTATTGTCCTTGGGATAAAAATATAATATGACTTTTTTCCCCTTGTAATCCGATAGCTTATAGTCCTTGTTTCCTGTTCCCGGCAATGTGAAGTCAGGAGCTTTAATTCCTTCTTTAATCATTAAAAAACCTCCAAATTATGTTGTTATATACATTTTAGTGCATAGAAGCATTTTAATATACCGTACCTCTATGTTAATTTCCAAAAGTGCCTAAAAATGACTTGTATGTTACAATAGAATCTGACTAATTTTCTAAGGAGATAAAATTTTGGAAGATAATAAAAAAGTATTGGCAACAGTAAATGGGATTGAAATAACAGAAGAAATTGTAGATAGCACAATAGCAAAGTTCCCGCCGGACAGAAGGGCATACTTTGAAAGTGAATTCGGAAGAGCTCAGCTATTAGACCAGATAGTTAACGTGGAGCTTGTAAATGCTTATGGACTGGAAATCGGAGTACAGAATGATGACTTCTACAGAACTCAATTGGAGCAGGCGGAGAAGGACATAAGATTCAATGCCACAATGAACAGAATAATGGGGGATGTAGCTGTAACAGATGAAGAAATTCTGGATAAATACAACAGCAATCCTGCTGAATTCAGCGGTCCCGAGTCAGTAAGCGCAATGCATATTTTGGTTGACTCAGAGGAACAGGCAAATGAAATCAGAAACCAGATCATAAATGAAGAAAAGTCATTTGAGGATGCTGCAAAAGAATATTCCTCATGCCCATCCAAGGAAGCAGGAGGAGATCTCGGCAGCTTTGGAAGAGGAATGATGGTTCCTGAATTTGAAAATGTTGCATTTGACATTGATCTTGATTTAGTTTCCGAGCCGGTACAAACACAGTTCGGATACCACTTAATAAAGGTTTATGACAGAAAGAATGCAGAGCTTCAGTCCTTTGATGATGTCAAGGATACAATTAAAAATGCTCTTATGCAGGAAAAGCAGATGGAAAAATATAACGAATTGATCCAGGAGTTAAGGGACAAGTATTTTTCAAAATAAATCAGAATAAACAATTTATAAAACTTAAGATCAGACCCGGTCGCCGCTGATGCAGAGGACCGGGTCTGATAATTTCTATTTGTATTTTTCGTTCATTATTTCTTCGAAAATTTTAATGCTCTTTTTGACTGTTTCCGTATCAACACAGTAGGAAAGTCTTACATAGGAAGGAGTGCCGAAGCCTGTGCCGGGTACTATCAGCATATTCTTTTCCTTTGCATATTCACTGAACTGCTTTGAGTCTTTGTCCGGAGCTTCGATGAAGGCGTAGAATGCTCCGTCAGGTTTTGCCATCTTATATCCCATGGCAGTCAGATTATCATACAGGAGATTTCTGTTTGTCTCATAAACTGTGACATCCGGCATCTGATCAACACATTTTTCAATTACTCTTTGGAATAGTGACGGTGCACAGACAAATCCCAGTATACGGGCTGCGCCTGCCACTGCAGCATAAAGGTTACTGAATTCATCAACTTCGGAAGGTATCAGTATGTATCCTATTCTTTCGCCTGGGAGGGACAAAGATTTGGACCAGGAATAATTTACAATTGTGTTTCTGTAGTACTTTGTCACGAAAGGAACCTTGATTCCTCCATATACAAGTTCTCTGTATGGTTCATCCGAGATTATGAAAATCGGATGTCCGTATTTCTCTGATTTTTCTGTCAGAAGCTTTGCAAGTCTTTCAATTGTTTCTTCAGAGTAGATTACTCCGGAAGGGTTATTTGGTGTGTTTATTATTATTGCCTTGGTATTTCCATTTATCAAGGTTTCAAGTTTTTCAAAATCGATTTGGAAATGCTCAAGATCAGCTTCTAAAACAACGAATTTAGCTCCCTGTGCTTCAGTGAAGAATCTGTATTCAGGGAAAAACGGTGCAACTGCAATCACTTCGTTGTCGGGATTTTCAGTCAAAGCCTTTAAAGTGATATTAAGTGAAGCGGCTGCTCCGCAGGTAAGATACAGGTTATTCTCAGTGAAGTTGGTATCAAATCTTTTATTGAGATTATCGGCAATGGCTTTTCTTGCAGAAACAAGACCGGCCGAGGAGGTATAGGAGTGGTAGAATACAGGACTTTCATTCTTGACCAGATCCATTATTGCATCCTGAACGGCTGCCGGTGCAGGTACATTTGGATTTCCCATACTGAAGTCCAATATATTTTCACGACCGACGGCTTTTGCTCTTTCATTACCCCATTCGAACAATTCTCTGATTACAGAACGCTGGGTTCCCAGCTTTACCATATCTTTGTTATACATGAAATTTACCCCCATGGTTTTTCTGCTTAAATTCTAACATATTGTTTAAATTTGATGAAGATTCCATATTATTTGTTGAATATCAGACTGATAAAAAATCTTCGTTGAAACTTGTGAAATCATTTAAATAAACTTCGCAAACGTTTAAAATTTCAATTTCAGGGGCACCCGAATGAATATCTCTTATACCTATAACTTTCATACCGGCTTTTTTTGCACCCTTCATTGCGTGTAATACATCCTCGAATACCAATGCTTTTTCCGGTTGTATACCCATCTTTTCGGCGGCATACAAATAAACATCCGGCTCCGACTTTGAGGAAGCTCCGGCTTCATCCGTGGTTACTACGACATTGAAGAATTCATCTATTTCATTTGCCTTAAGGCAGGTCATAACTAAATCCTTGGCATTGCTGCTGGCTACGCCCATTTTAATTCCTTTGCTCTTCAGAAGCTTTAAAAATTCTCTGACTCCTTTTTTGAGCCGGACATTTTCTCCGTATTCCTTAACAGCCATACCATGCCATATGCGGGCAATTTCAAATTTTGTCTCAGGCAGGTTGAACCTGTCTTTGAAATATTGGGCCGTTTCTAAAAATGAGAAGTGAGCTACCGCACCCATGAGCTCCTCCGGGGTTATGGAAAGTTTTCTTTCATTTATGAAGTCAAGATCAATTTTGGACCATATCCACATAGAATCCACTAGGGTTCCGTCCAAATCAAAAATGACTCCTTCAGTTTCTTTAAACATCGCTTCTCCTTAATATATTAGTTATCTTTAAATCATCATTGCATGAACCATTAAAGCAACGGTACTGCCGATGAATGCACCTGAAATTACATCCGAAGGATAATGAACACCTAAATATACTCTGGAGAAGCCTACAAGTACTGCCAAGACCATGAAAAGTACGGATAAAAGTATACCGGATGTCAATATACTGATGGACATGGCTAAAGCAAAGGCTGCCGTAGTATGCCCCGAAGGAAAGGAGTACTGATCAACTCCGATTTTTATAGTTCTTAAGGATTTTATTACTTCAAAGGGTCTTTTCCGTCTGATGAGTCTTTTCAGCACCTGAACCAATATGGCAGAGATGAAAAGGCTGAAGGCAGATTGAAGGGCAAAAGGTCTGAAGTAGTGTGCAGGTAAAAGCACCAGTCCCAAAATCAAACCCATGGCAAATACGTCAGAGCCAAGATAGGTTATGGCAATCATAAAAAAGTCCAGAATCCGATATCTTAGTTTGGAATTTATTAGTTGAATTATCCTGTAGTCGAGTCTATGAATATAATCCATGATTTCTCCGTAATACTTAGATTTAAAATACCCATACATGATAAAATTAACTGGTATAGGCAAATTCATTTTAATTATAACCTTAAGGAAGGGTTTATGGGTAACAAATCAACTTTTATTAACCAGGATGAAACACTGGATGATCTTGAAATTAAAGGTCTGAATATAATACAAAAGAAAAAGGGCTTCAGGTTTGGAACCGATGCCGTTTTATTGAGCTATTTTTCTCAGGTTAAGAGCTATGAAACGGTGATTGACCTATGTACAGGCTCAGGCATAGTACCCATCCTTCTTTCGGGAAAATCTGAATCAAAAAAGATATTTGGCCTGGAGATCCAGGCTAAATATGCTGAAATGGCAGGTAGATCCGTCAAATTAAATGAACTTGAGGACAGGGTTACAATCCTTGAAGGGAATATAAGAAATCTTGATTTATTGAAGACTTTGGGGAAATTTTCAGTGGTGACGGCCAATCCGCCATATAAGGCTCTTGGCTCAGGAATAATCAATCCCATGGATGAGCTTACCATAGCCAGACATGAGGTGGAGGCATCCCTGGAAGATGTCATCAAGGCTGCGGATATTCTTTTGACTGATACGGGAAGGCTTGTTCTGGTTCAAAGACCTGAAAGGCTCCTTGATATTGTAACTTTAATGAGAAAATACAGAATTGAACCAAAAAGACTTCAAACAGTTGCACCCTACGCAGGAAAAGCACCAAATATAATTTTGGTGGAAGGCAAGAAGAACCAAAAGCCATATTTAAAATGGGAAAAGCAAATTGAAATATATGAAGCGAACGGAGAGTATACCGACGCCATAAAAAATATCTACGGAGATTCAAGACATGGGTAAATTAATTGTAGTTCCGACGCCGATAGGAAATTTAAAGGACATATCCGAAAGAGTGACTGAAGTTCTGACAACGGCAGATGTCATTGCCTGCGAAGATACAAGGACTACCGGAAGGCTTTTAAAGCACATCGGCTCCCAGGTTAATACCATAAGCTATCACATGCATAACGAAGAATATCGAAGCGAGGGGATCCTTGAGCTCTTAAAAGAAGGCAAGACTGTGGCCCTGGTGAGTGATGCGGGTATGCCGGGAATATCAGACCCGGGACATGTCCTGATAAAAAAAGCCGTCAATGAGGGCTTTGAGGTTAATGTAATCCCCGGACCTTCAGCATTTATAACTGCATTGGTGGGTTCGGGACTTGCCACAGACAGATTCACTTTCATAGGATTTTTAGATAAAAACAGGAGTAAAAGAAGAAAAGAATTAAACGAGCTTAAGGACAAAACTGAAACTTTAATACTGTACGAAGCTCCTCACAGATTAAGGGAATTCCTGGAGCTGTTGCTCCTGGTCATGGGAAATCGGAGGATAGTACTTGCAAGGGAGCTTTCCAAGGTTTATGAGGAGTATGAAAGAGGTACAATTACAGAGCTTATTGAGGTTTACAAAGATAAAGAACCAAGGGGAGAGTATGTAATAATCATGGAAGGGAAAAGCCCTGAAACCATCCTTGCGGAGGAGCAGGAGAAGTTCTCTGAAATGACAATAGAAGAGCATGTCAAAGGTCTCATGGATGAGGGACTGTCAAAAATGGATGCGGTCAAAAGGGCAGCCAGGGAGAGAGGTCTTAAAAAGAATGAGGTATATATGCTGGTAAACCATTTGTAATTATTTTTACAAACTAATTGATTTTGAGAATCATTATGAAATATATTATATATAGTAAAGATTACCATATTAAAAATGGAGGTGAGGGTATGGATATTAAGCTGATGAAAAATGTTAAGGGTGGAGTTAAAGCTGTTTCAATAGATTCAATGCCTGAGCATGACTTGTTTTTATCTGAGCTCATCGAGTTTTTAAAGGAAACCTTCCCCGGTGAAAAATTCACCGGTAATATTATTCAAAATTATATTAAAAGTGAAGTTTTGACAAAACCCTTCCAAGGCAGGAAAAGAGGATATACAAGGATGCATGTAATCCAGATGGTCCTTTTATCCTATATGAGACCGGTTTTGACCACTGAGGATATCAAGAAGGTATTTGCACTGGCATTTAACGACATAAACAATCAGGAGGATGATATCATCACCTGGGAGGAAGCTTACAGAATATTCACTGTGATATTTGAGAGCATACATTCAGACGTTCTGACCGGAGAAGAGATGAAGATTGAAGAATATCTCAAACCCCTGAATCTGGACGAATCGAATCTGGAGAGAATCAAAAGTTTCATAACGGTTCTGATACTGGTGACCAGATCCAGCTCCATCAAAAGGAAGGTCAGACAGATCCTGGATACTTAGTGTTACTCCATAGGGAGAACTAGATAAAGTACCAAGGTATTTTAGTATATTGATGCCATTGTCACCCCTTATGCCTATTGTAATAAGGGGTGATATTATATGGAACTGTATGATTTTATAGGTAATGTGGGCTTTCCCATAGCTATAACTTTATATCTTCTTATGAGGATAGAAGGCAAGCTGGAAATGCTGTCAGAGAGTATAAACAATCTGTCAAAGACCATAATTGCCGAAGCAAAATAAACCTGCCTTGTTGTAATTTGCCAAAAGTCTTATCTAGGAGCTTTACAGCTCCTTTTTTTGTTTTTTGATGAGGAATTTAGAGTATAATTTCTTTAATAAGGTAGGTATTTGACATGTATATAGTAAAAATAAGCGTGAGAAACCTGGTTGAAAGCATTTTATACTCCGGGGATATAGGCTCCGAGATGCTTTTAATGAGTCCTGAAAGGGCTGAAATTGGCTCTAAAGTACACAGGCTTCATCAGAAAAACATGATGGAATCTAAAACTGAATATATTAAGGAATACTACCTTAAGACTGAATATGAAGCAGAGGACATTAAAATTCTATTGGATGGAAGGGCTGACGGTCTTGTACCATGGGAATTTATTGAGGAAATAAAAAGCACCTATAGACCCTTGGAGGAGTTGGAAGAAAATGATTATCCCCTGCACTGGGCTCAGCTTAAGTTTTATGGCTACATGGCGATGCAAGCTAATGATATAGACAGAATTACTTTGAAGCTTACATATTTCAATATTGATACTGAAGAATTCAGATCCTTTGACGTAGAGTATACAAAAGAAGAGCTTACCGATTTTGCAGTGGAGGTTCTTAATAAATTTATCCGGCTCAAAAGCCTGTATTTCAAGTGGCTTGAAAAACGAAATACTTCGATTAAAGCTTCAAGCTTTCCTTTTTTGGAGTACAGACCGGGGCAAAGGAAGATGTCAACCTCCGTATATGGAACTATAAAGGAAAAAAAGAGGATGTTCATCCAAGCGCCGACAGGTATCGGCAAGACAATTTCCGCTCTTTTTCCTTCTATTAAAGCCCTGGGAGAAAACAAGATAGACAGAATATTCTACCTTACACCCAAGGGAACAGGAAAAGCAATCGGTGAAGAGTCCATAATGCTGCTTCGGCGGGAAGGGGGGAAGCTCAGAAGTATAACCCTTACCTCAAAGGAAAAGATATGCTTCATGGATGAGGTTAAATGCAATGCTGAATACTGTCCATATGCCAAGGGGCATTATGACAGAGTAATGGCAGCAGTCATTGACATACTTGAAAATGAAGAGGCTATGACCAGGGAAACTGTTGAGGAGTATTCTAAAAAACACATGGTTTGTCCATTTGAATACAGTCTGGAACTGACACTTTATGCTGACATTATTATCGGTGATTACAACTATGCATTTGATCCCAGGGTATATTTGAAAAGATTTTTTGATGAGAGAACGGAAAGATATACCTTTCTTATAGATGAAGCCCATAATCTTTTGGACAGGGCAAGATCAATGTTCAGTGCAGAGCTTACAAGAGAACCTTTTAAGGTCCTTAAGAAGGAAATTAAGGGATATTCAACTGAAATTAAAAAAACAAGCGGAGATATGGATAAGCTCTTGAATGAACTTGGGGAAAAAGCAAAGGAAGCGGGCGAAGGATTTGTTGACAAGGATTATGACTTTAACGTACTTGAACGTTCAGAAACCTTTATTGCATCCTGTGAGAGATTTTTCACCGATGACCATAATCAGAAGAAAAGACAATCGCTAAAAGAAGAAGCTCCGGAGCTGGATAAGCTTCTCACCGACACTTATTTTGAATGTATCGCCTTAAGAAGAATAACCGAGCTTTATAACGAAGGCTATCTGACCTATGTTACAAAAAATGGGTCTGATGTCTTATATAAATTATTTTGCATTAATCCTGCAATCAACCTTAAAGCTGCAATGGAGAGGGCGGATTCTAAAATCCTGTTCTCAGCTACATTGACTCCCATGGACTACTACATGGAGCTTTATGGAGGAGATGAGTCAGACTACAGACTTAAACTGGGTTCTCCCTTCGATCCTGACAATCTGGACGTTTTCTGCGATTTCGACATTGACACCAGATATAAGATGAGGGACAAATCCTATGAGGCTATAAGCCGGAATATAAAGCACATGGTTGATAAAAAATCAGGAAACTATATTGCATTCTTTCCCAGCTATAAGTATATGAACGAGGTTTACAAGATTTTTGAAGGTGATTTCAAGGATAGTATCACAATAAAAAAACAGGAACCCGGCATGTCCGAAAAGGAGAGGGAGGAAGCATTAAAGGAGTTTGAGGTCAGTTCCGAAGGGACCATGGTATACTTCATGGTTTTGGGCGGAGTATTCTCGGAAGGTATAGATCTTAAGGGAGAAACCTTAATCGGAGCTGCTTTAATAGGGGTGGGATATCCACAGTTTGATTTTGAAAGGAAGCTGATTCAGGATTATTTTGATGAAACAAAGGACAGCGGCTTTAAGTATGCATATACCTATCCCGGCATGAATAAAATAACCCAAGCCGGAGGTCGGGTCATAAGAAGTGAAACTGACAAGGGAATCATTCTGATAATGGATAAAAGATACAGAAGCCGTGAAATAATGGGACTTTTGCCGGATAACTGGTTCCCAATCAAAGATATATCAGAACTGAAATCAGAAACTGAAGAAAAATTAAGTTAATAAAATAGAAATAGGGTATTAATTATATTGTTGTAAAGTAGTGTAAAGGGAGTGTAGAAATGGGAATAACGGTAAGAAGTATAAAAGCCTCTGATTCAGACCAGGTTTATAAAATGAGGATAGAGAAGGGAGTTTACGACACTACACTGACAATACCCTTCTCCAAATATGAGATTTCGGTTGAGGGAACAAAGGGAATCGCATTTGACAAGGATTCGGTCTGTCTTGTGGCTGTTGATGAAAAGGAAGACGGATCAGAAAATATTGTAGGTATCTGCACACTTACTGTTGCTCAAAACTTCAGAATAAGACACAGGGGAGAAGTCGGAATAGTTGTCAGTTCAAAATATCACGGTCTTGGAGTAGGAACCATACTTTTTGAAAAAATTCTGGATATTGCAGACAACTGGCTGATGTTGGACAGGCTTGAGTTGACTCTGATGGCAGGGAATGACGCTGCCGAAGCACTTTATAAAAAGTTCGGATTTGTAGTGGAAGGCAGAAAGAAAAAGGCTGTAATCAGAGACGGGGAATATAAGGATGAAATCATCATGGGCAGACTTCGTGAGGATATCCGAAAGTCGAAGTAATTAAAAAACCAATCAGAAGGTGTTTTAAGCCCTTTAAACAGAAACTACCGGGGAATAAAATATTTTTTAAATGAACAGATAAGGAGGTTGGGATCATGGAAGAATTGAAAAAAGGATTTACCTTTATAAAAGAACTGTTGAAAAAAGCATCCAGGGATGAAGCAATTCCCTATGCATATCAGCTTACCTATTCGTTACTATTGTCCATTTTTCCGTTCTTAATATTTCTGTTTTCCTTGATTGCTTATTTGAATCTGGACTCCGGAACCATAATTGATCAGCTTTCAGTAGTCATGCCCGGAGATACGTTCAATATGTTTCATGGAGTTATAAAGGATGTTATGACAAATCAAAACGGAGGGCTTTTATCTGTTTCCATAATTGCGGCCATATGGGCTGCAGCAGGAGGCTTCAAAGCCTTTATCAGCGCTTTGAACAAGATATATGGAATTAAGGAAGACCGTTCAATTATAACCGTCAATCTCATGGCAGTTCTGTATGTTGTGCTCCTGGCATTGGGAATTGTCGGTTCATTATTATTGGTAGTCTTTGCGGACCCAATAATAGCATCGATTAAGGGATTTTTCCCGGGTTTGAATATGGGTATTTTTGATACAATAATGACCTCCGTCATGCCGGCATTCTTTATATTCATCCTTTTTTTGATATTTTATATGTTTGTACCGTCTAGGAATATTAAGTTCAAGTATTCAATACACGGGGCTGCCTTTGCATCCATTGCATTCATGCTCGTGTCCTTTGGCTTCAAGTTCTACATAAATAACTTTGCAAATTATTCAAAGTTCTATGGAGCTCTGGCAGCTGTCGTAATATTGATGTTCTGGCTGCTTTTGATATCCATGATAATGTTGTTCGGAGCTGAGCTGAATTCAATGATAATAAGGTACAAGAAGGTTGCAAATCCATTCTTCAATACCAACAGAATCTCAAAGAATTCACTCTCAAAAGAAGCAATAATAAACGTAAGAAAGAATAAAAAAATCCCTGAGGATGACATTTAAACTCCGATTTTCCAATTCTGTATATTACCCAACATGATTTCTGATAAATACATTCATTTTTATGATATATTATAGAGACAGGCATGGGGGTAATGTATGGAACTATTGAAGATAAGGGATTTACTGAAAAAGAATACCGTTTTAGCAACTTTTTTCAGAGAAAAGGGAATAGATTTTGCAAACAGCGGTGAGGATAATCTAGCCGAAGCTCTGGATAAAAAAGGCTATGACAGGAAGAATTTTATTGCTGAGATGGAGGACTTCATGAACGGGGATCATGAGGAAAGGCATCTTACCGAGGAATTGGTAAATTTACCGTTGACTGAGTTGTTACTTCATCTTCAGATGACCCACCATGTAAAAGAAAGGGAGCTGTTGTATGAAATAGACAGACTTTTAAACAAGTCATTGTTATTGAACTATGATAAGATGGCTACCGAGCTCATCAGTCTCCATAGGCTTTTTGCCACTTTCAAATCAGAAATTGAAATACATTATCTGATTGAAGACAAAAAGATTTTCCCGGTGCTTTACTCCGCATTGACAGACGGCGGAAGCCTGGAAAAGGGAAGAAGAGACCTGAAGATTCTTGAAGAGGATCATAAGGGTGTCGGAGAGATTATTGATTCCATGAGAAAGCTTACCAAGGATTTCAAAGCTCCTGCAGAAGGTGACCTCACAGTCGCAAGGACCTATGAACTTATAGGAGAACTGATAGACTCAGTTTTAATCCATATGTACCTCGAAAACTATATCCTCATGGACGCTTTGGAATTGGAAGAGAAGAGATTAGGGTAAACTTCGAATAAAGTTTTATAATAAGAAATTTAGAAAAATACTGCTATAACATAAGCCGGTACTCAAATTCATGGTAAAGTGAATTTGAGTACTTTTTTTATTCATTAAAAGCTGTAACCTTTTGTGGCTTGCTTCGTTTATAAAGTGAAAGGGGTGAAGATGTGAAAATAGATATCTTGGAAGAAGTTTATCTTAAATACTACAGTACATTATTTATTTATGCATTTTCACTTTGTAATGACACACATCTTGCACAAGATCTTACAAGTGAGACCTTCTTAAAAGCCTTTCTTTCTCTGGATTCAGAAACCACCTATTTTAAATATTGGCTGTTCAAAGTTTGTAAAAACTTATTTATAGATTATATCAGGAAAAATCAGAAATACTCCTTCAGCCAATTCCCAACCGATATCATAAGCAACGATGCCAATCCGGAGGATATTGTGATATTGACGGAGGGGAGGAATGAACTAATGTCAAAGATAATGGAATTAAATGAGGTTCAAAGAGAAATCATCGTTCTTTATTATTATGCAAGATTTTCAATCGATGAGGTTAGCAAGGTGACCGGATTGACTAAAGGTGCTGTTAAAACTGCATTACATAGAGCCAGGATTTTAATGCGAAGCAAAATGGAGGAAGAAAATGGATTATAAAGAAATACTAAAAAAATATAAGGCGGGTACTGCCTCACTTGATGAAATCAAATTAATCGAAGCAGAACTTGAAAAATACGAAGCATTCGAAGAGTATTTAGCCGATGAGGCGAACAACACCTTCAGTGATAAAAATATTGAAGCCCAACTGGCAGAGGTTAATGAGTCGAAAGGCATTAACAGTGCGATAAAAGAGAGATTCAGAAAAAATTACCTTTTTACGGCAGCTACAGTCATGATTCTGTTGGCACTTCTTGCTTTGATAATGTCTCCTATTATGAATGCCGTATATTACAATCCAAGTAAGGCAGATAATGAAATCGAATCTTTGGATATCAACTATGACATCGAAGCAATCATGGAGCTTAATAATCCGGGGATTAAACCAATGAGCGAAGTCTATGTGACCCCAAAAGGCTACGGAGCATATAATGTAACATTTTCCGTAATTGATTATTTTGAAATGACATCTTTATCGGTTACAGGTGATGTCCTCAAAGATCGTATTATTTGGAACAACGATCTTAAAAGCTTTGGAAGACCCTATAGATTTGACGTTCCGATAATACCTACGTATAAACGAGTTGAAACAAAAGAAGATTTACAAAAAACAAAGAGTCGTCTTGAACTTTTATCGCCTGTGAATTATATTTCCTGCAATTTGATTTTCGAAAAAGATTTGGACATGAGAGAAATTAAAGCTCTTATCGATAAGTATAAAAAAATTGAGTTTTTATGGGCAGCAATTAAGACTAATGACGGATGGGTGGATGGCAGAGTTCTTGGAATGAATTTGAGTCTTGTAAGCTATGGTTATCCTGGTTTTTATAATGCAGTTAAAGATTTTAAAGTTTTCAATTTATTAGACTGGCTAGTTACTTACAAAAAAAGTGAGGAAGATATACCTTTTGGATATGAAGAGCACTTTAAAGATTTATTAAGATATCTCAGTTCAAGAGAAAAAGAAGTTGGAATTCTTGACAACCCGACAAAGCCGGGGCTGTACAAAACTGCCTTGGAATATACTGAAGCAAACGGCGTAAAAAGCTTTGGAGTATTGGTACAAGGTGAAGTTGGGGATATTCTTAAACTGATTGAGAATGAATCCTTCAAAGTAATTGAGATAAACAAGACTCTATTATTGAAGAAAAATAAGTAAAAAAAGCAGGGAATTTGATATGTATTGAAGTCGGGTTAAATCAATTCAAGACTATAAATATTTCATTTTAATTAAAGGATGTGTTCCTAAGAGCAAAATTATAAACAGCCTGCTTTTGGGAACACTCTTTCATTATGTTATTGAAGTTAATCAGAATAACCTATTATCATTGGTATTAGAGGGTCCGATAAATATTCTTAACTTTTGTAGTAATTTGTTTTATTTCTTTAGTGTATGTATGAAGAGGGAAATTTGGAGGTACTTATGGAAGATGGAATGATAATTGATCTATTCAATAAACGGTCCGAGGATGCCATTTATGAGCTGGATGCCAAGTATGGCAGGCTTTGTAGGAATATTGCATTCAATATATTAAATGACAACCATGATGCTGAAGAGTCAGTTAATGACGGGTATCTGGGTGCCTGGAACGCCATTCCTCCTGCGAAACCAAATCCGCTTCGCGGATATATCTGTAAAATTATAAGAAATACTTCCTTAAATCTTTACCACAAGAAAAATGCCGTTAAAAGAAACAGTTATTATGATGTTGCAATGGACGAGTTTGAATATCAATTGTCATCACCAAACTCAGTGGAGTCAGAGGTGCAGGCAAAAGAACTAGGGAAAATAATCCAAGAGTTTTTGGAACAACAGAAAAAAGAGAACAGAGTTATTTTCATGCTTAGATATGCATTTTGTTTTAGTTATTCTCAGATTGCCGGGAAAACCGGGGTTTCAGAGAAGAATGTTTCTGTAAAACTTACCAGGCTACGCAGTGATTTGAAACAACATTTGTTGGAGAAGGGATATTTTTATGAATAAGAGAAAGTTTTCAGATGCCATGAATGAAATAGATGATAAATATTATGCAGAAGCTTCGGAATTTTTGTCAAAAAGTACGGAGTTTAAATGGTTTAAAATTGCAGCAGCTGTTGCATTTTTGGCAATAGTGGTTTTTGCAGGTTTAAAATTGTTCCCGGGAAATTCACCGGAGGACATTATTTCAGAAGTACCCAGTAACAACACCAAAGTATCAACATCTGCCGAAGCTACAGTACCGGCTACAAAACCTCAAGGTAAATATTCAAATGTATTGCCCACTGCACCAATTACTTTACCGGAAGCACCAATACAAAATCCATTACCCAAATTAACATACAGAGACTTGAAGAATAATGGAATGGGTTTGGGAATGGGTGGGCTTATGGCATATGAAGCATCTGAATTAGTAAATTCCAATCCATGGAACAAGGATATGGTAATTGAAAAATTACCGGTATATAAATCAACTGATAAGATATTAGGGGAACCCAAACCAACCAAAGATGAACTGGAGTATATGAGAGTGCTTTTGCTTAAAACTGCAAAATCTTTAGGTGTAGATTTGGATAAGGTGACTATCACAGATGATGCTCCGAATGAGGAGCAAAAAGCAGCAATTATCAAGAAAGTTTTTGATAAAGATCCTGTACCAGAAGACTATTTTAATCCATCAATACTTAGGATTGATACTGACGAATTTTTAATCTCAGTTTCAGCTGATTTCAAGATAGATATAAATTTGAAAAAAGGATTGAAACTACCTGATGAATACAAGTATGAAGAAAATGTTGAATATGATGATGCAGTGAAAATTGCTGAATACCTTAAGTCAAAGTATAGTGCTGTTACGGATTTCAAGAATCCAAAGGTTAGTGTTGAATTTCTTGGTTATTCTACTAATCTGAAAAAGTCGTACAGAATATCCATTTTTGATTCATTTCAGTCGGATGTAGATAACATTGTCAGCTATAACTTGGAGAAAGTTAACTTTTTATTAGACGAAAGTGGCTCATTAGCTTATATAACAATTGAGAATATTAACCCAACCAAAAAAGTGGGAGATTATCCGATAATAACCATAGATAGAGCATCGGAGCTATTCAAAGAAGGAAAGTTTATATCTGCCTCAGTTGGAAAAGTTCCTGATTGGGACACTGTTAAAAAAATAGAATTGTTATACTTTAAGGTATGGGGACAGGATTGCATTCTGCCATACTATGAATTTACAGTTCAAGGTGGCTCAGAGCCAGTGTATAAGGATTTATTGGGGTTCCCAAGCTGTTATGTACCGGCCATAGTACCGGAGTTAATAGAAGAAATGGAACCGTTGAAGGGTAATTTCAACAGATAAAAAATACTCCTCAGGAGGTAATCGAAGGATTGCTTCCCGGGGAGTTTTTTATGGGTATTTATTTTTTGAAGGTATATTTAAAAATAGAACCGATACAGGTCATGCCTGCGGATTCAAGGGTTCTCCTTCCGATGGGTTTTTTGGCTGAGCAGCCTGCAACCGGAGTTCTTCCCGAATCAGTGACCATTTTCATCAAAAGTGCAAGTGTGGAGCTGCCAATGCCTGTTCGTCTCGAAAAATGATCCGTGAATACACCTATATCCAGAGCTTCATCGCTGAACTGCATGGGCTGAATCAAGCCCAATCCTACTGCTTTTCCCTCATCATCGGAGGTTATCCAAACCTCCTGCTTCTTGATATAACTGCCCGGGTTCTTCAAAAAGTCCATTTCTTTAATTAATTCCTCGTCTGCCATGGTTGCAAGTCTTACCTTTAAATTGAACATGGGAGTTTTTATAAGTCTTGGATCCAGTAGCTGAAACTGGTAAGCATGAACCTGAACAGAATCCTGGAATTCGGTGAATAAGGGGATTGTATGATGATCCCAGGATAAAGAATAACCGCTTTCTATTTCAAATTCTTGAAGTACATTTTTGAATATTTGCCTGTCCAAGAACTTGTATTGCGGCCTTATATACAAAAGACTCAGGGATTTTTCGAAAATAGCCATAATTCCGATTTTCCGATCCTTATATATAATCATAAAATGATTTGCTCTTGATTGAAGATGGGACATGAAGCTGTTTCCGTAAAAATCAAGACCGGACTTATATTCGTCCATAAAAGGTTTTATATCTGAAAGAAGAACTTTTTGAAATGAGATTGCTCCTTCATACTCGATGAATGGTTCCATGATCAGCCCTCCTGCTTGTTATAGAAAATTGAATCTAAATTGTTCTACAGTTCTATTATACCAAGGGATTAAGAATTAGGTTAAGCCTGAAGTGCAGATAAATAAATAGATGTTAATTTTAAAATGTATGGAGTTTTATCCGATAGTCACCATTTTTCAAGCCCGGGGTAGGAAATAGCGTTAATAATAACAAAGGATGATTCTAAAAAAGTATTGATTGATCCTCTCCTTGCTCCTGATTTTACTATTTTGGATGCCGGGTTTACCAAGACAGTCCCTCCAAGGATAACTGCAGATACAGGTATGGATGTTTTCACACATGCCATTGAAGCCTTTCTTAGTACTGCAGCCACTACATTCAGTGATATTTACGCAGAAAAAGCAATAAAAACAGTCATAGACTCACTGCCTAAAGTATACAAAGACGGCGACAGGATAAGGGAAAGAAACAAGATGTTGGAAGCATCCTGTATGGCCGGAATAGCCTTTACCAATGCAGGGCTGGGTATAAATCACTCCTTGGCTCATATATTGGGAGGTAAATTCCATATACCTCATGGGAGGCTCAATGCCATCCTCCTTCCATATGTACTTAAATTCTATGTGGAGAAATGTAATGATGTACATATAAGACTTGATGAACTTGGAAGGCTTTTGAATTTGAAGGACAGCGAGGATCTGATCCACAGAATAGAAGAACTAAATAAATCCATCTGTATCGAAGGGAATTTAAAAGAGCTTGGAAAGATAGACACCAACCTTTTTGAAGGAGCTTTGGATGAAATGGGACAAATTGCATTGGTTGACAGATGTACACCAACCACTCCGATTACAGTCACAAAGTTTGATCTGATAAATATCTTAAGAAAAGCATACTATGGATTTTAACCCTTACATTTTGAATGAGTAAATTTATGGTATTAAAATTAGTCGGACAAAATAAACACCCTGAAATTATTTATAATTTCAGGGTGTTTATTCTGTTGTTGCACTTTAGTGCGTTTCAATTGGAACAATTGAAACAAATAAACCCCCT
>DAINSS010000028.1:26611-34136 GCA_036741195.1 Clostridiaceae bacterium | reverse complement strand
GAATAGTTCCGACAATAGCAATTCCGCATCCCACAGGTAACCCTTCCCTTGAACCGGATGCAGAATACAGACTAAGGAGAGGCTTGGTTGAAAGAGCCGTTGAGGCGTTGGGAACTAAGGTTAACGGCGTCACGGTATTTTAGGTGAACGGTATGGAAAACTATAGTACCGCTGCAAAGTCAAAGGTTAACTTTGTCAACATCGTAAAATACGCCGGTGCAATAATTGCATTGCTCATCGGTTCAGGATTCGCCACAGGCCAGGAGGTGGTTCAATATTTCACCTCCTATGGCTGGGCGGGAGTATTGGCTGTACTTCTGATGTTCATACTGATGACCTATGTCATGATTGAATTCATGAATGCAGGCAGCAGAGAGAGATTTGAAGACGGCAACGACATTTATTACTACTACTGCGGGAAGATACTCGGTACCTTCTATGACTACTTCTCAGTATTCTTCCTGTTCCTGTCCTTTACGGTAATGGTTGCGGGAGCAGGAGCTACCGGAGCTGAGCATTTCGGATGGCCGACTTATTACGCAGGAATAGGCTTGGGAGTTCTGGCGATGATATCCTGTATTACAGGGCTTAAGAAAATAGTTGATATCATAGGTACAATCGGTCCGGTCATAGTTATTTTGGCAATTCTGCTTGGGCTTGCAAGTATCATAATGAACTTTGACGGCTTTGCACATGTTGAACAAAATATCGCTGCAACACCGCTTTTAAAGGCATCACCCAATTGGCTGCTGTCATCCTTATCCTATGTCGGATTCTGTATGCTATGGCTCGCTGCCTTCGTATCACAAATGGGAAAGCAGGCAGACTCAACCAAGGAAGCAAATGCAGGAGCGATATTAGGTTCAGGAGGATTCTCCCTGGCGGTATTCGTTGTGTATCTTGGACTGTTGGCAGCAATACCGAAAATCGCCGGAAGCCAGATACCTAATCTTGTTATTGCAAGAAGCATACATCCGGCAATAGCCACTGTATTTACAATTATGATCTTCGGAGGAATTTATACAACTGCAGTTCCCCTTTTATGGTCGGTAGTTGCAAGATTCTCCAAGGAAGGCACACCCAGATTCAAGGGATTAACGGTTGCCTTAGGAGTCATAGGTATTGCAGTCGGACTGTTGATGAAGTTCGATCAGCTGGTCAACATCGTATATGTTCTTAATGGATATATCGGTATATTCCTCATAGTCCTGATGCTGGTAAAAACCTTCACCAGAGGTAAGGCAAAGACCAATTAAGACATTATTTCCGTTCAGTACGATATTGGTTCAGCTGGGAACACCATTTCTCAGTTGGACCATTTTCAATCAATGGTTGTTTGTTTTAGTTTCAAAATAAAACCAAGTCTCTATTATTCATCCCTGGGGATGTAACATTTGGGGTGTAGTTATGAGATAGTGTTTATTTATGAAATGAAATTCGCAAAACTCCAACAAAATGTTTAGAAAAATAATAAATATAAACTAAAAGTTCAAACATGAAACAATAATGAATACATTCACATTGACAAAAAATGTTTACCATCCTATTATTACTGGAGAAAAAACAGTTCAAAGCACTTTGAGAATAATGAGATAAAACTGGAAAACGGGATAATTTGTGCTTAAATAGGAGGATGAATATGCAAAGAAGTATGGATGAGACTGAAATACTCATTGAAGAAGGCGGTAAATCTAAAAGTGAAGGGTTTGACTTTTTAGCAGCCTTTAAGTATGCAGGTGCTATTATTGCTCTGCTGATAGGATCCGGATTTGCCACAGGTCAGGAAATAGTTCAGTATTTTACTGCCTTTGGTTGGTATCGGGTTCTTTCAATAGGACTTATGTTTATATTGCTCAGCTACGTCATGATCGAATTCATGAGGGCAGGTAAGGCTGAAAGATTCGAGAACGGCAATGACATATTTTACTACTACGGCGGAAAGATAATAGGAGCGTTCTACGATTATTTCTCAATTTTCTTTATATTCCTGACCTTCACCGTAATGATTGCAGGAGCAGGAGCAACAGGGGAGCAGCAGTTCGGTTGGCCTATTTACTACGGGGGGATTGCCATCGGTATACTTGCGATACTTACCTGTATAACCGGTCTTACCAAGATAGTTGATATCATTGGCTCAATCGGACCTGTCATAGCAGTGCTAGCAATAATACTGGGGATTATGAGCATAGTAATGTACTTCCCGGAACTTTCACAGGTGTCACAGAATCTGGCTGCAAATCAGGTTATGAAAGCATCTCCGAACTGGGTATTGTCCAGCTTGTCATATGCAGGATTTTCTTTGGTGCTTCTTGCGGCTTTTTTATCACAGATTGGTAAAAATTCAGAATCCATGATAAATGCCAAGGCAGGAGCAATTATGGGAGCTTCGGGCTTCTCGCTTGCCATATTCATCGGTTATCTGGGACTGTTGGCAGCTTTGCCGCTTATTGCAGGATCACAGATTCCTAATTTAATCATTGCTGCAAATATAAATCCAAGATTTGCTTTTGTTTTCAGTATTCTGATTTTTGCAGGAATTTTTACTACTACAGTGCCTCTTTTATGGTCGGTTGTAGCAAGATTCTCAAAGGAGGAAACCTCTAAATTCAAAGTGATGACAGTGTTTGTCGGTATCCTCGGAATAGTCGTGGGGCTATTGATGAAATTCGATAAACTTGTTAATATAGTATATGTACTGAATGGATACGTTGGCATATTCCTGATTGTTCTTATGCTTGTGAAGACGTTCACGAGGAAGAAGAAAGCTTAAATATTTGCCGGCCAAAGAAAGTACTGAGTCTTTGGCCGACATTATTAAAGTACGGGAATATGGAATGTAACAAAGTCCCGTTGGTTGCGGGCAATTACTATCACAATACTGCTGTTGCATAATGAAACACTGCCGTCTCAAATTATCAAGGACCAATCAGAAATATATAGCTAGTTTATGGTCCGTGTCTGAATTTTAAACAGGATGATCCTCAGGGATCACTATTATAGGATTGTTTTGGGCTATCCGGTAAGTAGTTCTGACCAATCCCGCCTGTAAAGTATTAATTCCCGATAATTAACTTATCAAAAAAAACGAATTTTATTAAAAGTTGGAGGAACTATGTCAAGATACGATAATAAGAAGGTTATCATCATTGGCGACAGAGACGGAATACCTGCTCCTGCCATTGCTGAATGCCTCAAGGATAAGGATGCAGAGGTAGTATTTGCCTCAACAGAATGCTTCGTCTGAACAGCAGCAGGCGCAATGGACCTGGAGAACCAGAAAAGAGTCATGGAAGCAGCCGATAAATACGGTGCTGAAAATGTCGTGGTTGTTATAGGTGCATCAGAGCCTCAGTCTGCCGGTTTGGCAGCAGAAACAGTAACAGCAGGAGACCCTACATTTGCAGGCCCTCTTGCAGGAGTTGCACTTGGTTTGAGAGTATATCATGCAGTAGAGCCTGAATTCAAGGATGAGGTTGATTCCGAAGTCTATGATGATCAGATAGGTATGATGGAAATGGTTTTGGATGTTGATGCAATAATATCCGAAATGAAGAGCATCAGAGAGCAGTACGGCAAGTACAACGACTAATTAATAGGCTGCGCGCGATTCGTGCAGCCATTTTAAAAGTCAGGTGTGTTATAACTTAAACAAAATCAATAAAAAACGACCTCAAAGAAGGACATTAAAATAAAATGTTTAAATTCATGGGAGGAATTAAATGAAACCTGTAGTTAAAAGTGCCAGCTATATCCTGGTACACACTCCGGATATGATAGTACATAACGGAACCACAGTATTGACAGAGAAACTTACAAATCCGGATTCAGAATTCTTAAAGAATATCGAAAAGCACATCAGAACATACGACGAAGTGGTCAACTATGGACCGAATCAGGTATATATCGGAAACATGGGACCGAAGGAATTGAGAGATATTCCGGAACCTTGGTGCAATACCAAAGTAGAAGGAAAGAGATTCGGTAAATTCGGTGAAATCATGCCTGAGGATGAATTCATCGCAATGCTTAAGATTTCAGATGCATTTGATCTTGTACACCTTTCAAAGGAATTTGTTGCAGACGTAAAGAAAAAGATGGCTGAAAATCCAATCTTCACCGAAGCTGATGCAGCTCTTCTGAAAGATGGGGACGAGGATGCAGAAATCAAGAAGTACATAGAAGTTGAGCATGCCGAAGAATTGATTCTTGACGGCAAAATCGTAGGCTGCGTAAAAAGAGCCCACGACATTGACTCAAACCTTTCTGCACATATAATGTTCGAAAACCTTGTTGTAAAAGCATCGGGTATCATAGCTGCAAGACATTTAAACAGAGTATCCGGAATGGATCCGGCTTCAGTTGAATATGTTATTGAATGTTCAGAGGAAGCGTGCGGAGACATGAACCAGAGAGGCGGCGGAAACTTTGCAAAGGCTGTTGCCGAAATGTCAGGCTATGTTAATGCAACCGGTTCTGATACAAGAGGCTTCTGTGCGGCTCCGACACATGCAATGATCCATGCAGCAGCATTGGTCAAGGCGGGAGTTTACAAGTCAGTTGTAGTAGTAGCAGGCGGAGCAACAGCTAAGCTTGGTATGAATGCAAGAGACCACGTTAAGAAGGATCTACCTGTATTGGAAGATGTTTTAGGCGGATTTGCAGTATTGGTTACTGAGGATGACGGTGTATCACCGGTTATCAACACAGTTGCAACAGGAAGACACACAGTCGGAACAGGTTCATCACCTCAGGCTGTTATAACTTCACTTGTTACCGAAGCCCTGGACAAAGCAGGACTTAAGATTACCGACATTGACCTTTATTCAGCAGAAATGCAGAACCCGGATATAACAAAACCTGCAGGAGCAGGAGACGTTCCGACTGCTAACTATAAGATGATTGGAGCTCTTGGCGTTAAGAAGGGTGAAATTGAAAAGGCAAACCTTAATAACTTCATAGTTGACCACGGTGTACCGGGCTTTGCTCCTACACAGGGTCATATCCCGTCAGGTGTTCCGATACTCGGATATGCAGTTGATGAGATGAAGGCCGGTAACCTTAATAAGGTCATGGTTATAGGAAAGGGTTCATTGTTCCTGGGAAGAATGACCAACCTGTTTGACGGAGTTTCATTCATCATGGAATCAAATGACGGCAAGGGCGATGCAGTTGCTTCAGATTCAATGGATGAAGGAAAGGTTAAGGGACTTATAGCAGAAGCAATGAGGAAACTTGCCGAATCACTAGTAGATTAGGAGGGATAATAATGAACGAAAAACAGCTCATACAGAAAACCTTCCTTGAAATAGCTGAAGCACTTGAGACCGGCAAAAGCATGGGCTCACACAAGATAGGACTTACTACACTGGGATCGGAGCACGGAGAAAAGGCATTGATTGAAGGTGCACTTCTTGCAGTAAAGCAGTTCCCCCAGGTAAATGTTGTTCTTATCGGACCTGCAAATGATTCAGGTTTGGAAACTCTTGTGGCAAACGATGAAGATGAGCAGTACAAGGTAATGGAGGAAGCACTTGATTCAAAGAAGATAGAAGCATGTGTAACAATGCACTATAACTTCCCTATCGGTGTTTCAACAGTAGGTAAAGTAGTAACTCCTGCCAACGGTAAGGAAGTTTATATAGCTACAACAACAGGAACCTCATCAGCTCACAGAGTTGAAGCCATGGTAAAGAATGCCGTATACGGCATCATCGCTGCAAAGGCAGCAGGTGTAGCAAAGCCAACTGTAGGTATCCTTAATGTTGACGGCGCAAGAGCAGTTGAAAAAGTATTGAAGACTCTTCAGTCAAAGGGCTATGACATCGAATTCGGTGCATCCCAGAGAGCTGACGGCGGTTCAGTACTAAGAGGAAATGACCTCTTGCTCGGAGCAGTTGATGTTGTTGTAACAGATACTCTTACAGGAAATCTTCTGATTAAGCTATTCTCATCCTTCACCTCAGGCGGAAGATATGAGATTACAGGATCGGCTTACGGCCCTGGAATCGGCGAAGGCTACGACAGAAAGGTTCTGATACTTTCAAGAGCATCAGGAGTACCTGTAATTGCAAATGCACTGAAATTCGGCTATGACATTGTCCATGGAAACATAGACAAGATTGCAGCCGAAGAATTCAAGAAGCTAAACGCTTTAGACTGGCTGTCCCTGATTAAAAAGGATGAACCGAAGGCCAAGGTTGAAGAAGCTGAGGTCAAGGCACCTGACAAGGTTCCGGTAACAGGAACAATTTCAGGAATCGACATCATGGAACTTGAAGATGCAGTTGCTGCAGTTTGGAAGGGTGGAATCTATGCTGAATCAGGCATGGGTTGTACAGGTCCGATACTGATGGTTCCTGAGGACAAGCTTGACGAAAGTATCAAGGTACTTCAGGTTGCAGGCTTTTTATCAGAATAACAATATAGAATAAAGTTCAAAAAGGTACCCAATCGGGTACCTTTAATTTTTGCAGAATATCTATTTTACAACTATATTTACAATCTGACCTTTAATGGCAATTGTTTTGAGGATTGTCTTACCGTCGGTGTACTTTTTAACGGGTTCCTCGTTAAGTGCTTTTTCAATCATTTCTGCTTCTGAATCAGTAACATTGACATTGATTAAAGCTCTTACCTTTCCGTTTACCTGGACGGCTATTTCCTTGACATCTTCAATCAGCATGTCTTCTCTGTAGGTAGGCCACTCTGATTCACAAAGGGGTTTACCTAAGCTGTAGAGCTCATTAAGCTCTTCGGTAATATGAGGAGCTGAAGGGTTTAACAGCAGAAGAAGGGTTCTGTAATCTTTTTTGGTTATATAGTCAACCTTGTCCAATTCATTCATTAAAATCATCAGGCTTGCAATTCCAGTGTTGAACTTCATTGAATCAATGTCTTCAGTAACCTTTTTGATTGTCCTGTGGAACAGCTTCTCAGTAGCTTTGGAGTAGGAATTATCATCTTTAAGCTTTGAGCCTATTTTAATAACCCTGTCCAAGAATCTCCTGCAGCCGTTAAGTCCGTTTTCATTCCAGGCTACTTCTTTTTCATAGTCACCGATGAACAGCTCATAGGTTCTTAAGGTGTCGGCTCCGTATTTTTTGATCATGTCATCCGGGTTGACCACGTTATTCTTGGACTTGGACATTTTCTCTCCGTCCTGACCCAGAATCATTCCGTGGTAGGATCTGATCATGAAGGGCTCTTTATTCGGAACCAGTCCGATGTTGTACAGGAACTGATTCCAGAAACGTGCATACAGAAGATGTCTTGTTGCATGCTCCATTCCACCGTTGTACCAGTCTACCTGGCCCCAGTACTTCAAAGCGTCCGGGGAGACGAATTCATTATCATTATGAGGGTCCATGTATCTTAAGAAATACCAGGAGGAGCCTGCCCAGTTAGGCATTGTATCCGTTTCTCTCTTTCCCGGTTTTCCGCATTTAGGACAAGGGACATTAACCCAGTCTGTGATTTTAGCCAATGGGCTTTCCGCGTCGTCTGTAGGCTCATATTCAGCCACCAT
>DAINSS010000028.1:10109-26601 GCA_036741195.1 Clostridiaceae bacterium | reverse complement strand
GAAGCTTCACGGGAAGCTCTTCATAGGGAACCGGAACCCAGCCGCAGTCATCACAATGCACCAGCGGAATAGGCTCACCCCAGAATCTTTGTCTGGAGAAAATCCAGTCCATAAGCTTATAGTTGATTTTTCTTTCGCCCAATCCCTTTTCTTCAAGGAAATTCATTATCTTGTCAACAGCTTCACTTATGTTATCTATGCCGTTCAAGAAGCCGGAATTCACCATGACTCCGTCTCCGCTGTAGGCTTCTTTGGTTATATCTCCACCGGAAACAACTTCAATAATGTCGATTCCGAATTTAGTGGCGAATTCCCAGTCTCTTTGGTCGCCTGAAGGAACACCCATGATGGCTCCCGTTCCATAGGACATGAGTACATAGTCTGAAATGAATATTGGAATTTCTGAGTCATTAACCGGATTTATTGCTGTAAGTCCGTCAAGTCTTACTCCGGTCTTGTCCTTTGTCATCTGAGTTCTTTCAAACTCGGTTCTTAAGTTTGTATCTTCCTGGTATTTTACTACCTCATCATAGTTTTTAATCTGACCGCGTCTTTCCTCTAAAAGGGGATGTTCAGGTGAGATAACCATGAAGGTGGCACCGAACAATGTATCGGGACGGGTTGTGAATACTCTTAAGACATCTCCTGTTTCCTTGATATGGAAGTCCACATCCGCACCGACGGATTTACCAATCCAGTTGATCTGAGCGGTTTTGATTCTTTCCATAAGCTTCGTATCCTTGAGACCTTCAAGTAAATCCTCGGCATAGTCGCTCATGCGGAGCATCCATTGTTCCTTCTGTTTCTGGACAACCTGGGTTCCACATCTTTCACAGACACCCCCTGAAGAATCCTCGTTAGAAAGTCCTGTTTTACAGGATGGACACCAGTTGATATTCTTCTTTGCCTTGTAAGCCATGTTATGCTCAAAGAACTTCAGGAACTGCCATTGAGTCCATTTATAGTACTCAGGATCGGTGGTTGAGAATTC
This sequence comes from Clostridiaceae bacterium, assembly GCA_036741195.1. GTDB lineage: Bacteria > Bacillota > Clostridia > Clostridiales > Clostridiaceae > JG1575. Next base: position 25,610 of record DAINSS010000028.1, on the reverse strand, counting down.
ACGGCTCCAGTCAAAGGAGATACCAATGTCCTTTACCTGCTTTTTAAAGGTGTTGATGTTTTCTTCAACAGCCTTTGAAGGATGTATCTTGTTTTTTACGGCGTACTGCTCTGCCGGTGCTCCGAAGGCATCCCAGCCTATGGGGAACAATACGTTGTAACCCATCATCCTCTTTTTACGCGCCATTGTATCCAAAGCCGTATAGCTTCTGACATGGCCGACATGAAGTCCGGATCCCGAAGGGTAAGGGAATTCGATTAAATAATAATACTTCTCTTTTTCGCTGTTGTTGACAGCTAGGAAGCTCTGATTGTCGTCCCAGTATTTTTGCCATTTCTTTTCGATTTCGTGGGTAGTTAACATATGCTCACTCCTTAAAACATTAAATAAGGTCATAAAAAATAAAAACCGTCTCTTAAAAAAGAGACGGATAATTTCCGCGGTACCACTCTTGTTATGTATAAATACATCCCTCGAAGCCTTTAACGCAGGCGGACGGGAAACCATTTCCTGTTTCCGGTTACGGAATCGAGTTCACTTATTGCCGTGACGGTTTACACCAAACACCGTCTCTCTTTAACCGACTTTAAAGCTACTATTACTCCATCATGACCATTAATAAAACTATTATAGGCGTTTTCAATGACTTCGTCAAATTCACCGTTAATCAAAAATACAAAGTCTTTCTCATTAGATTACAGATATTTCCATGCTGGTTGGAAATAAAATCAAAGTTTTAATTTCAGCTTCCCACATTATGGATATATTTATAAATTCATAGAAATAATAATAAATATAATTTAAAGCAGGTCTTTTGAAAAGGATTCAACAACTAACCCACTTCGCTTATTAAAAAACTTGTTGCTATAATAAATCTGTTAATAAATAAATTAAGGTCGGTTAGTATGTTAAAAATTGGTATTGATATAGGATCCACCGCAGCAAAGTATGCGGTAATGGATGGGGAACCGTTGAAAATACTTGAACTTGGGATTGTCCCTACAGGTTGGAACTCCAAGGATACGGCAGGTCTGATAAGGAAGATGCTGGAGGAAAAAGGTTATCCCATTGAAGAGTCGTACATAATAAGCACGGGGTATGGGAGAATCTCTGTCCCTTATTCCGATAAAAGCATGACAGAGATTACCTGCCACGGAGCCGGAGCAAAATATCTGGGGTGCAATAACAATTCAACCATAATTGATATCGGCGGACAGGATACAAAAATCATAACTTTGAAAGAAGGAATTCTGGCTGATTTTCTCATGAATGACAAATGCTCTGCCGGTACGGGAAGGTTTCTTGAAATAATGGCAAATTCCATGGGTTTGTCAATTGATGAGCTTTTTGAACTAGCGAAGAATGGAAATCCAATTCCCATTTCATCCACGTGTACAGTATTTGCCGAATCAGAGGTGGTCAGTCTTATAGGAGCCGGAACTTTAAAAGAGGACATTGCATGCGGAGTAATACACTCAATAATAAACAGGGTTGTAACTCAGGCGGCAAGGGCGGGCAGCACATCGGAATCATTTTTTCTGACAGGCGGGTTTTCCAATAATGAATACCTCATGGGAGAGCTGTCAAAAAAGCTAAAGAAGAAGGTTTACTCCGATAACTTCGGAAGATACGCCGGGGCAATAGGAGCTGCCGTATTAGGTAATGGCAATGGACAATAAAACCGATTATCAGGAATTTCTCGAGGAAGCCCGGGAAAGAAGAAGAAATGCATATGTAGACGCAGTTACCTTAATGAGTCAGGGGAAGACTTTGATCGATGTAATGGGCCGGACTGTTCCGGGATTTCTTTTAAGAGCCATGGATGTAATCCCGGTCTATATTGCGTCAACTGATGGACACGCATCCAAATTCTCCAAGAGTTTCACTGCATGTTCGCTTCTTAAGGCAACAGAAGGGTATGCCATATCCGGTAAATGCCCTTTAATCTACTCTGTTTCAGGATTGATAACCGATGATATCTGTGTAAAAAGAGAGAATGCAGCTGAGTCAATTGCCATGGATAAACTCCTGTTCGTTCTTAAAAAGTCACAGAAATGCTATCTAGAGCTCATTGATTTTATCAGGATTAACTTTTCGAAAGAATTAATACCTGAGAAGCTTCAGGAAAGTATAGATGAGAATAATAAAGTCCGGGATTTATCCCGGGAGCTTTCGAACCTCATAAGAGAAAAAGACGTCACATTAGCTGAAGAGATAACTATATTAAATGGTCTTCAATTTCATTTGGAGATGAAAGACAAAATCGCTTATTTAAATGAGGCTGTTGATGTATTGAGTGGTCTTAACCCCAGGGAATCAAACAATGTAGTGGAGTTTCGATCTATTTTCCCCTTTGGTATTCCTGAATCAGTAACTGAAATTAAACCGGATAAGGGACTCAATAATTTACTTTCCGGGAATAATGTCATGAATAATAATTTCGGCTGCGACGGAGAAGTATTCTACAAGGTGGATAACCTCAACGATGCATGGGAGAAATTAAACAGATCGGCAGAAACGGAAGCCGATGATTTAAAAATAATATTTAAAAACTGTCATAGGTATAAAAATAGCGGGGCAGTAGTCATTGAATATTAGGATGCGGGGACAGGGAAAAGAAATATAAAAGAAAATTTAAATAAATATAGCGTGTAAAAGGAGATTTAGTAAATGGCAGATTACAAAAAAATGTGGGAAGATTTGAACATGGATGTCGAAACCCATGATCTTCTGTGTGAAGCTCTTCCGGAGGCTTTCGGAGATGTTTATTTATCCCAGGAAAACAGACCCATGGGGATGGACTATTTCAACCTGGTGGTTTCAGAAATTCATGGTATAAGACCGGCAGAACTCATTGAACATCAGAAGAACGGCGGTAAGGTAGTCGGATCATTCTGTATCCATGTTCCGGATGAAATACCGGTAAGTGCAGGTGCAATTGCAACAGGTCTTTGCTCCGGATCACAATTCTGGGTACCGGGTGGAGAAAAGAAGCTCTCTGCTTCAACCTGTCCGTTAATCAAAGCATCCCTCGGTGCAAGATTTGACAGAACCTGTCCATTCTTCAGAATTGCAGACCTGTTTGTGGGAGAGACCACATGCGACGGAAAGAAGAAAGCCTGGGAAATTTTGGCTGATGATGCTCCGATGCATATTATGGATATCCCGCAGATGAAAAGGGAAAAAGACTACAGGCATTGGGAAAGCGAAGTCAAAGACTATATAAAAGTCATTGAGGAACTGACGGGAAACACTATAACTGTCGAAAGTCTTAAGGATGCCATAATTAAGCTGAACAACAAGCGAAAAGCTTTGGCAAGACTTCATGGCATGAGAAAAAATGAATTACTGCCCGTCTCCGGAAAGGATGTCTTATTGGCAACTCAAATTGCCTTCTACGATGATCCGGAAAGATTCACGACTATGACAAACAAGCTTTGCGATGAATTGGATAAGAGAGTGGAAGAGGGTGTATCAGTATTTCCTGAGGGAACAAAGAGAATACTGCTTTCGGGAACACCTTTGTCAATTCCTAACTGGAAGCTCCACCACATAATTGAAACCTCAGGGGCAGCAGTTGTAGGTGAAGAAATGTGCACAGGTTCAAGATATTTTGAAAACCTGGTTGATGAATCAGGAGAAACCATAGATGAACAGGTATCAAATCTTGTAAAGAGATATCTTGGCGGTATAAATTGTGCATGCTTCACTCCAAACACTGAAAGAATTGACGATATCGTAAGACTTGCAAAGGAATATAAGGCGGATGGCGTTATAGATGTCAATCTTAAATTCTGTACAATATACGACACAGAAGGCTATACAGTTGAAAAGGCATTAAAGGAAGCCGGAATACCGGTGCTTGGTATAGAAACTGACTATACAGACCAGGATGCCGGACAGCTTCGTACAAGAATCGGTGCTTTCCTGGAAATGATTTAATGTTCACCTTTATTCTGTTCAATAAGGCAAGCGACGGGATGGAGGTATATAACAGACTTTTGGAAGAAGGCTTCAGCATAACTATTGCTCCGACTCCCAGAGAAGCCTCCTCTTGCTGCGGTATTTCCGTATTGCTTAAGAATCCTGACGAGGTCGAGGATGCAAAGAATCTTCTCACCGAGGAAGGATTTAATGTAATGGGATGGTACAAAAGGGATAAGCCCTATAACACATCAAGGGATAAATATTTGTAATCCGGAAAGCTCTCCATTGGGGAGCTTTCTTGATGTAAACCAAATATGATAAAATAAGTATTCAAGACAGGATTTAATGACATTAAGAAGGAGGGTGGAGCATGCTGGAAAGCAATGTATTTGACTGTGCACTTATTATAGAGGGCGGTGGCATGAGGGCCAGCTACACCTCGGGATTTATAAACACGCTTCTGGAGAATCAGGTTTATTTCAACTATATAACCGGAGTTTCTGCAGGCTCCAGCTGCACGGTAAACTACCTAACCAGGGATATTGAAAGAACAGAGAGATCCTTTGTGGATCTTGTTCTAGACAAGGAATTCGGAGGATGGGGTTCCTTTCTTAAAGGAGAAGGCTTTTTCCGATCCGACTATATATATGAAAAGACAGGGCTGCCAAACGGGACGATACCCTATGATTTCGACATGTTTTTAGAAAACCCCGCCGATTTCAGAATTGGGGCTTTGGAAAGAGACACCGGATATTTAAAGTATTTTTCTAAACGGGATGTTGGATCGATCCGGGATTTAATGAAGATAGTACGTGCATCGTCATCCCTGCCGATTTTTATGCCTGTTACTGAATTTAAGGGAGTAAATTATTACGACGGCGGACTTGCAGGGGGAATAACCTTAGATATAGCTAAAATGGACGGCTTTAAAAAATTCTTTGTTCTCCTTTCAAGATCAAGGGATTATTATAAAACACAGCCTAAAAACGGAAGTCTCCTGAAAATGCTATTAAGGGATCACCCTGAAGTATATAAAGCAATGCTTACCAGGTATGAAAAATATAATCAAATCAAAGCTGAGCTTTTGGAGCTTGAAAAAAACGGGCAGGCATACCTTGTATTTCCGGAAAACATGCAGGTTTCAAGCAGGGAAATGAACATAGAAAAACTAAGACAAAGCTATAAAGACGGATATGACCAGGGTAAGAGAGATTTCAAAGCTTGGGAGAGGTTTATAAAAGGTTGACAGTTAATTCTGCCAACCTTTAGTTTTTATCATAATTTGGTTTTTCTTCCTTTCATGATTGGGATGTTCTTTATTCAGGTATTATCAGTCTAAAAAGGAAGTTCATCGCTTTCTTCGCGTATTCTGAAGTATATGTGCTGGACCTTGCTGCCGGGCTTGTTGGGCTGGCTGTCCATTTCGAATTCTGACAGTGAATCAATGAAAAGATTGAGCTTTGAATAACCGTAATTTCTTACATCAAAATCAGGAAATCTTTTGGCTATGAGATTGCCGAGTTTGGAAGATGCTATCCAACCGTCTTCGCCGGAGTTTTCTTCAATGATTGACCGAAGTGCCTTCCTTATGGTGGACAGCTTAGTCTGAGGCTGCGGAGACGGTTTTGATACCTCTGCCGCCGGAGCGTTGAACTTTCCCTGAAGCTTTGTGGTTATTGCCTGACCCTGCTTAACTCTGGCAGCCCTTGTCTTTCTTTTTGAGGACTGCTTAGTATTGGCTGAGGTTATTTTTTCGGGTTCGGGAGCCGGCTGTCTTGCAGCAAGGGCTTCTTTTTGCTTGTTATAAAGGATATCTATATATTTGAACTGGTTACAGGCATTTATAAAGGCTGAGGCTGTCTTGCTCTCACCCATGCCGATAACAACCTTTGCCGATTCTCTTAGTCTTGATGCAAGCCTTGTAAAATCAGAATCCGAGGTTACAAGACAAAAACCGTCAACATTTCCTGAATATAATATATCCATTGCGTCAATAATCAGAGCCGAGTCCGAGGCATTCTTGCCGTCGACATACCTGTACTGCTGCACCGGAGTTATTGAGTATTTTAAAAGTATTTCCTTCCAGGATATGTTTGCGTTTGAAGTCCAGTCACCATAAATCCTTCTGTAGGTTGTAACACCGTAGTTGGACATTTCATCCAATATCAGCTCTATATACTTACTTGAAACATTCTCCGCATCAATGAGCAGAGCATATTTTAATTCATTATCCATTTTATGATACAGGTGAGTACCTGATTTCCTCCCGGTTTATTGTTGATTAATTTCATCTCTATTCTTACTATATATCAATACATGCCAATGGGGAAATGATTGAAGGGTATTTAGGACCATATTTACAAAAAAGTATCTTCTTTAAAGGTACAATTGATATATAATCAAATTTGACTGAACAATATAAATGAAACAAACGGAGAATGATAAATGCAAAATGTTGATAACCCAAGAGTATTGGAGCTTCTCTTAAGATACGTTGAACACAGGACTCATACAGGTACGGAGCTTGAGAACAACAATATGAGATTTTTTAAGACTTGGTTTGATGAGGTACCTTATTTAAAAGAAAATCCAAGCTATTGCGGCTTTTATCCCATAAAAAACGATGCTTTGGGAAGAAATGTATGCTATGCCATGGTTAAAGGCACCGGCAATAAAACTGTAGTCATGATTCATCATACGGATACGGTGGATACTGATGATTACGGAAAATACAAGGAATCTGCATATCATCCCTACGACCTTGAAAGGATATTTAAGGCAGGAGAAATTATGATTGATGATTCTGCCAAAAAAGATCTAGAATCAGGTGAATGGTTATTCGGCAGGGGAGCTTCCGACATGAAGTCAGGGGGCAGCGTTCATCTTGCCATATTTGAAGAGTTTGCAAAAAAAGAAGATTTTAAAGGAAACCTGATTATTCTGGGAGTGCCTGATGAAGAAAATTCTTCAGCGGGAATGAGGGCAGCAGTCCATCTTCTAAAGGAGCTGAAAGAAAAGTACGATCTGGAATATATTCTGATGCTTAACGGAGAACCCCATGAGAGGATAGACGAAAATAAGATTTCACTGTATGACGGTTCTGTGGGTAAGATAATGCCCGTTGTATATGTGAGAGGAAAGCTTGCCCATGTCGGACAAATATTCAAGGGATTGAACCCTATTTCCGTATTATCTGAAATAGTACGCAACACGGAGCTTAATCCGGATTTCATAGAGAAAAGAGGCAATACGGCAACCTTGCCGCCGACCTGGCTGTATTTCAAAGATAATAAGGAAGTATATGATGTTTCTCTGCCTTTATCCGCCACAGGCTATATGTCGGTTTTGACTCTTTACAGGAATCCATTTGAAATTATGGAGGACCTGAAGTCCATTGCACAGTCTTCCTTTGTTGAAGTACTGAAAAGGTCCAGGCTCAGCCTTGCAGAATACAATAAGGTCGGTACCATCGACTACGGGAAGATGGATTGGAAACCTGTGGTACTTCATTACGGAGAGCTTTTGGAGAAGGTAATTGAAGAAAAGGGTGAGGCTGTAAAAGCTGAAATAAACGACTTTTCGGAAAAGGTTGCCGAAATGGTTAAAAAACATGAGGTATCCAGGATTCAGGGCTCTAACATGCTGATAGAAAAGGTTATTGAACAATGGTCCTACAAAGATCCTGTAGTGGTGCTTGCAATGTCACCGCCATATTACCCCGCAACCTCAAATTCCATGCTTGAGGGTGGTAAAGAAATAGATGATTTAATTAATGGCTTGACGGAGTATTCAAAAAATGAACTCTCTACCGAAATAGAGGTTCAAAACTACTTCACGGGAATTTCAGATTTGTCCTATGCCATGTTCAACGGAGATGACAAGGCCATAAAATACATAGAAGACAATATGCTCCTGTGGGGAAATTCTTATACAGTTCCCCTGGCAGAAATAAGGGATATTTCAATGCCTGTATTGAACATCGGCTCCTGGGGCAAGGACCTTCATAAGTACACCGAAAGAATATTAATAAAAGACCTGACTGACAGAGTTCCAAAACTTACCAGATTCGCTTTAAATACATTGCTATAATTTAAGAGGCTATTGGATTTCAGAATCAACTGAGTTATAAATCCAATAGCCTCTTTGTTATTATGTTATTTTCTTAATTGTCTACTCGGTATATTGCTTCTTCCTCTTGAAAAAGAATAATGCAATTCCTGAAACCAGCAAGAATGCTCCCGTTATTTGGAGAGTTCTGGTTAGGGTTGTGTTTTCAATACCCGTATCCGGAAGAGAATCTGCTATATTTTTGTAAATGTGTTTAACACCGGTTGCAGTATCAATTGTTTTTACAAATTCATATCCCTTGAATTCTTCTTTTGGAAGGGCAGATGTCCCTGTTACCTTATCTTTAAGAACGGCACCATCCTCAGTAACCCATTCAGTTGTCACCCGAACAACAGGTTTGACCGATTTACGGTAAATATGTTTTACACCGGTTGTAGTATCAATTGTTATTATAAATTCATATCCTTCAAATGCATCTGCAGGCATAGCTTTTGAGCCTGAAACCTTATCCTTTAGGACAACTCCGTCTTCAGTCTCCCATTCGGTAGTAACCATGGCAGTTTCAACTACTTTACGGTAAATATGCTTGACTCCGGTTGCCGTATCTTCTGTTTTCACGAATTCGTATCCGACAAAATCCTGAACCGGCAAAGTGCTTTCAGATGTCTCCATATCTCTGAGAATCGTACCATCCACAGCAACCCATTCAGTTGTAACGATGACAGGAACATGGATTTTGGAGTAAACGTGCTTAACTCCGGTTGCAGTGGTGACTGTTTCAACGAATGTATATCCTTCAAAATCAAGAGGTGTTTGTGCAGTCTCGCTTGTAACCATAGGTTTTAATACAGTACCATCCTGTGCAACCCATTCAGTTGTAATGCTTACAGGAACCTGGTTTTTTGAGTAAACATGTTTTACCCCTGTAGCCGTAGAAACTGTTTCAACGAATGTGTATCCGTCAAAAGTAAGTGGATCTTGAGTCGCAACATCAGTTACCATTGGTTTTAGAATTGTTCCGTCCTGGGCTTCCCATTCAGTTGTTAATCTTGGATTTGGCACATATTTGTTTGTAATATTAAATCCAAGCACTGTAGCTGTGTATTGTTCTACGGTATTTTCAGTAACTGAATACACTATTTCTGTTCCGTTGCTGAATCTGTCGATGTTTTCAAATGTGTATTCCCAATTTGTATCTGCAGAAACGGTTTTTTCTTGAACAGCAGTCCCGTCTGCCAGAAGATTTACTACTATTGAGGCAGGTCTGATTTTGTCAATATCATTACCGTCATCCCAAATCTTTTTACCTGACACGCTTATTTTTTCGGGAATATATGTATTGGTAATCTCATAATTTGATCCGTTGGGAACAGTTGAGGGATCATACTCCGGAGTTTTGTCTTCTTCAACGGAATATTCAATTTTAATACCTGAACTGTTGACTGCTTTATTTTCAAAGATTGCTTTCCAAACTCCGGCGGCATCAGGCACTATTACTGCACTGTCAACTTCAACTTTGTTTGCAAGCAGTCTTACAGTAATTGATTCTGGTCTCTTTCCGTCCTGATTATCGGCATCATCCCAAATTTTAGTAACCTCAATATTCATGGTTTGAGGAGTATACGTATTTGTGATGTTAAATCCATCATAGGTAGGTGCATACGGAAGAATTTCATTTTCTGAAATGGAATATTCAATCAAAGTTTTATTCCCATCAGCATCCAAAACCGGCTCATACATGTATAATCCTTCAAATGTGTAGGTTTGAGTATCTTCTGTAGTAGCTGCGATTACTTTATCCGTTGGATTGTTGGTGTGAGCAGGATCCAAGGCTGGGCCGCCTATCAAGGTTACAGTGATTTCCGATGGTCTGACTCCATCCTGATTATTTGCATCATCCCAGGTCTTAGTTCCTGTAATGTCAAATTTGTCTTTAACATATTCAATGGTAATAACAACAAGTTTTCCGGCTACATAGTCGATAGGAGAATCAATTATAGATTTATCAACTTCCACGTTATCAACAGTTTGACCTGCAATTAAATTTCCGTCGCTATCCAAGTCAAATACTTGCTTAAATACTTTTTCAGAGAAGTAGTAAGGAGATGGAATTTCAATTGCATTAAAGGTCAATGGGTCCGAGTTGCTTGTGTCGTCCGCTGAACTAATTTCAGTTCCTGTGGTAACCAAATCAGGAGTGATGTTTAGAACACCGTTGTTTCTGGTGAAATACTCATGGTTAACTTGGCTCTTGGCATGAATGACCATTTTACGCACTATAGGCACTGCATAAGCTCCGGAGTTATCATTGATTTCTTCAGGCAGAAGACCAGTGATATCCTGTGTACCGACATTATCAGAATCAACAGCGGAGTAGGTATATGCAATAGCAATATTTCCAATTAACTTACCGGTTGAAAGTAGATTTTCCAATTCAGTCAGTGTGTATGGTGTTGTATCATAGGTTGTTCCACCGTCATAGCTGATTCTTACTCTTACTCTGTCAACATCAACTCCGACTTCGGATCCGTCCCTGTTTATGCCGTTATCCAGAATAGTAAATGAGTTTGCACCAAGAACTGAATCAAAGGTTGAAGCAGAATATTCTTTAACAGTTGTCAAATCACCGTATTCCGTAAAATATGGTCTTGTCATTTCAATTTTATATTCTGATGCATTAGGCGATAGAAGCTTTAATATATTACCTTCCATAGTCAAAGAGCCTGCATATTCTGCAGGAACATTAGGGAAGCCTGCAACCTGAGTACCGCTTAATGTATCTCTGTTGGTATAAACGAAGTAAGCAACATCCACAGTATTCTCTGAATCAGTTGCACGGCTGACTTCATCAACCAAATAGTTTGTATCTATCTGTGAATCTCTGTAAAAACCTGTGATTCTTACCTGTCCGCCGTTACCTGCAGCAATGTCTTTTATGCTGCTGTTATTCTCAAGTGTTCTTAAATGAGAGTTAAGTATTGTACCGAATTCATTTACCGGAACATTTGTCATTGAAGTCTTTACTGCACTTGAAGCCGATGGGTAGTTCAATTTGCCTACAAAACCTAAATTATTATACCCATAAGGAGTTATCATTACTTCTGTTTGAGTATCAAGATAGAATTTAGGATTCCCGGTACTGCCCATTACCTGTGTTCCATTTGAAAGTGCCTGTAAAAATACCTGTGCACCTCTTAAACCGTAGATTGAACCGGATCTCATGGTCAACCATACATCATCACGTACCGTGTTATATCTTGCAGGAATAATTACATCATTCTGAGCTGTAAGCATATAGTCATTCACAGTCCCGTTTTCACCGTAACCGATAGAGCTGGGAGAAAGGTAACTGGAAGAATATTCTCCAAAATTACCAAATACAAAATTTGTGTTCTGGCTTGGAACCGGTGCCAAGTCTCCTACTGTCAGTCTGGAAAACATTGTATTTGAATATATGGCATATGGTGAATTATTAACTGAGACAACTCTTTGTGTGACGCTGGCAGGTCCTGCATAGGTCAAATCAAATTGGAATCTTCCGGGAGGAGGGGTGGAATTTATTCTTGTAGTTCCGTTAGGATAATAATATGTATTTGCATATTGATTGTAGTTATCCTCCGGTGAAATATTGTTTGCCACATAAAACTGATTATAGGTCATACCCACTGTGTAGGTCAGTAAGCCTTTGCCCGCAGAGTTTAAAAGGTGCGTTGCCGCCGGTGCCGGTATTACTTGGTCCAGGAAGCCTCTGTCCATTACAACCGAATCATCATAATAATTTGAATCGGTAGTCAGATATGTTGCAGCATCAGCTTTCAATGAGAAAGCTGTCATCATAGAAATGAACAATGCAAAAATCGTTAGTTTTTTAAATAGTTTTAACAAATAATCACTCCTTTAGTAGAATTTATAAATCAAACCAAGTTATGGCAAAAAGAAAGACCCCCACTTCGAAATTATGAATGGGAAAATTAAATTGTTAACCATTGATTAATAACTAACAATTTAAAGCCTGAAACGGCTCTGTTCAACTAAATTGAGAATACAGTGGCATGTGTTGTAATTTAGCTGAGCAGAGCCATAATACAATAATTAATAAATATTAACATTAGTATTTGTAGTAATAAGGGGTCAGCTCAAGATTATTCTAATATGGTTACAAACTAAAAGCTTGAAGCAGGTAATATCAGAAAATCTAAGATGTTGAATTAGGACTCTAATAAAGAACTATTATGAACCCTAGACTAATATAATAAAAATTTTAGTTGGTGTCAATTAGAAACGATACAATTCTATGAATCTATCAACCGGTTATGAATTTACTCTAAATATTTATTATCTGTTCCGTCTTGCTGTAGAAGGTCTTGTAGCCGAAGTACAGTGAGCCGAAGCAAGCCATTGTGACCACTGTGCAGATTGAGATCATAATCGCTATCTGATACAGAATGGCTGTTGTGGGAAGGGTACCGGAGAGGATCTGACCTGTCATCATTCCCGGCAAGGCTACTATTCCCATTCCAATCATTGAGTTTAGGGTTGGAAGCATTGCTGTCTCCAAGGCCTGTCTCATGAATGGAAGAAGTATATTGTCCGGAGCTGCTCCGAAGCATTGCAGGGCATTGATTTTAGCACGCTGACCGTTTAAGCTCTCCCTGAAGGTTTTGACACCTAAGGATACGCCGGTCATGGTATTACCCATTATCATTCCAGATATGGGGATGACATACTGTGGGTTTGATATGTTTTGACCCACTACAATATATATGAAAAACAATACGACAAATATTCCGGAGGCTGCAATGGAAAGACCAATGACCTTTTTAAATGAAGGTGAAAGCCCTTTGTTTTTGGACAAGACCCTGTATATGGTAAAACCAATCATGACTGCCATATAGAGTATGGTGAATACGGGGTGTGGATTCTGAAAAATATAGGTCAGGATGAAGCCTGCCAAAATGAGCTGGACTGTCATCCGAAAGCTTGCCAGAAACAAAAGCTTTGTCTGGTCCACCTTACTTTTCTTCAGAATTAAGGTGACTATTAAAAGTAAAAGATATACCAGGGAAAACTGCCATAATTGCATTTGGATTACACCCTCCATTATATTTCCCCCTTTCTTATCTCTATGATTTCCTCGGCAAACTTATTTGTCAGCTCATCATTGTGACAGATGACAACTATCGTAATTTTATGACTTTGCCCGAATTCTTTAATGTTGGTAAGTAACTTTACGGAGTTTGCCTCATCCAAGGCTGCAGTCGGTTCATCCAAAAGGAGTACATCGGGATACAGGGACATGAATATTGCAAGAAACACTCTTTGTCTTTCTCCGCCGGATAACAAGCCGCATTGGGATGTCAAAGGAAAGTCTGCTACACAGATTTTAAGTATCTGTTGGATCTCAATTTCATTAAGTCTCGGTCCTTCGATGGAATCATAATAAAAGTCAAAATTTTCCTTTATTGTTCCCTCGGTTAAAAATACCTCCTGAGGTATTAAAACTACATTTCTTCTGTATTTCAAAGGAGGCAGTTTTTTTATGTCCTGTCCCCTGTATAATATTGTTCCTGAGCTTGGCAGCAGGGTTTTATTAAGTAGTCTTAAATAGGTGCTTTTACCTGCACCGCTTTCCCCGGTTATGAAGGTATAGGTATTTTCCTTTATTTTGATTTCCGGATATTCGATAATATCCTTGAATCTTAAGCCCCTTGATGATTCAAATATGTTCATTTCACTGTTTCCCCTTTTGTCCGATACTAAAAATGTATCGGATTCCAATTTTGAAATCCGATTATAGTATACTCCATATTGAAAATGTTATATAAACCATAAAACTCAAGAAAATCAATATTTTTTAACTTTAAATGCTGGTTTTATTGTTTGAAATTCTTTTCTGCCTTCTTAATTTCATCATAAAGCCTGTCGTTCACCGGAGTTTTAATACCGTGTTTTAAACCCAGCTTTTTTATTGTCCCCGAAAAGAGCTCGACTTCAGTTTTTCTCCCTGCTCTGACGTCCTGCACCATTGAAGGCATTCCGTCAGGCCTTAGGGAGTCAATAATATCAAACCATTTATCTATTTCCGAATCTTCAATGTCAATTCCTTCTGCCCTGGCTAAAGTCTGTACTTCAATCATTGCATCCCTCATGAGTTTTCTTGCTTCTTGGTCATTATGAATGAGGGAGTAATCCTTGTTATGTACTGCCAACACCTGATTGACACCGGTATTTAACATTAACTTGCTCCACCCGTGACGGAGTATGTTCTTAGGCATATTCCAAGCAAGACCTGCCTTATCCAGAACTTTTTGTATGGAAATTATTCTTTCTGTTAGTTCCCCTGATTTTTCGCCAATGGATATGTTTCCCACATTAATAAGCTTTACGGTGTTTCCCTTTTTAATGGTATCCATCCCCTGGACTACCGCATACACTATTTTCTCGTGACCGAATTTATCCCCCAGGATTTCTTCGCTGGATATTCCGTTCATGAAGGACATTATTAGTGTGTTATCTCCGATGAATGGTACTGCATTTTCCATGGCAGCTTCGAGGGAGCCAATCTTCACCATGAATATTACTAGATCCAAGGGTTTATCTGCATCAGCCAGAGATAAATAGGTGAAGTCTTCTTTCTCACCCTTATAAAGAAGTCCTTCCTTTTCATATCTTTCTTTTCTGGTTGCATCAACTATGAAACAGAAATTATCCTTTCCCAAAGCCTTGTTAAAATGATGTCCGTACATCACACCAAGGGCTCCGGCACCGACAATACCTACTTTTTTAATTTCCATATTCCCACTTCCTTTTGTAAATTAAGACCAGAAGCTGTCTTATTAGGCTTCTGATCTTAATGCTTTATCTTTATTTGTAGTTTTCTTTATATACCTTGACTATGTTTTCTGCCGTGAAGCCGAAGGATTTGACAACCTCTCCGCCCTTACCTGATGCACCGAAGGTTTCAATGGATACTGCTTTACCCTCATTACCGATGTATTTATACCAAGGCAGGGATATTCCCATCTCTATGGACAGTCTGTTCTTTACGTTTGAAGGAAGTACAGAATTTTTATATTCCTTAGTCTGCTTTTCAAATACCTCCATTGAAGGCATTGAAACCACTGATACATCAATATCTTCAGCTTTAAGCATTTCCTGTGCCTTTAAAGCCAGGCTGACCTCGGAACCGGTTGCTATTAAGATTCCGTCAGGAGTTTCCTTGTCTGATTCTGAGAGTACGTAAGCTCCCTTTGCCACGCCCTCAAAGGCTTTTTCATTGTCAGTAACCTGCGGAAGATTCTGCCTTGATAAAACCAAAAGTGTCGGCTTGTCGGTTGTCTCAATTGCCATCTTCCAGGCTGCCGAGGTTTCGTTTCCGTCAGCAGGTCTTATGACATTGACATTAGGCATTGCTCTGAAGGAAGCAAGATGCTCAACAGGCTCATGCGTAGGTCCGTCTTCTCCCACTGCAACAGAGTCATGTGTAAATACATAGATTGCAGGTAA
>DAINSS010000028.1:0-10067 GCA_036741195.1 Clostridiaceae bacterium | reverse complement strand
TTACATAGTCTGAGAATACGAAGAAGGTTGCAGCAAAGGTCTTGGTGCCGCCGTGGTACAGAATACCGTTCATGATAGCTCCCATGGCAAATTCCCTGACTCCGTACCAGATATTCTTACCGGAAGCATCTGTTGCTGAAAAGTCTCCGGCTTCTTTGATAATTGTATTGTTTGAAGAGGACAGGTCTGCAGATCCGCCCCAGAAGTTTTTCAGCTCTTTTCCCATGGATTGGATTGCCGCCTGGCTCATTACCCTTGTTGCAGCATCCTTGTCGCCGACTTTGTAGCTTGGAAGAGCTTCTTTATCTACTGTAATCTTACCCTCAAAACCATCCAGGAAGTTTTTCGCTTCCTCAGGATATTTTGCGCTGTATTCCTCAAAGGTATTTTTCCATGCGTCATACTTTTTCTTGCCAACCTCTTCATTGGACTTTTTGAAGGAATCATAAACTGATTCAGGTACTTCAAATGGGGCATAGCTCCAGCCAAGGTTTTCCTTAGCCTTTGCACTGCCTTCCTTGCCTAAGGGTGCTCCGTGGGCTTTATTGGTACCTTGGACTTCGGAACCGTATCCGATAACGGTTTTTATTTCAATCATTGTAGGCTTGTCTTCCACTGCCTTTGCCATTTCAATAGCCCTTGACACAGCCTCTGCATCTGTTCCTTCACTCACCTTAATATAATGCCAGCCGTAGGATTTATATCTTTCTTCTATGTTGTCAGAGAAGGATGTGGATAAAGGTCCGTCCAGGCAGATGTCATTTGAATCATAAAGCACTATCAGTTTGCCCATGCCCAGATGACCTGCCAGGGAGGATGCCTCTGATGCTACACCTTCCATAAGGTCTCCGTCTCCGCAAAGTGCATAGGTATAGTGATCTACTATTTTCAAATCTTCCTTGTTATAAAGTGCAGCGAGGTGAGCTTCAGCCATAGCCATACCGACAGCATTTGCTATACCCTGACCGAGAGGTCCGGTTGTTGCTTCAACGCCGTCAGTCATACCGAATTCCGGATGTCCGGGGGTAATTCCGCCTAATTGTCTGAAGTTTTTAAGATTATCCAAATTAACGTTGAAACCTGTCAAATGGAGCAGGCTGTATAAGAGCGCTGAACCATGGCCGGCTGATAAAACGAATCTGTCCCTGTCCACCCACTTGGAGTCCTGAGGGTTGATCTTAAGATGCTTTGCCCACAGTGCATAGGCCATTGGAGCTGCTCCGAGAGGAAGTCCCGGATGACCCGAGTTTGCAGCCTCTATCTGATCTACGGATAGCATCCTTAATGCATTGATATTCATAAGTTCCTGAGTATTTGACATATTTTCCATAATTTTACTGTGCTAAAGCACATTCACTCCTTTGATTATTAATTCTTAGCCGTTCAACTTCGAATATATTTGTGACCCTGTTCGGGTCTTTTTTGCTTCATATTAATAATAACAAAAAAAACCGGTATTTAATTGAAATAATAAATTTTAAGGTTTTCAAAAGTATGTGGGTCTTAATTCACAAAATTAACCTTAATAGGGTTAAAAAGTAGGATAATTTAGGAATACTTATTCAATTTCGGAAGAAAGGATTCTATTTTTATAATCATAATTTTGGAGCGGGTATCTATTTTTTTTCAAAAAACGGAAGTTTTAAATTTGTATTTGGGGTAAAATAGAATAGTTAAGTCAGAGCACATGAAAAGCTGTTTGTTTTTGAAGCTTTTCAAAAAAATAAAATCGGGTGAGGTGTATCAGTGAAGTTAGGGTTTGACTCGGAGAAGTATTTGAATGAACAGTCTAAATTTATACTCGAAAGAGTAAATAACTATGATAAGTTGTATCTGGAATTTGGAGGTAAGCTCTTCAACGATATGCATGCAAAAAGAGTATTGCCCGGTTTTGATGAGAATGCCAAGGTAAAGCTTTTAAAGCACATGAAAGACAAGATAGAGGTCATCATATGCATTTACGCCGGTGACATAGAAAGAAACAAGGTTAATGAGAACCTGGGTATCTCCTATGACATGGAAGTATTAAAGCTGGTGGATGATTTAAGGGCAACCCAGATACCGGTAAACAGTGTTGTTTTAACGAGATATTCAGGACAGGAATCTGCAAAGATGTTCATGAATAAGCTTGAAAGACGCGGTGTCAAGGTTTATAAGCATGAGAACACCAAGGGTTATCCTACCGATGTTGATACCATCGTATCTGATGAAGGATATGGAATGAACCCATTTATAGAGACAACAAAGCAAATAGTTGTAGTTGCAGCACCGGGACCCGGAAACGGAAAACTGGCAACCTGCTTAAACCAACTATACCATGAGTATAAAAGGGGAGTAGCTGCAGGCTATTCTAAGTTTGAAACCTTTCCTGTATGGAATCTTCCCCTCCAGCATCCTGTCAACATCGCCTACGAGGCAGCCACGGTGGATCTTAAGGATATCAACATGATTGACTCCTACCATATGGAAGCCTATGGTGAAGTTGCAATAAACTATAACAGGGATATTGAAACCTTCCCTGTATTAAGAAGAATATTGGAAAAGATCAGCGGTAAGGAATCAGAATTTAAATCACCGACAGATATGGGCGTAAACAGAGTCGGCTATGCAATAACGGATGACGAAGTGGTATCAGCAGCTGCAAAGCAGGAGATAGTACGCAGGTATTTCAAAACTGCCGTTGACTATAAAAAAGGCGTTGTGGATTTAGATACATATGAAAGAATCAGACTCATCATGGAGAAGCTGAATCTTAATGATTCAGACCGCAAAGTGGTGCCCCTTGCAAGGGAAGCTGCAAAAGCTCTGCCCCAGGTTGAGGGAGAAGCGGCATCTGCAGTTGCAATAGAATTGAATGACGGCCATATTGTAACCGGTAAGCGCAAGGAAACAATGCAGGCTTCGGCAGCAGCTGTATTGAATGCTTTAAAGTACCTGGCAGGTATCAATGACAATATTCATCTATTATCACCGGTGGTATTGGAGCCCATAGGAAACCTGAAAACCAAGGCTTTCAGACAAAAAGACCAGACCCTGGATTTGGACGAAATACTCATTGCACTGTCAATGTCAGCCGCA
Source organism: Clostridiaceae bacterium (assembly GCA_036741195.1). Taxonomy (GTDB): domain Bacteria; phylum Bacillota; class Clostridia; order Clostridiales; family Clostridiaceae; genus JG1575. Next base: position 6,989 of record DAINSS010000028.1, on the reverse strand, counting down.
ACCAATCCGGTGGCACAGGCTGCATTAGGATCAATCAGCTGTCTGAGAGGAGCAAATGCACATTCAACCACAATGTTGAACAGCAGTGATGAAAGTACCCTAAGGTCCTTGGGTATTGAGGCAACTTCAGACCCTAAATTCGTATCTTCAAGTCTTTTCTACGATAATTAATTATTGTTCGTGACAACTGGACTAAATAAATACACATAATTCATTGTTTGAGGTGAGAACATGAACAAGGGATCAAGTGAAAAGGAGTTTTTGGAAGCCGGCTAAAGAAAGTATTCCGGGGAGAAGGTGGATGTATTTTTCAACCTGGAAATTTGTCAGCATTCAGGGAACTGTACAAAGGGATGTCCCGAAGTATTCAATATAGAGAGAAAACCATGGATACTTGCGGACAGCGGAGATGCAAAAGAGGTGGCAAGGGTTATTGACAACTGCCCATCGGGAGCTCTGAAATATATAATTAAGGAGAAGTAAAAATGTTTGAAAATTATACATTCAAGGAATTGGAAAAAGAAATAGTCGCCCATGACGGCGATAAGATGGCAGCACAGATCACCTGGTCCAATGCAGGGGATGACATGCTTATCATTGACCATACCTATGTCATGGAAGGATATAACGGTCAAGGCTTAGGACAGGAGCTTGTAAGGCTCGTTGTTGAAAAGGCAAAGAAAGAAGGAAAAAAGATAATGCCTTTATGTCCTTTTGCAAAGCACCAATTTGACAAGAATGAAGAGTACAGGAAGATCAAGGTTTAATACCACCTGACTTGTATCAGATATAAATGTTAATACCTGGAAAGATTAATATCTAAAAAAAGAAATACCGGCTGATATTCAATATTTTATAAATCATATTGGATGGAACAGCCGGTATTTTTTATGGAGAGATAGGATTTTGGATATTTTCAGACGGCTCACAGCAATGGAATAATGCCGGATTGATTTTCAAAAAAGTATATTTTCATGAATAATAATACAAGAATCAAATTTTGGTAATGGTTTCACGTAAACTGTTTGAATATTGTTGTTATTTTTACATTAAAGCATTGCTTTTAGGCAACAAGGTGATATAAGATATACAATAATAAAACGAAAGGAGAAATTAAAATGGTTAGCAACTCAAATATCAATAAAGCAGCACAGTTTACATTTGCATATTTTTATTTCGGTATGAGGGACTAAACCATCAGCTCTTTTAAAAAAGATTTGATCGGTGGAGGCCCTCTTCGTAGTGCGAGGGCCTCATACCGGATAGCATATAAAGCCATCCAGTTGAGGAAACTGGATGGCTTAAATTTTTTTAAGTCTCCACCCTCAAGGAAATGCAAAGAAGAAAGTAAAGAATTTTGGAAAGAAGTAAATTGGAAATTTATTCAAACAAACTGAATTTGGAACTACTTATTTATTATTAATCCGTGAAGGATAAAAGGAGAACTTATTATGAAAAAGAATCTTAGCAAAATCATGGCAGCAATTTTAGGAACAACAATTTTATTGGCAGGGTGTGCTCCGGCAGCTTCTTCCACAACGGCAGCAGGAACAACCGCAGCAGGAACAACGGCGGCGGGAACCACGGCTGCAGCCGGACCTTCTGAAACAAAGAAAAAGATCGGAGTTATCCAATATGTGCAGCATGCCTCGTTGGATGATTCAAACAAGGGCTTTGTAGACGGTCTTGCAGCTTCAGGGTATAAGGACGGGGAAAATGTTGAAATTGATCAGCAAAATGCCCAAGGAGACCAGGCTAACTTAAAGAACATTTCAGACAGATTCGTAAATAACAAGGTGGATTTAATTCTGGCCATTGCAACACCTGCAGCACAGTCTGCGGCAAATACTACAAAGGACATTCCCATACTGGCGACAGCAATCACAGACTTCGTTTCCGCAAAACTTGTAAAAAGCAATGAAAAACCGGAAACCAACGTGTCCGGAACAACGGACCTGGCTTCCATTCCTTCATCCCTGGATGCACTTTTAAAGCTTGTTCCCAATGTTAAGAACCTGGGAATCATGTATACATCATCTGAAGTTAATTCAGAAGTACAGGTAAAGGCAGCGGAAGAATATCTGAAGACAAAGGGAATAACGACAAAGGTTGTTACAATCTCAACAGTCAACGACATACAGGAAGCGGCACAGTCCCTGGTGGGCAAGGTTGATGCCATATATGTTCCTACGGACAATATAATCTCATCCTCAATGCCTACACTTTCAAAGGTTACCCATGAGAACAAGATTCCCTTATTAGTCGGAGCAGAATCAATGGTTGAAGGCGGCGGTGTAATGTCACTGGCGGTGGACTACTACAAGATAGGCTACATTACCGGTGAAATGGCTGCAAAGGTGCTTAAAGGTGAGGCAAAGCCTCAGGATATGCCTATAGAGGCTCAGAAGGACTACACATTGGTTATAAACAAGGGAGTTGCAGAAGACTTAGGTTTGACTATACCTGAGGACTTGGCAAAGACAGCAAAGTTAGTCAACTAAAGGAGAAAAAATGAGTGGTTTAATAATTTCAACGACAGGCCTCGGTCTGTTATGGGCGGTGATGGCCCTGGGGGTATTCATATCATACAGAATATTAGATATTGCAGACTTGTCTGTAGAAGGAACCTTCCCCCTCGGAGGGGCTGTTTCGGCAGTGCTCATAACAAAAGGTGCAAGCCCTTTTCTCTCCCTTGCGGCAGCAGCCGGTGCAGGGATGCTGGCAGGCACTGTGACGGGACTGTTGCACACAAAGCTTAAGATTCCTGCACTGCTCTCAGGAATACTAACAATGATAGCAATGTACTCCATAAATTTAAGAGTCATGGGAAAAGCCAACCTGTCACTTCTCGGTGAAGACACGGTCTTCTCCCTGACTAAAGAGCTTACGGGAAACACGGGCACTGCAGCAGTGCTGGTGGGAGGGATCTCGGTCATAGTCATCACCCTGATAATGTATTGGTATTTCGGTACTGAAATAGGAATGGCAATCAGGGCTACCGGCTTTAACAAGGATATGATCAGTGCCCAGGGTGTGAATCCGGACAATGCAGTATTGATGGGACTCATCCTTTCGAATGGATTGGTTGCCTTTGCAGGAGCTTTGATTTCACAGAACAACGGATTCGCAGATGTGGGTATGGGAATTGGTACCATTGTTATAGGATTGGCTTCAGTAATTATAGGAGAAGTCATATTCGGAGCCAGGTCCTTTAAAAACAATCTGATATCCATTGTATTGGGGTCATTGGTCTATAGGGCGGTCATAGCAATAGTTTTGAATCTTGGTATGCATCCGAACGATCTTAAGCTATTTACGGCGGTAATAGTGGCAATAGCATTAGCCCTTCCTGCAATCAAAGCAGGTGCAGGGGCCAAAAAAGGAGTTGTATGAAATGTTAAACATAAATTCTATATCAAAAACCTTCTTCCCGGGAACGGTAAATGAAAAAGTAGCTTTGAACAAGCTGTCCCTTACAATGAAATCAGGGGAATTCCTGACTGTAATAGGTGGTAACGGAGCGGGAAAATCCACACTTTTAAACACTATTGCGGGAGGTATTCCCGTCGACGAAGGCTCAATCATTCTTAAGGGTGTGGATATAACAAAGCTGCCCCTTCATAAAAGAGCCGGTATGATAGGAAGGGTTTTCCAGGATCCGATGAAGGGTACTATTGCCAACATGTCCCTGTCCGAAAATCTTGCACTGGCTTCAAGGCGCGGCAAGAAGCTTGGATTAAGATGGGGCATCAATGACGGCCTTATCTACAGGGACAGGCTGGCACTTTTAGACCTGGGTCTTGAAGACAGAATGTACACAAAGGTTGGTCTTTTATCGGGGGGACAAAGGCAGGCGGTGACCCTTATGATGGCTATACTTCAAAAGCCTGATCTTCTGCTTTTGGACGAACATACGGCTGCCTTGGATCCAAAGACTGCAAAGAAGATTTTGGAGTTGACTGAGGAATTGGTTCGTGAAAATAACCAGACGACCCTTATGATTACACATAACATGAGAGATGCCATAAATCTCGGCAACAGATTGATAATGATGGATGACGGGAAAATAGTATTGGATCTTGAAGGGGCAGAGAAGAGAAATCTTACGGTTTCAAGTCTCTTGGAAGCCTTCGAATCAAAATCGGACAGTATATTTGATGACGCAGCTTTATTAGCTGTTTGAAATTAAGAAATTTTGGACATAATTTTCCTCCGGCATTAGAATAAAAAAGCCCCGGATTGCTTAAGAGCTTTGGTAGTTCAGCTCTTAAACGGTCCGGGGTCGATTTTATGCTCCTAAATAAGCTTTTTTGATTTTTGGATCATCCTTTAGATCCTTAGAGTTACCCTCCATGACAATCCGTCCGGATTCCAACACATAGGTTCTGTCGGACAGTTCCAGTGCTTTATTGGCATTTTGTTCAACCAATAATACCGTTACTCCGTTTTTGTTGATTTCTTCAATGATGTTGAATATTTCGGCAACAAGAATGGGAGACAGACCCATACTGGGTTCATCCAAAAGCAGTATTTCAGGATCTCCCATGAGGGCTCTTGCTATGGCCAGCATCTGCTGTTCTCCTCCTGAAAGAGTTCCTGCCAATTGCTTTCTTCTCTCCCTTAATCTTGGGAACTTGTTATAGGATCTTTCGATTCCTTCAAGTATTTTTGCCTTGTCCTTCTGAAGGAAGGCTCCTAATTCAAGATTCTCTTCAACGGTCATTTTGGAGAATATTCTTCTTCCTTCCGGAACATGTGCAAGTCCCAGGGGAAGTATCCGGAAGCATTCCGTTTTTAAAAGGTCATGACCTTTCAGCAGTACCGTTCCCGTGGCTGCTTTTTTCAAACCTGAAACAGTCTGGAGTATGGTGGTTTTTCCCGCTCCGTTGGCTCCGATAAGGGACACTATTTCCCCCTTGTTGACATGGAGGGATACATCATGGACAGCATGTATGTTGCCGTAATAAATATTCAGATTCTCTACCTTTAACATTACCGTCCTCCTATTTACCTAAATATGCCTGTATAACCAGTGGATCATTTGCCACTTCAAAGGGGGTTCCCTTTGCAATTATCTGACCGTGGTCCAATACGACGAGTCTTTCACAGATGCCCATGACCAGGCTCATGTCATGCTCTATCAATACGACAGCCAGTCCGAATTTATCCCTTATAAGCTTGATTGTAGCCATCAGTTCGGCGGTCTCCGTGGGATTCATCCCTGCTGCAGGTTCATCCAATAGTAGTACCTTTGGTGAGGTCGCCAGAGCTCTTGCTATTTCCAGCTTCCTTTGCTTTCCGTAGGGAAGGTTTCCGGCTGCTACATCAGCCAATTCGGATAAACCAAAAACCTCAAGAAGCTCCCTGGCTTTCCTGTCGGTTTCCTCTTCTTCCCTCCAATAGGCAGGGAGTCTGAAGAAGGCGGACAGTACAGAGTACTTCATATCCTTGTTAAAGGCTGTTTTTACATTTTCCAATGCAGTCAGCTTTTTAAACAGTCTTATATTCTGAAATGTTCTTGCGATTCCCTTTGCAACCATCTCGCTTGGTCTTGAGGCCTGGGTTTCATTTCCGTCAACATATAGCTTGCCCTCTGTTGGCTTATATACTCCGGTTAATAGATTGAACACCGTGGTTTTACCGGCACCGTTGGGGCCTATCAAACCGACGAGCTCATGTCCTGCAACGTCTATGTCAAAGCCGCTTAAAGCCTTTAAACCGCCGAAGGAGATTCCGAGATTTGAGGTTCTCAGTACAGAGGTGTTCTCATAATTATTACTCATTTGAGATATCCTCCTTTGTTTCAGGCAATTCTTTGTCATATTCATTAGTAGCCGTTCCGGTCAAAGCACTGTCTTTTTTGACAACTCCGATTTTCTCCAGAATTCTTGTCATGGAGAATTCGTACTTTCCGAAAAGTCCCGAAGGCTTGAACAGCATGACGATTATCAGTGATATTGAATAAATCAACATTCTGTATTCGGAGAAGGATCTTAATACCTCAGGCAGGATTGTAAGGCCGATAGCCGAAATAATCGAGCCTGTCATTGAACCTAAGCCGCCTAATACAACAACAACCAGGATATCAATGGACCTGTTGAAGTTAAACTGCCTGGCTCCGATTATACCCATGAAGTGGGCATAAAGACCTCCGGCGATACCTCCGAAGAATGCAGTTGTGACAAAGGCTAAAACCTTATAGTATGTGTTCTTTACTCCCACAGCCTCTGATGCGATGTCGTCCTCCCTGATTGCGGACAGTACCCTTCCGAATCTGGATCTTACAAAGGCGAAAATTAAAGCAACTATTACCACTGTTATCCAGAAGACTATATAAAGGTTTGAAATTCTGGGGATTCCGCTAAGACCCTGGGCACCCCCGGTGAATTTGAAGTATTCAATCAGGGTTCTTATTATCTCTCCGAATCCCAGTGTGATAATGGCAAGATAGTCACCCTTGAGCCTTAAGGCAGGGATACCCACTAAAAGTCCGAAAACTCCGGCTACTATTCCCCCGAAAATCAGTGCAATTATGAAAAGCGGAATTGCATTGGGGGATTTTACGGTTACACCCAGTCCCTTGATTAAAAGTGCCGAGGAATAAGCTCCGATTGACATGAAGCCTGCATGACCCAATACAATTTCTCCTAAATAACCTGTGGAAATATTCAGGGATACGGCAAGGATGATGTTTATGAATATAAGCATGAGCACCGACTGGAACTGCTTTGAGAAAAGTCCGTAGGTTAAGCCGAAATGCATGACGGCAAAAAGGATCAGGACGCAGATTATGTTTATGATGTAGGATTTTATTCTGGATTTTACTTTAAACATAAATCACCTATACCTTTTCGCCCTGGTTCTTGCCAAGTAAGCCTGTAGGCTTAACCAAAAGAACCAATATCAATATCCCGAACACAACTGCATCTGCAAGCTGGAAAGGTCAACACTTTTTCGTACAGAAGGTTAAGACACTTTTCTTGAATTTG
>DAINSS010000027.1:0-34147 GCA_036741195.1 Clostridiaceae bacterium | reverse complement strand
TTTGGATAAAAAATGATGCTGGTAAATATTTACCAACACCATTTAGTGTAGAGCCTTTTTAATCCGTAATGGTGAAAAAACGGCATATCATGAATTGTCATAAAATATGAAAGGCAACCAAGCTGTCGTTGCTTGGTTGCCCTCTACTTTAATGTACCATATATGTTTTTATACTGCCTACTTTAATCGCTTTCTCATAACCAGTCCTTGTTCAGCTTCCCTCGATACATAAAATCCGTGCTTTTTATACATTTCATAATGACCGCCAAAATCTGATGATTGATAACTGGATTCTTTATATGGATATGCCTCTACAAAATCAAAGCCGTCTTGAACAGCATCCTTGCATATGCGGTCTAATAACAATGTTGCAATACCTTTTCTTTGCATCTCTGGTGCAATTACAAAGCAGAATATTGATTTTACTTTTATGGTTGTGCCAGATGTCTCTAAAGGTACGTAATTCATGAACCTTTGCCAACTGGCACACTTCAAACAGTTGGACTTTATATTGGCATTGCACCATCCAACGATTTTATCTCCACAATATGCAAGATAACCTTGAATGTTATTGTTTTTTACATATTTCAGAGCATATTCTCTTCTCTTTTTTGCTGTTGAGAAATCTTGCCCGTTATAATCATCATCACACCAACACACACAATAACATTTATGCTCTTCCACATTGTCATCATGTGGAGTAGTGTCAAAAAAATTCACGTAATCTTCTGCAAGATCTGGTGTCAATTCACGTATCGCAATATCCATATGCTCCTCCACCAACATAAAAGCATTCCATATTCTGTTTGACTTAGTATATTGATTAACTAAGCGCAAAGCAATTTACTATCATATAATATCATAAAAAGCGGCAAACGGTGTCTATCCGAGGGTAGACCGCATCGTTGTTCGCTGGAGCAATATAGAGCGCAGCATTCAACTGGCGGTTAAAACGGGTGTGGCGGCAGATATCCCTTCCGCGCCGGAACTAACCCGCACCAGCGACATTTACGAATTAGGCATCGCCGATATTACCGTGCCAAAGGGTGCGGTTGCCATCACATCCGACTACATCGCGGACACGAGGCTCAATTCGTCTCTATGCGGACTGGTGGGTTCGCTGGTGTCGGCGTTGTATGAGTGAGTGAGGTGATTGCATATGGCATCAACATTTACATTAAATTCTCAGACCTATGATGGGCGTTATCTGCAAGTATCTTTGACACAGACTAAAGATGCGGCAAACCGCAGATCAATAATTACAGGTACCGTTAAGTCATTAGCCGGGGAATCCGCTTGGTACGCAACCGGTCCGACAACTGTGAATGTCGCGGGGACGCAGAGATACTCAAGAGCGCGTGAAAGCGACGATATAGGGCAATCGTATAGAAATTTCGTAGGCACGATCTCCGAGTTTTATATCAGTCACGACACAGCCGGAAACGCTTCGGTCAGCCTGGAAATTATCACGGCGATTTATGTCTCTGCAACGCAGTCCAAGACAGCAACTTGGACGCTGGACAGCATCGGAGCCGCCACCACCGCTGCTGGAGCGCCTACCGCTTGCTCCGTCAACCAAACGGTGGCAGCCGGGTGGTTGCGGCGACTAATGTTTCCGGCACTTATACCCGGTACGGCTTATGGACGATTGATACGCTGGATGTCTATTCCAATGAGGCGGTCAGCAACAGCGTTCTGTGTGCGGTTTCCGCTTGCACAGAGCCTACGGTGTTTGCTTTCTCTGCGACCATTGCGGAAAGCACCGTGACTCTTTCGTGGAGCGGCGCTCTGGGCGGTGCCGGAAACGCTATCACCGGGTATGAATTGGAATCCAGCGAATCTTCTGATGGCATAACTTGGGGCGATTGGAGCGCGGTAGGTGTGATTGCCTCCACCTCCGGCAGCGGCAGTCTGAGTACCGCGCCATCTACGGTGCGAGGCAACTATCTGCGCCATCGTATTCAGGTGCAGGGTATGGCGGGCAGCGTATACTTCTCGCCTTGGAAGATTACCACGAACACCACCCGCAAGAATATTCTTGCTACGCCGCCAACCGCCTTTACCGCCAGCCCTCTTATTTATGCCACGCCCAGTGCGACACTGGCATGGAGTGGTGCGATAGCCGGAACGAGTGCTATCAAGAATTACATTATCCAGCAGTCCACTTCAACAAACAACATGACTTGGGGTACATGGGAAACAGTGGCTACTGTCATATCCAGTGCCACGTCTGGAACATATACGGCAACACCTTCCAATATCCCCGGCACTTTCACCCGATATCGCATTGCCGTCACCGACACGTTGAATGCAGTTTCATCCTATGTAATCAGTAACAGTATAAAAAAGAATACCGTTCCTGCAACGCTGGCGATTGCCGCGCCGAAGAACTCCAGCGCCACATATAACGCAAATCCACAGTATCTTATTCAGGTAGGTGCGGATGCGGACGGCGAAGAGCAGACTCTGTTTGTTTACAGTACATCGGGTGTTTGGCTGAACAGTGTGGATCACCCGGAGCATTTCGGACACGGCGGGAAGTACAACGAGGGTGAACGGACGATTTTCCGGGACAGCGCTACCGCACCCGGCACTTTTACCATCCGTTTTGAATCCCACGATGACTATTCCTCCAACGTGACGGTCAACCGCACCATCACGGTGCTTCCCCCGCCGTTTGAGGAAATTGTCCCGAATGTCACCCATGTGAAGGCTTCGCATATCCTAACGATTCGCTCGGCGACCAATACCGTGCGGAACTACTACAGCTTGGCGGCATTCAACTGGTCGAAAGGCATCACGGCGGGTGTTACCGAGGTGCGGGATTGGGTATTCCACATCCTTGAAATTCGTTCGGCGCTGAACCCGGTCATCGATCTTGTGGGCAGCTTCCATTCCGAAACCACGCCCTTTAGTTTAGCTGATTTTGAGTGGCTTCCGCTGACCACCGGCAGACCGAAAGCGGATGTGATGACTCAGATTCATGAGTTGATTATGAGCTTATGAAAACGGGTTATAAAATAACGGACAATCACTTCCGCATATACATCATAGTAACGGTGTATGCGGGAGTGATTTTATGACGAAGGCGCTTAAAAGTCGGATTATAAATAACAGATTATATGTTGATATAGATGGATACACATCCATTTTCATTGACTTGCTATTACCCCGATTCAGAGGTATCATGTGACACCACCGAAGGTATTTCATTTCATTCTCTCGAAGGGAGGTGTTATAACATGGGCAGAAACAGCCGACAAAAAAGTAATATCATTAGCATTCCAAACAAGCAACTGATTCTCTGGCACATCGCCGTCTACATCCGGCTTTCCAGAGAGGATGGCAACGAGGAAAGTGAAAGCGTTATAAACCAGAAAAAAATCCTCAAGGAATTTCTGGAGCAATATTTTGACGGGCAGTTTGTGGTCGTTGACTTTTACATAGACGACGGACTCACCGGCACGGATGACACCCGCGCCGATTTTATGCGTATGATACAGGACATCGAGCAAGGAAAGGTAAACTGCGTGGTGTGCAAAACCCTTTCCCGTGCGTTCCGTAATTACTCCGACCAAGGCTATTATTGGGAATATTATTTTCCGCAGAAAAATGTGCGGTTTATTTCCACAGGCGATCCGAAGATTGATACTTACTTAAACCCGGAGGTCATCACCGGGATGGAAGTCCCAATCACAGGTTTGATGAACGACCGCTTTGCGGCAAGAACCTCCAGCGATATCCGCCGCACCTTCAACACGAAACGGCGCAACGGCGAGTTTATTGGGGCGTTCCCGCCTTACGGGTACTTGAAAGCACCCGATAACAAAAATCAGTTGATTTTAGATGAAGAGATTGTTCCCATCAAACGGGATATTCTTCACTGGATTGTGGATGAGGGCATGAGCCTGAACGGCATAGCAAAACGACTAAATGAACTGGGTATCCCCAATCCGACCGCCTATAAACGGAGCAAGGGCTGGAATTACTGCAATCCGAAGGTCAAAGAAAAAGACGGACTTTGGACAGGAAGCACAGTCCGCAGGATGATACTTGATAAAGTAAACATCGGTCATATGGTTCAGGGCAAACAGCGTGTGGTCAGCTATAAGGTTCACGATAAAGTGACTGTGCCGGAAGATGAATGGTTTATAAAGGAAAACACCCATGAACCGACTTTTACACAGGAGGAATACGACACGATGGCGCGGCTTTTGGAACGGGACACTCGTTCGCCAAACGGAAAGCGTGTTGTCCATTTATTCTCCGGGTTCTTAAAATGCAAAGACTGCGGCAAGGCGCTTCAAAGGAAATCATCCAAAAACATGGTCTACTATGCTTGCCGGACTTATACGGAAAAATCTAAAAGCAAGTGTACGAAGCATTCCATTCGGTTGGATGTGCTGGAAAAGGCAGTGCTGGCGTCCATTCAGGCACAGATTGCGCTCATCGACTCCTTGTCGGAAATCGTGGATGAAATCAACCGCGCCCCTGTGGTCGACACGCAGTCAAAGCGCATCGAAAAAATGTTGAAAGAAAAACAACAGGAATCGGAAAGACTACGGCGGTTGTCAGACGGGTTGTATATGGACTGGAAATCGGGCGATATCAACCATGAGGATTACCGCCGGATGAAAGCAAGGTTCGAGGAGCAGATTTCCCAAACGGAAAACACCCTGCTGCATCTTACCGAAGAGCAGCGGCGCATGGGGCAAGGCATTGACACAGGCAATCCGGTTTTTACGGACTTTCTGAAATACAAGAACATAACGCAGCTTGACCGAAGTTTGCTGGTGGAATTGGTAGATACCGTTTATGTGCATGAGGAAAAGGAAATCACCATCGTGTTCCGCTTCCAAGACGAACTTGAACGCATCCTCGAATTTGTGGAAATCAACACAGAACAACAAAAAGCGAATTAGGCGCTATATTTTTTTAGCGTCGGTTGCGGATTAATGATCGCGGCTACAGCTGCAATAAGTAATGCAGCAAATGATTTTACTGTTTTTGTGATCATGATTTCTCCCCTGTTTTTTATTTAGTACACTTGCATTATAGGCAACCTATATTCCCCCGGTTTTATATAGGAGTTAAATCAAGGTTAAAAAAACTACAAAGTTAATTTTTTATAAAATCAGGATATACCAATGATATTTCTATTTTTATTTTATATCTATGTAAAATCCCACCATGATATTGGTAAATCAAACATTATCAATTTCACTTTTTTACAATAAATTCACTCCCTCATAAACTAATGCTGTTATAATTATGTGGATGTACTACCCTTTACGACCAAAATTTTGGAGATTCAATGACAAATATAAACAAAAAGCCCAATCAAAACGATAGGGATAAAGAAGCAAGAAAAAAACATATGAGAAAAGTCTATATGAGGAGAAGAATAATTGCCCTGTCTGTACTGGCAATACTTATTTTTCTCGGATATAAGGCTGTGAGAACACTTTTTAAGGATGTTACCGTTGGAAGCAATGAATATATCATTCACCACGAGCTGACAGGAGCAAGTAAGGATACAAATAAACAAACTAATACAGAAAACCCGGTTTCAACCAAAGCTACAAGTGAGATTACCTCTGCCGGAAAAAAGATCAAGCTTAGCAATAAGAGCTTATCTTCAATACTCAGCGGTAACAAGGTTACGGAAGAAATGCGTCTGATTAACGCAGACAGCCTGCTGCCTGACGGATATAAAGCGAACCTTATCCTCTTCAGTGACAATGTTTATGTTGCACCGCCTGTAAAGCCAGCTTTCCAGGAGATGCTCAATGACACTTTGAATGAAACAGGCGACATGATCTATATAATCTCAGGCTTCAGAGACAGAAACAAACAAACTAAGCTCAATGAAAAAGATGAAGTTTATACTCAGGTACCGGGAGGAAGTGAACATGAATCAGGCCTTGCCATTGATATCATGGTTGACGACATAGGTGATGTAAGATTCTTTGATACCCCTTCAGGTAAGTATACAAACGAAAATTCCTGGAAGTACGGTTTTATCGTAAGGTATGGCCGGACAAAGCAGGATATAACTAAAATTCCTTTTGAGCCCTGGCATTTCAGATATGTCGGATTACCCCATGCTCAGATTATGTACGAAAATGATTTTGCAATGGAAGAATATGTTGAAAAGCTAAAAGAATGGGAATTCTTCACCTATGGGGACTATATAATTTCCATGCAGCCAAAAACCCAGAACAATACCTACAAGGTTCCCGACGGCTTCAAAACCGATTCAGTTTCAGAATCGATTGAAGGATATTATATTTTCACCTTCTCTATGAATACTGTATAAAAAGCGTTACTAAAGGCAATGGTATTGGTAAAAATTTTACCAATACCATTTTTTATACCTATTAAACCTTGAAGAATTCCGTCTAATTCTTATCTTCTTCAAGGAGTATGGATATCACTTTATTTTCGCCATCTCTGTCAACGGTGGTCTCAACCTTGTCTCCTACCTTAAGCTTACCCATTATTTCTTTGACCTGAGACGCCTTGGTAATTTCGGTACCGTTCATAGATACAATTCTGTCCCCTGCCTTAAAGCCGTTATCCTTTGTTGTGTTTTTGATATACACTCCTGTTTTTTCAACTCTGTACATGGCTGCCAATTGCTCCGTTGAAATATCAACTATTGAAATACCAAGGCTCTTTCTTCCTTTGACATACCCGTAGGTAGTTATATCTGAGACGACTTTTGTTGCCGTGTTTATCGGAATTGCAAAGCCCAAGCCTTCAATATTGCTGCCTGAGGATTTTGCATTGACAATGCCTACCAGCTTACCGTATTTATCGAAAAGACCTCCGCCGGAGTTTCCGGGATTTATTGCAGCACTTGTCTGGAGCAGGTTCATTACTCTTCCTTCAATGTTTATTTCCCTGTCCAAGGCAGAAATTATACCTTCGGTTACGGTTCCGCCAAGCTCCCCTAACGGATTTCCAATTGCAACTGCCAATTCTCCCACCACCAAGGAGTCTGAATCTCCGGGCGTTGCCGGTATCAGATTCATGGCATCTATTTTAATTACAGCCAAATCGGTCACAGAGTCTGTTCCCTTCAATGTACCGTCATAGCTTGTACCATCCTTTAACACTACAATTATTTTAGTGGCCTTATCCACCACATGATTGTTGGTGACTATATAACCGTCATTGGTCATTATGACTCCGGAGCCTGCACCTTCCGCTATAAACTGACCGAATATCCTGTCGGTAACAGCTCCCTCTGTCCTGATCTCCACTACGCTGTTCTCATTCATTTTTGCTATTTCTTCAATATTCAGTACTTTACCTTCACTTCCGGCCGAAGTATTGGTTATCGTTGAATTTGCCGATGCTACCGTTCCTGAATTAGTACCCGTCTGTCCTTTTGTATCAATTGTTTGAGTGCTTCCGGCTGTATTTGCTGTATTTGCTCCTGCAGTACAGCCTGCAAACCCGGTGATCATCAATCCTGCACTTATTACTGCGGCAATTATCCTTCTATTCATGTATCTCACCTCAAAATCTTTTAGGAAAATAATTTTTGATTTCTGGTTTTTCTTTTTCCGTTCAATAGAATATTCTCATTTCAATGTGATAGTTATATGACGAAATGTTGAATTTACAGTGTATCCCATGACAATTTCCACTCCCGGAATAAACTTGAAAAATTACATCACGTGTGTGATACAATTAGTTTGATTATCGAAGTAATTTTTTTGATAAATAAAAATATCCATAGAATATATCGGGGGTCTTAATTTTGGAATATACATTAAAGCTTGGGAAATTCTCACCTAAATATCCTGTTCTTCAGGGTGGTATGGGGGTGGGTATTTCCTTGTCAAATCTTGCTGCGGCTGTTTCAAATGCAGGCGGAGTAGGAGTCATTTCAGGTATTCAGCTGGGATTCAGGGAAAGTGATTTCTGGACAAACTCCTTGAATGCAAATATTGAAGGAATAAGAAAGGAAATCAGAAGAGCCAGGGAACTGGCTAAGGGCGGAATACTGGGAATAAACTTTCTGACAGCCATGACTCAATACACTGAACTAGTCAAAACCGCAGTGGAAGAAAAAATAGATTTTATAATATCCGGAGCCGGGTTGCCTTTGGAGCTTCCATCCTTGATCAAAGGATCTGATACCCTCGGAATTCCAATAATATCTTCTCCCAAGGCACTAAGAATCCTGCTTTCAAGGTGGCTTAAAAAGGATTCCTATATACCTCCGGCAGTCATAGTCGAAGGCCCGAAGGCCGGCGGACATCTTGGCTTTACAAATGAGGAATTAAAAAATGAGCCTGACATCTTCCGCTTAATCAAAGATGTCAAAGCAGAGCTCTCATTGTTTGAAGAAGCAAATAACTGCAAAATTTCCCTGATAGCAGCAGGCGGAATTTTCGATGGCGATGATGTTAAAAAGGCCATGGAAAACGGTGCTGACGGAGTACAGGTCGGCTCCAGGTTTGCAGCAACGGTTGAGTCCGATGCGGATATAAAGCTCAAAGAGCTATATGTGAATTCTGAATCTGATGAAATAATGATTATACAAAGTCCCGTAGGAATGCCCGGAAGAGCAATAAAAACCGAGCACCTGGTCAAGCTTGAAAAAATGGGAAGAATCCCCATAAAAAGATGTATGAGATGCTTAAAGACCTGCGATCCTAAAACTACACCCTACTGTATCTCAGAAGCACTTGTCAAAGCCGCAGAAGGTGATTTGAATGAAGGTTTGTTTTTCGCCGGCTCTAATGTTTCAAAAATAAAAGAGATCCAAACCGTGGAAGAGGTTATGAAGGATCTTGTTTCAAAACTGTAATCCAAAGGTTTTATCCGTAAGAAAAGGTGTCATTGCAATTTAAGCAGTGACACCTTTTTTATTTAGACTCTAATCCATTCAATTCAGATTTAACAATTCCGAGAAGTTATCATTTTCCTTTTGATTCCAGGGATGAAAACACTGCAACACCTACAATAATCAGACCTCCCAATATCTCTCTCAGTGTAGGGGTATTTCTCAGGAATATAAATGCAAACAAAATTCCGTAAACAGTCTCCATACTTGAAAAAATACCGGCCTGCTGAGCGGTTACATACCTTTGTGCCGAAACAAACAGGGAATACCCAATGGCAGTACAGAAAATACCTATGGCAGAAATACCTATGACATCCACCAAAGACGGCTGTCTGTAGGTTAACAGCATTACCGGGAATAGTGCAACTGCAGCGGCGGCCTGCTCATATAAGCTGATTTTGATTCCCTTATACCTGGATGACAGTGATCTGTTTATCAGGGTCAGCAAAGCATAGGTCAAACTGGATGTCATACCCCATATTATGCCCACGGTCATTGTATTTTTAGTGGAAAACTCAGGGATGGTTATTATAACACCGATTAAAATTAAGATTACATAGAGTAAATTCTTTTTTTGAAACCTTTCTTTAAAAATAACAGGTTCCAGGAATATCAAAAATAGAGGGAACGTGGAAAATGTTATTGTCCCAATTGCCACAGAAGCCACTTGTACTGACTGAAAAAAAGTAGTCCAGTGAACAGCAAGTATAATTCCTCCAAGAATTGCCAGTAAAATATCCTTTTTGTTTTCCAGGGTAAAATCATTTTTTTTACACCTCATTATAATGAAGAGTATTATCACCGAAGTTACAACTCTCCCCCAGGCAACCATGACCGGTGATGCTTCAACGAATTTACCGATGACACTTGATAAGCCGAACAGCATTACTGATAAATTAAGTAGTAAAATCACTGTTGTCATTGATCTGTTGTTTTTGTTTTCAGTCATATAGCTTCCTCCCGGTGTTAAATTCAATCTATTCCTCTGTAGATGTCTTACACGTTATCATGTGTTACTTTTTCATTTACCATATTTATCGCTTTATCAAGTATAACTGACACTTTCTCTTCGAATACAACATCCGCATACTCCAATACCGCCTCGGCGGAGGGCTTGATTTGGGCTGCCGGGTTTTTCATCATGATGAAAATTCCGGGTTCAATATAATTTCTCAGGCTGTTTGATTCACAAACTATAAGCTCATGGCCTGAAAGATAGCTTAAAAACTCATTGAACCCCTTAATCAGTCCTGACTTATCATTTCTCATCCGGAATACCCTTCTTGCTCCTGCATTCAGAAGCTTCGAGGTATCCTTGACCCCATGTTTTTCATGCTCTTCAGTCAATTCATACCCTTCTGCAAACGAAGTTTCTTCATTTCCTTCATGGATCCCTGAGATTTTAAGTGCAACAACATCATATTTATTGCTGTAGTGTTTGATGAGAGCTTCTGCCAAGGTGGTCTTCCCACTGTTTCTTGCAGTAGCTCCGATCATCACCATATTTTTAATCTTAACCATCTTAAATCTTAAAAGCATCCAAGCTCACATGCAAAGATCCGGATGTTATCTTCGTTACAAACAGCTCCTATATCATTAAGCTTGATTCCATGCTCCTCGGCTAATTTATGTGCCACTTCACAGGATAAATAATACCTGTCGTTTTTATATTCACTGTTTTTGATTATCAGGGCTTTGAGTTCTTCTCTGTTCATTTTTTATCCTCCTGGTCTTTTATTAATTATACTATTCAAAACACTTTCAGTATCGGAATTACTCCATTTATTCAAAAAAAGCAAAGAACCGCCCGGGCGGTTCTCCACTTGTATTACTAATATTTAGGAGTTTCATTGTTGAGTCTTAGCTATCTCTTTTAAAATATTTTCAACTGGGTGATTTCCCAGGAGTTCATATTTATCATTTATTACAATCTTAGGAACACTTGATACATTGAATTTTCTGGATAGTTCACCAAAGGTTGATGCTTCTATCATTTCAGCCTGAATCAGTTCGTTTTCCATTGCCAATCTGTGGGATTTGCTTACAGCACCCGGACAATGCGGTCAGCCGGTGGTAACAAATACTTTAATATTGACCTTGTTCTTCAGCTTTGAAAGCTCTTCCTTAATATCAACAGGAAGCTCTTCTTTTCTTCCTGAAACACTCATTAATGCGTAAATGAAAGAATTTATTTCATGTCCGCCCGGTAACCCATAGAATTTTACTCCCGTGAATTTTCCGTTTTTATCAAGCATTACAAAACCCGGAGCCTGTTCGATGTTATATTTCCCGGCAAGTTCCTTGTTGTCCTCAAGTACTAAAGTCTCGAGTTCTATTTTATCGCTCAGCCCTTTTATTTCCTGCAGGAATTCCTCAACCTCAGGACATGCAATACATTGTTCCCTCTTTTTGAAGAACACAATTTTGACATTATCCTGAAGGTCATTAAAAATTTCCTTTAACTGCTTTCTGATTTCGTCATTAAACATATTTGACATTTTTTATCTCCTTCTGCATTAAGGGACGCAACTTGAATCCCATCTATTAATATAATAACAGATGATTTTAAAAATTCAAGTAGCGTCCCTAAAAATTTTTTATCTTTTCATTTGAAAGGATTTGTTGTCTATGGCCTTCATCGTAGCCAAAATACCATCCAGGTGGTCATACTCATGCTGCAAAAGTTCTGATAAATCTCCCTCCAGCTCCAGTGAACAATCTTTCCAATCCAGATTTTTATAAGATATCACCGCTCTTTTATGCCTCATGACTTTGACAAACAGGTTTGGAAAGGACATACAGTCGTCCAAAACCTCCATCATCTCGTCGTCGGGAAAAGTCAAAACAGGATTTATCATCGGAACGGCATGATCTATGTTCATATACAGAATCCTTTTATTTGCTCCAATCTGTGGAGCAGCTATTGCCCTGCCGTAGCCCCACTTTTTTCTGAAAGCCAACAGGGTGTCATGCAGGTCATCCACTATTGGTTTTATCTTCTCTATTTCATCCCTTCCGACCTTTTCACTTACCTCATATAACCTTGGATCTCCAATCAGCAAAATTTCTCTTACCATTTCAACCTCCGATTTTCGAAACTATTTTTGCGGAATAAAATTCAATTTTGTAAGTACATTATAAAATAAAAGAGTCCTTTTACTAAAGGATCTCTTTCTTTTTTGTAATTACGTTGATAATAATCCGCTTTTAACCGGAAAAAAGCTGCGATTTGCTGTTTTATCCTCTTATCTTCTTCAACTTATAATCCTCTAAAACATACAAAGAATCGGAAAACTTCTCTGAGAACTCCCTGTCATGGGAAATTATTATTATTCCCATTTTATTGTCCTGGCTTAACTTTCTGATCATTTCACCGACGCTGTCCCTCAATTTAGAGTCCAAGGCAGAGGTCGGTTCATCAAAGCAGAGATAATCCGGGTTCATGGCAACTGCCCTTGCTATTGCCACCCTTTGTCTTTGACCTCCTGAAAGCTGGAACTCATAAAGCTCAGCTTCTAAAGACATCTCCAGTTCCTCCAAAATCTCATCTGCCAGTCTTTTGGCTTCGTCCTCCGGTACATTTTTTACCTTAGTAAGCGGCAGCATTATATTCTCTCTTGCATTTAAATGCGGGAAAAGGTTAAAGCTTTGAAATACCATTCCTATATTTGGCTTTTCCCCGACCATTTCACCGGCATCCCATTTTTCAAGTCCGGAAAGACATCTAATTAATGTAGTTTTACCGATTCCGGATGGTCCGGTGAGTATGGCTACCTCCCCGGGTTCCACAGAAAAATCTGTATCTTGGAGTATGACCTTCTCACCGAAGGCCTTTGACATGCCAACTACTTTCAGGGGTTTAAATTCAGTTTTTATAGTATGCATATTTCTTCTCCCAAAGTTTCATGACAATAGTCAGAATTCCGATCAGTATTAAATACAAACCGGCGGCAAGTACCATGGGGGCAACTGAAGCCATCATATTGGTGGCATTCTTTGCCGCTCTCAATATTTCTCCCAAGCCTATGACATAAACCAAGGATGTGTCCTTTATCAGACCCATCATTTCATTACCCACCGAGGGTAAAACTCTTTTCATCACCTGAGGCAGGATAATGAATCTGAAGGTCTGAACCTTGCTGAACCCAAGTATTTTAGCATTTTCAAACTGTCCCTTATCTATTGACTCAATACCGCCTCTGAATATCTCGGCAAGATAAGCTGCATAGTTGACTGCAAAGGCAATGATTGCTGAGGGCAGTCTTTCCAATACAATCCCCATCATAGGAAGCCCGAAGAATACAAATATTATCTGCAATAAAAGCGGAGTCCCCCTCATGACAAGGATGTAAAAACCGATGATGGATTTAACTATTTTCCCACCATAAAATCTTAAGACTGCAATTATGAACCCCACGGGTATTGAGATCAGGGCTGTTATCAGAAACAGCCCTATTGTAGTTTTAGCCCCGTCGAGCATAACCGGCAGAAAGTCCAATGCTCTTATCATTTTACTATGTTGGTTCCGAACCAGGTTTCGGAAATCTTGGCTGCAGTACCGTCTTCCTTCATTGAATTTATGGTTTCATCAAGCTTCTTCAGAAGTTCGGTGTCTGTCTTTCTGACGCCTATTCCGTTTTGATAAACATCACCGGGTATTTCAATGACTCTATATTGATCAATAATATTTTTCTGTTTCAGGACGTACTGTACCATTATTTCATCGCCAACAAGCCCGTCTATTCTTCCTGAAATGACATCCATGAATGCGTCATTGAATGAATCGTACAGAATCGGAGCACCGCCTTTTAGGGTCGGTGACACACCCGTATTATTCAAAATATCCAAGCCTGTAGATGCATTTTGAGTGGCTATTGTTTTCCCCGCCATGTCTGCAGCCGCCTTAATGGTTGAATTATTTGGAACTACCAAAACATGTCTTCCGTCCATGTACGGTTCTGAGAAATTAACCATTTCCTTTCTTGCATCAGAGATTGTATAACCGTTCCAAATCAGATCTATTTTCCCTGAATTAAGCTCGGTTTCCTTCAAAATCCAGTCAATAGACTGGAATCTGACTTCAATTCCCATCCTCTTCATAGCTTCCTTAGCCATGTCAATATCAAACCCAACAAGCTTTCCCGTTTCGTCTTTAAAGCCCATTGGTACGAAGGTATCATCAAGACCTACAATGATATATCCTCTTTCCTTAATTTTATCCCAGTCGTTCTTTACTGCAGAAGCAGCTGTTGTACCGGCAGCAGTTGTACCTGAGCCTGTTGTACCGGCTGTTGTGGTAGTTGCGGCAGGAGCACATCCTGCCAGCATGGCCAATGTAGTTACCGTCATAATTGCTTTTTTAATAAAACTTTGTTTACTCATTTTCTTCCCCTCTTTTTTACTTTTATATTTTCCTAATCAGTTCCCTAAACTTTATTTCAGCTCAAAATCTCAATTCCACTCAATACTTATTTTGGATATAAAAAAACCTCCGTTCTCTATGTACTACATAGAGGACGAAAGCATGCTTACGTGGTCCCACCTCTTTTTATAGAATCATCACTGATTCTACCTCATCAGGTACTACGATATTATCTTTATACCCTATCACTGTAACGTGTGCACACGGTGAAGCCTACTTTTGATTCAGCCCACAGCTCAAAGATGTGTTCATTTAAGTTTTCTGCTATACCCTCACACCACCCGGGTACTCTCTTAAGCTTCCTAACCGAAATTACTTGTTCTTGTCAAAGCCTGTATATTTATTACTGCTTAAAGCATATTATACACTTTGAATTTATCCTGTCAAACATATTTTGAAATATTTTTCCTAAATTCCTGCAAATAAATCAGTCCCTACGGCTTCAAAGTTAATTAAATATAACTTTATCTGAAAAAAGAAACCACCAAAAATCAATTTGGTGGTAATTTTCAATATAGATATAAATTCATCCATTACTCCGTGAAGTAGTACACCGGATCAAAATATCCCCTTCCGTCAGAATGGCTGAAAGATTTCCCGCTTCTTTTGTCTGGAGTCGTTACAACAATGCAGAAATGCGGGAACACTTCGTCACCGTATGCCTGGACATAGACTGTTCCAGAACCTGAAAGTGTTGTAGAGAAGAGTCTGTTGTTATAATCCGGACCCTCCGGTAATCCTGAGGCATCAAGCTTAACCTTGTAAATTCTGACAATGGAATTTTCATATTTCGGTACAATATGATATTTGACGCCGCCTCCATTTTCAATGAATTGGTTGGTTTCAGGCATATCCATGTCGGATTCAAATACTTCGGCATAAATGCTTCCGGGCTTTTCATCAGCTACAAGAGCTTCATAATACTTATTTACCACGAGTTCATTTTGAGCTGTTGTAGTTTCAGGTGTCGTTGTGGCCGGAGTCGTAGTTTCCGGAGTTGTTGTCGCAGGTGTTGTAGACGGAGTCGTAGTTTTAATCGGTGCCGTCGTGCTTGGGGTAGTTGTTGCAATTGTCTGTATCGTCGTTGTAGCAGGTGTAGTGGTTGCCGGTTGATTGGTGTTATCACCCATGGGAATCAATCCGCTTTTTATAATAAAGTATATGGCTAATAGCACTGATGTAATTCCCAATATATAGTATGCAGGGTTCCTGTTGGGACCTTTTTGTCTGTTTGAATTAAAGCTGTTCAATAATCTCACCTCTGGCAAAGTATTTATTAATTTCAGTATACTCCTCTAAAAATATTATTGATGACAAATCCATTTCAAAACATAAAAATATTTGTAAAAAGCCTTGGGATTGAAATAAAAATCCCAAGGCTGATAAGAACCGATCCAATTTATACAGAATCGGGATAATCTTAATTTTTCCATTATAAATATCTACAGGAATTAGGACTTACCTTAAGGTTTATGCATCTGAAGAGGCAATTATATTGACCTCTGTTCCAAGTACATTGGGGATTATAATATCTCCTGCTTTGACAGGTCCTTTTACGGAGAATGCCTTTATAAATTCCATGGCTTCCATCATCAGTTCTTTTTTTATAGCGTTGTCGCTTCTGACAGGCAGTCTTTTCAATCCCGAACCCTCTATTTTGACAGTGGAAGTCAGTATTCTCTTTGGTTCCTTAGCTTCTTGTATAGCATAAACATGTCCCCTCGGGCATTTATTCCCGGTGGTTTCGGAAAAGTTATCCGAAACCTTTACCCTGCATCCCCTCGGACATATTACACAGGTCAGTTCTATCATTCTTCCACCTCGATGTATATAGGTTCCTTTGATTGTATTTTATCGGCAGATACCGAGATTTTTTCCATTTCTCCCGGAGTCATAAATACCTTTAACCTTCTTAGTATGATTCGGTCTCCCTGGGTGATTTTAATATACTTATCCTCCATGGTCATCTTCACCCTGAAGTAAAAATCTATCTTTGAATCAGAAACCGCTCCGTTGTTATTATCAATCGGTGCAATCCTTTGAGGCAGTGCATAAACAAGACCCTTTCCAGGAATTACTTCTATGTATTCTACTTCAGTATCCATAGTTTCCCTATTGCTTCCTTTCTTGTCTTTCAGATACTTTGCAGCATCTCTGCCGGCTTTTGAAGCTTCATTTACCACATTGTCCACCAAGTCATGGACATGGAGGACATTTCCGGCTGCAAATACTCCGGGAAGCTTGGTTTGCATATTCTGATCTACAATCGGCCCTTGAGTGTTTCTTGAAATTTCAACCCCAAGCTCCCTTGACAGCTCGTTTTCAGGTATGAGACCGACAGAGAGCAGCAGAGTATCACATTTTATGGTTTCTTCGGTACCTTTAATCGTGTTAAGCCTGTCATCAACCTTTGCTACGGTAACTGATTCAAGTCTGCCGTCACCCTTAATGTCTGTTACGGTTGTTGACAGTCTCAGAGGAATATCAAAATCATCCAGGCACTGGACAATATTTCTCCTAAGCCCTCCGGACCAAGGCATCACCTCACAGACACAAAGGACATTTGCCCCTTCCAAAGTAAGCCTTCTTGCCATAATCAATCCGATATCCCCGGATCCTAATATCACTATATTTTTGCCTACCATTAAGCCTTCCACATTTATATATCTTTGAGCCTGACCTGCAGTCATTATTCCTGAGGGTCTGTCACCGGGAATGTCTATTGCTCCCCTGGTCCTCTCCCTGCACCCCATGGCAAGAATAACTGCATCACAGCTTATCTGTCTGACCCCGATTCCGGGAGTCAGGATGTCAGCGGTGAATGCTCCAATACCGGTGTTATTGACTTTGTTCTCCTCTAAACTTACCACCATGGTCTCCGGGGAAACGTCAATATTTTGCATTGATACTTCCTTAATAAGCCTTCCGGCAAATTCCGGTCCGGTGAGCTCTTCCTTATATAACTCCAATCCAAACCCGGGATGAATGCATTGATTCAAAATTCCACCCAACCTTACATCACGGTCTGCGATGAGAATTCTTTCCACCCCGTTTTTCCCGGCTTCTGTGGCTGCAGCCATTCCGGCAGGTCCGCCTCCGATCACCAAAAGATCATAGTTTTCCATCTCTGTCCTCCATCCCTTCAGTGATTATATAGCTCCCTTTTTTGTCCTGGAGGATTTCTTTTTCAGATACTCCGTAATGTTCCGCCAATATTTCCAAAACCCTGGGTCCGCAGAAGCCTCCCTGGCACCGTCCAGATCCGGGTCTCACCCTTCTTTTAACTCCATCCAGTGTCCTTGGCGGATTAGGTCTGTTTAATGCTTCCCTTATCTCACCTTCAGTCACCATTTCACATCTGCATATTATTCTTCCGTAGGATGGGTCAGACTCAATCAGTTTATCCTGCTCACTTTTTGAAAGATTAAGGAACCCGATGCCCTTTCTGTTTGGTTCAAAGTCCTTTTTCTCAACAAACTTCAAACCAATATCTTCCAGAATATCTTTAGCCAGCAGTGCAATAGCCGGAGCTGCCGTTAGTCCCGGGGACTTTATCCCTGCAAGGTTAATAAAACCTTTTACTGAATTTGATTCTTCTATAATAAAATCCTCTCTGTCCGAATATGCTCTAACCCCTGAGAAGGATCTTATTGATGACCTGATGTTTAAATCAGGGATGAATCTTTTTACCCTTTCGGTTATAAATTCCGACTCTCTTCTGCTTGTTCCCACATCATGCTTGAATTCAGTCGATTCTGAATTTGGTCCGAGAAGAAGGTTTCCATGTACCATGGGAGCAATCAGAACTCCCTTACCGTTCATGTCGGGTGTTTTGAAAAGAGTTGCTCCGATTCCGTGATTTTCTGTTTTATCAGTCACATAATACTGGCCGCGATAGCCATGAATAGTGTATTCCTTGTCCCCGATGAGCTCAAACACCCTGTCAGAATCTACGCCGGTGGCATTGATGATATACCTTGCATCGATCTTGTTTGTGGTATTGCCGCAATTGTCACTTGTAATTGTGAAATACTCAAAATTCTTATCCTTATTCTTTTTAATTCCGGACACATTAAAATCATAGTAAATCTGACAGCCGTTCAAGGCAGCATTTTCCATCAAAGCCGAAGTCATTTCAAAGGGACTGGTTATTCCCGAAGAAGGACAATGAAGAGCCGCAATTACCTCATCTGAAATCCTGGGTGCTATTTTTTTAACCTCATCAGCTCTTAGTATTCTAAGATTCTCGACTCCGTTTTTATTTCCGTTCTCAAGAAGGTGTTCCAAAACCTTTTTATCCCCTTCGTCATAAGCTACCACCAGAGCGCCGTTTCTCATGAAGGGAACATTAAGTTCCCTGCTGATGTCCTCATACATTTTGTTACCAAGTACATTGGTAACAGCCATGAGACTTCCAGGCTCGGGATCAAAGCCACCGTGGACAATGGCAGAATTTGCCTTTGTTGTCCCCATGGAACAGTCATTTTCTTTTTCAATAACACATATATTAATATCATATCTGGACAGGGTTCTCGCGCAGAATGCACCGATAATTCCTGCACCGATGACAGCTACATCGTACATATCAACCTCCGGGGTCATAATAACTTAATTATACATCAGGAATACAACCGCTGTTTATTCCCGTATTCGGCAAGAAAACACACTTTTCTGTTTACCACCCGCAACTCTATGGAATGGTATAATTTGTTTATATGTACAATATATATACTTACACAAACTTTTTACCTTACAGGAGGGGAACACGACATGAGACTATCAAATGACAGATATAAGGACCAAATCCCCGGGGGGTTGTACAAAATAGGAATGATTGCCAAAAAGCTTGAGAGAGACGGACGCAAGCTTATACACATGGAAATCGGTCAACCTGATTTTGATTCACCTGAAGCTGCAAAAACCGGAGCAATTAATGCTCTCAATGAAGGCAAGGTTTCATATACCTCAGTCAGGGGAATTTATCCTTTAAGACAGGCTGTCTCTGAAAAAGAAGCCTTAAAGGGGCTTCATTACAATCCAAGGGATGAAATTATTATAACCTCCGGAGCCAGCGATGCATTGGCCTCTGCATTTATAACCATGCTGGAACCAGGTGAAGAGGTCCTTTGCTTTTCACCATACTATGCTGATTATCCCGAAATAATCAGATTATCCGGGGCAACTATAAAAGAAGTCCCCATGGTTTTGAAGGAGAAATGGATTGTGGATATTGATTTGTTCGAAAACTCAGTCAGTAATAATACTAAACTGATTCTGATAAATACCCCGAATAATCCCTGCGGATACAATTTAAGTGAGGAAGCTCTTTTTAGGATAGCTGAAATTGCAAAGAAATACTCACTCCCAGTTATTTCCGATGAGTGCTATGATGAACTGATTTACAGCGGCACCCATAATTCAATTGCAACGCTTCCGGGCATGAGGGAAAGAACCATAGTAATAAAATCAATGAGCAAATCCTACTCCATGACCGGTTGGAGAATAGGCTATGCCATGGGTCCTAAAGAACTCATAAACAATGTAACTTCAGGCCACTATGCCATCGCCACCTCGGCAGTGAGCTTTGCGCAATGGGGAGCCCTCGGTGCAATAAATCATGGAAATCCCTTCACTGAAGCTCTGGTATCAGAATTCAAAAAAAGAAGTGAGTACATGTACGAAAAGCTTAAAAGCATACCGGGTATCAAAATTGCCAAACCGGAGGGTTCCATGTTCCTGTTTCCGGATGTTTCTTACTTCGGTATGGAGGATTTCGAACTCTGTACCTATCTAATGGATGAGGCAGGTGTAGTTACGACTCCTGGATCGATATTCGGAAAAGCAGGTACCGGACACATCAGGATAGCTTATTGTGTACCATTCCGGGAAATAGTTAAATCAACAGATGCATTAACAGCTGCATTCAAGAAATTAAAAACACCTGATTCAATTTACTAAATCGAAATTCAAACCAATAATTTTATTCCCAATACAGATGACCTGATACTTTTCAATGGAAAAGTATCAGGTCATCTGTATTTTATGAACCTATTCACCCAATATTCAATATCGCGATATATTGATACAGGTATGCTCAATTTCACGATTTAGTAATTGGAATAATAGCACACTTTCGATTTAATAAAACGATTACTTGTTACATTGACACAAATATGTGTTTTAAATATAATAAAATTACACCCAAAAGACAAAATTTTATCAATAAAAATATTATTTTGTTATTAATTAAACAATATTGGAGGCGTGAAATGAAGATCAAAAAAACACTCAGCACAATCCTGTCTTTTGCTATTGTCCTGGGCTTGGTTGCCGGCTGTCAGCAGGCTCCTGCCGTAACTACAACACCAACTACAACCGGTACTGAAACCACAGCCGCTGTGGCACCGGCTCCTTCCGCCGGTATTGACAGCCTTGATGCATTGAATGCTTTTCTGAACACATCTGCAGATTTAGGTGAAGGTTCAAAAGCAAATCCTGTTGCAGTCATACCAATAGACCATATTGACGGTCCCGGCAATGAGTCTCAGTTCTATGCCTTCGTTAAATTTAAATATGTTGCAAGAGACTATATCAAGTATCAGATTTCCTATGTATCCTGCACCTGTAGAGAGGCATCGGTAAACTTCTGGCAGACCGCTTATTTGGAATTGTCATTACCTGAAAGCAAAAAAGTTGAAGACTCAGTAATAAAAACCCTGAGCTATGACAAGGATCCTTCAGGAAAGTATATGGTGGGAACCTGGGGAGACAGCAATCCAATTCCTAACGGAACTACCTACGAACAGATAAAGACTGAATACATCCCTTACTATGTGGGCAAAACACTGGGAAGTATCTCAGGCTTCAGTACTATAAAAGACATCGACAAGGCGGATTACTCAAAGGGTGACGGAAGATCGGCATATACAGTTGATTCATTCTCCGGAGCTACTGTTTCAACCAACAATATCCTTAGATTGTTACTTGCCGCAGGTAAGTATCACGGAACGGATGAATATTTCGGCGGAACAGGAGCAGCAGTCACTCCTCCGGCATCAACTCCGGCTACAACTACAACTGCAAGTGCACCGGCTGCAACAACTACTCCGGCGGCAGTTGTAACTCCTCCTGCAACAGTAGGAGCAGAGCTTCCTGCTTCAAGAGATACTTCAAAATCATTTAAGGCTAACAAGGACGCAACTGAGCTTACTGCTTGTACTTTGGACAGCTATTCATTTGAATGTTCAGGTGTAACTGCTGAAAACCTGTCCCAGTTCCTGGGCAGAGAAGATGTACTTTATATTGACCTCCGTGATTTTGAAGACTATGTTAAAAAACACTTCAGAAACTTTGAGGCAGTTCCGTTCTTCGCATATATCTATAATAAGGATGCAGCTACAAACCCTGATATGATTCAGCTTTACGGCGGAACACCGACAGAACCGGTTCCGGTATATGAAGAATCAGACACATTGCTTAATGTTTTCTTCCCTAAGGATAAAACCATATTCTTAATGTGTCAGAGCGGCGGCAGAGTTAAAATGCTTATGGATATCATGAAAGCTCGCGGATGGGATATGACAAAGGTCTATAACGTCGGCGGAATGGCTCAGTACACAGGTTCTGAGTATAAGGAACACATTACCGATACTCCTGAGCTGACTATAAAGTCAAACTACAACTTTGAAGGTCTGACAAGAATAGCACCGTAGTGCTAAATAGCTTAGTAAGTAAAGAGGATGATAAAAGTGAGCTTTTATCATCCTCTTGTTTAATGTTGCTTAATGTTGTTTAATCTTTTTATTCATATTCCAGCATATCTTCAGGTACTATCCCGTTGTTAAACATGACTGATCTTATTTTTTCTTCTTCTCCCTGATTGATCAACCAACCTAATCCACATCCCTTTGATATCTTTCTTGGGACAGGCACGAGTTTTCCCGGCATGCCGTCAGCCGTTGCAAGTTTTTCTGTTTTTACGGCGTCTGGAGTGTTCTTAAATATTATGATGATCTTTAGTGGCTCATCCTTCTTCATATAATCCTCTTTTTAAGGTGGCTTAATCAAAGCATTTCTATGAATGCTGCTAGTCTCGTTGTTAACTGACCCACATCCAGGGAAGAGTAGTCTGTTTCCACAGAAACATATGGTACACCATGTTCTTCACACAGCTTTTTGATTGCGTTTCTCTCAACGCTGTACGGATGGCATGTCTGCAACATGATATCCGCAACTCCGTCTATCTTGAATTCATCTATCAGCTGAGGTAATTGTTGTATACGATGGATATTTGGCGTCATGACAGCGCATCCTATCTCCAAATAACGTTGTGCGATTGCTTCGACGATGTTTTCCGAGTCAGTATCCACCATCCTTCTTACAGGCTTGATACCGCCGCAGTTCTCGAAACACACGACTACACCGCCGTTATCTTCTATGACTCCCACAGTTTTTTCCATTACTCCGCTTATTGGGCAACCTGTGACGAGTATCCGTTTTTTATCCTCTGAAACGGGACGTTTGCCTGAATCATATTCATCCTTTACCTGTTTGGTCATGTTTTTCAATGCTTCTAAGGAAGCTTTTTGATCAAAGCTGAATTTTGAACCTTCAAGGACTTTATGCATATCACGACCCAGCATTGGAGGAGGGGTCAGTTTTTGTAGCTCCATCAACTCAATCCTGGCTCTTCTTTCCTCATTCCTGTACTCGCTTGCTTTTCTGAGGGCTTCGTCAGTTATCTTTTTCCCGAATTTATCTTCAAGCTTATTAATTAGATATTGAAGCTCCGTTGTCCACATATCCAGGGCGTAGGGTCTGTCTATACCCTGAGGTAACTGCATTATATAGGTATCCTTGATTTCGCCTAAGAGTTCGTACATTTTCTTCTTACCGTCGCAGGTGGTTTCTCCCACTATGATGTCAGAAAAATATGTATATGGGCATTTATCGGTCAATGCAAAGCCATAGCTGGATTTTATTAAGGGGCAAAGGTTCCTGGGCAGATGGGTCTCAGCTGCAGGTATGGTCTCTTCACTTGTACCGCAAAGGCTGACTGTATGTATCCCCGCTGCGTCGAATATCTCCACAGGCGTAAAGGTACAGAATATTCCTGCTATCCGCCCTCCATTGTCTTTAACTTCCTTAGCAAGGATGAATCCATTTTTTCTTGCCTCAGAAAACTCATCGAAGGTCGATGGCAACTTATTTTCAATCATTTATCACTTCCCCCATTGTTCTTGGCCAGCATTTCTAAAAATGCCCCTATCCTGGTTCGCAATTGTCCCTCATCCCCCGGTGAAAAATCCGTTTCCAGGTGCAGATGAGGCACTCCTTTTGCTTTACATACTTTTCCGATGTTGTACTGTTCAATCCCAAAAGGATGACATGAATGAAGCGTAATGTTAATTACACCGTCAACCCTCCACTCATCTATTGTCTCCGCAACCTGGACCATCCTGCTGTCATTGGGAGACATCACGGCACATGGGACTTCCAGATATTTTTCTGCAATGGATAATATGGGATCCTTATGCGGATTTTCATCTATGAGCCTGCGTCTTGAGGATATCCCGCTGCAGCCTTCATAACACACTATGGCAGCTCCCAATTCTTCCACCACATTTATTGTTTTTGACTCAACTCCCCCCAAGCCTGCTCCGGAGATCATTATGCGAATAGGGTGTTCGTGGAGTCCATAAGGACCATTTCCATCTTCTCTGTCTTTTTCACATGTGTCCAAAATATGTTTTATCTTTTGAAATTTAGCTTCCTTATCGAACATGTACTGCTCACCTTCCATGATGGATCGCATATGTACACCTGTTATTGCAGGAGGGTCGTGACGGCCCAGTTCATATACCCTGGCTGCCTGCTTCCTCTCACTGTTACCCTGCTTTATGGCAGCACGCAGCTTATCTTCTGTTATCTCAACGTTGAAGATTCTCTCGAGCTCTGATTTGAAGTACTCTAATTCCATCGCCCAGGACTTCAATGATCTTGATTTATCAGGGACGTTCGGAAGGTGGATGACATGCATCGGTTTTAGTTCACTCAGCATCTCATACATTTTCTTTTTACCGTCACAGGTGGTTTCGCCCATGACAAGATCAGAAAAATAAGCATAGGGGCAACTCTCTTCCAATGCATGGCCGTAGCTTGCCTTTATCAGCGGACAAAGATTCACCGGAAGCCTTGTTTCGGCAGATGCTATGGGGTCATTGCTCTTACCGCACAGACCCACCTGGTATAAGCCGGCTGCATCCATTATTTCTGCAGGTGCATACTGACAAAAGGTGCCAACTATACTGGCACCGCTTTCTTTCAATTCCATTACTTTTAGAAATCCTTCACGTCTTGCTTCTGCGAATTCTTCGAACCGCTCCGGCAATGTCATCATAATCCCTGATCCTCCACGGAAAATATCATCTTGGCCACATCCAATGCTTCATGACCGTCGAGACAAAATATCTGGGTTTCATCAGTTCCCATAGTCTCGGTCCAGTTGTCATAACATTCCTTCTTACAGAAGAAATTCATTATATTTCAGCAACTCCCCGACCAGTTATCACTGTTGTTTAAATCAACATGTAAAACCCTCAGCTCTTTTGGGTCCAAATCAAGAATCTTCCCATCCTTGATTTTCACGTTTATGGGAGTTCCACATTCACTGCACACTGAGTCTACGGTCACATCCTCCCTGAAGGTAAAGGCAGTGCCCATGGAATCCACTGCACACATGGAAAAAAAGCTCCTGCCTCCGTCCAGCTTCACCCTGTGGTTCGTGGGTAAAGCCGAAACCGGATACAAACAGTTTATAAAACCCTCTTCATCGAATGCACATGCATTTTTCAATGCCAGCTCATCCAGGGTCTTCTTTATATCAAGTCCGGGGAAGACTTCCTTTAATTTGATATCATCGATATTTATAGGCTTTTCGTATTTTATGGTTTGACCTATCAGCCATTTTCTAACAGCTTTTTCTTCCTTGGTTAGCCTTGAATCGATACTGTCTATGAGCAATCTTTCCAAGGGGTAGTTTTTAAAAAACATTCGTTGTTCTCCAATCCCGTTGATTTTCATTTAATGACCGCGCAGGTTCATAAGTTCGTTTTGAGTACTAAAGGGTTATAACCTGGTCAATGCCGGCTCCGCCCAGTACAGCGTACAGATTGGGGAAACATCCTATTGCTGCTCCGTCTACGAGCTTATCGTCAATACCCCTTTCTATGGTGCACATATCGCATCCCATTAGTATGGTTCCGTACTTTTCATGGATCTCCTGGAGCCTGTCACCTGTACTGCTGCCCTTTGTCAATAAGAAGGTATTGTCAAAGAAGAACATCATCCCTGCTACCTCTACTCCATGACGTTCCTCAAGCATCTGAGGTATTATCATTTTGTCTAAGATCCTTTGTGCGTTGTTAGTTGAAAAAATGTAAGCTACTTTCATTTTGAATATCTCCTCTTGTCATTTATTTTTGTTTGCGTTATTGATAGTGGTAAATTTATTGCTCATCCTGTTATATGCTTCTGCAAAATTGTTAAGATCGTTTGATGCCTTTGCCGTATTTGCATACCCCTGTTCCATGGGGTCGCATCCTTCCTTTTCGTGGAAAGCCCTGCGTACAAGTCCGGTCAATTGACTGACGTAGCTTTTAAACTCAGCGCTTGTCCTGTCTCTTGGCCTATCAAGATCGATGGCCACGTCGGCAACAATCTGACCTTTGTTTGAAGACATGACTATAACCCTGTCACTGAGGTATACTGATTCATTGACATCATGTGTCACCATGATGACTGTTGTTTTAGCTCCTTCAACCAATGCTGCCAATTCCTCCTGGAGAAGCTCCCTCATTTGGAAGTCTATGGCTCCCAATGGTTCATCCAGAAGGAGAATCTCAGGCTGGCTTGCTAATGCCCTTACTATGGCCACCCTTTGCTGCATGCCGCCGGAAAGCTGAACGGGATACTTTTTTTCGCTCCCATGCAAGTGGGATATTTCCAACAGTTCCTGCAATCTCTGCTTTTTCTCCTGACTTTTCATGTTCCTTACTTTCATGGAGTAAAGGATATTGTCTTCAACCGTCATCCAAGGGAACAGTGCATAATTCTGGAACACGAAACCACGGTCAGGTCCCGGTTTGCTGACTTTTTTCCCAGAGAGGGTCATCTCTCCGGAATCAGCCTTCAAAAATCCTCCCATGATGGTCAACAGTGTGGTTTTACCGCATCCTGAGGGCCCCAGCAGAGAAACATACTGCCCTTTATCCACAGTGAAGGACAGGTCTTCAAGTACTACATGTTCACAGCCCTGCTTTTGACCGAATACTTTTGTTATCCCTTTAATTTGTAGCAATTCCATCTTTAAATCTCCATGCAGTCATTTTTGCCTCAAGGATACGGAAGAGTTTGTCTATGGCGTATCCTACAAAACCTGACATGAACATCAAAGCATATAGCTGAGCTGTTTCAAGCCTTGTCTGGGCTTCCACCATCAAGAATCCAAAGCCTGTGCTCGTCGCTATGAATTCGGCACAGATTACCGACATCCACCCGGAACCCATTGCCAGTCTGCAACCCGTCAATATATTCGG
Organism: Clostridiaceae bacterium; assembly: GCA_036741195.1. Taxonomy (GTDB): domain Bacteria; phylum Bacillota; class Clostridia; order Clostridiales; family Clostridiaceae; genus JG1575. The sequence goes on along the minus strand of DAINSS010000027.1, from coordinate 7,266 downwards.
TATGGATGCAGGAATGACTATGTCTTTGATAATTTCCGGCAATGATGCTCCCATGCTTCTTGCCGCGTTATAGTAATTTGGGTCAATTCCCATCACACCCACAGTTGTATTTATAACAAGGGGAAACACAGCACTCATGGCAATTAAAAATACTGTCGGCCCATCCCCCAACCCAAACCAAATTATTGAAAGCGGTACCCAAGCCATTATGGGTACCTGCCTAACTGAATTGATTATGGGTGAGATTGCCTGCAGAGCTGTCTGGGAATAACCCATGAGCAGTCCTAAGGGCACACCTATGATGAATGCATATAAGAAACCGGTGAAGACCCTTTTTAAAGTCAGTGCCAGATTAGACATGATCAAAGGATCCACCCAGGCTTTTATGAATTCTTGTGCCGTTTCCTGAAAATAAGGGAGCAATAAGGTATTCTTGATCTGGTTTGCTGCAAAATACCAACCCACCATGAATACGCCTACGATTATCAGTGTGTATCTGAGCCCTTTGTACTTCTCCCATGTCTCGATTATTTTTATTGGTTTATTCCTAGTTTTTCGTATTTTATCCCCGTAGATATCCATATTTTCATTACCTCATCAGCCCTATACTCAGTATCTAAGTGTTTGGCCAATTCTTTCATCAAAATTTCCCCGTTATTCATCCTGTCCACTGCCAGATCATAGGCTTTGACGAACCCATCAAGCTTTTTTGACCCCACCAAATCCTTATGTAAAACTAAGACTGTTGTGGGATAATCTGATACAAGGGACTTTTTATAACCATCAATCTTCAAAGCTCCTAAAATGTCCAACACTATCCCATCTACTGCTTTTCTTTGCAAAGCATATGGCAATCCCTGGGGCAACATGGGCTGCATCTCAATGTCTTTACCTATATTGCTCCAAACCAGTTCTTTTTGGATTTCTCTTAGGTTCATATATCCAACGGTTTTTGGGGGTATATCTTCATTTGTCACCAGTACATTGGCATTCTTCACCACGTTGCCCAGGATCTGAAACGGCTGCCCTTTTTCAATGAGTTTTTTTGCACTGTCGGGACAAAGGAGTGCCATATCAAAATTACCCGCGGATAATGAAAGCTCAGTCTGACTACTGCAACAATCCTGAAGTTGCTGATATGTCATATCTACTACCTCCAGCTCAGCAGCGTCCTCACTTACCATATACTTAACAAGTAGCCCTGCTGCATCGTCATTACATGCAATCCGTAAGCTTTCCTTCTCAGGTTTTGGTGCAAATGACCTAGCAATCGTTATTATCCCGATTAAACTGATTAGGAGGATCCCAAACACCAGATTCTTTTTATTGCCCATATATGATCTTCCCCAAAAATCCAACAGATGTTCCCACTAGCTTATCTTGTCTACTTCCTTAGCCTTTGCTTTCCATTCCTCAAAGCTCATTCCCAATGGGAATACCGGATCCACTGCTTCCTTCAGGAACTCTTTGAAATCCTTAGCCCCGCATGCATCGAAATATGAGGTATTGATATAATCTTCTATTTTCACGTTGTTGATATCAGTCTGTACATTGTATTTGACCATTGCTTCAAGCTGGTTTTTCAATTCATCAACATTCAGATCCCAGGATATGGTACGGCCTTCTTCATTGGTCTTCTTCCACATGGTCATCAAAGCCACTTCCAATGGTACGCTGTAGTTGTTTGCAAATATCTCAGCTGCTTTATATGGGTGTTCATACATATATTGAACGGACAAGGTATGTGCCAGCAAAACTCTTTTTGCAAGCTCAGGATGACTTTCGGCGAATTTTGTGTGCATTGCCACTTTACAGCAGGTACCTAATTTTTCATCCCTCATTGTATCCTGTCTTATCACTACCCAGCCTGTATCCTCATGTTCAGCCATTGAACCCCACGGGTCACAGCAGATATATGCATCCAGTTTGCCTGCTTTTAGTGCGAAATACTCATCCTTATCACTCATATTGAAGTTTTCGTATTTTGTGATGTCCTTTGGGATACCTAACTTTTCTGCCCATTCCACCCAGTTTAGACTGTTCTTTTCCGGATCGGTGCCGAAGGATACCTTCTTCCCAACCAGATCCGCCGGAGTTTTGATTTCTTTTCTTGCAACAAGATATTCTGCTCCTCCTGTGTGGTTCTGAGCTGCTATGAACAGCGGAGTCCCCTTGGGAACGGCTCTCAATGTAGTAGTCCATCCTGCATATCCGACATCCATCTTTCCTGCTGACATTGCTTCAGGGACATTACCGTTACCTGTGAGATTCACTTTGAGATCCAACGCTTCAAAAATACCTGCATCTTTTCCAATACAAGCTGCCGTCATATGGTCGCAGTTGTAGTACCCCATGTTGATGGTATACTCTGCATCTTCTTTGCTGAATGGTTTCAAATCGTAAGCCTTGGTAAGCTCTGCCTTAAGACTTCCCTCTTCCTTTGGTTTTTCTGCACTGCTGTTGGTACATCCTGTAAAAATTGACGCCCCCATCATCAGGATCATGGAGAATACCATAATTCTGTTTTTTTTCATTTTCTACCCCTCTTTTCATTTCCTTTTATTGATTAACAACAATCTTCCATACTTTCATTGAACAGGTTTATAAAGTCTCCGTTTTCCCACCGGTATATTGCATACCCGATATTGACTCCCTTTGAGCCTGAAACTATAAGTTCAACGGGAGGTTTTTCATCTATATCCCTCCATTCGATCCTGCAGTTCTCAATTGGCGCAGGCGTTGGATCAGATATCCTGACTTCGCCCTTCTCAACCCATATGGCTATCATCTTGTTGGTTGTTTCTGTGTCCTTATAAATAACGATGAGATCTTCACTGCCATCGTTGTCGATATCGTTTGCACCTGTGATTATGGATTTCTTGTCCCCGTACTTTTCCGAAAAATGTTTATATAAAGTATGATCAGAATCAACTTTTCCTCTTTTGACATCATTGCCGGATCTGATCGAACATCCTGAAACAGAAATTAAAATCAAAAGCACCGAAATCCAAACCGACATATTATTTCTATGCATTTATTACCTTCCCCGAAAACCTCTTTATCCACCCGGTGAGCACAGGCAACCATGCCGTTATACCCAATGTCAGAACGATTGCGGAGCATATATACTCAACCCATGCGGGCACGTTCAAAGACATTTTGTTTGCAATCTCGATGCTGGTTTTTGAACTGCTGAGATCGAAAACAGGTATGAAATCAGGAAGGAGCAAAAGATTAGTGATATATCCTGCGATAAAACTGACAGTGATCATAGTCAAGGTATAAATGACAATGGTCCTTTTACCAATGAGCTTATAAATACTTATGAGCTCGGGCAGATTGCTGGCAACTCCAGCAAGGAGGAAGGTTATGGCAACACCCGGTGCAGCTCCTGCCGCAATCAGTGCTGCAATGAAAGGTATATGACCTACTGCACATACGTACATGACTGCTCCCACTACTGCCGCTCCCAGAAGGGATACCATATCGGGCCTGCTCAGATAATCCTGGATGAAAGACACAGGTATCAAGACAAGCAATAAAGCTGCAAAGAGTATACCCACCAAGACAAATCTGCTCACTTGGAGCCCCAGGCTTTGGACTCCCCACTCAAATCCGCTGGATAGCTTTTTATACCAGGGAGTTTCAGGGGCTGAAGTTGATTTACCGGTTACCAAGGGTTTGGTTTCTTCTTTTGCTTTTGCTTCATTCATGGCTTTGACGACGGGTGAGATCAGTTCTTCTTTTCCGAATTTATTGCCAATGACCCCTATAATCATGGGCAGCATGAATCCCGTGGCGACATAAATTATGGTCAGCTTTGGTCCTAAGAGCGCGAAGGACATGAGAACCGCAGCAGGATTTATTATGGGAGTTGCCACTAAAAAGGACAATGTGGGTCCCAGATATGCTCCCGAATGATAAAGGGACAGGGCAAGAGGCACTACTCCGCAACTGCAGATAGGCAGGAGCATCCCCGAAACCGTAGCTTTAACAAGGGAGGACAGTTTGGTGTTCCCCAAGGATCTTTGCATATACTCAGGTCTCAGAACAATATGCAGTAAGCTGCAGAGTATGAAGCTTATTACAAGCCAGAAAGAGCTTATGTTCAATATCTGCCAAAAAGAGACTAAAAAATCCTTAAACATGTGCTGCTTCCAAAGCTGAATTCACCGCTCCCTCAATTATCCTTCTGGTCAAATTGTCGAATCGCTCCCTTTCGTTTATTATGAGAGTCCCTCTGCTTATTGGACCGTATTTTGGAAGATAATCGAAATCCTTTCCTGCATAGTAAATCTTTAAATCTATCTCCTCCGGATGTTTAGCCGCAAGGTCCCTTAAGACCTCTCCGTATCCATCGCAGCAAGGACAAGTATTTATGAATTCCACCTTGATTTTTTCCATGTTTCTCCCCCGCATTTCCTTTCATTTCAAATGGTTGTGACGACTTTGTTACATATTAGATTATAATCCTATACTTTGTGTTTAAAAATACTTATTATTGATAGTATTGATACTTATATATTGATATAATAGATAGTAAGAAATATAAAAATTTACGGAGAAAAAATAATATGATCTTACACCAGCTGATGATTTTCACCAGGGTGGCAGAGGAGAAGAACTTTACTAGAGCGGCAGAGAGCGTATACCTCAGTCAGTCCACCATAAGTACGCATATAAGCAATCTTGAGAAGCAAGTAGGACATAAGCTTTTTGACAGGATAGGAAAAGAAGCGGTTATGACGCGCTTTGGAGAAAAACTCTATCCCTATGCTAAAGAGATGCTCGCATTACAGGAAAAAGCTTTATGGGAATTAAAAGAGATTCAGGAAGTGGATGCCGTCTTAAAAATAGCTGCCAGTACAGTACCGGCTCAGTATATAGTCCCGGAACTCATATCCCAGCTATCCGGGAAGTACCATGGAATGAAATTCACCGTGGATTCATCGGATTCAAGGGGTGTTTCCGAAATGCTCATAAAAGGAGAGGCTGACATCGGGATACTCGGAAACCAATATATATCTGACAAATTGGATTATATACCGATTTACGACGAAAAACTCATACTGGCTGTTCCCCCCGATTATGATCTCCCAAGCACTTTATCCATAAAGGAAATAACAAAGTTCCCTTTTCTTTTCCGTAAAACAGGCTCAGGTACCCAGGAGGTAATCGCAAAGACCTTGCACAAGGCTCATTTGGATATATCAAAACTTAAAGTGGTTGGCTATTTCGACAGTGTCCAGACCATTAAACAATGTATAAAAGAGGGCTTAGGTGTTTCCATAATCTCAGAGCTTGCAGTCACGGACTATGTCCGGCAAAACCTCATCAAATCCATCGATATCAAAGAATTCACCGATAAAAGGACTTTCTACCTTGCCTATAATAAAGGAAGGACCCTATCTCCCTTAGTCACTGAATTCATTGAACTTTGCAGGAGTAAAATCAGATGTATAGAATAAAAGTTAAAGATTCATCAAATAAAATTATCCCACAAACCAAAGACAGCACATTGGTTTGTGGGATTTAATTTTTTGTAGTTTTAACAGGGTTTTGTTATCTGTAGCTGACTGCTTCTACGCCTTCGCTTCTTATAATTTCCCTGAGCTTTTCAACCAGTTCATATGACGGAGTACCAAAGTCCCTTGAGGGGATCAAAAGTCCCAGGGCTTCATACTTTTCATCACCGAAGCTGTGGTAAGGCAATAGCTCAATTTTTGGATTTTTAACATACTCGCGGACAAATTTTGCAGTATTTCTTATGTTTTCTTCGTCAGCATTGACTCCCAGGATGAGGGGAATTCTGACTACTACTTCGGTGTCGATCTCCTTCAGCCTTTTAATGTTGTTTAAGATCTTCTCATTGCTGACTTTGGTGAACTTCTTATGTTTCTCATCATCAAACAGCTTCATATCAATGAAGATTAAATCCAGCTTTTCAAGAATGTCCTTTACCTCATCAAATTCAAAATAGCCTGAGGTTTCTATGGCAAGATTCAATGCCCTGTCATAAAGTCTGTTTGTGAGCTCCCGAAGCATTGCCTGCTGCATCGTTGCTTCTCCGCCGGAAAATGTAACTCCGCCGCCTGAATATCTGTAGAAGATTTCCTGTCTTTCAATTATCTTTAAAAGATCCTCCACTGAGTATTCATTTACCAGCCTTGTCCTGCTTTTTGTAGGACATACTTCAACACATTTACCGCAGGAGGTACACCTTGCTCTGGCTTCAGGCTTATTCAGGTCTATGCCTATTCCTTCCGGACAAACTATTGCACATTTCCCACAGGCGATACAGATATCCTTTCTGTAGGCAACTTTATTCACATTACCCAGTCCTTCAGGGTTGGAGCACCATTCGCACCTTAAGGGGCAGCCGGCAAAGAACACAATCGTTCTGATTCCGTCTCCGTCATTCACTGAGAAATTTTGTGGTTCCATAAAATATCCGGTTAAATTGGTCATATTCTCTCCATATTAATTGTAAGCTTTTTTACTGCTAGAATTTTTCGTGTGCTGTCCTTGCTATTATTGCATCCTGCATGCTTCTTGACAGGTTAACAAACTGAGTGCTGTAGCCTGCAACCCTGACCAACAAGTCTTTGTACATCTCAGGTGTTTCCTGAGCCTTTCTCAAGGTTTCCGTTGAAACTGTATTAAACTGTACATGGAATGCTCCCAATGCAAAGAAAGACTGAATCATATTTCCGAGGTTTGTCTGTCCTCTCTTTGTTTTTACAAGATCCTCCGCCAGTCTTAAGTTAAGCAGCGTACCGCCTGAATGGACATCCTGGTTAAGCTTTGCTGCAGATCTCATTGCTGCCAACGGAGTTGATGTGTCAGAACCGGCATAAGGTGAAACACCTTCTGATAAGGGCTCAGTTGCACGTCTTCCGCATGGAGTTGCACCTACAACCTTACCTGTCGGCAAGTAGTTTGAGATACCCATGAAGGCAGTATTAAAGTTATTTCCGTTGACGTCCTTATATTTATGACCTTCCTCATAATAATGGTTGGCCATCTTTATAGCTATATCATCCGTATAGTCAGCATCATTGCCGTACTTAGGAACCTTTAATGCCATCTCTCTTAATTCGTCATAGCCTTCCCAGTTTGCATTAAGTGCATCAATAAGTGTTGCCATGTCGACAACCTTGTCCTCAAACACAAGCTTTTTGATCACTGCCAGTGAGTTTGAAGTAACACCTAACGGGTCTATGTTACAATTTCGGACAAATTGGTAAGATTGTCTTAAGACAAAGA
>DAINSS010000026.1:31470-36784 GCA_036741195.1 Clostridiaceae bacterium | reverse complement strand
CCTTATAGGGCTTAGTCAAACCGCCGGCTAAGCCGGCGGTATTGATTTAACACAAACTTAACAGGGAGCCTATTGAGTATTTACTCTGTTAATTTAATATAACATTGTAGAATAAAGAAACGGGAGAAGAACATGGAAAATACACCATCTATAAAGAAAAAACGAAAACCGAAACCGGGTGAACTTGTTATAGAAACAGTTATAAAAGCCTTTTCTATATTTACGATTTTCGTTACAGGAGTCATAATTTATACTTTGGTTTCAGAATCACTTGTCTTTTTTGCACATGTGCCTATAAAGGACTTTGCTTTGGGGACTGTCTGGACACCATTATTCGAACCGCAAAGATTTGGTGTAATACCATTGATCGTAGGTACCATGAGTATTGCTTTTTATTCAATGCTTGTGGCAATCCCATTGGGTCTGGGTTCAGCAATATATTTATCTGAATATGCCCATAAGAATGTCAGGGCAGTGATTAAACCCATCCTTGAAGTCTTGGCGGGTATTCCATCGATAGTATACGGTTATTTTGCACTAAACTATATAACTCCGATACTTCAATATTTGAATCCCTCGACTGAAATTTATAACACTCTGTCTGCATCCATTGCAGTCGGTATTATGATATTGCCGCTAGTTGCGTCATTATCCGAGGATGCAATGAACGCGGTACCTAATGCCATGAGAAACGGAGCATACGCTCTTGGGGCAACGAAGCTTGAGGTTGCACGAAATATTGTAATCCCTGCAGCAAAATCAGGAGTAATATCATCCTTTGTTCTTGCTGTATCAAGAGCAGTCGGAGAAACCATGATTGTTGCATTGGCTGCCGGCTCAAATCCGAGACTTACTTTCAACCCATTCAAATCAATACAAACTATGACAGGGTACATGGTTGCCACTGCCAACGGTGATATAGCGGTGGGGTCCATTGGATACCAGACAATATTTGCCGTAGGTATGGTGCTGTTCTTGCTTACATTTGCACTTAACTTATTTGCAAGACAATTTATATCACACAAGAGGAGAGGTTAAATGGATAAAGAATTAAATAACATAAATTCACGTAAATCATTGAACTCCTTTTGGAAAGCACTTTTCTTCATAAGTACAACAATCGGTGTTATATTTTTGGCTATTTTACTTTATCAGATACTTTCCGTAGGTTTAAAAGGCTTAACCTGGGACTTTTTGACTTCCATGCCTTCACGTATTGCATCAAGGGCAGGTGTCAAGGCAGCGTTGTTCGGATCGGTTTTTATAATGTTGATTACAGCAGTTGTTTCATTCCCACTCGGAATTGGCTCTGCGATTTATCTTTATGAATATGCTCCTAACAATAAGCTTACAAGGTTCATACAGCTAAATATTGCTAACCTGGCCGGTGTACCATCTATTGTTTACGGTATGCTGGGGCTTTCATTGTTTGCAAAGACCCTGATGCTTGGAGAATCTATACTTACAGGTGGATTAACATTAGCGCTACTGATACTGCCCGTTATAATAACCTCCTCACAGGAGGCATTAAAAACAGTACCTGATTCTTTGAGGCAGAATGCTTTGGCCTTGGGTGTTACTAAGTGGCAGATGATTACAGGCGTTGTACTGCCTTTTGCAGCCCCGGGAATAGTAACCGGTTGTATCCTTGCCATATCAAGGGGTCTTGGTGAAGCAGCGCCGCTTATAGTTGCAGGTGCAGTAGGAATAATACTTAAGATACCTACTTCATTAATGAGTCAGTACACTGTATTGCCTATACAAATATATGACTGGTCGGGAAGACCGCAGGCAGCCTTCCAGGATATAGCATCCACGGGAATAATTGTTCTTCTTACTATTCTGCTTTCTTTCAACGCCTTAGCCATTGTTATCAGAAACAAGTACGGCAAGAGATACGAATAGGAGGAAGTCAAATGAAATATGCAATTGAAGTTGATGATTTAGATTTCTATTACGGCGATAAAAAAGCCCTTGAGAATGTAAGTATGGATATAGTGGAAAAATCCGTTACAGCCCTGATAGGTCCTTCAGGATGCGGCAAATCAACGTTTTTAAGATGCTTGAACAGGATGAATGATCTTATTGACGGTACCAAGACTGTGGGGGCTATTAAATACTACGGTACCGATATAAATGATCCGGAAGTGGATTTAGTTACTCTCCGTCAGAAAATAGGTATGATTTTCCAAAAAGCAAACCCATTTCCAAAATCTATTTATGAGAATGTAATATTCGGACCTAAAAGGCATTCTAAAAAAACAAAGGCAGAATTGGATGAGATTGTCGAACAATCTCTGAAGGATGCTGCATTATGGAATGAAGTTAAGGATACTTTGAATAAAAGTGCCTTCGAATTATCCGGAGGACAGCAGCAAAGATTATCCATTGCAAGAGTTATTGCGGCAAAACCCGATGTAATTCTCATGGATGAACCAACTTCAGCCCTGGATCCATTATCAACTCAAAAGATTGAAGAGCTGGTCAAGGAATTGAAGGAAAAATATACCATTGTCATTGTTACTCATAATATGCAACAGGCAGCCAGAATTTCTGACTATACCGGATACTTTCTAAACGGAAGAATGGTAGAGTTTAACAAAACAAATAATATCTTCTACAATCCGAAGGATAAAAAGACCGAAGATTACATTTCGGGAAGGTTCGGTTAAAAATGGAAAAAATCATAGAAAAAACAGAAACAATAAAAGATATAGAAATCACAGACGGAACCAAGTATACCGGAAGGAATGAAAACATCCAGGCTAAAGTCAGCGTCAAACAGTCTATTAAAGATACAAGTGACGAAAAAACCATAATAACAGTCAAGGATATGGATTTTTATTACGATAAATTCCATGCTTTGAAGAAAATCAACCTGGATATCAAAAAGAACAATATAACTGCTCTCATAGGTCCTTCAGGCTGCGGTAAATCAACATTCCTGCGTTGCTTAAACAGAATGAATGACCTAATTGAAAAGACCAGGGTTGAAGGACTCATAGAGTTCAACGGCAGGGATATAAACAAGGATTACGACATTATGGTTCTTCGTAAGAAAATAGGGATGGTATTCCAAAAACCCAACCCGTTTGATATGTCTGTTTATGAGAATGTGGCTTACGGACCGAGGATTCACGGGACCAAAAACAAAGCGGAACTGGATGAAATTGTTGAAACAAGCTTAAAAAAAGCAGCAATCTGGGATGAAATCAAAGACAGACTTAACGACAACGGTCTTTCCATATCGGGAGGACAACAACAGAGACTTTGTATAGCAAGAACCTTGGCTACAAGCCCGGAGATTATTCTCATGGATGAACCAACCTCAGCACTTGACCCGATTTCCACTCAAAAAATTGAAGAGCTGATGCAGGAACTTGAAAAGGAATATTCTGTTATAATAGTTACACATAACATGCAACAGGCAGGCAGAATAGCCGACGATACTGTATTCTTCCTTAACGGAGAGATCATAGAATCCGGCAGAACTGATATTATATTTACAAATCCAAGGGATAAGCGCACTGAGGATTATATCTCAGGAAGATTCGGCTAAAAGAGGTGTATCATGTCAATAAAAAATATTGAAATCGGAATAGTTAGTATTAATAATCATCTGGTAAGAATGGCACAATTGGCCGAACTCCAGATAGAAAACGCTGTAGAAGCACTTTTAACCAATAATACAGCTTTAGCCGAAGAGGTTAAAGTAAATGACTGTGTAATCGATGACCTGCAAAAAATAATAGAAGATCAGGCAATAAAGCTGATTGCAACGCAACAGCCGGTTGCTTCTGATTTAAGAAAACTCTTTACAACAATAAAAATCGTGACAGATGTAGAGAGAATGGCTGACTATGCCGTCGATATAGCCAGAATTGCATTAATCCTCAAGGATATATCCTATGATTTCGACATGAGTGAAATAAAGAAAATGAGCTCCATCGCCGTTCAGATGCTTCGTGAATCCATTGATGCATACACAGCCAAGGATGATGAGAGAGCCTATGAGATAACCAAGATGGATGACGATATAGACATGGGCCTTGTAAATCTCATTAAGTATTTGTATTATGATTTCCCTCATACCGAAGAAAACTCCATTATTCTTTCTCAGTTGAATTTCGTAGGAAAATACTTAGAAAGAATAGGCGACCATGCAACAAATATCTGTGAGTGGACTATTTATATCGTAACCGGTGAATACGTAGAATTAAATATTTAATTCAATATATAAAAGTATTTGAACAAACCTGACAGACCTTAATCGGAATGTCAGGTTTGTTCGGTTTAATGTGATTTATTCATTGCATATTCAAAAATTTGAAGGCCTGTATATGCTATAATATTATGATTGATTGGATTCTGGGTATGTTTTAAGGAGCACGGAAACTTAATGAGTTACAACAAATTAATACAAATAGACGGAAAACTCGTTAAATCAACGGGTAAAAATTTGATTACTGAAGTTTCGCAAGGCTCACCTGCAGAACATGCCGGAATAATGGCAGGAGACCAACTTCTTAAAATCAATGACACTGATGTAAAAGATATATTGGATTATAAATATCTTACTGCTGCAGAAGAGTTTACTTTAACTTTAAAGAGGGAAGGTATATACACGGTTAAAATCAACAAAGAAGTATACGAGGATACCGGACTGTCATTTGAATCGGGGATAATCGACAAGGCATCCAGGTGCTCCAATAATTGTGTATTCTGCTTCATAGATCAGCTGCCTCCGGGGATGAGGGAGACGCTCTATTTTAAAGATGATGATTCCAGACTTTCCTTTCTTCAGGGAAACTTTGTAACATTGACAAATATGACTGATAAAGACATTCAAAGGATAATTGATTATAAAATCAGTCCGATAAATATATCGGTTCACACAACTAATCCTGATTTGAGAATTGCCATGCTTAGCAACCGGAATGCGGGAAATATACTTGACCGGATGAAAAAGCTTGCTGAAAATAAAATCAGGATGAGTGCTCAAATAGTATTGGTTCCAGGGTACAATGACGGCGAAGAACTTGACAGGACCCTGTTAGATCTTGGAAATATGTTTCCTTATGTAACCGGAGTTGCCATTGTTCCCGTAGGTATGACCAAGTTCAGAGACGGACTCCCAAAACTTAGCGGATTTAATGACATAAGTGCACGTAAGACAATCGAACAGCTGATTGAATTCCAGGAATCGTTCAAACTAAAGCACGGAACTAATTTTGCCAGATGCTCGGATGAGTTCTACATAATGGCAGGTATAGATGTACCCGATGAGGATTTTTACGAAGGTTACGGCCAGATT
>DAINSS010000026.1:29332-31460 GCA_036741195.1 Clostridiaceae bacterium | reverse complement strand
GGCATAGGTATGATCAGGTTGTTCAGAGAATCTGTAAGAAATGATGTCAAAAAATTAAGAAGAGGAGCAGGAAGCTTTTCCTTTGTAACCGGCACTTCAGCCCATGCAGAAATTAAGAACGCAGCCCAACTGATAAGTGATAAAAATCCTTCGGTAAAAACCGATGTTTTCAAAGTGAAAAATGATTTTTTCGGTACTTCCATAACAGTTGCGGGCTTGTTGACAGGTACGGACATTATAAAAAACCTGAAGAACACAATATCAACAGAGTACCTTATCATGCCAAGGAATATGTTCAGGGCAGGAGAAGAAGTAATGCTGGATGGGATTACAAAATCTGATCTTGAATCAGAACTTGGAGTTAAAATTCTTATTGTGGACTACACCGGGGAAGATTTAATCAAAATAATTAACAGGGAACTTAAGAGGTGAAATAAATGGGAAAACCGATAGTAGCAATTGTAGGTAGACCGAATGTCGGAAAATCTACGTTATTCAATAAAATAGCAGGAAAGAGAATCGCCATTGTTGAGGATACTCCCGGGGTTACCAGGGACAGGATATATGCCGATGCAGACTGGCTGTCACATGATTTTAAACTAATCGATACGGGAGGAATTGAGCCTGATTCTCAGGATGAGATTCTGAGTCAGATGAGAAGGCAGGCAGAGATAGCAATTGAAACCGCAGATGTAATAATATTTATGGTTGACGGTAAAACAGGTTTGGCAGATGCAGACAGAGAAGTTGCAACAATGCTGAGGAAATCAGGAAAACCCGTTGTATTAGCAGTTAATAAAATAGATAACATGAAAGATGCCGTCAATGCATTTGAATTCTATAATTTGGGTATGGGTGAACCAATGCCCATTTCATCAACTCAGGCATTGAATTTAGGTGATCTATTGGATGCAGTGGTTGAAAACTTCCCTGTTTATGAAGTAAATGAAGAGGAAGAAGAATACATTAAAGTTGCCTTTGTAGGTAAACCAAATGTGGGAAAATCAAGCCTTGTAAACAGACTTATCGGAGAAGAAAGAAGTATTGTAACGAATATTCCCGGAACCACAAGGGATGCAATTGACAGTTATCTTGAAACAGAAGAGGGTAAGTTCATACTTGTTGATACCGCAGGACTTAGAAGGAAAGCAAAAATAAAAGAAGAAGTGGAAAGATATTCCGCTTTGAGGACAATGACTGCAATTGAAAGAGCGGATGTCATTGTTCTGATGATTGACGCCAACGAAGGGGCATCTGAACAGGATGAAAGAATAATAGGCTATGCCCATGAGATGAAGAAGGCAATTGTTGTCATAGTAAACAAATGGGACTTAGTGGTAAAAGATGATAAAACAATGCAAAACTATACCAAGGATCTTCAGGTTCAGTTCCATTTCCTAAGCTATGCTCCATATCTTTATATCTCGGCTTTAACGGGCCAAAGAGCAAATAAAGTACTCAGTGTTATAAAAGATGCTTACGATAACTACTCAAGAAGAATATCTACCGGTATATTAAACGATGTTATAAGTAAAGCCCTTATGATGACAGAACCACCTGTTGTGGCAAATAAAAGGCTTAAAATATACTATTGTACACAAACCGGAACCAAGCCTCCAACCTTCATATTCTTTGTCAACGATCCGTCCTTGGTACATTTCTCTTATCAAAGGTACCTTGAGAATCAATTAAGGGCGAGCTTCAATTTTGAGGGAACAGGTATAAAAATGGAATTCAGGGAGAGGAAGGAATAATGAAAATTTCTTTTATCGGAGGAGGAAGCTTCGGGTCGGCTTTAGCCAGATCGGTTTCATTGAACGGCAACGAAGTCATCATATATGACAGAAAGGAAGCCATTGTAGATGAAATAAACAACCTCCATACAAATCACAAATACCTTTCAGATTTCATTTTGCCTGAAAGTGTAACAGCTACCATGAACCTTGAAGAAGCAGTTTCTGACATGGATATTATAGTCTTTTCGGTACCTTCTTCTGCAATCAGGGAAATGTCCGAAAAGATAAAAGGTTATTTACAAGGTACAGAAATAATAGTCAGCATCGCAAAGGGTGTTGATCCAAAAAGTCTGGAACCTTTAAGCCATGTTATTGAAGAAGTGTTGGGGATC
>DAINSS010000026.1:13859-29199 GCA_036741195.1 Clostridiaceae bacterium | reverse complement strand
GAACCGGTGATTCTTTCAGGACCGTCCCACGCTGAAGAAGTAGCAAAAGATCTACCCACAACCTTGGTTGCTGCATCCAAAAATGAGATAGCAATGAAAAAAGTTCAGGAGGCTTTCGCTTCCAATACTTTAAGAGTTTATTGGAACAACGATCTAAAAGGTGTGGAAATAGGCGGGGCAGTTAAAAATATTATTGCTTTGGCTGCAGGAATCTCTGATGGAATCGGTTATGGAGACAATTCAAAAGCAGCTCTTATGACGAGAGGAATGTCTGAGATAATCAGAATAGGTGAGAAAATGGGTGCCGATAAAGAAACATTCTATGGATTAACGGGAATGGGGGACCTGATTGTTACATGTACTTCTATGCACAGCAGAAACAGAAGGTGCGGTATTTTAATCGGACAGGGGAAAACCATGGAAGAAGCAGTAGAAGAAGTAGGAATGGTAGTGGAGGGAATCAAAGCTACCAAATCTTTCCATGATATAGCCAAAAAACTAAATGTTGAAATGCCCATTACCGAAGCAGTACATTCAGTACTGTTCATGGATGTGCCTCCAAAAGATGCCGTAAACAGTTTAATGATGAGGGAACTTAAGAAAGAATGATATTATACTTTATCATAGCTGCTCTTCTAATATTCAAATATGGGAAAAGGGCCAAATCCGACCCGGGTGCTCCAAGCCAGGCCATATTTTTAGCCGGGGGAATATACTTTTTTATTGCCGGACTAATAACCCTGCTTGAAGTTTTTGTTAAAAACAGAAATGCCTTGTTCGATTTGGTACTGATAATTTTGGGCGCTCTGGTATTGGCACTGATAATCAGAGAAGAAGTCAAAAAGGCTTCAAGAAAAACAATCAATCATCATGAGATTGAAAAAGACAGGATGAGAAATGAATTAATATCTGATACAAGCATATCTGTCACTGAATTTAAAGAGAAATTGGAAAAGGATAATAAAAGCATAGATTGATTTTTCTGATTTTTGACCAACACATTTCCTGTATAATTAGGATGAAATGATTTTCCCGAAAGGATTTTAATATAGATGAAAATGCCGGATACTAACATAAAAAATAAAAAAACTAATCCAGAGATAAAACACAACCCGAATAAACCAAGCAAAAAGAAACTGACTCCGAAGGTCAGAAGAAACAGAGCATTGGCAATCGGGATCCTGGTGTTGATTTTTGCCGGATTTTTCATCAACAAGGCATACTCCAACTATAAAGTTAAGAAAGCAATAGAATTAAACCTTGAAATAGTAAAAGCAATGGAGCTGAGAAATGTCAGCGAGATTGAAAATAAACTCAAGGAATTAAGGGAAAAATTTGGTATCGGAAGAATTGATACTGACAGTATAAGTAACAGAAGATATTTTGAAGACTCACTTTTCATGGGGGATTCGCTGACTGAACCATTGAGCCTGTATGAATATCTTCCAAAATCAAATGTTTTGGCAATTAAGGGAAGAAATACTAAAACAGCGATGGAAGATGTAAAGCAAATAGCCAATTTAAATCCTTCCCGTATTTTTTTGTATTATGGAATGAATGACCTTAATGTCACCAATGACCCGGATGTTTTCAAAACCAACTACGGCGATTTGATAAAGGCTATTAAAAAGCTTAAACCTGATGCAGAAATTGTTATTTTATCCATACAATATGCAACAAACAGTGCTGTGGCTGCACAGCCCACTTTAAGTGACAAAAGGGTTGATGAGTTCAACGGAAAGTTGAAAGCATTGGCTGAAGAAAATAAGTATTACTTTTTAGATATATCATCCCTTGCCAATGATTCAAACCTTTATGAAGGTGATGGTATCCACTTTACAACTGCATATTATTCAAAGCTTTTGAACCTGATAAAATCAGAGTTCATCAACAGGAGTTAGCATGCATCAAAAACAATCATTAAGGGATAAATCCAATAAGAAGAAACAGGGAATTAATATAAAAAATTTCAATCTGATAATTTCTTTAAGTATGGTCCTTATGACACTCATCGGTCTTTTTGCCGGTGGAATAATAAAGTTTAAAACACCTTCCATGGACTCTATAAAAACAGTTCTTTCTGCACAGATGAAGGACTATAAGATGAATGAAGGAACAGTTAAAGATCTTAAAAAGAATTATGGAATTGATGCCGATTCTTTGTCGGAGTTTATTTATTTTCCGCCCAAAAGCTCTATGGATGCCTCAGAGGTAATGGTTCTGAAGGTGAAAAATACATCGGGAATCGATAGGATTCAGGAATTGATAAACGCAAGAAAGGCTAAACAGATTGATTCTTTCAAGAACTACAGACCTGAAGAAGCCGAAATACTGGAAAACAGCATTCTTAGGGTATCGGGTGACTTCATTATTTTCATTTCATCAAAGAATGTTCAAAGCATAGACAGGACGATACAACAAGCATTTTAGTACGGAGTTGAGCTAATTGATATTTAACAGCATCATTTATATTTTCTTATTTTTACCTCTATCGCTAATAGTTTATTATTTAACCCCGGTTAGATTCAGGCATTTGTCATTGCTTATCCTGAGTCTGTTATTCTTTTCATGGGGTTCATTTTCCTATTTAGTTTTAATGCTCATATCTGTTATATTTAACTATTTTGCCGTAATTAAAATGGATTCTGTGAAAGCCCAATCAGGAAGGAAAAATTTTCTGACTTTGCTGGTTACATTTAATCTTTTGATTATTTTTGTATTTAAATACCTTGGATTCTTTGTAAGTAATATAAATACCTTGTTTGGATCGGGTATATTTGTAGAAAAACTGGTTCAACCCTTGGGTATTTCTTTCTATACTTTCCAGGTTTTATCCTATGTTTTTGACGTTTATAAAAGAGAAGTTCCGGCTGAAAAGAATCCCATGAAGCTTGGGTTGTATTTCTTGATGTTTCCCCAGCTGTTGTCCGGGCCGATTATGAGATACGGTGAAATAAGACCTCAAATGGAACCGAAGCTTATAAAGCTGAGCATGGTTGCTGACGGAATGGAAAGATTCATTGTCGGGCTTTTTAAAAAAGTATTTATAGCAAATACCCTGGGTGGGTTATGGACAACGATTAAAGGTATTGATCCAGCTAATATGAGTGTTTTAACCTCCTGGGTAGGTATAATTGCATTTACCTTATATATTTATTTTGATTTTTCAGGCTACATGGATATGGCTTTAGGAACTGCGAATATTTTCGGGTACAAGCTTCGGGAGAATTTTGATTTTCCTTATATCTCAAGAAGCGTTTCTGAATTCTGGAGAAGATGGCATATGACTCTGGGAAGATGGTTCCGTGATTACATCTATATACCAATGGGAGGTTCCAGAACCGGAAATATTGGCTTGGTAATAAATACAATGACAGTTTGGGCGGTTACGGGATTATGGCACGGTGCAAGCTGGAATTTTGTCGTATGGGGCATTTATTTAGGATTGGTTATATTGTTCGAAAAATTCGTTTTAGGAAAGATTCTTCTTAAACTGCCAAATATAATATCCAATATCTACACAATGATTATGATTATGATAGGTTGGGTATTGTTTGATACACCAAGTCTGGGCTATGCCGGAGGGTATATCAAGGTGCTTTTCGGAGGCGGAAAGCTGGTGGATTCAATGGGAATCTATTCACTCTATACTTACCTAATAATTTTTTTAATTGCTATAATACTGTCCGGGCCTGCAATATATAACAGGTTTAATTTTATAAAGTACAGAATGACAAATTTAAGAAGGGTAATCCTATTAGCAGGATTGTCGATGATGTTCGTCATTTCAGTTGCGTATGTTTTAAACCAGTCATTTTCACCATCAATGTACATCGGATTTTAGGAGGGTGGATTATGAAAGTTAAGAAAACCAGGTTGAATGGATATAGAAACTTATTAATACTGCTCTTTACTCTTACTATAATTCTTGTACCCATAATACAAGCGATTATTCCGGACAAGCCATTTTCGGTTAACGAAAACAGAGCGTTAAAAACTATGCCTTCCTTATCCATGGAGAGTATAAATAACGGTACTTTTATGAAGGGCTTAGGTGGTTATTTGGAGGATCATTTCCCTTTAAGAGATGCAATAGTATCCTTCAAAGCTAGGATGGACAAGCTTTTGATGAGAATGGAGAATAACGATGTCTACATCAACAATTCCGAATATCTCTTTGAAAAGTTCCACAAAAACAGTGAGCAGGTTACCAAAGAAAAAGTCTCGGCAATAAATAATCTTGCAAAAAAGAATTTGGGGAAAAACATAAGTGTTATGTTGGTACCGAACAAGATTGAAATTCTTAAGGATAAGTTGCCATATAAAGCTCCGGTGGACAGTCAAAAGCAGTACCTGGAAGATTTTTACAGCAAGCTGACAGTGGATATAAACAAGATTAATCTGATAAAAGTTCTCACTGAAAATAAAAATAATTATCTATTTTTCAAGACCGATCATCACTGGACTCAGGAAGGTGCTTTTTTAGCAGCAAATGAGTACCTAAGAACAGTTGGGGCCAAACCTCAGCCTCAGACAAATTATGACATCAGAATGATTAATAATGACTTTTATGGGTCCCTCTCATCTAAATCAGGGATAAAAACAAATTCTCCGGATTCCTTGAATGTTTTCATTTCAAAAAGTTCCGAGGATATTATTGTGAACCTGACTGAAGAAAGAAAAAAATTAACTTCCTTATACCAGACGGAAATGCTGGAGGGGAAGGATAAGTACTTGCTTTTCCTTGGAGGAAATTATCCGGTTGTGAGGATATCAACAAATTCCACGGCTAATAAAAGACTTTTGATTATAAAGGACTCCTATGCAAATGCATTCGTTCCGTTTATGACGAAGGACTACAATGAGATCACCATGATGGATTTAAGATACTCCACTGATAATGTTCAGACCATAATAGATGATTACAATATAACAGACATTCTGGTGCTTTATAATATAAACACCTTTAATGATGACAACAGCATTCTGAATTTGCTGGACTAAAATATTTGTACTTAAATAACCGGAGCAGATACTTTTCAAAGGATAGAAAAATATTTGCTCCGGTTTATTTAAATTTTATTGATTTTAAATTTTCAAGAGACGGTAATCAGCTGTTCATCAGCTTTTCCGATTCCAATTGTGCAATTTCTCTCTCATGTATTTCTTCCATTAATTCTCTGTCGATGGCTGAAGCGTTAATTGGAATTTGTACGAAGCCCATTGACCTATACAATGAAATGGCAGGTTTATTGGCTGTGCTTACGTAAAGAAAGATTTTGTCATATCCATTTAAACTTAAGGAGTCTGAAGACTTATTGATCAATCCCTTGGCATAACCTTTACCCGTTTCACTTGGGTTTGTAAACAAGTAGGTTATAGTGGGCTCGTTTTTATAAAGGCAAAGGAAAATGGCAGAAAGTAAATCACCGCTTTCATTTACAACAGCAAAGGATTCTTTTTCCATGAAGGTGCCATAATATCCTTTAAAAACATTATCAAGTTCTTCTACGGTTTCAACAAAGGTTTCACCTTCATAATCGGGAGTAGTCTTATAAGCTTCCAGCATTAATTCAGCAAGTTCTTCTGTCATAGAGCTGTCAATGGGCAAGGTTTGCAAACTATAATTTTTGACTTCTGCAATGTACTTCATCATTTTTATTCTGTCTGACATAGTATACCCCCAATTCTTAATATAAATTAAGTATATGTTTTCATGAAAAATTATGCAATAGCATACAGGGCATATAAAATTGGCCGTTTGTAATGATAGAATTATATAAGCGACTGAAAAATGTATTAAATAATATAAAACAGGAGGGGAATATGAAATTCTTACATACCGGAGATTTACATATAGGGCGCGGACTTGATATGAAGCCTCTTATAGAAGATCAAAGGCATATTTTGAATAATATTTTGACTATTGCAAAAGAAACAAAACCCGATTTTCTAATTATAGCCGGGGATATATACGATAGATCAGTGCCGAGGGAAGAAGCGGTAAATCTTTATGACGACTTTATTACTCAGTTGGTGATAGACATGAAGATTAAGGTTTTCGCCATAAGCGGCAATCACGATTCTGCTTCCAGAATTCAGGGAATGAATACACTATTGAACAGGGCTGGGTATTATGTTGAAGGAAATTTATCAGACCCTCCTGTAAGTTACACTCTACAAGATGAATTCGGCGATGTTGATATCCACATGGTTCCATTCAAAAATCTTCATACAATGAAAAGTATGCTTGAATTGAAAGAAATTAATTCAGACAATGTCATAACCGAGGATAAACCGGACGGATTGTCTGAAGAAACAACTGTTCAAAAATTGAAGAATCCAACAGAAATATTTGAAAAATATCTATCAGAAATTCCAACAGATAGCGGAAGAAACATTATTATCCTACATAACTATTTCTCTCCGGGGGCAGACCCTTCTAAAACCGATATTTCCGATTCTGAAAGACCGCTTACAATTGGCGGAGAAGAAATAATCGACTCTAAGCTTTTGGAAAGATTTGATTACGCCGCTCTGGGGCATCTTCACAAGGCCCAAAGAGTCGGTTCTGTCCATGTTAGATATGCAGGCAGTATTTTGAAATATTCCACATCAGAAATTAAACACAATAAGTCTGTTACCTTAGTAAATATGGATGGCAACGGGAAAATAAGTGTGGAGTTAATTCCCCTGGTACCATTGAGGGATTACAGGAAGCTAACAGGTTTGCTAAAAGACGTATCATCCATAGAATTTGATGATAAAAAAGAAGATTATATTACTGTTGAACTTTTGGATGAAACATTAACCGAAAATCCATTTAATATCCTGAGCAATGTGTATCCAAATCTCACAGGAATCACATTTTCAAATATAGAAAGATCATCTCAAAATGCACCATCCGAGGATGTTATTTCAAAACAGGATACTTATAAATTGTTCAGCAGCTTCTTTGAAGCCAATTACTCAAGAGAGATGAATGATGAAGAATCTGAGTTTATTGCAGATGTAATAAGTGAAGTGGAGGAATCTTTGAATGATCCCGATTAAACTTACAATTCAGGGCTTTTTAGCCTTTAAAAACAAGGTGGTTGTAGATTTCACCAATGTATATGACGAAGGATTGTTTCTTATATCTGGGCCCACCGGATCCGGAAAAACGAGTATATTTGATGCTATGGTATTCGCACTTTATGGATCGGTATCTACTTCAGAAAGGGCAGCATCCCAGGAGTTCAGATCTTTACTCATAGATGAAGATGACAATATGTTGGTGGAATTTATTTTCAGTATCGGCAAACAGGAATATACAGTAAGACGTTGGAAGGATGGTAAGAAGGAAATTAAACAAATTTTCTTCAAGGACTGCTTAGAAACTGAAGGTCTTACCAAAAAAAGTGAGATCAAAGAGGAAGTAGAATATATAACCGGATTGACTTTGGATCAGTTTAAAAAGATAGTATTGCTTCCTCAGGGAGAATTCAGGAACTTTTTAATGTCCGGTACCAAGGAAAAGTCAGAAATTCTCAGGAATCTTTTTGATACCAAGAAATTTGAAAAATTAAAATGGAAAATAAAAGAAAAGTATGATGAATTGGACCATGGATTCCAGGATGCAAGAGAAGAATTGGATCGGGAAAAACAAATCTCAGATTCAGCAAAACAAGCTGTCAAACCGGAGGAAATCGAAGAACTTATCAACAGTGATCTTGAAGCAAGTTTAAAGGAGCTTTCAGGCATCCAGAAAGAGATTGATTTGACTTCAGAAAGAATAAAGCTGAAAGACAGGGAATTTCAAATCGCTGAAAAGAATAACAAACTATTGGAACAATTTAAGGATGCCACAGAAAACCTGAATAAATTAATATTGGATGAAGATGAAAATCTTAAAAAGAAAGAAAAAGCAAATCTGTTAAATAAGATAAAACCCATGGTACTGCAACAATCCATGATAATCGCCGATGAAAGAGAGTTATTTCAACTAAATAAGGAACACAAAGAAAAAACTGAAGAGTTGGCTAAAATCAAAGAAGAATTAGATGCATCGGAAGCTGATTATTTATTGAACAAGGAAAGAAATAATAAACTTGATGTACTTAATATATCCGCTGAAAATTTCAGGAAAAAACTGGAAAAAGCTGATGAATACTTAAGTATGTTGAAATCTTTTGCTTCGGTTGAAAAAGAATATAAAGATCTGCTGATTAAAGAGGATGAGTATAATAAAGCGTTATCCGAAAAGGAAATATTGAACAGCAGAATTACCAAGATATCTGATACAATCACGGAAAATATTTTAATACAAAATGATTCATCAAATAGATTGAATACTGCAGTAAATAAAATAGAAAAGCTTAATCAATTTCTGGATGAAGAGAAATTAAAAAATAATTTTGAAAAGGAATTGGCAGTTGTTAATAACAATCTGGCTTTAACAGAAAAGAAGTATTCGGACTCAGTAAATCTGCTTAGCGAAATGCAACATTCATATGATCTTCAGGATTTAGCCAAATACTCAGACAGGGTCCTACAGGGCAGTCCGTGTCCTTTGTGCGGGTCTTTGGAACATCCTTCAATAATACAAAAAGCTGAAGGTTACATATCAGCATCAGAAATTGCAGAGTTAAGAAACAGGGTTCAAAGCACCTCAAATGATATTGCAAAATACAATTCAAAAATTGAAGCGTTAATCAAGGATATAGGTTTAAAAGCAAATCTCCTTGAAGAAAAATCAGAGCAGTTAGGTGAAATACCCTCAATAGAACTGCTTCAGAAGTATACTACTGAGAAAATTGATCTTGAGGTCAGCATCAAGGGATTAAAAAGGACTCAAATCAATTTGAATGAAGACAAAAAAGCCTTAGAACATAAGAGGTCGGAGACAACCGGAAAAATCAGTAAATTTGAAAATTTAAAACCAAAGTTCAAAGAAATACAGGAAAAATACTCCTCAATGTCAGCCGTAATCAATCTCCAAAAAGCTGAATTGGAAAATATTGATACCTATTCATTGAAGGCAGAAATTGAAAAGCTTAAAGCAACGATAGAAAAGATTAAGTCAGAAATTACCAATGCTGAAGAGAATATCAGAAATTTTAAATCAAAACATGACAGTTTAGATTCACTGCTGAATAACATTTTAGGTAATATTCAGAAACTTCAGGATAAACTTAAAACCTCAAGACTTAAATTCGATGAGGATTTAAAGACTGTTCAGATTAAAGAAGATGAATTCAGCATACTCTTAGGGGAGTTGGATAAAGAGTCGCTTCTTCTTGAAGAATCTGAAAATTATTTCAATAAACTTAAGGAACAAAGAAGCCTTGTCGGTTTCCTGCAGGAAAATGCTGAAGGGCTGGAATTTGTTGATACTGTGGCTCTTACTGATTCTTTAGATGAGTTGGCTGAGTATAACAGGGAACTAAACGATAAACAAACGGAGTTAAACAAGAAAAATACACTTTTAGAATCAGCACTCAACAGAGTCAAAAATGCAAGAATAAAATATGAATCCCTTGAAGACAAGGTAAAAATTGCTAAACAGTTCTGGGATTTGGCAAGCAAGGGTGTCAACTTTGAAAACTTTGTTTTAAGCTATTACCTTGACGGTGTGTTGAATAATGCAAATTCAAGGCTTCTGAAAATATCTCAGGGAAGATTTAAACTGACCAGAAAAGTAGATCCTAAAATGGACAGAAGGAAGAGTCAAGGTTTAGAACTCAATGTTTTTGATTTATACACTAATTCTGAAAGGGATGTAAAAACCCTTTCAGGAGGAGAGGGGTTCAAGGCATCTCTGGCTTTGGCATTGGGATTATCTGATTTTATAAGAGAAAGCCGTACGGGAATGAAAATTGACTCAATATTCATAGATGAAGGATTTGGTACCCTGGATCAGGACAGCCTTAGGGATGCTTTGGATATGATTATGGAACTAAACTCCAACGGAAGGCTGGTAGGTATAATTTCCCATGTGGAAGAACTGAAGGATGTAATCACCAACAAATTCATAGTTGAGAGCCATGGTGCCAATGGTTCAACGGTCAGATACTCAAGTTCTTTGGAAGAATAAATAAAATCAAAGCTTACGGAGCAGTTCATTAAGTACTGCTCCGTTTAACTTTACTTGAACTTGTATTGCATTCTTTCCGGATCGAAGTTTTTAAGGATTTCCAAACCCAGATTAACAGTGCTTCTGAAATCATTAATTGATGCATATCCATAGTGGGTGTGGATGAATCTTGAAGGTACTCCCATGACTAATACAGGAACTGCTTTACCTGTTAAGTGTATTCTTCCTGCATTTGTACCGCCGCCTCTTCTTACAGCAGATTGATATTTAATATTATGGGATTCAGCAATTTCTTTGGCAAGATCCACAAATCTTCTGTTTGCCAAATAGCTGGAATCCAGGTGTCTTATCTGTGTTCCCTTGTTCAACACTGCCTGAGCAAGGGAAGCAGATACGTTCAAATCATCTGCAGGTGTTCCTTCGAATACAATTGCATAATCAGGTTTTATAGTTTCAGCGGTAACGGCAGCACCCCTTAAGCCCATTTCTTCCTGGGTGGCAAATGCTCCAACAATATTAAACCCGGTATCATCATCTTTCAAGGCTTTAAGTACTTCGATTACTGCAGCACAACCCAACCGATTATCAAGCGCTTTAGACAATATGGTTCCGGTTGCTTCATTAAATGAGAATCCAACCTTTGGTGCTACCGGATCTCCAATCTGAATTTCAAATATTTCTTCGGTTTCTTTTTTTGTAGAAGTACCTAAATCAATGGTCATGGATTCTATACTTAGTTTTGAACTGTCTTTTTGTTCGGGAGTCATGAAATGAGGTGGAGTACTCGTGGTTATACCAAGATGCTTTCTTCCTTTTGAATCCTTGATCCAAACCTCATGGGCAGGAATATTTGTTGGTACCCAACCGCCAAGGTTGATAAAATTTAAAGTACCGTTGTCATTTATTGAATGTACCATGAAACCAACCTCATCCGTATGTGCATCAAGCATTATTGTAGGTTGTCCGGGTTTGTTCATAGGATGATAAATATAAAGATTGTTCATTTGGTCAACTTCATATCTGAACCCATCCATTTCTTTAATGATAATGTCCACTATTTCCTCTTCAAATCCCGGAGGTCCGAATGCCTCGGTTAATTTTGAAATCAGTTCGATGTCCTTCATGTAGTTCTCCTTTAATAAATATATTTTGATATAAAATTTTCAATTCTTATAAATCATTCAATATTCGTGATATTACCACAAAGCATCCATTGAATCAGGGCTAAAGCCAATTTATTTTAATCAGACTCTCTTTACCCTCGGAGAATCCGGATCAATAAAAACAGACTTGTTAGTTGAGTAAGTAACCATACCGGGTTTGGAACCGGAAGGCTTTTTGACATACTTAATGAGGGTATAGTCCACTTGCACTTTTGTTCCTCCGGAAGCTTTGGAAAAATAAGCAGCAAGATTAGCGGCTTCCAACAAGGTTTCCTCGTTGAATCCTTTTCCTTTTATAATGACATGGGAGCCGGGATAGTTTTTGGTATGCAGCCAGGTATCTTCCTGAGCTGCAAATTTTGTAGTAAGATAATCGTTTTGATTATTATTCTTACCAACGAAAATACTGTAACCTTCAGAAGATACAAATTGCATTGGTTTCGAAGGTGATTCCTTCTTCTTTTTTGTGCTTTTGTATCGAATATATCCTGCTACTATAAGCTCGTTCTTAATTTCTGCAATGTCCGCAGGATCTTCGGATTTTTGAATACTCTCACTTACTGAATTAAGATATGATAATTCTTCATTAGCCAGTATAATTTGGTCCAGAGCATTCTCTTCAGAGCGTTTCAACTTATTATATTTCTTAAAATAAGTTTGCATGTTTTCAGAAACGGTCTTATTGGGATCCAAGTTAATGTCCATGTACTCTTCTTTTTCTGAATAATAATTTAGTACGCGGGCTGTGCTTTCGCCCTCAGGAAGAGTATATAGATTTGCTTTCAGCAGTTCTCCCTGAATTAAAAGCTTATCCTTTTCACCTGCTTCTTCCAGTACATTGTTCAAAATGCTGAGTTTTTTCTCTACACGATCTATATTTCCTGAGACAACCCTTAAGATATCGGCTGATCTTTCTCTAACCCTTGATACCAAATCCTTTGAAGAAATATAAAACTCAAGACATTCAGAAGGGGATGAAAATTCTTTGATTTCATCCGATTCTATCGTTTCAGTATCAGTCGGCGGGATTAAACTGATATCAACAGGTATTTCATCATTCATGAAGCAATAAAATATGTTTGTATTCAAAGCATCATTCAATACTTCCCTGATACAATGAGACATAATTTTAGAATCATTGTTTATTGGGCATTTTTTCTTAACTTCACTTAATAATCTTTCCGAAGTTTTCTTGGAAACCCCGGTGAACCTTCTCATGAAAAAATGAGAATCAAGTTCTTCTGTCAACCAAGGTATTAATGCTTCATCGTAATAATTTGATGGATCAAGTTTGTTTTGGTTGGGTGGGGATATATACTCTGCACCCGGTAAAAGGAGTCTATATGTATTCATATCGTGTGAAATATGTTTAATACACTCAACTATCTTGTTATCCCGTTCCCTTACAAGGATGATGTTTGAATGCTTTCCCATCATTTCACATATAAGTTTATAAACAGAACTGAAACCCAGTTCATCAGAAGCTTCAAATTCAAAAATTAAAATTCTGTCGCCGTTAAATTGATGAATATTTTTTAATTTTCCGCCCTGTAAATACTTCCTGAGGACCATGGTAAACAAGGGCGCTTGCATTGGGTTTTGTTTTGTTATATCAGTCAAATGTACCCTGGCTGAATCCGTGGCGGAAGTCAATAAGACTTTATAAGAGCCGTTTCTGTTTTTAAAGCTTAAAATTATCTCATCCTTCTCAGGCTGAGATATCTTGTCACATCTTGAACCTTCAAGCTTATTTCTTAATTCTTTTGTTATTGCATTTAAATAAAATCCATCTAAGGCCATATATCGCTCAACTTTCTTAATTATAAGGTTTAAGACCCATATTACATTGTAAATCTCTTGATTACGCTACTACACTTAGGGCTCAACTATTATTTTAACATAATTGGATGAGGAATAGAGATAATTGGAGAATCAGTAATTCATCAGTGTTGGAAAAGGCTTTTATAATGTTCAAATTATTTACTGTGTTTATGGGTGAATTGAACAAGACTCCATCGGATAGTAAATCAAGATTAAAAGAGGGAGTATAGGGTGTGAAAATGAAAGTTTACAAAACATTCAATTCATTTTGGATATAATGAAGTAAAGAGGTGGTAAAAATGATTTCTGAAAGAAAGTTGAGCGAACAAAGGAATGAGAATACAGTTCATATCGATAGAGTTGATACTATAGATATATTAAGATTACTCAATAATGAAGATAAGCTTGTACCGGGTGCCGTCGAGAAAGAACTGCAAGAAATCGCAAAAGCAGTAGAAGCTATTACCATCACGCTGAAAAACGGCGGAAGATTATTCTACGTCGGAGCAGGTACTTCAGGCAGACTGGGTGTAATGGATGCAGCAGAAAATTTTTCTGCTTATGGTATTGAGGAAGATAAGATTATAGCTCTGATAGCGGGGGGAACAGAAGCATTAAAGCATTCCGTCGGTTTTGCCCAGGATAACAAGTTCCTTTCAGTAGAAGAATTAAGAGATCACGGTCTATCAGAAAAGGACTTGGTCTTATGTATATCTGCATCAGGAACAACTCCCTATGTTATAGGTGCATTGGAATATGCAAGGAATATGGGGGCAAAGTCAATACTTCTAACCTCTGTAACAGAATCTGAAGTTGGGCAGCTAGCGGATATTAAAATAGCCGTTATAGTGGGGCCGGAGGCCATAGCAGGCTCCAGTAGACTTAAGTCGGCCAGTGCGCATAAAATGGTACTTAACATGATTTCAACAGGAGTTATGATCAAGCTTGGCAGAATCTATAAAAATCTTATGGTTGAAGTAAAACCAAACAATGCAAAATTAAGCAAAAGAAGAAAGACTGTCATATGTGAGGCGGTTGGCGTGAGCGATACCGATGCTGAAAATCTATTGAACCAATCTGGCGGAAATACAAAGCTTGCCATTGTCATAGGAATAACTAAATTGGACAGAGATAAAGCAGAGCTGATTTTGGATGAATGCGAGGGCAACATTAAGACGGTTTTGGATAAACTTGGAATAGAAGACTAATAAATCATGGATTAGGAACAAAAAAGCCTCTATATTTTCTAGAGGTTTTTTATTCCCTATTCGGATTAACATAATAATAAATATGGGGACCTAAAATTTATTGTAAACCAAATATTCTGTTTCTTTCAAAATTAAAATGATTGAATTTATTGGGGCATAACATAATATTCATGGTGATTAAATGGATCTAACAGACTTTTTAAATCTAACAAAAGATATGAGTGTATCAGATATACACTTCATCCCAAGGAAAGAAACGGTACATGTCAAATTCCGTGACATTAAGGGTCTTATTGATATGGGGGATATGGATAAAAATGAATATCCGATCTTACTCCAAAAGGTAAAAATCTCTGCAGGGTTGAATATATCAGAAAAGAAACTCCCTCAAGACGGTATTATTCAACACCCTGATTTTGGACAGCTAAGAATATCGACTTTGAAAGGGATTCACGGGGAAGCTTTGACCATCAGGCTTTTTTCTTCTAAGACCGTTTCTATTCACGATCTTGGATTTCTTAAAGAGCAAACTGACCTTATTTTCGAAACATTAGATTCAGGTTTTTCCATGATGGTAATAACAGGGGAAACCGGATCAGGTAAAAGTACAACTTTAAAAGCCATAATCAAAAGACTAACCGAAAAGAACTACAAAGTTGTATCCATAGAAGATCCCGTTGAAATTAGTATTCCGGGTACTCTGGAAGTCAGTTTGAATGAATCAATAGGGTTGGACTATGAAAAGGCTATTTTTGCCAGTTTAAGGCAGGACCCGGATTATATTGCGATAGGGGAAATAAGAGATAAAAAGACATGTGAACATTGTATAAAAGCTGCCTTGTCCGGTCATCCCGTAATTACAACACTCCATTCGGGTGATTATGATTTAACGTTAATGAGATTAAAGAGTCTTACGACCATGAGCGAGTTCGTTGACGGAGTATTAACCTGTGTTATTAATCAAAAACTTTTATCCGGAGAAGACGGTAGAAAACTAAAAGCTAAAATATACAAAAAGAAAATGAACGGGATTGAAGTCGTATGAAGAAAAAAGACAGAGAAAGATTTTTATT
>DAINSS010000026.1:4889-13849 GCA_036741195.1 Clostridiaceae bacterium | reverse complement strand
GGAACTCTTATGGAAACAGGCTTTACAATAATTGATGCCCTTGAAATGGCGGAACCAAAGTATAAAAAAGATGCCAAATTTATAGTTGACGGACTAACGGAGGGTAAATCATTCAGTCAATGCATCATGGATTTAAAATGTTTTGAGAAAACAGATATTGAAATACTGCGGTTGTCAGAAGAAACCGGAGGATTGACCCAAGCCGTAATCGACTTAAGTTCCATGTACCGGGAAAAGAGAGAACTTAAAGGTAAGCTCATTTCCTTTGCAGTTTATCCTTCTTTTATGATGGGAATTATTCTTTGCCATATTTTTTATGGTCCCGATGATGAAGGATTTATTAAGTACCCTTGAGGTCTCAGGGGGAATGATCGACAAGTTTGATACCTTAAGGGTTTTTATGATTGAGAACCAATTGGCAATAATTGGGATGATACCGGTCATGATTGGTATTTTTATCGTAACGGCAAAGAAATTTGATATTGGTTTGAAAATTGTCCTGGGGAACAGATACAAACTATACAGAGAAACTGCAACGGTAGACAAGATATCAAAGCTGACAATCGGTGGCAGTAATATTATGGATATTTTCGATCTCTTAGGAGAAGTTAAGGGAATTGATAAAAAGAAGATCACGGAAGGACTTAAAGAAGGGGCTTCAATTTCAGAAAGCTTTGGAAAGGGAGGATTCTCCGCTGATTTTTGCAGCATCATCAGAATTAACCAAGAAAGCGGAAACCTGGTGAGGGGTTTCGAAATGTACCTGAAGTCATCCAGGCACATGCTTAAGGACGTCATGGAGAAAAGGATGAAATTGATTGAACCTGTAGCCCTTGTTTTAATCGGCGGAGTTGTCGGAATATCAGTTATTTCAGTTATGGGTCCGTTAACTGATGCATTTACAAGGATAAAATGATGAGGTTCATATTTAAAATGAAAAGTGAATTCAAAAATTTCAATAAGAAAAACGGATTTACCATAATGGAGTTATTGGTGGTTTTTTCTCTGCTCAGCCTTATAATGTGCATAACCCTTACCGGGTTTAAAAATTCTGATTATACTGAAAAAATTCGTGATGAAGCATATTTTGCCAAGGTAAAAGGATCATTTTTAAAAGTAAGGCTAAAAGCCTCCCAAGGGGAAATTTTACACTCATCTATTACTTTAACCCAGGATGGGGCAGTATATTTTACCGGAGGTTCCAACTATCCTAAATTATCAATCAAGGATTCATCTTACTTTACTTATCTTGAAGGGAAAAAGGTTGAAGGGGCTACAATTCTCACCAGTTCAAATTTCAAGAATTTAGTTCAGGGTGCCAGCAACAATGGCTTCACAATAAGTATTGACAAAAAAGGCAAGCTATTGGGGAAACTCGTATTTCAGGTAGGTACTTCAGCATATAGGGAAGAATATTATGAGAACTGAAATTGGTAACAAGCAGGGGTTTATATCAGGGACCCTTATCATCCTGATACTGGTTGCTGCCGGTATCTCGATGTCAATATTGTCCATGTTAAAGTATGCGACGGAAAGATCATTATATGACTTGAATAATATTAAGTCTGAATTGATTTTTGAAAATGTAATATTAAGCTATAAAGTTAACGGGGTAAATAAAACTGACACAAATCTCTTATTACCGGAAGATTTTGATATTACTTCATACATCGCAAATAGCGATGGCGTAACTGGATACCAATTTTCTTTAAAGTATAAAAAGGACATTAAGGGCACAATATGGATAAGAGAAAGGGAATGATATTAGTTGATTTAACAGTTTATTTGATTGCCGGATTGCTTCTTGTAGTACTTACAGTCAATACTTTTAAAGTGATTTACCTGGGGTATAGAAATTTTATTGAAATAAACGATGTTAAATCAGATTTTATAAATGTTTCCCAAAGGATTAAGTTCGATCTCCTCAAGGATATTGAGTCTATTGAGATATACAAGAATGCTGTCAGGTTTAAATTCAATGAATTTAGTACTCCTGCCGGTGAAACATATGAAGTTAAGGATTATCTGTTGAAGATGGACAGAGGAAGGCTTTCATATGTTGTTAACGGACAAAGAGTTATAGGTATGGATTTATCCGACCTGATCAGGGATATTTCCATAGAAGTGGATGGGGAGATTATCAATGTCAGATTTCAATATGACAATTATTCGTTTGAAAGGAGTTACAGAATTGATACAATCAAAGAAAAGAGCATTTATAACATTTTCCTTGCTGATCTTGGGATACTGTCTGACTATGGCATTCTCAGCTTTGGATTTGGCTGTTGCCAATGACTATTCTGCATTTTCTGTTTCCTCATATGACAGGCAATATATATTCAATGAAGAAGCTCTCCTTCAAATGGAGTTGACAGCAAATGTTCCCACTCCGAACTATAATGATTTTGACTCCTTTATTGCCTACTTTGGCAGGTCCAAGGATTTGAAATTAAAAAATGGCAGATATACATTGGAATATGATAAAAAATTTGTTCAACCGGACGGCAAGGTAAGATACAGATTTTACCTCGGAGAGAACGTTAATGGTATCAACAGGTATTATTTAGTTGAGGCTGAAAAAGGGCAATATATAAAGCTGAGATTAAGGACCCTATAGGCTACTCATATTGCACAGAAACTTAAATTCTGATACAATTATCAGTGGTAAAATTGTTCTGATGTGAGGATTATTGTTTTAGTCCGATATGGGACTAAAAATTGATTTGGAGGGATATATTAAATGATATCAGCAGGAGATTTAAGAAAAGGCACAACTTTTGAAATGGACGGAAATGTATACACAGTTATTGAATTTTTACATGTTAAACCTGGTAAGGGTGCAGCGTTTGTAAGAACAAAACTGAGAAATGTAATCCAGGGAGGAGTTACTGATACCACTTTTAACCCAACTGATAAGCTCCAAGAAGCAGTTATTGAAAGAAAAGACATGCAGTATTTATATAATGACGGTGAGCTTTATTACTTCATGGATCAGGATACTTTTGAGCAGATACCTTTGAATTTCGAAAAGGTTGAAGAAGCTATTAAGTATTTAAAGGAAAACATGTTTGCATCAATCAAATTCTACAAGGGCAGTGCATTCTCAGTTGAAGCACCTAACTTTGTTGAGCTTGAGGTTACACAGACCGAACCTGGAGTTAAAGGTAATACGGCAACAAATGCATTGAAACCGGCCACAGTTGAAACCGGGGCTCATGTTATGGTACCTTTCTTCATTAACGAAGGGGATTTCATTAGAATCGACACCAGAACCGGCGACTACATGGAAAGAGTCTAATCAGAAATTTATCATATTTTCAAAATATGACTATTAATAAATAACAGTATTATTAAAGATATGCATTCGGTATTGATTGCATATCTTTTTAATATTTTTGAATAAGAACGATTTCATACATTATTCATTTATTGCATTTTATATATGCAAAATGTCCCTTAAGTGCTGAAAGTTATTTGTATAAATACATTACATTTTGTATAATGGACAGTGATACACAGAGAGGATTTATTCATTTTGGAGGTTAAAATGGAAAAAGATAAATATGATGTAACTGGAATTGGTACTGTAAAAATCTCCGAGGATGTTGTTGGAGTTATTGCCGGAATAGCAGCAAGTGAAATAGAAGGAGTTACAGGATTAAGTACTGCAACAACAGGTGGAATAACACAGGTATTCACAGGGAAAAGGAATGTAAATAAGGGCGTAAAGATAACAATAACTGAGGATCACGCCACAATCGACATGATGCTCTCAATTGAATATGGATATAACATACCTGAAGTTGTAAAGAAGGTTCAGGAAAATGTCAAAGAAACGGTGGAAACCATCACCGGACTGACTGCAAGTGAAGTCAATGTCTTTGTTACTAATATCACTGTCAAGAAGCAGGAAGCTCCGAAGGAAACAAAATAAATGGTGAACAGAAAAAAATCAAGGGAATTTCTGATGAAACTTTTATACATGGATTCCATAAATAATGTTGATTTAAAAAATAAAGAATCCGTTAAAGAGTTTTATGACCTTGAAGAAGAGTTTGATCTTGATGAAAAATACATATCTAAAATGATAGACATTGTTGAGGGAAAAAGGGAAATCCTTGATTCAACAATTGAGAAATACTTATCCGGCTGGAATATTGAAAGGTTAAGCAAAATGAATTTGGCTATTTTGAGATTATCAGCAGCCGAACTTCTATTTATGGAAGATATTCCGGAAAAAGTTTCAATTAATGAAGCAGTGAATCTTTCAAAGGAATTCTCGGAAGAAGATTCATTTGGTTTCGTTAATTCAGTACTGGATAAAATCTTAATTGAAAAAAAGTCCGAGGTTGAAATTAATACTGAAGATAAACAGGAATAAAGTATTGAATAACCTTGGGTCTACAGGATAAAAATATAAAAAACAAGGAGATTATGAATCATTATGGGAAATCTGATTAATGTCAAAGAGCTGGCAAACAAGTATAAGGCGGAGATTAAAGCTTTCACCGAAGCAAGAGCTAAGGAAGGTAAAACCATACCTACGCTTGCAACAGTATTAGTAGGTGATGATGAGGGTTCAAAATACTACTTGGGAGCTCAGACAAAGGTTGCAGAATCACTTGGTCTTGGCAAGGTGAATATCACACTGCCTGCAGACACAACTGAGGAAGATTTACTCAGAACCGTAGCCGATCTTAATGCTGACGAAGCCGTTCACGGAATAATGGTTCTAATGCCCTTGCCAAAGCACATTGACGGTAAAAAAATAAGCAGATCAATTAAACCGGAAAAGGATATAGACGGTGTCAATCCTTATAATGCCGGTTTACTTGCCATGGGAGAAAAAGCTAATACACCGTGTACTGCAAAGAGTGCACAGATAATTTTAAAGGAAACCTTAGGTGACTTAACTGGTCTAAATGTAGTCATTGTCGGAAGATCCAATATTGTCGGTAAGCCATTGGCACAGTTATTGATCAAGGAAAATGCCACTGTGACCGTAGCTCACAGTAAATCCAAGAATTTAAGCGAAATAACAAAAGCAGCCGATGTGGTTGTTGCAGCAGTCGGAAGACCTCATATGTTCAACAAAGACTTTTTCTCACCGGGACAAACAG
Source organism: Clostridiaceae bacterium (assembly GCA_036741195.1). GTDB lineage: Bacteria > Bacillota > Clostridia > Clostridiales > Clostridiaceae > JG1575. The sequence continues at coordinate 8,729 of DAINSS010000026.1, read as the reverse complement.
TAATTGATGTGGGAACAAGTGAAAAAGACGGGAAGATAACAGGCGACGTTGTTACAGAAGAAGCATTGGAGATTGTTGATTATGTTACTTCCGTACCGGGTGGTGTAGGAGCCATTACAACTACAATATTAATGCAGAACGTATGTGAGGCTGCAGCAAGTGAGCTTTAAAGTTTTAACTGTAACGTCTTTGAATAACTATATAAAAAAGATACTGGATAATGATGTTATTCTAAGCAACATAGATGTTGAAGGCGAAATCAGTAACTTTAAAAAACATACTTCAGGTCATTTATATTTTACCCTCAAGGATGAAACTTCAAGAGTGAACTGTGTCATGTTCAAAACAGATGCATCTAAACTTAAAAAACTTCCTGCAGACGGAGACAAAGTTACGGTTAAAGGAAGAATTTCATCCTATGTACAGGGCGGAAACTACCAAATATATGTAAATGACATAAAAAGCTCCGGAACAGGGGATCTTTTCTTAAAATTTATGGAAATCAAAGAAAAGCTTGAAAAAGAGGGGATATTCTCGCTTGCAGTGAAAAAAGCAATTCCTGAAAATCCGGGTAAAATCGCTGTTATTACTTCACCCACCGGGGCTGCCATAAGGGATATTATAAAGGTTACTAAAAACAGAAATCCTTCCCAGGAAATTGTTATATACCCGGTACAGGTACAGGGTGCCGTATCTGAGGGGGAAGTGCTTCAAGCTCTTTATAATATCAACCAGAGGGATGATATAGATGTAATCATAATAGCCAGGGGAGGAGGATCAATTGAAGATTTGTGGTCCTTTAACTCAGAATCAATGGCTTATGCCATCAGAGGATCAAAAATACCGGTTGTTACGGGGATTGGCCATGATATTGATTATACGATTGCTGACTTTGCCGCTGATTTAAGAGGAGCAACTCCGTCTCATGCGGCAGAACTTACAGTACCGTCTATTGCCGAATATTTCGATAAAATAACTCAGATAAGAAATACACTTAAAAGAAATATAATCGAGAAGATAAGAACAGAGAAAAACCACTTATCCTTGTTGAAAAGGATGATTGTCCAGAATGATCCCAAGCTTTTGATATTGAATGAAAGTAAGAATGTTTCTGATATTAAAGAAAGATTGAATTACAGGATTAATATAATTTTGGATAAGGAACAAAGAAAAGTTGATGCGGCAAGAAATCTTCTGGCTGCGTATAATCCTATGAACGTCCTGAACAAAGGTTATGCCATTATCGAAGATACCGACAACAGGCTGATTGATGATGTAAATGTGCTGGAAAATAAGGAAATTATAAAGATTACGTTGAAAAACGGGAAGAGATTGTTTAAAGGAGGAGTACTCCATGAAAGTTAAAGATAACAGCTTTGAAAAGTTGATGGATGAATTGACCGCTGTTATGAAGCAGTTGGAAAATCCGGAGACCACATTGGAAAACCAATTATTGGGATATGAGAAAGGTATGGCACTATGTAACGAACTTCAAGCCATACTTAAAAATGCCGAAGACCGGATTACGATTATTAATAAAGAGGGACAGGAAGAAAAATTTGAATAACTTCTTTGAAAAATCCATTACCGGAATAGAGAAAAGACTTGATGAACTCAGCAGTAATTTCAACTGTGAGTCGGAATTGAAAGATTCCATGCGATACAGCCTTTTAGCAAACGGAAAAAGACTGAGACCTTTAATGATGTTAATATCAGCCAAACTCGCAGGACTAAAAGAAACTGAAGTCACGGATATGGCTTGCGCAATGGAAATGATCCATACATATTCATTGATTCATGACGATTTACCTTCCATGGATGATGATGATTTAAGACGGGGTAAACCGACTAACCACGTGGTATTTGGAGAAGCTCTTGCTATTCTCGCAGGGGATGCGCTTTTAAATGAAGCCCACAGACTTTTAATCCGTGAATATGCAGGAACAGTTAATGGACGAAATGCAATTTTAGAGATTTCGGAAGCATCCGGAAAAGACGGTATGATAAACGGCCAAGTTTTGGATATTTTAAGTGAAGGTAAAAATATTGATTTGGAAGTCTTAAAAAAGATACATAAAAATAAAACAGGTGCATTAATCAAAGCATCTTTAACTGCTCCGTTTTATCTTGCAGGTAAATCAGAGGATGAAATAGAGGATATGCGAATCATCGGAGAAAATACAGGTCTTTTATTCCAAATTCAAGATGATATCCTGGATGCCACCGGTGATTCAAAGACTTTGGGGAAAACTCCGGGTAAGGATGAGCGTGACAACAAAACAACATATGTATCTTTATTAGGCCTTACGAAGAGTAAAGAAATGGTTGAGTCAATTTATGCTGAAACTGTTTCTATAATTGATTTGAAATTTGGAGAGGGTTCATTAATAAAGGAGCTTTTGGATATGATAATATCCAGAAACAGATAAAAAAGGAAAACAAGTATGTATGATATATTGTCAAAATATAAAGGACCGGATAGCCTTAAATCCATGTCCATTGAAGAACTTGACAAGATGGCTGCAGAAATCAGGCAGTTTTTAGTAGAAAAAGTTTCCAAGACAGGAGGCCATTTGGCTCCTAACCTTGGAGTCGTTGAACTCACAATAGCACTTCATAACGTCTTTGATTTTACTGAGGATAAGCTGGTATTTGATGTGGGACATCAAAGTTATGTTCATAAGATTCTGACAGGCAGAATGGACAGGTTCGACACTTTGAGAAGGTATAAAGGTTTGTCCGGTTTTCCAAAAACCGAAGAATCTTTATATGATCACTTCAATACAGGACATGCTTCTACCTCTGTATCTGCGGCTACAGGCATAGCCAGAGCCCGAGATATAAAGGGCGAAGATTATTCCGTCGTTTGTGTAATAGGCGACGGAGCATTGACAGGGGGCATGGTTTGGGAAGCTTTGAATGATATTGGATTCAGGGAAACAAAGGTCATAATAGTCCTGAATGATAATGAAATGTCCATATCAAGAAATGTAGGCTCAATGAGTTTATACTTGTCAAACCTAAGGTCCAATATTCACTACGAAAACTTCAAGAGAAAATTTCAAAAAAGAGTCGAAAAATTCCCACTAGGCAAGGAGATGTCAGGTGCTGCAAAGTGGATGAAAAACTCAGTTAAAGCCATGGTTGTCGAAGGAATGCTCTTTGAGAACATGGGACTTAAGTACCTGGGGCCGGTTGACGGACATAACATAAAAGATATGAGCAGAATTTTAAAGTCAGCCAGTGATTATGACGGTCCTGTTATTGTTCATGCCATAACCCAAAAGGGCAGAGGATATAATTTTGCCGTGGAAAAACCGGATAAATTCCATGGTGTCGGACCTTTTGACACCGTAAACGGCAATGTATTATCATCCGGAAATTCATATTCCGGAGTATTTGGTGAAACTTTAATGGAAATGGCAGAAAAGAATCCTAAAATTACTGCCATAACCGCTGCCATGAGGGATGGAACAGGGTTAAGCAAATTCGCCGCAAGATTTCCCGATAAATTCTTTGATGTGGGTATTGCCGAGGAACACGCAGTTACCATGGCCGGAGGAATGGCTATTAACGGGTTGAATCCGTATGTGGCAATTTATTCAACCTTCCTTCAAAGATCTTTGGATCAGCTGATTCATGATATTTGTCTTCAAAATTTAAATGTTAAATTTTGCATAGACAGAGCAGGTATAGTCGGAGATGACGGTGAAACTCACCAAGGTGTATTTGATATTTCATATTTATCATTGATTCCAAAAATGACAATAGTCGCACCTAAATGTCTTGAAGAATTAAAGAACATCCTTATATGGTCAGAATCCTTTAACGGTCCTTTGG
>DAINSS010000026.1:0-4879 GCA_036741195.1 Clostridiaceae bacterium | reverse complement strand
CGGAGATGACAAAGACATTGAGTTTAAACCTTTAACTCATTTTGAACCCGGAGTCTGGGAATCGGTAAAAAATGGTAAAAACGGTGTAATTATCGGTACCGGAAAAACAGTCGGATTTTCGATAAAAGCATCAGAAATACTGGCTGATCAGGGTATAGACATGGGAGTGGTAAATGCAGTCTTCATTAAACCCTTAGACACAGCTATGTTGAAAGAATTGGCTGAAAAATATTCATTCATAGTTACTGTTGAAGACAACCAAATATCCGGTGGACTGGGTGAAAGTATATTGTACAGTCTGAACGAACTTGGTTATAAGGGAAAAGTTATAAATCTTGGATATAAGGATACTTATATTGAACAAGGCAGTGTAAACCTGATTTATGACGATCAAGGACTGTCCCCGAGAAGAATAGCTGAAAAGATTATGAGTGAACTCAATAATGGATAACACATCAGAGATTGGCTGCAGATTGGATCAATATCTGGTGGAACAAGGCTATGCATCGTCACGTGACAAGGCGAAAGCTGAAATCAAGTCAGGATTTCCGTATGTTTCCAGAGGAGCCTTGAAATTAATTAAGGCAATTTCCGGTTTTAATATAGAAGTATCGGGGAAGTCATGCCTTGATGTAGGAGCATCCACCGGAGGTTTTACAGAGGTACTGCTTGAGAAAGGTGCCCGTGATGTTACAACAATTGATGTCGGACATGATCAATTGGCAGCTAAGATAAAGAACGACCCAAGAGTTACAAATATTGAGGGTTTTAATTTTAAAGAAAGTTCAGAGGTCAATAGAAAATTCGAGGATCATAGTTTTGATTTGGTGGTTTGTGACGTCTCATTCATATCCATCAAACTCCTGACAGATTCATTCAGAGCTGTCTTCAATAAAAAAACAAAAGGCTTAATCCTTATAAAGCCACAATTTGAAGCCGGCAGGCAAGCACTTAATAAGAAAGGTGTGGTTAAAGACAGCAGCTTACATAAAAAGATTCTTATTGATATTAAAGAACACTTTATTGCATCCGGTTTTGGTAATTTAGGTATTATTCCTTCTCCAATCCACGGAGGAGATGGAAATATTGAATATCTGTTGTATATCAATTCTGAAACAGGCAATAATATTTCTGAAGAAGAGATTAATGATACTGTGAATGCTGCATTTGAGGAGTCTTAGAATGAAAGTAATTGGTATAAGCGTAAATAGGGAAAAAGACAGGAGTGGAGACATATGCTTAGAAATTCAGAGTAAGGTTAAGGAGTTTTATCCTGATTCTGAGATTATCATCATCCCGGATAATGACATTAAAAATGAGGACTTAGACAGGTTGAATCTGCTTCTTGTTTTAGGCGGAGACGGAACATTACTGGCTGCAGCAAGAAAACTTTCCGGAAGAAATGTTCCCATATTGGGAATTAATATCGGGACTCTGGGCTTCCTGACATCAATCGAGGTTAATGAAGTTGATAAAGCATTGAGTTTACTTAAAAACGAGGATTATGTCATCGAAGAGAGAAACATGCTGAAAACAACTTTTTCAACTTCGAATACAATTGAAACATTCATTGCATTGAATGATGTTGTGGTAACCAAGGGAACAAACGGAAGGATGATGAAATATGAGATTTTCATCAATGGAAATTTTGCAACATCCTTCAGGGGTGACGGGGTAATTTTTGCCACTCCGACCGGGTCTACGGCATATAACTTATCTGCAGGAGGACCGATTCTATACCCAACATTAAATGCCATTTCGATGACAGCAATCAGTCCCCACAGTCTGGGTGTAAGGAATCTAATAATTGAAGGACAGGCTAAGATTGATGTCAGGGTAGAGGGAGATTTATCTTCCTTCCAATTGTCCATTGACGGACAGCAAAATTTTAATATCAGTACCGATAAATCAGTTGAAATAACGGATTCTGGTTTTAAAACAAGAATAATAAGACTAAACGGTTATGATTATTTTGATGTATTAAGAAAAAAAATAGTATACAAAGCACAGGATACATAGGAGGATTATGTTGAAAGCTAAAAGATTGAACAAGATCTTGGACATTATTACTACCAATAACATTGAAACTCAGGAAGAACTTGCGGAGGAACTCCGAAAGGAAGGGTTTAAAATAACCCAGGCAACTATTTCAAGGGATATTAAGAACCTTCACCTTTCTAAGGTTTTAGGTAAAAACGGTAAGTACAAGTATGTATTATCCGTAAATGAACCGAAGGTTATTGACAACCAAATCATGACAATTTTACAGAATACTATTACTCATTGTGAGTATATAGAGCATATCGTAGTTGTCAAAACCCTTACTGCATCGGCAGGTGCAGCCGCCGAAGCAATAGACCAGCTTGGACTTGATGAAATCGCAGGTACAATCGCCGGTGATAATACTATTTTTGTATTATTCAGAAACATCAAAAAAGCAGAAGCCTTCGTCAGAAGAATGGATGCAATGGTAAGAAACCAGGAGTAAAATTTTTTTAGACAACTTATTAATCAGCCGGGAGTATATTAAATGCTTTTAAAGTTGAGGATAAAAAACTTCGCATTAATCGGAAATCTGGAGTTATCCTTCAAGAATGGGTTTTCAGTCATCACAGGAGAAACCGGAGCAGGTAAATCCATTTTGATTGATGCAATAAGTTATGTTCTGGGCACAAAATTTAATAAGGAGTTCATTAGGACAGGAGAAGATTCAGCTTCAGTTGAAGCTATATTCGAATGTCCTGAAAATGTTGTCCAAATTTTGGAGGAATTGGATATACCGGTGGGTAATGACTCCAAATTGACAATTAAAAGGGAAAATAGTATCAACGGCAAAGCCATTGCTTTAATCAACGGTGTACAAGTACAGATTGGCAAAGTGAAGGACATTTACCCGTTATTACTTGATATCCATGGGCAACATAATAACCAGAATCTTTTAAACAGTGACAATCATTCAGAATATTTGGATCGGTACGGAAATATCTATGATACCAAAGAATATTCGGAATATGTCGGTCTTTATGCACGCCTCAAGGAAAATGAATCAAAACTGAACTCTATGACAAGGAACAATGAGAGAGAGAAAATAATAGATTTTCTTAAATATCAGATTAAAGAGATTACTGATATGAAAATATCCGAGAATGAAGAATCTGAGCTCACTGAAAGGGAAAAAATATTATCAAACAGCCAGAAAATTTCAGATGCTTTGTCTGAAACTATGGAATCATTGGATGACGATAAGCTCTCTTTAATTTCGCATGCAGTAAAAAAACTGAAGAATATAAGTTCCGTTATAAAAAAAGCAGACTCATTATCGATTGTCATGGAGGAAGCCTACTTCAATCTTGAACAAGTAAGAAGAGACGCTCAGGATCTCATTGAGGAAGTTTATTTTGATCAAAATGAACTAGATGAAATAAACGAAAGGCTTTATTCCTACAGTGAGCTTAAGAAAAAATACGGTAACTCTGTTTCGGAAATTCTGCATAACCTAAGTAATATGGAAACAGAGCTTTGGGAATTGGAACATGCAGAGGAACTGATTAAGAAAATTCAAAGCGAGATCAAGTCAATTAAGGGAGATTTAATAACCCTGGCAGATAATTTGACATTGATGCGGAAAAAAGCTGCAAAGGATTTAAGCGAGAAGATTAATAGGGAACTCAAGTATATCGGATTAGGAAAAGCCGACTTCGAACCCTATGTTTTAAGGGAAGACAGAATTATGGAAAATGGAATGGATTCCGTCAGATTCATGATTTCCACTAACACCGGCGAACCAAAGAAGCCATTGGAGAAGATAGTATCCGGTGGAGAGCTGTCCAGAATAATGCTGGCGATGAAAGCTGCCTTTATAGATAAGGATCTTACTCCAACAGTTATTTTTGACGAAATTGACATCGGAATTTCCGGAAAGGTTGCCGAAGCAGTGGGGCAAAAGATGTACAGCATATCGAAGGATACTCAGGTTCTCTGTGTGACCCATTTGCCTCAAATAGCCTCATGGTCGGATAATCACTATATAGCATCCAAAAAAGAAATTAATGGGAGAACCTTCTCAGATATTAAACTTGCAGATGAAAAACTTAAAATTAATGAAATTGCAGGCATGATCGGCGGAGCAATCGTAACAGATGCAAATATTAACAACGCCGTTGAGATGATTGAAACAGTAAAAAAGAATAAGGAATAAAACGACTAAAAATGAATGGGACAACGGACAGCATAAGATATAAAATTCTTGTATGTGATGCGGATGATGCAACCAGAAACAAAACAATAAATTTTCTAGATAATGAGTATTCAGAAATTACGTATACTGACAGCGGTTTGGAAGCAATAGATCTTCTTATGAAAACTTATTTTGATATCATGATTACTGATTTAATTCTTTTTCAAATGGATGGTTTTGAGGTAATTAAGAAATGCAAAAAGGTAGCTCCCAATACAGCCATAGTAGTATTTTCTGATATTCTATACAGGGATCTGATTATAAAAAGCATTGCCAACGGTGCAAAGTATGCCTTGAACAAGGACAACCACTATATACTATGGGACAGGGTAAGGCACCTTGTAAAAGAAAAGGAAAAAATCAGCCTTATTCATAAAAGATTTAATACATCATTGATAAAATCCAATACGGATAAAATTGAGATGCTGCTCATGGAGATGGGATTCAAACCCAGTCACAAGGGTTTTGAATATCTTGTAACTGCACTTGAGTTAAACGCCGCAAATCCGCATTATTCTCAGGGAATAACAAAATTACTTTATCCTGAAATAGCAAAGTTGAAAATGGATAAACCATACAATGTGGAGAAACTTATTAGAAGTGCTATAAATTATGCCTGTGATAAAAGGTATAACACGGGAT
>DAINSS010000025.1:9803-37626 GCA_036741195.1 Clostridiaceae bacterium | reverse complement strand
GGAACAGATTAGACTATGTTAATAATTGTCAACCAACACAGTTTGACAAAGAGCCGGTTTTATAATGGCATAAAATAGTTGGCTTAGGGTGATAATATATGATATTTCTTGGAATTTTAATGGAACTGCCTTAAGAATTCATGATTCATAATGTATGGTATGGTGGTTGTCCTTATAAAGGGAACATCTGTTAGAATTAAACTATGGAACAAGGATAGGGAGAAAGACTGTACTTTTTCATAAAAAGACGGGTTCTGTTTATTAGAATAAATTAGGATGGTGGATATAGATGAGTAAGAAGATTCTTATATGTGATGATGATAATGATATTTTAAAGTCAATGGAATTGCTTTTAAGGAGCGAAGGATTTGATGTAGTAACGGCAAGTGACGGGCTGGAGGCTTTGGAGAAGGTTTCTTTAGACAAACCGGAGTTAATCATTTTAGATATCATGATGCCCAGAATGGATGGTATCAGTGCTTTGATGCGGATCCGAGAAGAGCACCATATACCCGTAATAATGCTGTCAGCCAAGGGAGAGATTGAAGATAAGGTAATTGGACTTAATGCCGGAGCAGACGACTACATGACCAAGCCTTTCAGTTCTTTTGAACTCATGGCAAGGGTAAAATCACATTTAAGAAGATCCACAGAATTTAAAAAAACTGAATCGAATCCGGACAGGTTTGAGACCGGGGGATTAGTCGTAGATGATACAAGGAAAGAAGTTACAGTGGATGGCAAGACTGTTAATTTAACACCTAATGAATATGGAATTCTTACACTGTTAATCAGAAATAAGGGTATGGTCTTCACATCCAATCAGATATATGAAAAAGTATGGCAGGAAGAAGCTTTTGACATAAAGAAAATAGTATCCCTCCATGTGAGCCACATAAGGGAGAAAATTGAGATTGACCCGAGAAATCCTGATTATCTGATTTCAATTTACGGAATGGGTTATAAAGTAGAGGATAAGAAATGATGGAGACTATAAAGGGTTTAAAGAATAAGCTGAAGGAATTTTATGGAAAAAACACAGAATTTTTTCAAAAGCTTTATACGGAAGAAATACTGCTGGGGCTCTTGGCCGGTTTTGTCTCCATACTTATTTTAAGCAACGGGTATTTTAGCAATTTCGTATCATTTGTATTTTTCTGGTTGTTTATTGCATATTCAATTGTTACTATATGGTCGGTGAGAAAAACACTGTTTGTAAATTCGGTATTGGTGAGAAGACCGGAAACATGGGTATTGGCAATAGTATCGATACTTTTGATATTGATGTTGTTTCCCATAGGATACAGTAGATTTCAATATGTTTTCTACATCATATTCTTGGCCGCAAACGTTGAAACGGCAATATTCTATGACCAAAAAAAGGCAATGAGTGAAAGATTTTTGGAACATAGGGATCCTAAATACGAAGCCATTAGAAAAGACACAAGACAGATCCTTCATGAAATGAAGGATAATGAGGGTAAGCTTGAGAAAGAAGTCAATGACAGATTAAAAGCTGAAAGACTTAGGACAGAGCTTATTACGAATATCAGCCATGATATCAGGACACCTTTAACTTCAATCATAAATTTCACCAAACTACTGTCAAATGAAGAAACAACATCCGTGGGTAAGGATTATCTGGGTGTAATAGACAAAAGTGCACAAAGGATGAAAGTCATGGTAGAGGATTTATTTGAAGCCACAAAATCCTCAACGGGCAATATAGAAGTTGAAATGGGCAATATAGATTTCTCGGAAATATTGATGCAGGTATATGCACCGCTGCACAATAGCTTCACCGATAAGAATATTGAGCTTGTTTATAACAGGGTGGACCGTTCCGTGGGTGTATGGGCTGACGGCAAGTATTTGATGAGAGTCATACAGAACCTATTGGTTAACGCCAGAAAATACAGTGTTGAAAACACAAGGGTTTATATCAAGGTTAAAGAAGTGGGAGAGAAAATAGAAGTCTCCTTCATAAACGTATCAAAGGATAAACTGGATATATCCCCGGACGAATTAATGGAGCAGTTTGTAAGGGCAGATAAATCAAGAACCGAGGAAGGTTCCGGCCTTGGACTGTACATTGCTCAAAACCTGATGAAATCAATGCAGGGTGAACTTAAACTGGGTATCGAAGGAGATGTATTCACTTCTAAAATCATTCTTAATAAGGGTATTCAGGAAGAATTCAAGTAAATGAAGAGAAAATAAAAAACAGAAATATGAAAGTATGTTGCCAATTAAAATTTCTGAGATGACTGACCATCTGTTGCAGATAAAAATCTGACAGCAGATGGTCAGTATTTTTATGGTCTATTTGGACAGGTTGATTGTATAATATAAATAATAAAGATTAATGATAAACGGGTTGTCAGGTGCTGGTGTATGGGAATATTCGGAAAAAGGTTCAACAAATTAATATTATTATCTGTGGTTTTATCGGGTTCAATATTTCTGTCTGCCTGTGCACCGGTTTATAGGTTCATCAAGGGTAAGGATCCGGAACATGTACTCGGGACTCCAACCTTGAGTGTATCCCATAAAAATTACCTGACGGACAACCAATCCAATATTTTAAAGGTAACCTTAAACCAGATGGTACCCGGGGATGATTCAAGACTTCCGGGAACAAGCGGAGAGAAGGAAACTTCCGACTATATAAGTTCTATACTTGAAGCAAACGGCTATGAAACGCAGGTTTCATACTTTCCCGTGAAATATACTATGACTAAAAAAGTAAATCTTGTTGATGTAAAGACCGACGGTGTAGTGGAAAGTGTGTTGATAGCAAGAACCGGACTCTCTCCAAAGGAGGATGAATTCGCAGTCTTAAACGTCGGGGGAGGATTAAGGGAAGATTTGGAGTATCTGGACCTTACCGATAAATTAATCCTGGTTGAGAAAAAATTCAGAAACTTAGATGAGATATGTAAGGATATAGAAGAGTTTGGCGGAGCCGGGATAATTTACTATTCCGATGTTGAAACTTCACTTCCAAGGGACAATGTGTCCCAATCCTATGACTTCCCTGTATTCTCGGTTACTTTTAAGGATGCTGAAAAAATCATACAAAGGCTGGATGACGAGGAAGAAGCAACATTAAAAGTAACAAGGGGAGAAGCTGAATTTACATCTGAATCGCAAAATGTCTACGGAATTCTGGGTAAATTTGATCCGGGTATAAAGACTGTACTTCTGACGGCAAATGTGGATTCTACAATGAGTCCGGGAGCCAATTTCAATGCCTCGGGAGTTGCAACACTTCTGTTGACAGCAGAGGTAGCCGGGAGAAATCCAATACCGAAATACAATCTCATGTATGCATTCTTCGGTGCATCTACCTTGAATAATGATGGAGAGAAAAATTTTCTGAGAACCTTGAATAAGAATGTATCTGACTCCCTAGTTTTAAGAATCGGATTGGATTCTGTAGGTCATGGAAATACTCTTTATATTCACGGCAATGGAAATGAAACCATGGACTCTCAGGTTAAATTAGCGGAAAGTATTTCAGGTCAACTGGGGTATTCTTTTGAACGAACAGATGTAAACAGTAAGGTAAGCGAAATATTTGAAACTTCCGGGATAAAGTCCCTTGAAATGAAATTGGGACCTGATTCCAATGCAGGTACAAAGCTTGATACAATAGAAAAAGTGGATATGGAAAATCTAAAGAATATGGCAAATATCGTTTTAAATTTAATATATGATCTTAAAAAATAAGCTCAATAAAGGAGAATGAGGATATGGGTATTAATTTCAGGAAAAGCATAAGCTTGGGTAAGGGAATAAGAGTGAATCTATCAAAGGGTGGACCCAGCGTAAGCTTTGGAGTAAAAGGCTTAAGGTTCTCACTGAATTCAAAGGGCGGAGCTTCTGCAAATGTGGGTATACCTGGAACAGGAATTTACTATAACAAAAAAGTAAATATTTGGAATACCGTAAAAGGTCTGTTTGGATTTGGAGTTCCTGAAACCCAAGCCCAAGCCAAGGGAACCAAAAAAGTTGCCGAAGCAGAGATGGTTGAAGCAAAAATTAATGCTCAGAATGAATTTATCGAAGCAATGAAAAATATCCATAAACAGTCAGATGAATTAGTTGACTGGAATAAGGTTTTAAAGACCCAGGACACTTCCACCGAGGAAGGAAGAAGCGTAGCAGCCCTGGCTGAACAGGTACTTGCAGGGAACGACGATGCATACCTTACTGTTATCAATGAGATGGAGCCATTTGCGGATTTAACAGAATTTGGAAATGATTTTGAAGTGGGAACCGTTGATGATGAATTCATGGGAGTAACATTCAATATAAATTCTGACGAAACAATACCTAGCCAAATATCAACTCAGTTGAAATCAGGTGCAGAATCATTGAAGCCCATGACCAAGACTATGAGAAACACATTGAAAAGGGACTATGTGCTCTCCGCAACCTTCAGAATTGCCAGGGATACCTTTGCCCTGCTTCCGATTAAAAAGCTTGTGGTTAATGCTGAGGATTATGTACTTAATCCAATGACGGGAAACAATGAGGATACAGTGATTTTATCGGTGATTTTTGACAGGGAAACATTCATGAAGCTGAATTTTGAAAGGATTGTACTGTCAGAGGCAATCAAAAACTTTGAGTACAATATGGACTTTAAAACATTAAAAGGTATGCAGCAGGTATTACCTTTGAAATAAAAAACATTCAAATTAAGCATAATATGCTATGTACCTCCTTGACTGTTTGTACAGTTTGGGAGGTACTTATCATATACCACAATTTTGTAATATGTCTGTAAATTATTAATCAGGATGGAACTGTATAATCGTATTGATATAAAAATTCTTGAAGGGACTGATGGACACGGGTCTGGGAGTCTTCATAAGAGGTATGGCTATGAAAAAGAGACTTGTATCAATATTCATGATTATACTTGTGACACTTTCTGCTTGTGCCACAGGCTATATTACCAATACAGAGAAAAATGAATCCCAGGTGGCGGAAAGAGCAATGTCCCCCGAGAGTTCAAATACAACAAAAATTGTGATAAATCCTGAATCGGAGAAACCGCAAAATACAAACAGTACAGTAAGTCAGCCTGCTTCAGGCTCTTTCGGAGGACAAGATCCAGCACAGGGTTTTACCAAGGGTGAGGATACAGCATCTGAAAGCACAGAGAGAATGCCGGTGGAGGATGTTGTTATAGGAAATGTTTCAGAATATTTCCCCTTGATTATGAATTCATTCTATTACTATAAAAGTGAATCGGGACAGTCACTTCAAAGATATTTACAGTATGTCAGGTTTGAAGAAAATAAGGAAATCACCCAATTAAGAATCAGCGAAGAGGGATTTAACAGCGTAAATGTCATAGAACTTACATCCGATTCCGTAAAGCTGGTTTACCAGGCAGACAAAGCTTCCTTCCGTGAGAACATTATCGGAAGAACACCGAATACAGGGCTTGTTATTTTAAAAGCTCCCCTGGAGAAAGGGCATAAATGGGAGTCCAACGGAATAGAGGCGGAGATTATTTCAACTGATAAAAAGATAACAGTTAATCAGAAAGAAATGAAAGCCATTGTGGTAAGATTGTTCAACACCAACGGTGAGGTATATGACATCAGTTATATAAAGAATCTGGGACCATACAGCGTCACAAGATTCAAATCCGATGACAAAGGTGTAATCCAAGGTAATGGAACAACACTTCTTGAATTCACTTCCTTGATGTATAACCAGAGCGAAAAAATACCGATTAAATTCTATTTCCCGGAAGGGACAGGTAAATACTCTGAATTCGAAAAAGAAATATTTTTTGATACAAATGACATTACGAGAACGGAATTAAAAGACAGCTATGTTGCCATTGCAAAGGCTCAGGGGAAACCTTTTGTTTTAAACGAGGAAAGTAGAATTCAGTTTCTTTTTATAAAGGACGGAGCTGTTCACATGGATTTGAACGATGCCTTTATAAACTACGTAAATAGTCATCCGGAGGAAGAAAAAGGTATTCTTGCTGCACTGATTAAAACAATGACTGAGCTCTATAAGACAGACAGACTGTATCTTACGGTCAATGATCAAAGATACGAATCAAACTCATTGAAAATAGAAAAACATACGGAGCTCAATTCACACAGTTTCATTGATTGATTCTATGGCTTTAAAGCAAACAATATTCTGGTTATGAAGTATAATATAACCCCAATGTTATAAATATATATTGATATAGTCCCTTGGTTGATAAAACTATCTGACCGGGGGGCTATATTTTTACGGGTTGGAAGTTTGAACAGGCTAATTATTGTATAATTGACTTAATAATTCAATTTGTGAGGTCTTATATGACAGATAGCAAAAAAATTGGTTTCCTGCCTGATTATGCAGGGAAAATCAGCTATGCAATGTATGAAAATTCTATTCCGATAATCAGAAGATTATCCATTTCCAACAATACAGACGAAGATATTCAAAACGGGGTCATTAATATAACTTTTGCACCCCAATTTTCTGACCCCGTAGAAATGGAAATACCATCCCTGCCGGCCGGAAGAGCTGTTGATTTGGGGGAAGTTGATTCTAAGATAAACACTGACTTTATATTGTCTCTTACAGGGATTACCAAGGGTGAAATGGAATTGAAATTCACCTTGGGAAATTTATCAATAAGTGAAAAATATTCCGTTGAAATAGAACCCTATGATTTATGGCCGGGAGTGAATGATCTGCCGGAAATTACTGCAGCATTTTCAATTCCAGAACATCCGGTAATAACGGGCTTATTAACTAAAACATCGGAAAATTTAGGGAAGATTTCCGGGGATTCAAATATAACCGGTTATTTGGACGCATCAGAGCAAAGGGTATTAGAAGAACTTTCAGCCATGTTCTCATCCGTAAAAGAGCTTAATATTAGCGGGACTTCAACTGCTGAAGGGTATACGGAACAGGGACAGAAGATAAGGCTCCTTGATGAAATAATGGACACAAGGCTTGCTTCCTCGTTGGATTTAACCATGCTTTATTCTTCATTAATGGAAAAAGCAGGTTTGAATCCTGTTGTTATCCTGATGGAAAACAGAGCACTTCCCGGAGCCTGGCTTAAGGATGAAAGCTTCCCTGAAACAGTAACATACGATGTTACAAGCTTGAATAAAAGGGTGGCTGAAGGAATCAACAGAATAGCCGTTTTAGATACTCAGGACCTTCTTGGGGCAACTTCTTCGGATTTTAATAAATCACTGTCAGCTGGTGAAAGCATCCTGGGAGAAAGCGATAAGTTTGTCTGCGCCATAGATATAAGACGGGCAAGAAAGCTTAATATAAAGCCGCTTCCCATTAGAACCACCGAAAACGGAAGATATATCATAACAAGACCGGTGGAAAATATCGAAGTTGAACCTGTTAAGCCTAATGAAAAGGTAATAATTTCCGATGAAGAGGTACAGGGTGAAAAGCTTCCGAAGCAAAAAGTATGGGAAAGAAAGCTTCTGGATTTATCACTCAGAAACAATCTGCTGAATTTTAAAAGGAACAGAAACTCCATTGCATTGGCAGTTACCGATATATCAGGTCTTGAAGATCACTTGTCGTCGGGCAATCCCTTAAGAGTAATGGGATATAACAATGAACAAGGTGAATCAACAGGTGAAGAGGTTAAAGAAACCTTTGAAGAAACCATGGCTAAGCTTAAAAAACTTTCTGACTTTGAGTTTAAAAGCGGAAGGGTAAGAGCGGTGCTGGATTCAGAACAATTGGCAGAGAAAGCCCGTAAGATATCGAGAGCATCAAAGGTATCCATGGACGAAACAGGCTCCAATACATTGTTTTTATCCCTGGGATTATTAAAATGGTACGACAGATTTGATAAAAAGAATGAAAGACTGGCACCTATTGTATTAATACCCGTGGATATCACCGACAGGGCATCTTCAGAAGGATTTACCCTTAAAATCAGGGATGAGGAAGCAGTGTTCAATATAACCCTGTTGGAATTTTTATTGCAGGAATTTGGAATTAAGATATTTGGCTTGGACCCCCTGCCCATGGATGCAACAGGACCTGACCTGCTTAAGATATTCAGTATCATCAGACGGGCAATAATGGGTGAGAAGAGTTGGGATGTACTTGAAGAAGCACATCTCGGATTATTCTCCTTCTCAAAATTCATCATGTGGAATGACCTTAAATCCAACATGGAAGAATTCAGCAAAAACAAGATTGTTTCATCTCTCCTTGAAGGGAAGCTTACTTTTGAAGCGGAGGGAATGGATTACGGTACAACCTCTATAGATGACATATATTCCCCCGGAGATGTTCTTTATCCTGTATCCTCGGATGCTTCACAATCCGTTGCAGTCATGGCCGCAAAGGAAGGAAAGAGCTTCGTACTACACGGACCTCCGGGAACAGGTAAATCACAGACCATTACAAATATAATTGCAAATGCTTTGATGGATGGTAAAAGAGTTTTGTTTGTAGCCCAGAAAATGGCAGCATTGGAGGTTGTTCAAAGGAGACTTGATTCCATAGGTATTAGATCCTTCTGCCTGGAGCTGCATTCAAATAAAGCAAATAAAACAGCAGTATTAAACCAACTCGAAAGATCTCTTAAGATAGCTAAAATCGGTAAAAGCGAAGAGTACAAGAGAAAGTCTGACGAAATCAAGGCGCGTAAGGATGAGTTAAATTCCATAGTACAAACCCTTTATAAGCGTGATGAATCAGGTTACTCCATTTATGATTTAATCTCCGAGGATTCAAAAACAAAGAGTGTTGATAAATACATTGAACTGCCCATTAACATGGATACAACGGACATAAGAGGCAAAAAAGAACTCTTGAAGAAGACCGGTGTATTCGGCAGTTATGCGGGAGGTCCATATAGGAATCCTTTGACAGGTATTGGCTTTGGTACATACAGACCTTCCATGAAGGATGAAATTATCAAGAGTGCCGACGCCAACTGGAAGGGATTGGATATTGCCTTTGGAAGGATAACCGATAAAAAATCCGGGGTTTCTCCTGACTCATATAACGCTCTTCTATCCTATATTTATCTTTTGGAGAATATTGAGGAGCTTAAAAAAGCAGCACCTCAGATTTCAGATTTATCTGATATTGACGGGGACATAAACGGACTGACACAGGCAGTAAACGCCGGAGAGAAGCTTTTAACGGTAAGGGATGGGGTTGCCAAAACATATGGAACAGAGTCCGTTTCATTGGATCCGGACAAGCTTTCTAATGACCTTAAGGAAGCTGAGAACAGGTTCGTGTTGACAAAGCTGTTTGTAAAAAACCCGGTTTTAAAAGAATTATCCAGAATTACGGGAAAGGACCAAATTTCGAAGGAGTATACGGATCGGCTTATTAAAGATCTGAATGTCTTAAAGGCTGTAAGATTAGTGTACAGGGAACTTCTTGATAAGAAGGCTTCAAGGTTCAAAGAATTATCCGGATTCGGTGAAAAAATACCTGATCCAACAAGGGATAAAATAGACAATCAAAAAAATGTTTTGGAACTTTTATCGAAAATCAAGGATTTTGAAACAGACTTTGATTTAAAATCCGTGGGGAATGTCGTAACCCGCCCCGGGTTTGAGTCGGATTATGAAGTATTTAAAACCTTGTATGAAAAAGAGAAGGTTAAGGCTGAAAAATTCCTGGAGGAAACAAATTTCATTGCTGAAGACATCGAGGTCGACTCTTTTGAAAATAAGGAGAATAACGGAAATGGCAGTTCACAGGCGCGTGAGATAACTATTTTCGGCAAGGTTGCTCTTGCCATACCGGAATTGACTCAAAGTCTTGACGGACTTAAGGACTATCTGGCATATAAGAATGCAGAAAAGGAAGCCAAAGACGCAGGGCTGGCTGTTTTCACCGATGAATACAGAAAGGGTATTCTGGATGAAACGGAGCTGGGTGAGGTATACAGCAACAGCATCCTAAGGACCATGCTCATGAAAAGGCTTGATGAAGAACCGGAATTGGTAAGCATGACCGGTAAAATGATGGAGGATAAGGTAAGAGAACTTAAAGCTATTCTCTCTGAATTTGAAACACTTCAGAAAAAGATGCTTTATTACCAACTGGCCGGCAAGGTACCGAACCTTGTACTGGAGACTGCGACATCAAAAGAAATAGGTATTATTCAAAAAGCGTTAAGATCCGGAGCCAGGGATTTTTCCATAAGAAATTTATTCTCCCAAACAGACCAGATTTTATCCAGAATAACACCCTGTATGCTTATGAGTCCCATGAGCGTTGCACAGTATTTAAAAGCTGACAGTGAAATGTTTGATCTGGTGATTTTTGACGAGGCATCACAGTTGCCTACACCGGAAGCCGTGGGTAGCTTAGGCCGCGGAAAAGCAGCCGTAATAGTCGGAGACCCTAAACAGTTACCACCTACCAGTTTCTTCATGTCTACAAACTTTGATGAAGAAAACCCTGAGAATGAAGATCTGGATAACATACTTGAGGATGCCCTTGCATTGTCGGTTCCAGAATCCTATTTACTATGGCATTACAGGTCAAGGCATGAGAGCTTAATTGCATTCTCAAACAAGAATTTCTATGAGAACAGACTCTATACTTACCCATCACCGGACGATTTGACTTCCAAAGTCACCATGAAGAAAAATGACGGTATCTATGACAGGGGAGGAAGAAAAGTTAACGAGGTCGAAGCAAAGGAAGTAGTAGCCGAGATTAAAAGAAGACTCATGGATCCGAAGCTGTCAAAATATTCTTTGGGTGTTGTTACCTTCTCTTCGGTACAGCAGACATTGATAGAGGATCTTTTGGATAAGGCCTTGGCTGAGGATATTGAATTCAGCAATAAAATGGATTCAATGGCAGAACCTGTTTTTGTTAAAAATCTTGAAAACGTGCAGGGTGACGAAAGAGACGTAATCTTGTTCTCTGTTGGCTACGGTAAAGATAAGGACGGAAAATTATCCTTAAACTTCGGACCGATTAACCAGGAAGGGGGATGGAGAAGACTTAACGTTGCCGTTACAAGGGCTAGGTATGAGATGATGGTATTCACCAACATTACGCCGTCCCAGTTCAATGTATCAAAAATGTCCTCAAGGGGAGTTTCTGACTTAAAAGCATTCCTGGAATATGCCGAAAGAGGACAAAGGTCACTTTCACTAAAGGATATCAAGAAGGATATGACTTCTGAAAATTTAAATACATCAATCAGTGAAAGCTTAAGGGATAGAGGCTATAAGGTAGTAAATACAATAGGATCATCCAAGTTTAAAGTTGATCTTGCGGTGGTGGACCCCGACAGGAAAGAAGAATATATACTGGGAATAATGTGCGGCGGTGAATCCTACAGAGATGCAAGGGCTTGCTATGACAGAGAAATTCTTCAAAAAAGCGTATTGAACGGCTTAGGTTGGGATATGTACAATGTTTTCCCCATTGACTGGTTTGAAAACCAGGAAAAGGAAACTGACAGAATCGTACAATTGATTGAAGAAATAAGAATAAGAAAAAAATCCGGAGAGTCTCAGGACAATTCAGCTGAAAATCCTGACAAAGATTCTGCTATTTTGAATAACAGTGAGATTAAAATCAATGGTACCGGAGAAGATGAACTTCCAAGTCTTGTTTCTTACAGGATGAATGACCTTAAGGGAAAACAGATGACTGCCGATGAATTTTTGAAGGTATCCAATGCAGGTGAAATAAGAAATGACCTTATGGCAATAATCGAGGCAGAAGGACCATTGAGTTTATCACTTCTTGCAAGAAGGATCAAAAATGCCTATTCCCTTGTCAGAGTTACTGACAAGATAGAAAAACAGGTGGAAATGATTTTAAATTCCGCTGATGTCTGTAAGTATAAGGAGGGCAATACCTACTACTACATGACAAAGGAAATGGAAGGAAAGGGAGTTTCAACCTACAGAAAAACACTGCCGGATGACAAAGAAAGGCGATTCACTGACATTGCCCAAGGGGAGATTAAAGCAGCCCTACACGAGATGGTGAAAAGCCCATATACGGAGAAAGCGCTGATTAAGGAGATAACGGGTTTATTCGGCTATCCAAGACTAACCGCTGACACTGAAAGCTATATTAAAAACATCATTGATATTGAACTGTTGGACGGAAGACTAGGTAAGAACGGCGAAGGTCTTATTATAAGCAAAACAAAGTAAAAAACCGGAAATAAGCCGTTTTGAAGAATAGGATTAAAAAGATTTTTTCAAACCTTGCAAATATTCACGATTCAGTATTTTAATGTATAAATCCTATTAACATTTAATGGTTATCATACATTAAAAGATATAACGAAAAATCTTTGAATAACTAAGAAAAAAGGCACCCTTCGATTTAAATCGATTTTGGGAGGAAAAAGATGAGAAGAAGAAAATATTTATCCATGGCAATTGTATCTGCCATAACTACAGCAATATTATCCGGCTGTCTGGCTCTGCCGGTTCAACAGCAACAGCAACAACCACAGGTTGCACCCCCTGTGGTGACGGCACCTAAAACTCAGGGAGGAACAATCCCTGTGGCAACAACGGCAACAGGTAATAACCAGGATGATTCAAGGAAGTTTGCAACTGAAGGATTATCCATTCCTGATTTGGTTCAGATGAATGCACCGGCTGTAGTTACAGTTGCAGTCAGAAAAATAGTTAACGGCGGAATTTTGGGCGGAGGCGGATATCAGGAAGGTGTCGGAACAGGATTCTTTATTGATGCCAAAGGATATATTGCCACCAATAATCATGTTGTATCGGGAGCAGACCAAGTGGTTATCATCCTGGATGACGGAACACAGGCACCGGGGGAAGTCGTTTGGACAAATCCTGAAAATGACCTTGGATTGGTAAGGGTTGATCCATCCTATGTTAAAGGTGTTGTAACAATAGGTAATTCAGACAATGTGAGAGTTGGAGAGCAGGTAGTTGCTATAGGAAACCCCATGAGTGTAGAATTTGCCGGAACCGTAACTGCAGGAATAGTATCTGCGGTAAACAGAAAAGTTCAAGTCCAGGGCAATATATTCAACTACATTCAGACTGATGCGGCAATAAACGGCGGTAACTCAGGCGGACCATTGTTCAATTCCAGGGGAGAGGTTATAGCTATAAACTCTGCCAAGATTGCTGAAACTGCAATTGAAGGTATATCATTCGCCATCCCTATAAATGTTCTTATGAGCTTTATCTCCAACAGTGCTGAAGCTCCGGTACAGTCAAATCAGGCTGTAGCAATCGGAGTCAGTGTAAAGGACATTCCTGAAGCTTTAAGAGCTCAATACAATGTACCTGAAGGTATTATGGTAATGGAAGTTGTTCCGGGGTCTGCTGCAGCTGCTGCAGGTATCGTAGCCGGTGATATTATAACCAGCTTTGCAGGGGAAACAGTTAAGACAGTGGTTCAATTAAATGCCATAAAGTCCAACTACAAACCTGGAGATACGGTTAAATTCAAGATATACAGGGATTCGGAAAAAGCTCTTTACGAGGGTGAAATGACTCTTAAGTCGGCATCCGGAAATTAATTTCCGATAGACCGCTAAATGCTCTGCCCATGGGGTTAACCTTGAAGGCAGAGCATTTTATATATATAGGAGAGATTTTAAAAGCTTTATTTTATGCGAATCTAAGCTCAGGAATACATGTAAGATACAGTATCCGCATGATTTTATTATGCCCTGTAAGTTTCCTGTAATGATATAATAGAAATGGAATTGTAAGCGGGGTTATAGAATGAAATTAAGTGAGTTATTAAAATCAACGGAAATAAAAGACAGCAATATTTTAGATAAAAGTGGGTCAGAAATTTTTGATCCTGAAATAAATTTCATAACAAACGATTCAAGGTTGGTGACTCCTGAATCCGTATATATAGCCATAAAGGGGATTAACAGAGACGGTCATGATTTCCTGTATGACATTTATGACAAGGGATGCAGGGCAGCGATGGTAGAAAGAATTGTACCTGACGCAAGAATTAATCAGTATCTTGTGGAAAACTCCAGGATTGCCTGGAGCAATCTGTCTGCAGCTTATTATGGATATCCAGCAAAGAGTATGGATGTCATCGGCATAACTGCAACTAACGGTAAAACAACCATTGCCTTTATGATGGAGGAAATTTTAAGGGCGGAAGGTCTGGTTACGGGACTTATCGGAACCGTAAAAATAAGGTACGGTGATGAATTAGTACCTGCAACCATGACAACTCCCGAAAGCTTTGAACTCCAGGGTTATTTTGAAAAGATGAAGGAAAAAGGTGTCCAAGCGGTGGTTATGGAGGTTTCATCCTCTGCTTTAGAGCAGTACAGAGCCCATGATGTTGATTTTAAGGTGGTATCCTTCAACAATTTTTCAAGAGAGCATATAGATCAGCACGGAACCATTGAAAAATACTGGGCTGCTAAATCTTCGATAATATCAAAATCCAAAAAAGATACAGTAAGCGTAATAAACATAGACGACCCTGAGATAGTTAAAACAATGGGTTTGGGAGAAGGAAAACAAATAACTTACTCCATGAAGTCAACTCAAGGGGACATCTACGCAACGAATGTTGATTTGTCCTCGGATCATCCTAAATACACCGTTGTGGTTAAGAAAGAGATTGTTTTAAACAATTCTGTAATAAAACCTCAACAATTTGATGTTTCTCTGTCGGTACCCGGATTACACACGGTATTGAACTCCTTAAGCTGTGTGTCCATGGCCTTGGCATACGGTGTACCGGTCAATACCATCCAGGCGGGACTCTATAACTTCAAGGGTGTGGAGAGAAGGTTTGAATTGATCTATGACGAAGAATTCAAAATCATAGATGACCATTTCGCCAATGAAGCAAATATCAAAGTTTCAATGGAAAGTCTGTCCAAAATGAACTATGGAAAATTGCATATAGTTTATGCCATTCGCGGAAACAGGGGCGTGACAGTAAATACTGAGAACCTGAGAGAAGCGGCTAAATGGATGAATAAGGTAAGACTGGGTAACTTCATCGGAACTGAATCAAAAGGGATAATGACTAAAAAGGACATTGTAAAGCCTGAAGAAAAGGAACTGTTCTTTAAAGAAACCGGGGAAAACGGAATCAGTCAGATATATATAGAAAAATTGGACGAAGCCATTTACTTTGCCATTGATAATGCTGGAAAGAACGATATTATTCTCTTGGCAGGAAGCCAGGGAATGGATAAAGGAGCGGATATAGCTCTAAAGTATTTAGCCGCAAGACATCCTGAAAAAGCATTTAGAATAATGGAGCCATTGGAAACAAGAGTCTGTGGTAAATAGAATTTATAACAAACGGGGAAATTAGTATGACCAAAATATTATTGACCGGCGGAGGAACCGCAGGCCATGTCATGGGGAATCTTGCCATATTGCCGGGGCTTTTAGAGAGAGGCTATGATGTATTTTATATGGGATCCCATAACGGATTGGAAAATGAGATCATAGATAAAAATAAAATCAGATACTATGCCATATCCTCCGGAAAACTCAGAAGATTCGTCTCTTTTCAAAACTTTCTTGATATATTTAAAGTTTTAAAGGGGATTTTAGATGCAAGAGCAATATTAAAAAAAGAAAAGCCTGACATCATCTTCAGTAAAGGCGGCTATGTCACGGTACCTGTCGCCATTGCGGCAAATACATTAAAAATTCCATTCATAGGTCATGAATCAGATTTTACTCCGGGTCTAGCCAACAGGCTGGCATCAAAATTTGCAGATAAAATGCTGGTTACATTTCCCGAAACCGAAGATTCCTTCGGAGAAAAGGGAGTAACTGTGGGATCTCCCATAAGACAGGAGTTATTTACCGGTAATAAAGAAGCAGGATTGAAGTTCCTTGGTTTTGACGGTGTAAAACCTGTACTTTTAATTATGGGTGGATCCATGGGGTCAGTTACCATAAACAATGTGGTATTCGAGAATTTATCTGAACTTTTAACCCGGTTTGATATAGTTCACCTTGTTGGCAAGGGAAACAGAAATAATCTAATTCCGGACTCAGCTCATTACAGGCAGTTTGAATATATAGCGGATGAATTAAAGGACATATTGGCAGCAACTGATTTTGTTGTGGGAAGATCCGGCTCAAACAGTATATTTGAGTTCTTGGCGTTAAAACTGCCAAATCTCCTGATTCCCTTGGATCTTGAAGCTTCAAGGGGTGACCAGATATTAAACGCCGAAAGCTTTAATAAAATGGGATACTCCATGGTATTAAGGGAAA
Source organism: Clostridiaceae bacterium (assembly GCA_036741195.1). Lineage (GTDB taxonomy): Bacteria > Bacillota > Clostridia > Clostridiales > Clostridiaceae > JG1575. Next base: position 21,376 of record DAINSS010000025.1, on the reverse strand, counting down.
AGGACATTACAAGTCAAACTTTTATGAACTCATTGGATGAACTTTTGAGTAGAAAAGAGGAATTCAAGAGTAACATGGAAAAAACCGGAATGGGCACTGCAGTGGATAAAATCCTGGATATCATAGATGAAACACTTAAAAACAAAGCAAAGAAGTGAGTGGAAAGTAAAAAAGTAAAATTAAATAATTAATATATCAAGAAGGCAGGAGGTAGTTGATGAAGATAGATTTTTCAGGCGGAGCCGGAAGTGTAACGGGTTCAAGTCACTTATTTGAGGTGAACGGAAGAAAAGTACTTGTGGATTGCGGACTGTATCAGGGAAAAGATGCAAGAGAAAGAAGCAATGAGAACTTTTTATTCAATCCGGGCGAAGTAGATTTTCTGATTGTGTCACATGCACACATAGACCATACCGGAAGAATTCCCATGTTGTATAAAAAAGGGTTCAGAGGAAGAATAATCTGTACTCCTCCGACAAAGGACCTATGTAACATAATGCTTTTGGATTCTGCTTATATACAGGAACAGGATGCAGAAAGGGAAAACAGAAAAAGAGCCAGAAAGGGTGAGCTTCCTGTAGATCCCATTTATTCCGTAAGGGATGCAGAAAAGGTATTGAAGCAATTCGAGACCAGGGATTACAAGGAACTGTTTGAGCTTTACCCCGGATTAAAAGTCAGATTTTCTGATTCCGGACACATGCTGGGATCCTCATTTGTAGAACTGTTTATACATGAAGACGGAAAAGACCCGATTAAAGTCACATTCTCAAGCGATTTGGGAAACCACAATATTCCCCTTGTACCGGAGCCGGATACAATAGATGAAACTGATATTTTGTTATTGGAATCCACCTATGGAAACAGACTCCATGAGCCTCAGGAGGATGAGAACGACAAACTTATCGCCATAATCAATGAAACAGTAAATAAGGGAGGAAATGTTATAATTCCTTCATTTGCAGTGGGAAGAACCCAGGAGATTATATTCATACTGAACCATTATGCAGAGTTAGGCAAACTGGATCCAAAAGTCAAGGTAATTATAGATTCACCCCTTGCATCCAAGGCAACGGATGTCTTTAAAAAGAACATGTCCTACATGGATGCGGAAACCCAGGAATACATAAAAAGAGGGGACAATGTATTTGAATTCAACGGACTTGATTTCACAGAATCTGTAGATGACTCCAAGGCACTTAACGCAACAAGGTCGGGAATGGTAATTATTTCTGCATCGGGAATGGCTGAGGCCGGAAGAGTCAGACACCATTTAAAACATAACTTATGGAGACCTGAATGCGCCGTAGTATTCGTTGGTTACCAGGCGGAACAAACCCTTGGCAGAATATTATTGGACGGAGCCAAGGAAGTCAGGATAATGGGAGAGGATGTCCAGGTAAATGCTCCGATTTATTCTCTTAACGGATTATCCGGACATGCCGATAAAAACGGACTCATGGAGTGGACGGGAAAATTCAAAAAGGGACCTAAGAAGATTTACTTGGTACACGGTGATGAGGAAGCCAGAAATTCCCTGCAGGCAGCTTTAAGAGAAAAAGGCTACAATGTGGAATCGGCTGTTTACGGAGAAAAGGTGGAAATTAACTCCTTGGCTGAATTGGCAGATCCGACAGAAACCATTATGGTTACCCATGATGATATTTCTAAGATAGGCGTTGATGAAATTAAAAAGGGAACACTGCTCAGAAAGAAAACCTTCTTTGACGGTATTGAATACAAACCCGATGCTAAGGATTTGAAGCAGAAGCTGATAACAAACCTTAATAAAATGGATGTAAATAATCTTCCTAAGGAAGAAATTTTGAAACAGCTTGCAAAGTTAATCTATGAGAATTAGGGACTGCATACCTATCTCTATGCAAATTAATTGAATTTTTATAAAAGGTACAGAAAATTAACAAACTGTACCTTTTTTTATTTAAACTATTACAAGAATTGATTGTGAATTTTCTATAAATAATTTTTGAGTTAATAACGGTCGGGGATTCAGGAATTGATAAAAATTATCAAGTAGGTGAAACTGTACTAAATATATAAAATTGAAGTTTTATTTATAATACATAATCACCCTGTCATGCTTGAAAACAGGCATTGTAGAGGATAATACTCAAATTTTTATTCTGTTGCATTTAAAAATTAATGGTATATAATTAAATAAGATGGGGTAATGGGGCGTTAAGTATTTTTTGTAAATAAAATTATAATTGATACTCAATGCTTTTATTACTGATTTAGCTCTGATTTTTTATAGGGGCGGGAACTTAGGTGTTCCAAAGTAAAAAATAAGGAGAGATACAACATGAGAACTATTAAAACCATGGATGGAAATACCGCTGCGGCACACGTATCTTACGCGTTTACCGAAGTTGCAACAATCTATCCTATCACTCCCTCATCACCAATGCCTGAGGTAGTGGATGAATGGGCTGCAAAGGGTAGACTTAATCTATTCGGACAGCCGGTAAAGGTTGTTGAAATGCAGTCTGAGGCAGGTGCTGCCGGAGCTATGCATGGATCTTTACAAGGGGGATCACTTACAACTACTTATACAGCTTCACAGGGTCTTCTTTTGATGCTGCCAAACATGTATAAAATGGCCGGAGAGCTTCTACCGGGCGTATTCCATGTTTCAGCAAGAGCTATTGCAGCTCATGCACTTTCAATATTTGGTGACCATCAGGACGTTATGGCAACAAGGGCTGCAGGATGGACTATGCTTGCTGAATCTTCAGTTCAGGAAGTTATGGATTTATCAGTAGTTGCTCACCTTACTGCCATAAAGACATCTGTTCCTGTTCTTAACTTCTTCGACGGATTCAGAACTTCACATGAAATCCAGAAGATTGAAGTATGGGAAGATGAAGAAATTGAAAAGCTAGTTGATTGGGAAGCTATCCAGAACTTCAAATCCAAGTCTTTAAATCCGGAAAGACCGGTTACAAGAGGAACAGCTCAGAACCCTGACATTTACTTCCAGGGAAGAGAAGCTTCAAACTCTTACTATCTAAACATTCCTTCAGTAGTTGAAAACTACATGCATGAAGTTAACAAGGTAACAGGAAGAAACTACGGTTTATTCAACTACCATGGAGCTGCAGATGCAGAATCAATAATAGTAGCAATGGGTTCAGTTTGTGATGTTGCAAACGAGACTGTTGACTATCTAACTAAAAACGGAGAAAAGATCGGAGTTGTCAACGTACACTTATTCAGACCGTTCTCAGTTAAGCACTTCCTTGACGTTGTTCCAAAGACAGTTAAAAAAATAGCTGTATTGGACAGAACAAAGGAACCCGGATCAAACGGAGAACCTTTATACCAGGATATCAGAAACGTATATTATGATGAGGCAGTTAAGCCTGTTATCGTAGGCGGAAGATACGGTCTTGGATCAAAGGACGTTACTCCTGCTTCAATCATAGCAGTATTTGAAAATCTGAAGATGAATGAGCCTAAGAACGGATTCACAGTTGGTATCAACGATGACGTTACTTATCTTTCACTTCCTCTTGCAGAAGAAGTTGACATTACTCCGGCCGGCACAGTTCAGTGTAAATTCTGGGGTCTTGGATCTGACGGAACAGTCGGAGCTAACAAGTCTGCAATAAAGATCATAGGAGACCACACTGACCTTTACGCTCAGGGTTACTTCTCATATGACTCAAAGAAATCCGGTGGTATCACAGTTTCCCACTTAAGATTCGGTAAAGAAAAGATAAGAGCACCATACCTTATCCAGACTGCTGACTTCATAGCTTGTCACAATCCTTCATACGTAGGAAAGTATGAGCTGTTAGACGGTATAAAGGATGGAGGAACATTCCTTCTTAACACAAAATGGACTCCTGAAGAAATCGATGCTAAGCTTCCCGGAAAACTAAAGAGAATAATTGCTAAGAAGAACATTAAGTTCTATACTCTTGACGCATTCTCAATAGCAAGCGACATCGGACTTGGAACAAGAATCAACATGATAATGCAGTCAGCTTTCTTCAAGCTAGCAAATGTTATCCCTGTTGAAGATGCAATCAAGTACCTAAAGGAATCTGTAGTCAAGAGCTATGGCAAGATGGGAGAAAAGGTAGTTAACATGAACAATGAAGCTATCGACAGAGGTCTTAACGCATTAGTTAAAATCGAAGTTAAACCTGAATGGGGAGACGCAGAATTGACTAAGGCAGAAAAAGTTGCTGTTCCTGAATTCATAGCAAACATACTTCAGCCTATGAACGCTCAGAAGGGTGACGATCTACCTGTATCAGCATTTGCTCATATTGCTGACGGTACATTCCCAATGGGAACTGCAGCCTTCGAAAAGAGAGCGATAGCAGTTGACGTTCCTGAGTGGCAGATAGATTCATGTATCCAGTGTAACCAGTGTGCTTATGTTTGTCCTCACGCAGTAATCAGACCATTCTTGGTTAATGCCGATGAGAAGGCAAATGCTCCTGAAGGATTTGCAACAAAGAAAGCACTTGGCGGAAAAGCATTTGAAGGACTTGACTTCAAGATCCAGGTATCAGTATTAGACTGTACCGGTTGCGGAAACTGTGCTCAGGTATGTCCTGCACCACAGAAGGCTCTAATTATGAAGCCAATCGAAACTCAGATGGGAGAACTTCCAAACTGGGATTACGCTCTTGGACTGTCACACAAAGAGAATCCGCTTAACAAATATACATTAAAGGGTAGCCAGTTCGAGCAGCCGCTTCTTGAGTTCTCAGGAGCATGTGCAGGCTGTGGAGAAACTCCATATGCAAGACTTGTAACTCAGCTATTCGGAGACAGAATGATGATTGCAAACGCAACAGGTTGTTCATCAATCTGGGGTGCATCAGCTCCTGCAACTCCATATACTACAAACCATTTAGGAGAAGGTCCTTCATGGGGTAACTCATTGTTCGAGGACAATGCAGAGTACGGCTTGGGAATGTATCTTGGATACAACTCACAGAGAGCTCTTCTGAAGGGTAAAGTAGAAAAAGTTCTTAACGAAGGAAACGTATCTGAAGAAATCAAGGCGGCTCTTAAGAATTACCTTGACAACTACAGCAAGGGTGAAGAAAGCAAGGCAGCTAAGAATGCAATTCTTCCGCTCATCAAGGATTCAGATAACGAAGACCTTAAGTATATCTACAAGAACAAAGAGTACTTATCCAAGAAATCACAGTGGATCTACGGTGGTGACGGATGGGCATACGATATCGGATACGGCGGCTTAGACCATGTTCTTGCATCCGGAGAAGACATCAATGTTCTGGTTATGGATACCGAGGTTTACTCAAATACAGGAGGTCAGTCTTCAAAGGCTACACCTACAGCTGCAATCGCTAAGTTTGCTGCATCAGGTAAGAGAACTAAGAAGAAGGATCTTGGTATGATGGCAATGAGCTACGGCTATGTTTATGTTGCTCAGATAGGTATGGGAGCTGATAAGAACCAGACCATGAAGGCACTTACAGAAGCAGAAGCATACAACGGACCATCACTAGTTATAGCTTACGCTCCATGTATCAACCAGGGCTTGAAGAACGGTATGGGAATGAGCCAGGAAGAGACTAAGAGAGCAGTAGAGGCAGGATACTGGAACCTATACAGATTCAATCCTGATCTAAGAGCAGAAGGTAAGAATCCATTCATACTTGATTCAAAGGATCCTAAGACTCCGTTCAGAGATTTCTTGATGGGAGAAGTTAGATACAACTCATTACTCAAGGCGTTCCCAGAGGAAGCAGAAGAGTTATTCAAGAAGACTGAAGAGGATGCAAAGGAAAGACTTAACTCCTACAAGAGACTTGCAGCAATGGATTTCTCATCAAACGGAGCTAAGGCACCTGTTGAAGGAGCATCTGTAACACAGGTTAAGGAAACTGTATCAGTTTCACCGGTTGCTTCAGCAGAATCACCATCAAAGGTAAATGAGTTCTCAGCAAAGGCTGAAAACAATGAATTCTTAGATGAGCATGAAGGTGCACCTACAACTCACGGAACAAAGATAGACGAATAGTCTGAAAGAATAAGCAGAGCAGAGACTAAAATCTCTGCTCTGTTTTTATTGTTTTATTCAACAACTAATCTTAAGAAAGCTATATTTTGTAACCCTACGGATTTATCCTTTAATTTTGCTTTTATGTCTGACTCATTATTTACATAAGCTGGATACCCATTCTCATCAATGATTGCTTCCGAATAAAGAACAATTGGTGTATTTAATTTTAGCTTGATATCTCTATTATCAGATGGATTCCAATTCGGAGGGCTAGGACTTATATATCTGCCAATTTTGAAGAATTATCAAATTTCGCTTCATAGTGTTTAAAGAAAACTCTCGTTTTATTAGAATCTAAAATATTAAAACTCCATACATTTGTACTTTCATCAACCTGAAGAGTTAGAATATAGTTGGTGCTCTTACCCACAGGCTGATTCTCATCGAAAATCAGATCAGCTATTGTTGAATATTCCAACTTTTCTTGTGATATATTAACAGCTTTGATGGAAATTTTTTTTGTTTCTTTTGGAATATTAATAGGATACTGATACATTTTTATACCCATGGGTAAACATTGATTTAAATTTATTCTTGCCAACTGATTATCCTTTTCTTTCGTAGTAATAAAATAATAGGACAATAATGCAAATGCAAGTGTGAAAGCTAAGACAGCGACAATAAATTTTTTATTGCTTTATTTTCTGTCTAATTCGTTTTGTTTGGAAATTTTATTTAAAAGTTCCAGTGCTGAATCTGAAATGGAAGATGCGGAACCTTGAGAAATAAGATCACTTATATTAACACCAAGTTCCTTTGATAAAAGAGTTATCATCTCAAGAGAAGGGACAGAAATATTATTTTCCCATTTAGAAATAGTGTTGTCAGACACATGGATGGCATCACCTAATTGTTTTTGAGTCCAACCTTTTGATTTTCTCAATTCACATAAGTAGTTTCCAAAATCACCTGCCATTGGATTCATCCCCCCTGAATAAAGTATAAAAACAAATATCTTAAATCCAACGAGATGAACACTTTATGCCACTCTACGATTTGTAGAGAAGCATAAAATTGGTAAAATAATTGGATTCAGTTATCTGGAATACTTATAAAATAGACTAAACAATTGATTTAAATATTAGCTGGTTGATTCTTCCTTTATGAAGAGAGCTGTATATGATAAAATGACATATGGTAGAAAAATAAATTAAATATAATTCGGAGGAATCAAATTGAAATACTTTATAGACACGGCTAACATTGATGAAATTAAGAAGGCCAGTGAGCTTGGATTATTGGCAGGTGTTACTACAAATCCGTCTCTTATAGCCAAGGAAGGCAGAGTTTTCGAGGATGTTATAAAAGAGATCACGGGAATAGTTGACGGACCGATTTCAGCGGAAGCAGTTTCTTTGGATGCAGAGGGAATGGTGGCAGAAGGAAGAGAATTATCAAAGATTCATCCAAACGTTATAATCAAGGTTCCCATGACTGCTGAAGGGCTTAAAGCCGTATCCCAGTTTAAGAAAGAAGGAATCAAAACCAACGTAACATTGGTGTTTACATCTTCACAGGCATTGGCAGCGGCAAGGGCAGGAGCTTCTTATGTATCTCCGTTCATAGGCAGACTTGATGACATCGGATTAGACGGTATTGAATTAATAGAAGAGATTGCAGATATATTCTGTACCTATGGAATCGAAACTGAAATTATCGCAGCATCAATAAGAAACAAGACGCATATTACCCGTGCTGCACTGGCAGGTGCCGATATTGCAACAATACCATACAAAGTTCTGATGGATTCATTAAAGCATCCTTTGACTGACGCCGGCATAGACAGATTCTTAAAGGACTGGGAATCAGTAAAGAATCTTAAGAAGTAATTTCTCTGGCTCTTAATATTTAGAGTTAAACTAAGAGAATTTGGAGGAACAAATGAAAAATACTTTAAAACCCATTATCGGAGTAATCCTTTTTGCCGCTTTGATATTAGGTGCAAAGCTGGCTTATGACAATATATCAGCTTCAGATAAAAAAGGCCCGGTAACGACGACGGATACAACAACTGCTACGGCAACCGCTACGCCATCCACTACTGCAGCTGCTACAGCACCGTCTGGAACAGTTGCGTCTACAACTGCAGCAGCTACTACAACACCAATAATTGCAAAAGCAAAGCTTCCAAATTTTGATGTTTATGATGAGGATGGCAATCAAGTATCAATCAGCAAATTTAAAGGGAAGAAGATAATCCTTAATATATGGGCAAGCTGGTGCGGTCCATGCAAAGCGGAAATGCCTGATTTCCTTGAATTAGACAAAGAGTTCAAGGAGGATGGAGACACTGTTGTTGTCATGGTCAATCTAACCTTCGGAATGGAAACAAAGGAAACGGCAACAAAGTACCTGACTGAAAATAAAATGGAATTTAAGAACATGTTCTTTGACGATAAGCAATCAGCGGGTGCAAGCTTGGCAATCAGAGCATTACCGACTACTATCTTCGTAGATGAAGAAGGGTACATTCATAAATACCACGAGGGGACAATGAGAAAAGACAGTGTTTTAAGTATCCTCAAGGAAATGGATTAATGGATCCGAAAGTATATTTGCTCCTGTTTTTAGAAGGAATACTGGCATTTATCTCACCGTGTTTTTTGCCCATGATTCCTGTATATCTTACATATCTTGCAGGTAACAGGGACAATGACAGAAAAAAGCTAATTATTAATTCCTTGGGATTCATTCTTGGATTCACCATAATATTTGTTATCCTGGGAATGTCTGCCACTTCAATATCAAAGTTTTTAATAACTGAAAGAGTATTGATCCAAAGAATCGGCGGATTATTAGTCATAATAATGGGCTTGAACATGATGGGAGTATTTAAGATAGGTTTACTTAACAGGGATGCAAGACTTTCGATGAAGGAAGGTAAGGATGACTTTTTCTCATCCTTCCTGTTCGGAATAATAATTGCCTTCGGTTGGTCGCCCTGTTTAGGATCCTTCCTGACAGCCGCATTGATAGCTGCCGGCACTTCGGGAACTGTGTTAAGAGGCGGATCAATGCTTCTGACCTTCTCATTGGGTTTGGGAATACCGTTTATGGCAACGGCTTTGTTATTCAATTCTTTGACTGAAGTGTTCAAGATGATAAAGAAACATTACGACCTGATATCAAAGATATCGGGGGGATTCCTTATATTTATAGGAATACTGATGATTTTGGATAAATTTATTTTATACTCAAATATCTTCTATTAACAATTCAGAAATTAATTTGTAACCTGAACCAACTTTATCATTTTAACAAAATATGATAAGATGAAAAATACTTTAGATTGATTATATTTAATTTTCAATCTGAGGTATTTGTTCATTATGCGCACTTATATGGAGATAGTAAATTGAAAAATACACGAATAACAATTGCAGCAGTCACAACACTGCTCATTTTAGGAGGATGCTCCGGGCTGGATATAGCCACAACTACACCTGCCGGAAGCACACCGCCGCAAACAACACAGACACCGGCTACTACCGCTCCTGAAAAAAAACTTACAAACGAAGAGGTAAAAATACTCCAGAACTACGGAAACAGGATTTTTAAAGGTGTAAAAGTAAACGGTGTTGATGTAGGCGGAATGACTAAGGATGAAGCCACGGAAAAGCTTACTACGGAACTGGTGGATCCCTTGGCTGACAGATATGTACTTTTTAGATACAACGGACTTGATGACTATATGAGCTATAACAGGCTTGAAGTTAAGCTTGATCCCGAAACTGTGAATGAGGCTATGAAAGCCGGTAAGGGTACAGATAACTTTAAGATGTTAGAGTATGCAAAAACATCATTCCCGGTGGATATTAAGGCAAAGCTCAGCTATGACAAGGACCATTTAAACAGAGTGGTCGAAGATGTAAGAAAATTTGTTTTAAACACTTCAATGGCGAAGGTTGCTGACATGGTTGACGGTCATGTAGTTCTAAAGAAGGACGCAAAAGCCGATAAACTGGATGTCAAGAAGCTTACAGACGCATTGGTGGCTGCTATTGATTTTAATCCGGAGGACAATAAAAGAATTGAAGCGGTAATTGAAAAAATACCGGCACCTGTAACCCAGGCAGAGCTTGATGTTATTAACAGTAAAATTTCAAGTTTCACCACCGACTATTCCTGGTCACCTTCTGGTAGATATCACAATATCGGACTGGCAGCATCAATACTCGATGGATCCTTGGTTATGCCGGGACAGGTATTTTCATTCAATACCACTCTTGGACCGACAACTGCTGACAGAGGCTATCAGGATGCCGGCGTTTATGTAGGTGATAAATTGGAACAGGAGCCGGGCGGCGGTGTCTGTCAGGTATCTTCGACTCTTTATAATGCATTGATCTATGCGGGAATAACTCCTACAGAAAGAGAAGAGCACGGCATGGTGGTAGGTTATCTGCCTTACGGTATGGACTCAGTTGTGTATGACCCATATCTTGACCTTAAATTCGTAAATCCTTTTGATACTCCCATATATATTACAGCCTACGGCTCGGATGGGGATTTAAACTTCTCCATTTACGGACAGGAGGGTGTCATGGGTGGATACAGCTATGAGTTCAGACAGGATGTTTATGAAAAGATTCCGGCAAAGGTTGTTACCAAGGAAGATCCAAACCTTCCAAGGGGATACAAAAAACAGCTGACAAGTGCATACACTGGCTACAAGGTGAATGTATACAGATCAACTTATCTTAACGGTAACTTTGTAAAAGAAGAATTGTTCACAGAAAATGAATATAGAAAAGTTGACGATGAATTTGTAGTGGGTACCGGAGATCCGGCTACCACCACGATTCCAAAGGAAGACGAATAAAAAACAAACCCGGCATTGCCGGGTTTTTACATTCTGTACAGGGTCCACTCACCGGAGTTATTTTCAAACTTAAGTTCAAACATTTTTTCTGAATAATCTATAACACCGGTGCAGGTGTAAATATCGATAAAATTTTTCCCCACTTTTTCCTGTCTTCTTCTCGTGACCGTTTTTATAAATACAGTCTCATACTCTGATGAATCATTGATTATCCTGAATCGGACGGGGGAGATTTTCCCGTCCTTTGTAAAGCTGACAACCACTTCAATCGGTTTTAAATATACTTCCAACATAATTCCTCCCTTAATATATTGATTTATAGATTACTGTTCATGAATACATAGTCCTTATCATCAACACCGCCTGCAAAGGACTTTATTTCCGAGGAAACAAATGTGGCTCTGACAAGGGATTCGTCACCGAATTTTTTTCTTATATCTCCGATGGTATTGTCGATTTTTTCATTCCTTGCACTTTCCTCATAGTCCAACAATGAAAGTTGTACAACCTCTGCAGAGGATAATGCTGTGAAGGTTATTCCTATTTTCCTGACAGGCTCTTCTTCCCAAATTTCATCAAACAGCATTTTACAAATTTCTGCTGCAAATTGAATGGAGTCCGTGGGATTGGCGATCTTCCTTTGACGTCTTTTTGATCTGAATGCTCCCGAGGTATAGT